>NZ_LQPI01000091.1 GCF_002101775.1 Mycolicibacter nonchromogenicus | reverse complement strand
GGCCCGCCCCCGGCGCCGCTCGGTCCCCCCAACCCGGGGCGACACCCCGGCGATGCGCCGACCCAATACGGCTCCTACGGCACCTTTGACCAGCCAACCGACCCGCAGGGCACCGACTTCGCCGCGTTGTCCGACACTCCATGGTTTCGCCGCCGGTCGGTGCTGATCGCCTGGTTCGGGCTGATCGCGGTCATGCTCGCGCTGGTCATTTGGGGAATCATCCAGCTGACCAGCCGCGGTCCCGGTGGCGGCACCACCCCGGCGACCAGTTCGTCGAGCACCAGCACCACCACAAGCAGCACCACCCCCGGCAGCAGCACGACGACGAGCTCCAGCGCTCCCAGCACCACCGCACCACCGGCGGCCCCGCCCCGGCAGGCTCCGCCCCAGCAGCCGCCGGCACAGCAGGCGCCGCCCGCCAACGAGACCACGCGCCGCCACCTGCCGCACCTGCCCTCGGTGATCACCATCCCGCCGATCCCCAAGGTTCCCGATCTGCCCACCGTGATCACCCTGCCGCCGCGCCGGTAGCCGGCCAGCCCGGTACTCTCGCCGCATGCAACCACCGCGGACGCTGGCATTGCTCGGCATCGACGTGGTGGCCGTGGTGATCTTCTGCGCCCTCGGCCGGCGCAGCCACGCCGAGGGCATCACGCTCAGTGGCCTGGCCACCACAGCCTGGCCGTTTCTGAGCGGCACGGTGCTGGGCTGGCTGTTGTCGCGCGGCTGGCGCAGGCCCACCGCACTGGCGCCCACCGGGGTGACGGTCTGGATATCCACAGTGCTGGTCGGCATGCTTTTGCGCCACGCGACCTCGGCCGGCGTGGCGGCGAGCTTCATCCTGGTCGCGTCGACAGTCACCGCGGTGTTTCTGCTCGGCTGGCGAGCTGTCTTCGAGCTTGTCGCGCGTCGCCGTTAGGGCAGCTGACGGGTTGCAGCCAGGGTCGTCGCGGGATTTTGTCAGGCACGGCACCTACCCTCGGTGCGTGTGAACCGATCGCCGGACGACCCCAACAACGACCCGACCCAGATGGCCGGCTACGACTATGGCGGCAACGGCAATTACGGCGAGCCGGCCTACAGCGAGTACCGCGAGGCCACCGGCCAGCAGCCCCAGTGGACCGAACCCCCGCCGCCCACCCCCTGGTACCTGCGGCCAGCCGCGCTGGTCGGTCTCGGCGTGCTGACCGCGCTCCTGATCGCCCTGTTGGTGTGGGGCATGGTCCGGCTGGTACATAAGGAGCCGACCCCCACCGCGCCGGCGACCACCACCGTGACGTCCAGCGTCTCGACGCCTGCCGAAGAGCCCGCTGAAGAACCCGCCGCACCCGGCCCGCCGCAGGCCCCGTCCGACACCGCCACCGCCGAAAACCCGCCGCCGCCGACCGAATCCGAGCCCCCGCCTTCCACCAGCGAGGCACCCAGCACGACGACCACCACCGAGCCGCCCACCACGAGCGCGCCGCCGACCACCACCGAGGAACCCACGACGACGGCACCGAGCACCACCGCCGCCCCGGAGACTCCCACGACCACCCGACGGCCCCCGGAGATCGTCATCCCGCTGCCCGGACTCTGAGTTCGGCATTGCCTCACCGCGCGTGAAAGGCCGTCCGGGCCGTCGCCCGCCGGGTGGAGTTAGGCCAGCCTTTGTCGCGCTGAGCGGCCTCGGAGTGGCACTATGAGCGAGCACCGATTGGGGCTTGAACTGGTGCTGCGCAGAATCGGCGGTAAGTTACCCGTCGGTAACCATAGCTAAGTTACTAGCCGGTAACTTGTGGATGGGAGAGGCACTCCGTGACCGAAAATACCCAGATGCTGATCAGGCTGGTGGTCGGCCTGTCCATGACCGGACTCGTCGGCCTGCTGGCCGCCCGCCGGGTGTTCTGGCTGTTCCGGCTGGTCAAGTCGGGTCAGAAGGTGGGCGCCGAGCGGACCTCCGACATCAAGACCCGGATCGAGACCCAGCTCCGTGAGGTCGCCGGCCAGGCCAAGCTGCTCAAGTGGTCCATCCCGGGCCTCGCGCACTTCTTCACCATGTGGGCGTTCTTCGTCCTGATCACGGTGTACATCGAGGCCTACGGTCAGATGTTCAACCCGCACTTCGCCATACCGCTGGTCGGCCACTGGGACGTGCTGGGCTTCATGCAGGACTTCTTCATCACCGCGGTCACCCTGTCGATCGTCGTGTTCATGATCATCCGGGTCCTGCGCAACCCGACTGAGCACGGCCGGTCCTCCCGCTTCTACGGCTCACACAACGGCGGCGCGTGGCTGATCCTCGTGATGATCCTCAACGTGGTCTGGACCTTCCTGCTGCTGCGCGGGGCGGCGGCCAACACCGGCACCCTGCCCTACGGCAAGGGCGCCTACCTGTCGCATCTCATGGGCAGGCTCATGGCTCCGCTGGGGCTCACGGTCAACGAGATCCTCGAGACCACCGCACTGCTGCTGCACGTCGCCGTGGCCCTGGGCTTCCTGCTGATCGTGCTGAACTCCAAGCACCTGCACATCTTCTTGGCCCCGATCAACGTCACCTTCAAGCGACTGCCGAACGCGCTGGGCCCGCTGCTGCCGATCGAATACCAGGGCGAGCCGCTGGACTTCGACAACCCGCCGGAAGACGCCGTCTTCGGCCGCGGCAAGATCGACGACTTCACCTGGAAGGGCATGCTGGACTTCGCCACCTGCACCGAGTGTGGCCGCTGCCAGTCGCAGTGCCCGGCCTGGAACACCGGCAAGCCGCTGAGCCCCAAGCTGGTCATCATGGACCTGCGTGACCACTGGATGGCCAAGGCCCCCTACCTGCTCGGCGACAAGCCGCTGCCGGAAGGCGATGTCGATCTGGCCGACGCCAAGCCGCTGGCCGGCCACCACGTCCCGGAGAAGGGCTTCGAGCGCATCGGCGGCTCCGGCCCGGAGCAGGCCGTCCGCCCGCTGGTGGGCACCGCCGAACAAGGCGGCGTGATCGACCCCGACGTGCTGTGGTCGTGCACCAACTGTGGCGCCTGCGTCGAGCAGTGCCCGGTGGACATCGAGCACATCGACCACATCGTCGACATGCGCCGCTACCAGGTGCTGGTGGAGTCGGAGTTCCCCTCCGAGTTGAGCGTGCTGTTCAAGAACCTGGAGAACAAGGGCAACCCGTGGGGCCAGAACGCCAAGGAGCGCACCTCCTGGATCGACGAGCTCAACTTCGACATCCCGGTCTACGGCCAGGACGTCGACAGCTTCGACGGGTTCGAGTACCTGTTCTGGGTGGGCTGCGCGGGGGCCTATGAGGACCGCGCCAAGAAGACCACCAAGGCGACCGCCGAGCTGCTGGCCGCTGCCGGGGTGAAGTTCCTGGTGCTGGGCACCGGCGAGACCTGCACCGGTGACCCGGCCCGCCGCGCCGGCAACGAGTTCCTGTTCCAGCAGTTGGCATCGCAGAACGTCGAGATGCTCAACGAGGTGTTCGACGGCCTGGAGAAGCCGGACCGCAAGATCATCGCCAGCTGCCCGCACTGCTTCAACACGATCTCTCGCGAATACCCGCAGCTGGGCAGCGAGTACACCGTGCTGCACCACACCCAGGTGCTCAACCGGCTGGTCCGGGACAAGAGGCTGATTCCGGTCGCTCCGGTGTCGCGGGAGGTCACCTACCACGACCCGTGCTTCCTGGGCCGCCACAACAAGGTCTACGAGCCGCCGCGCGAACTGGTCGAGGCGTCGGGAGCCAACCTGGTCGAGATGCCGCGGAACCGCGACCGCTCGTTCTGCTGCGGCGCCGGCGGTGCCCGGATGTGGATGGAAGAGCACATCGGCAAGCGGGTGAACCACGACCGCGTCGACGAGGCGCTGGCCACCGGAGCCACCACCATCGCCACCGGCTGCCCGTTCTGCCGGGTGATGGTCAGCGACGGTATCGACGACCGCATCGAAGCCTCCGGGCGTTCCGATGTGGACGTGCGTGACATCGCCCAGCTGCTGCTGGAGTCGCTGGACATGGACTCGGTGATCCTGCCGGCCAAGGGCGCTGCCGCCGAGGCCGCCGCCAAGGCCGGCCCAAAGAAGGCCGAGGAAAAGGCTCCGGCACCTGCTGCCGTGGCCACCGCGACGGCGGAGAGGCCGGCTGCCGAGGCCAAGGCCGCGGCACCGGTGAAGGGACTCGGGCTTGCCGGCGGAGCCAAGCGCCCGGGTGCCAAGAAAGCGGCTGCCCCCGCTGCTCCGGCCGCCGAGGCCAGCACCGCCGCACCGGCAGAGCCCGCCGCACCCGCGGCACCGGCCGAGCCCGCAGCTCCGGCTGCACCGGCAGCTCCGGCTGCACCGGCCGCTCCGGCTGCACCGGTCAAGGGTCTGGGTTTGGCAGCAGGCGCCAAGCGCCCGGGTGCCAAGAAGGCGGCTCCGGCCGCCCCGGCCGCACAGTCGGCTCCCGCCGCGGAACCGGCTGCCGCGCCGGAGGCCGCCGAGCCCGAGAGCGCGCAGGCGGCTCCCGAGGCCGCTCCGGCGGCGGAGGCGCCCAAGGAACAGCCGCCGGTGAAGGGTCTGGGAATCCAGCGCGGCGCGCGACCGCCGGGCAAACGCTGAGATAACAGGTTGGGGCCGTATGGGTGCACATACGGCCCCAACTTGTTTCTCTAGCAAATTTTGATTGGACAGCTATGGGACCATTGTTGACGTGACCGCTCATTCGTTACCGCACCAGATGCCCTGGCCTGCCGCCGGCAGTCAGCCACGGCAGCGTACGTTCGCGCAGTCGACCAAGCTGCAGGACGTCCTCTACGAGATTCGTGGTCCGATCCACGCCCAAGCCGCCCGGATGGAGGCCGAGGGGCACCGCATCCTCAAGCTCAACATCGGAAACCCGGCACCATTCGGATTCGACGCACCCGACGTGATCATGCGGGACATGATCCAGGCGCTGCCGTATGCGCAGGGCTACTCGGACTCCCAGGGCATCCTGCCGGCCCGGCGAGCGGTGGTCACCCGCTACGAACTGGTGGACGGATTCCCCCGCTTCGACGTCGACGACGTCTACCTCGGTAACGGCGTATCCGAGCTGATTTCGCTGGTGCTGCAGGCACTGCTGGACAACGGCGACCAGGTGCTGATCCCAGCCCCGGACTACCCGCTGTGGACCGCGTCGACCTCGCTGGCCGGCGGCACACCGGTGCACTATCTGTGCGACGAAACCCAGGGCTGGCAGCCCGACATCGCCGACATGGAATCGAAGATCACCGAACGCACCAAGGCTTTGGTGGTGATCAACCCCAACAATCCGACCGGGGCGGTCTACAGCCGCGAGGTGCTCAGCCAGATCGCCGACTTGGCCCGCAAGCACCAACTGTTGCTGCTGGCCGACGAGATCTACGACAAGATCCTCTACGACGACGCCGAGCACACCAGCCTGGCCACGCTGGCGCCGGATCTGTTGTGTCTGACCTTCAATGGCCTGTCCAAGGCCTACCGGGTGGCCGGTTACCGCTCCGGCTGGGTGGCGATCACCGGCCCCAAGGAGCACGCCACCAGCTTCCTGGAGGGCATCAACCTGTTGGCCAACATGCGGCTGTGTCCGAATGTGCCGGCGCAGCACGCCATTCAGGTGGCATTGGGCGGCCACCAGAGCATCGATGACCTGGTCCTGCCGGGCGGGCGACTGCTCGAACAGCGCGACGTGGCGTGGAGCAAGCTCAACGAGATCCCCGGAGTCTCCTGCGTGAAGCCCCGCGGTGCGCTCTATGCGTTCCCGCGACTGGACCCCGAGGTCTACCCGATCGACAACGACGAGCAGTTGGTGCTGGACCTGTTGTTGCAGGAGAAGATCCTGGTCACCCAGGGCACCGGCTTCAACTGGCCGGCGCCGGACCACCTGCGCATCGTGACCCTGCCGTGGGCCCGCGACCTGTCCAACGCCATCGAGCGCCTGGGCAACTTCCTGGTCAGCTACCGGCCCTAGTTCGTCGACAAAACCTTTCGCGCGCACGCCCCCACCGGAACGGCGTGGGAGATGATGCCGATGCCCCATCCGAGGATCGGCCAGACGGGCCAGAAGTACCACGCACCGGCGAACATCGCGGTCACCAGCCAGATGCCGATCATCAACACCGACACCGCCAGGTAAGCACTCAGGTGGATCCGCACGCCTCGCCGGGCAGCAGCGTCGCGTTGTGCACGGCGGCGCGGGTCTGCTCTGACGATCTGTGCGACAGGCAGATCGGCGACCAGATCCTGCAGCGCTCCGGCGGTTTGCGCCTCGAACGCCCGGGTCAGTCGCGTCTCGTACTCATGCATCGACAGGTAGCCCTGGGTGAATGCCTGACCCAGCTGGTCGGCGGTACTCTCCCGCTCCGAATCACCTACGCGAACAGCAGAACCCGATGTGTCTGTGGTCATGTCGCACCCCTATTGCCCGGTAGGCACCCAGTTGCCGTGGAATCCGGCGGGAACACGGTGCGGCAGGTGGATGCCCGCGACGTCCTCCAACGTGGCCGCATCCAGGATGGCCAGCGTGCTGGTGTCGGTCGCACTGTCATAGACGAAGCCCATCAGAACACCGTCGTCTTCGGCTGAGTCTGCATCCTTGGGATGGAAGACGAACTCGCCCAACTGCTTTCCGTCGCCGAACGATCGTGTGGCGGCCGAGCCGCCGGTCAGGTCGTGTTTGATCAACGTCGCGTCGGGAACCACACCGTTGCCGATACTGACCGCGTAGCCGAATCGGTGCCGCTTGCCGACCAGCCGTTCGTCGACGCGGGGAAACTCCTGGCCGCGGTCGTCCACCCGGGATTCACGGACCTTGCCGTCGGCCAGGTCGACGGTCCAGCGTTCCAGCGTGGGCAGGCCCTCGGCCGGGCCGCGCATCTCGGTGTCGAACATCTTCGGATGCCGGACCACGTCGAGCACGACGGTGTCGCCTTCGTCGTAGGCATTCATCGGGTGGAACACGTAGCAGGGTTCCACCTCGAACCACCGAACATCGGCGTTGCCCCCCTCCCGAGGCATTACACCCACTCGCGCAGGGTATTTCGGGTTCCACCGGTAAGGCATGGTGCGCACCGCGCTCTTCGGCATGGGCAAGCGCGCCGTGATCGGGTCCGGGATGCGTACCCGCCCGATCAGGGCAGACATGATCAGCCGCACCGGCAACCGCAGACCGGGGGGTGCCGCGCCCTGGGCGACCTGGCGGCTGTCGAACGTGACCGGCAGGTCATAGAAGACCACGTGCTTTTCGGTGAGCGAGAAGTCGTGCATCATCGGCGAGCCGCTGACCTCGACATCCACGGTGCGCCGCGCGCGGCCGTCGGTGCCTATCACCGAGTACTGGACGGTGTTGCCGCGGTTGAACGCGTAGGAAACAGCATGCAGCTCACCGGTTTCGGGGTCACGCTTGGGATGCGCGGTATACCCGCCCGCCAAGGTGCCGTCGAAGTCGAAGGCGCCGACGGTGTCCAGCTCGTCGGTCAGCTCATAGCAGGAGATCCCGCCCTCGATCAGCGCGAGGGTTCGCCCGGCGTGGCCGATCACGTTGGTGTTGGCGCCGATTCCCGATGCCCCACCGTGGCGGCCGGGGCGCGGCGACTCGCCGAGGGAAGCCGCGGTCTGCGGGCCCCGCACGTACCGGTTGCGATACCACTCGGCCTTGCCGTCGCGAAGTCGCACGCCGTGGACCATGCCGTCGCCGATGAACCAGTGATAGAAGGCTGGATCGATCTCGCCGACCGGGTTGGGGCCGTTACGCAGGTAGCGCCCGTCCAGGTGGTCCGGGATGGTCCCGGTCACCGCCAACTCGGTGAGGGTGTACTCCTGGGCGATCGGCGCGAACCCGCCCTCCAGGTAGGGATTGGTAGTCATCGGACACCTCCGGTCCATAACGATGTTATGGGTTTAGGTATAACACTGTTATGGCAGGATGGCAAGGGTGGATTCCAACCCGCGTGATCGCCTGATCGAGGCCGGCGCCCGGCTGCTGGACAGCGAAGGGCCCGAAGCCCTGCAGGCCCGCAAGGTCGCCGCCGAGATCGGGGCGTCCACCATGGCGGTCTATACCCACTTCGGCGGGATGAACGGCTTGCTGGAGGCGATCATCTCCGCCGCGTTCGAACGGTTCGGTGCCGCGCTGGCGGCCGCCCCCCAGACCGACGACCCGATGGCGGACTTCTTCGTCATGGGCCACGCCTACCGGCAGTTCGCGCTGGCCAGCCCGCAGCGGTACCGGCTGATGTTCGGCCTCGCCGCGCCGCAGAAGTTTCACGTTCCCGAGTCGCCGGTGGCGACGGCGACCTTCGATCAACTCCTCACCGCCGTGCAGCGGATCATCGCCACCGGACGGATCCGGGCCGACGACACCGCCGCTCTGGCGGGACGGATCTGGAGCATGATCCACGGTGTGGTGCTGCTGGAAATCGTCGGCACGTTCGAGCAGGACGGCCGGGCTCTGACGCAGATCCTGAGCCCGATGACCATCGACATGTTCGTCGGGATGGGCGAGAGCCGGGAGAACGCCGAGCGCTCGCTGCGGCGGGCGAGCGCAATCCTCGGCCAGTGAGCGCCCTCAGCGGGGATCCAGCAACCCCATCAGGTAGTCGCCGTAGCCGGACTTGCACAGCGCCGCGGCACGGGTGGCAAGCGTGTCGTCGTCGATGAAACCCATCCGCCAGGCCACCTCTTCGGGCACGCCGATCTTCAGGCCCTGGCGGCGCTCAACGGTGCGGACGTAGTCGCCGGCGTCCAGCAGTGAGTCGAAAGTCCCGGTGTCCAGCCACGCGGTGCCCCGAGCCAGGGTCTCGACCGTGAGCCGGCCCTGATCGAGGTAGGTCTGGTTGATGTCGGTGATCTCGTACTCGCCACGCGCGGAAGGCTTCAGACCCCTGGCGATCTCGACGACGTCGTTGTCGTAGAAGTACAGCCCGGGTATCGCGTAGTGCGAGCGAGGCGCGGCCGGCTTCTCCACGATCGACACCGCTGACCCGTCACCGTCGAACTCAACCACGCCGTATGCCGAAGGGTCGGCCATCCAGTACGCGAAAATAACCGCACCGGATAGGGATTGGTGACGTCGCAGACTGGTCCCCAGACCCGCGCCGTAAAAGATGTTGTCTCCCAACACCAACGCAACCGAGTCGGTGCCGATGTGGTCGGCGCCGATCACGAATGCCCGCGCCAGACCGTCGGGCTGATCCTGAACGGCGTAGCTG
The DNA here is from genome assembly GCF_002101775.1 of Mycolicibacter nonchromogenicus. Taxonomy (GTDB): domain Bacteria; phylum Actinomycetota; class Actinomycetes; order Mycobacteriales; family Mycobacteriaceae; genus Mycobacterium; species Mycobacterium nonchromogenicum. The sequence continues at coordinate 1,828 of NZ_LQPI01000091.1, read as the reverse complement.
ATGTCGACTCCGAATGCGCTGCCGTCGCCCAGCAGTCGGGCGAATGCGGGCGCGTCGTGACCGGTGGTGATCACCTGGATGTCGCGAATGCCGGCCAGCATCAGCGTGCACAGTGGGTAGTAGACCAACGGCTTGTCGTACACCGGCAGCAGCTGCTTGCTCACACCCATGGTGATCGGATGCAGGCGGGTACCGGATCCACCGGCCAGGATGATCCCGCGCATGCCGCCTACCCTAACCGCTGACCACGGCGGGCTAGTCGACCCGATCGGCTTCGGTGAGCTCCGTGGCGGTCAGGGCGGCGTCCAGATCATCGTGGCGGAACACCGCGGTCACGCGGTCGTGCACCACCCGGAAGGCGACCGCCTGGGGTGCGCCCGCATCCTCGGGGATCAGTTCGGCCACCACCACACCGCCGTGCACATACATCCGGCCGATCCCGGCTTTCACCTGAACCGAAGCGGCCCACTTGCGCAGCGCCTGATGGCCCTGCCCGGCGCCGGAGGCGTCGGCCACCTCGATGTCGTCGCTGGACAGCTGTTCCAGGGTGTCCAGATCACCGGCGGTCAGGGCGTCGTGCCAGGCGAGGACCGTTGCGATCTCCGATGTGCTCATGGTCGCCAAAACTACCGCCCGATCAGAAGGCGGTGTGGTCAATCCAGTTCTGCCATACCGCGGTGTCGCCGAAGATCGCGATGTCGGCCTCGGCCACCGGCACCCGCCGCGTGACCGCCAAGAACAGGTCGCGCGCCGAGCCACGCAGGGCCACCGAGCCCTTGCCATGCTCATGCGACCAGCTCACGGTGTCGCTACCAGCCGGCCGTCGGACGGTCCACTCCCCTGTCGCCCCGAGGCCGTCGTCGGTGGCGTGCAGGTGCACACTCTGGTCGTCGGCCAGCGGCGACCCAGATCCGTTGCGTACCAGCAGTGCGGGGACCAGGTCCAGCAGCTCACCGATCCCGTCGGCGGCCAGCTCCGGCGCCAGGGTGAAGTCGTGGCCGAGCGCCAGTGCGGCATCGGCACGGTGCACGGTCGCCTCGTGCAACCGGCGCCGCACCCACCAGGAGGCAGGGCGAGGACCCAGAAACGTCCACACCGGCGTGTCCGGCCCGCTCTGGGCAACCGAGTCCAGCACACGCTGTGCACCATCGTGCAGCCACTCGATAGCCGCATCGGTGTCAGCGGGCGGCTTACCGTCGACCACTTCGCGCGGGTCCAGCGGACCGTCCATCCGTTCGGCGATGATTTGTGCAGCCCAACGGTTTCCACGCCCGTAGTGCCGAAACAGCTGCGTGAGGTTCCACCCCGGACAGGTGGGAACCGCCGCCTCCGGATCACCGGCGCGGATCAACTCACCGAATGCGCGTGTCTCATCGAGCAGTGCTGCGGCGTAGTCCACGCCGTCAGGCTAGTGGATGTGGGACCGGCTCAGAAGGGCCAGCCGCCGCCTTGACCGCCGCCCTGGCCGCCACCGCCCTGGCCGCCACCGCCAAGGCCGGGGAACCAGGAACCGCCGCTGTCGCCGACGCGCCCGAGGCCAGGGATCCACGGATTCGCGCCGCCGCCGTTACTGCCGGCGCCGGGCAGCCATGGTGACGGGTTGCCGCCCTTCTTGCCGCCCCCATTGTTGTCGGGCAACCAGGACGGGTTGCCGCCCTTCTTGCCGCCCCCATTGTTGTCCGGCAGCCAGGACGGGTTACTGCCCTTGTTGCCGCCCCCGTTGTTGTCCGGCAGCCACGACGGGTTACTGCCCTTGTTGGACGGGTTCTGGGCGGGTGGGCGGAAGATCGGCGGCAGCTCGGGCTGCTGGATCGGGGGTGCGGGGGCC
>NZ_LQPI01000090.1 GCF_002101775.1 Mycolicibacter nonchromogenicus | reverse complement strand
AGGACCGACTTCGCCGGCGGCGCGGCCACGGTCACCGTCGACGCAAACAGCTCGATCGAGAACAGTTCGGTCACCGGCGGTAACGCCGGAACCGGTGGCGCGGGCGGCGACGCGGCCATTTCGGCGACCAACGGTGCCGCGGTCACCGGTAGCTCGGTCACCGGCGGCGCCGGCAGCGACACCTCGGAGGGTGGTGCAGCCTCGATCGTCGCGGACGGGACCGACACCACGGTCACCGACGTGACCGTCACTGGCGGCAACGCCGGTAGTGGCGGCGACGGTGGCAGTGCCACGGTGACGGCTACCGGGGGAAGCACCGTCATCGAAACCGAGGTCACGGGCGGCGACGGTGGTGCGGGCGGCGCCGGTGGGGCGGCTTCGGTGCTCGCCGACACCGGCAGCTGGATCGAAGCGAGTTCGGCGACCGGCGGCAACGCGTCGGACAGCGCTGCCGGTGGCGACGCATCGATCACCGCTGAGGACGGCAGCACGGTCACCAACAGCCACGTCTACGGCGGCGACGGTGGCGGCGGCGGCAACTTCGGCTTCGCCGGTTTCGGCATCTTCTCCGTCGGGGGCACGGACGGCGCCGGTGGCGCGGCCAGCATCATCGCCAGCAACGGCGGTGAGGTCGACAACGCGAACGCATACGGTGGCGCTGGCGGTGTCGGCACCAACGGCGGCACCGGCGGCGCGGGCGGGGTCGGTGAAGTGGTGGCCGACGGCGCGGGCAGCAAAGCGACCGGTGACGCCTACGGCGGCCGGGGCGGTGACGGTGACGGCGGCACCGGTGGCGCCGGTGGGCGTGGTGCTGTCGAGGCGCTTGGGGAGAACAGCTCTGCCAGTGGTAAGGGCTATGGCGGTGACGGTGGTGCCGGCATCGACGGCGGCAAGGGTGGCGCCGGTGCCGAGGGTTCCACCAATGCCACTGCGAATGGCACGGCGATCGGCGACAGCTACGGCGGCTACGGCGGTAACGCCGAAGGTTCCGGCAGTGTCGGCGGCGACGCTGGCGGCGGCTGGGTCCAGGCCGGTTACGGCTCACCGAATGGCGGTACGGCGACCGGTTCGGCCTATGGCGGTAACGGTGGCGCGGCCTTTGGCGGCGGCAAGGGCGGCGCCGGCGGCCTGGCCGTGATCTTGAGCAACGGCCTCGGCTCCGAAGCTTCCGGCCAGGCGTATGCCGGCAACGGTGGTGCTGGGATCAACGGCGGGACCGGTGGCGACGCCTCCTATGCCACCGGTCAGGTGGGCGCGACCGCCGACGGGGCCAAAGCCTCTGGTATCGCCAAGGGCGGTGATGCCGGTGACGGCATCGGCACCGGTAACACCGGTGGTGCCGGCAGGCACGGTTGGATTCTGGCCCAGGGTGTGAACAGCACAGCAACCGGCTCGACGGCTACGGCCGGTAAGGCCGGCGACGGGGTCAATGGCGTCAACGGGTCTGACGGAGGCGTGGCTTCGCTGCAGGCAAACGGTGTGGGCTCAACGATCCAAGACACGCATGTGGTAGGTGGTGACGGCGGGACGGGTGCTGCCGCTGGTGCTGTCTACGTGTCCGTGGCTGGCACCGGCAACGTCACCAACAGCACCTTCACCGGCGGTGACGCGGGGGCGGGCGCCCACGTCGGCGCGGGCGGCGGTGTCAACGTGGCCCTGACCGGCGACGGCAGCCTCACCGACGTGCACCTGACTGGTGGTGATGGTGGCAACGGCGGTGCCGACGGCACCAACGGTGGCGTGGGCGGTACCGGCGGCAACGGCGCGAGCGTGACCCTGAATGTCGGTGCCGGCTCGGCGTACCAAGAAGTCACCCTGATCGGCGGTAACGGTGGTGCCGGTGGTGCCGGTGGAGATGCCGCCAACGGCGGTGCCGGCGGCAACGGCGGGGCCGCCACCATCAGCGGTGGCATCACCTCGAAGGGCACGGTCACCGGCGGCAACGGCGGTGCCGGTGGTGATGGTGGCGCCGGCTTCGCCGGCGGCAAGGGCGGCAATGGTGGTGCGGCCAGCATCTCCACTGCCACCGGTGGCACCGTGGATGCCGACAGCTCCGCCACCGGCGGCAACGGTGGCAACGGCGGCGACGGCTCAGCGAGCGGTGCCGGCAGCAACGGCGGGGTGGGCGGCACTGCCACGGTGAGCGCCACCAATGGCGGTTCCATCCAGGACAGCCACGCGACGGGCGGCGACGCCAGCGCCACGGCCGCCGGTGGCAATGCGACGATCTCGGCCGACGGGGCCGACAGCATCATCGTCGGCAGCGGCGCGACCGGTGGCAATGCCGGTGTCGGTACCGACGGCGGCGTCGGCGGCGCCGGCGGTGCGGCCACCATCACCGCCCAAACCGGCGGCTCGGTGAGCGGCACCCTGGCTATTGCCGGGGTCGGCGGCGCCGGTGTCGGTGGTGCGGGCGGCAAGGGCGGCAACGTTGATGTCGAAACCACCGACTACGGCATCGTGCAGAACTCGTCGAGTATCGGCGGTGTCGGCGGCACCGGTGCGGACGGCGGCACAGGCGGCGCCGCCGCGCGGGGTTACCTCTGGGCGCTCAACTACGGCAAGGTGTATGAGGGCTCGGCGACCGGTGGCAACGGCGGTGACGCCCAGGGCGCCGGCAGTGTCGGCGGCGCCGGTGCGCTCGCCTACATCAGCGCGGGACGCAACTTCGGTGCCGGCGCCCCCGGATACGGACTGGCGGGGGGGACCGCGCAGGGCGGCCATGGCGGCAACGCGTACGGCGAGAACTCTCTGGGCGGTAACGGCAACCGGGCGGCCATCCAGGCCAGTGGCCTGTCGTCCATCGCGAACGGTACCGCTACCGGCGGTAACGGTGGTGACGGGTACGACGGCGGTAAGGGTGGCAACGGCTCCACTGCGGTAACCCAGATCGTCGGCCTCGGCAGCGAAGCGTTCGCGACCGGTAACACGGTGCAGGGCGGTAACGGTGGCACCGGTTACGACGGCGGTGCCGGCGGCGCCGGTGGCTACGCCAACATCGGTGTGCACAACGACAGCGCCCCGGGTGACGGTTCCTTCTACACCAACGGTCAGGCGACCGCGGGCAATGGCGGTAACGGCACCGGCGTCGGCAACATCGGTACCGGGGGCCAGTCCCTGGAGAAGTTCGCCGCCCCTGGCCAGGCCATCAACGGCCAGGTTTCCACTGGGACCAACGGCACCGACAAGCCGTAACGGCATTCGTCCCGACAACCCCGTGGCCCGGTCCTTCGACCGGGCCACGGGCGTTTGGGGCCGGACTCAGCGCGCCCGGAAGATCAGCGTCCGCTGCACCACGAAATTGATCACGGTCGCGGTGCCCTGGGCGGCCACGAAGGCCACCGGCAACGCCCACCGCTGGTAATCGAGCACTGCCAGGCAGACATGGTTGATGCCCACCTGCACGCCGAAAGTCAGTGCGTAGAGCACCATGACGGCGACAAAACGCCCGGCGTGGGCCGCCGACTGGAAGGTCCAGCGCCGGTTGATCAGGTATGCGGTGGTGGTGCCGGCGACGAAGCTGATCGCCTTGGCGATGTCGACCGGAACGCCCGCCCCCAGGTACAGCAGCAGGTAGAGCCCGAAATCAACGACCGCCGACAGTGCTCCGGTGACGAGAAAGCGCCACACCTGTGTCGACAGTGCCACGGGGTGGGGTGTCATCTCGGCCACCCGGGAATCCTAATCAGCGGCCCGCGGCGGCGTCTGTCGTGACTGTGGAGCAGCGCGGCGTCACCCAACAGCGGACTGACGGGCCATACCTCAGCTATCTCTACAGGAACATGCTAGGAAACCTATGCATAACACAGTTATCCGCTCAAGCTGAGCGTATCCAACCCGCGTGTTGTCCGTTTCTTACTCGGACAAATGTCCAACTAATTCGCTCATTCGGCGCATAGATCGACAGCTCACCGCCGTTTCAGCCGACGTCCAGCATCCCGCGTTCCAAATGGTTGCCTAGCTTCTCGTAGCTCTGTTACCTTAATTCGGCCTAAGCTATTTACGACCCTGTCAGCCGCCCAAGCTAAACCTCTCCTGAAGGGACACCATGTCGAACCGTTCTTCCGCCAAGAGCAAGACGCGTCGTCTCAGCCGTGCCGTCGGTACCACCAGTGCCGCGGGGGCTTTCCTTGCGTTCGGGTTGACCCCGGTCACGGCGGCGCCGGCCAGCGCTGACTTCGAGGACTTCTTCGAGGACCTGTTCAGCTGGTTTGAGCCGACGACGGTGGACTCCTCGTCCTATGACTGGAGCTCCCTCTTCGACGCCGGCGTGCCCGGCGCGGCAGAGATCACTCCGCTCGACGAGCTCAACGCGCTGATCGCCAACACCATCAACACGCTGATCTACCAGCCGATCTATGGCATCAACCAGTTCCTGATCAGCAGCGGCCTGCGTATCGACGGCATCTTCGACAACGGTGACGACGCGTTCGTCAGCTTCAACCAGAACGGCGACCTGGTCTACAACGCCGCCGAGAACGGTGGCTTCCTGTTCGGTGACGGCGGCACCGGCGCATTCCTCAACGCCGAGTACGAGGTACTGGGCGCCGATGGTGAAGTCCTGCTGGACGCCAACGAGAACGTCGTGACGCTGGCCGGCATCGAAAGCGGCACCTACCAGTTCGCCTCGACCGACTTCACCCTCGACGGCGCCAACGCCGGCCTGGTCGGCAACGGTGGTGACGGCGGCAGCTTCTTCGGCCTCGGCGGTGACGGCGGTAACGGTGGCTTCTTGCTGGGCAACGGCGGCGCCGGTGGCCAGGGCGGCATCGGCGACATCGGTCTGGATGGTTTCGCCGGTGGTGTCGGTGGCGACGGTGGCTTCTTCTTCGGCAACGGCGGTGCCGGCGGTGTCGGCGGTACCGGCGGTACCGGCGCTGCCGGCACTGAGAACCAGGCCGGCGGCGCAGCGGGTAACGGCGGCGCGGGCGGCAACGGTGGTGTGGCCGGGCTGTTCGGTAACTCCGGTGCCGGTGGCAACGGTGGTCAAGGCGGTACCGGAGGCGCGGGCGCCGCGGGTGCTGCGGGCACCTTCGAAAACGACGGCAACGGCAACGGTGGTAACGCCACGGCCGGTGGTGCCGCCGGTAACGGTGGCGTCGGCGGTAACGGTGGCGCCGGGGGCTTCTTCGGGGTGCACACCCCGGGTATCGCGGGCAACGGTGGCGCCGGTGGTGTCGGTGGCGCCGGTGGCAACGGTGGCGATGGCGCGACCGGCCTTGCCGGCACCTTCGACAACGATGGCGACGGTAACGGCGGTGGCGGCGGTGCCGGCGGCAACGGTGCTGTCGGCGGTCAGGGCGGCCTCGGCGGCGCGGCCGGCGTCGGCTCCGTCGACGGTGTGGCGGGTGTCGACGGCAACGGCGGTGCTGGAGGTAACGGCGGTCGCGGTGGCGACGGCGGGGCCGGCGCTGTCGGCTTGGCCAATGCAGTCGGTGGTAACGGTGGTGACGGTGGCGCCGGTGGTGCTGCTGCGGCCGGTGGTGCGGCCGGTGGTGCAACCGGTAATGCCGGTGCCGCGGGTGTCGACGGCGACGGTGGCAACGGCGGCGTCGGTGGAGACGGCTGGGCCGGCACGGCCGGCACGCCTGGCACGGAAGAAAGCGCTGACGGTGGCGACGGTGTCGCCGGTGGCGACGCGGGCAACGGTGGCGCCGGCGGTCAGGGCGGCGGCCAGGCCGGCAACGGCGGCAACGGCGGTGCCGGCGGCGTCGGTGGTGCCGGCGGCGCCGGCGGTGATGGCGCGACCAGTGTCGAGGGCATCGGCGGTCAGGGTGGCGACGGTGCGGCCGGTGGCCAGGGCGGTGTCGGCGGTGCGGCCGGTGCCGGCGCCGCCAACGGTGCTGCGGGTGCCGCAGGCGTCGACGGCAACGGCGGCGTTGGCGGTGCCGGTGGGGATGGCGGCGCCGGGGCGAGCGGTTTCGACGGTGACGAGTTCGAGCCCGACGGCGGGAACGGCGTTGCCGGTGGCAACGGTGGCAACGGTGGCGCCGGTGGCGAGGCCGGTGGTGCGACCGGTGTCGGTGGCGACGGTGGCGCCGGTGGTATCGGTGGCGCCGGCGGCAACGGCGGCAATGGCGCCGACGGACTGCCCTCGGAGGAGGGTGAGCCCGGTGGCGACGGTGGCCCCGGTGGTAGCGGTGCCGTGGGTGGTGCCGGTGGTGCCGGTGGCACGGCCGGTACCGGCGGGACCAACGGTGTCGACGGCGACGGTGGTGCCGGCGGCAACGGTGGCAACGGCGGCGACGGAGCTGACGGCATTGGTGCGCCGGGTGGTGTCGGAGGCACTGGCGGCACGGGTGCCAACGGTGGCGCCGCTGGTGGCGGCACCGGTAACCCGGGTGCGAACGGTGTCAACGGCCAGAACGGTCAAAACGGTCAGCAGATTCTGCCGTAGTAGTTCGGACAGCGTAAGAGAAACACCCCGCACATTTGTGCGGGGTGTTTCTTTTGCTTGGGCCTCACTGTGCGGGTGGGTGGTGGCCGCGTGCCGCGAAATCGCCGGGCGCGGAGAATATCTCGGCACCGATACCCAGGTGATCGATTGAACTGAGATGTCCTGTGCAGGGTCTCACCGGCTGCCGCAACGAATTCGCATCAGGCAGGCTACCGCGCACGAATATCGGCCTGCACTGCCATACAATTTGTCGTTATGTGGACAGCGTCGAGCGGATATCCCCCTGCCTTTCTCAGTGTTGCGACGGCAGGCATGGTCGCGCTCGCGGCCAGTGGCGTAGCGGCCCCGCCCGGCACTATTCCTGCAGTTCCCGCCCCGCCGGCGTCGGTTGTCGCCCCAGTCGACTTGACCGCGCTGGGTGGCGATTCCAGCCTGATGGACATCATCGGCACGTTGACCGGACTGAACTGGATCATCCCGATTCTGGACAACCCGGACTATCCGTGGTTCCCCTTCGTCATCTCTCTTGAGGCGATCGGCGAACTGTTTTTCGTCATCCCCGTGACTCTGGCGATCGGCGCGCCCCTAATTCTGATCACCGAAGGCTTCGAAGGCTTTCAGGACGCTTTCTCCGGCATCCTGGGCTCCGCCTTCGACGGCGTCAAATTCATGTTCGACGAGCTGGTGGACTGGTATTCGACCCGCAACTGGTTCACCGGGCAATTGCTCGATCCCGGCACCAGTGAGGCAATGCTGTCCGGGTGGGAAGACCTGTTCCAGTTGTTCACGACGGGTGACCTCGACAATGTGGTCGCACCGCTGGACATCGCGGACGTGGTCCCCCCGCTGGAATTCGACGAGGCGGTCACTGTGGAGCCTGTAGACCCCGGTCTGCCGCTGGACGGTCTCGACGCGGTGCTCACCTTCTTCGGCCTGGGCGACCTGATCGACTGACCCGCAGTACGGGCTACACCCAGTACGCCACTCGCGCCCGGTATTGGCGCAGCACCAGGGCGGCCACCGACCAGCCCACCACTGTCAGCACCAGCACCACCACCCAGTGCCGCAGCGGCTGATGCGCCCCCAGCAGCGGTAGCCGCACCAGGTCGAGGTAGTGCATCAGCGGGTTGAACTCCACCACCGACGTCCAGCGCGTCGCCCCCTGAGCGCGCAGGGTGTCGTAGTTCCAGATGATCGGCGTCATCAAGAACAGCAGCTGGACCACCGAGAACAACAGCGGTGCGATGTCTCGGTAGCGGGTGGCCAGGATCCCGAAGCACAACGACACCCACACACAGTTCAGCGCGATCAGGAGCAATGCCGGAATCACCGAAAGATCCGCCCACGACCAGGGTTTCGGAAAGATCAGCGCGATCGGCACATAGATGACGATGTTGTGCGCGAACAGGATCATCTGGCGCCACACCAACCGGTAGACATGCACACTCAACGGTGTCGGCAACTGCTTGATCAGCCCCTCGTTGGCGACGAACACGTCGGCGCCCTCCAGGATGGCGGCGTTGAGCAGGTTCCACACGATCAGCCCCAGCGTCACGTAGGGCAGGTGCACCGCCAGGTCGAGGTGGAACAGCTTGGAGTACAGACCGCCCATCGCCACCGCGGTGGTGGCGGTGCCGATGGTGATCCAGAACGGGCCCAGCACGCTGCGCCGGTACCGCTGCTTGATGTCCTGCCAGCCCAGATGCAGCCACAACTCGTGGCGACGGAATCCGTCCACCAGATCGGCACGTGCCCGCGCGAACGACTTGGACTGCGCGGCAACGTCATCGAAACTCACTGCTGCCCCTCCGGTTTGGCGAACTGTTCTCGGCGGCCCTGCCGGCGAAGTCGGGCCCACTGCACCAGGCCGGCCGGGTCGCGGCGTGACACCAGGAAGAACCAGCCGAACCGCAGCCACTCCTGGACCAGCAACCGCCGCATCCCGGGCTGCGCCATCAGATAGCCGCGGTTGCGGTAGGTGTAGAAACGTTTGGCGGCGCTGTCCGGATACTGGGCGTGCATCCGTCCGCCCAGGATCGGCTTGAACTCCGACGATCCGCACGGGTGCAGGTAGGCCGCATTCAGGCATGTCCCGAACGCCAACCCCGACCGCGCCAGCCGGCGGTGTACCTCGACCTCATCGCCGCGCATAAACAACCGCAGGTCGGGCACGCCGACCACATCCAGGGCATCCGCGGTGAACAGGGCCCCGTTGAACAGTGAGGCGATCCCCGGCAGCAGGCCCTCATCCGATGCGCCGGTGCGCAGTTCGCTGACCTCGCGCCGCCACACCAGGCCGCGCCGCAGCGGGAAGGCCAGCCGCGAGGGGTCGTCGATATTGCACACCATGGGAGACACCTCGGCCAGGTGGTGTTTGGCCGCGCAGTCCAGCAGGGCTGCCAGCACGCCGTCGTCGGCGGGACGGCCGTCGTCGTCGGCCAGCCACACCCAGTCCGCGCCGGCGGCCAGGGCGTGCAGAATGCCCAGCGCGAAACCACCTGCGCCACCCAGGTTTCGCCGAGATCCCAGGTAGGTCGACGGCACCGGTTGCCCGGCCACCAGGTCGGCCACCGCGGTGTCGTTGTCGTTGTCGACCACGATCACGTGGTCGGGTGTGCGGGTCTGGCTCGTCAGCGCCGCCAGCGACTCGGCCAGTTGCCGCGGCCGCCGGTGGGTGACCACGACGGCGTAGACGGTTTCGCTCACGCCGTGTCCCTGGCCTGCGTCTCGGCGAGCACCTCACGCACGTGCCGGGCCGCATCGGGGCCTTCGTAGGCGCCGACCACTTCCTCGATCCCGCCGGTCATCCGGATGGTGCCGTGGTCGATCCACATCGCGGTCTTGCACAGCCGGGCCAGGAATTCGTTGGAATGGCTGGCGAACACCAGGATTCCGGACCGCTCCACCAGCTTCTGCAGACGGGTCTGGGCCTTCTTCAAGAACTCGGCGTCCACTGCGCCGATGCCCTCGTCGAGCAGCAGAATCTCCGGGTCGATGCTGGTGACCACGCCCATCGCCAGCCGCACCCGCATGCCGGTGGAGTAGGTGCGCAGCGGCATCGCCAGATAGTCGCCCAGCTCGGTGAACTCGGCGATCTCGTCGACCTTGGCGGCCATCTGCTTACGGGTCTGGCCGAGGAACAGGCCGCGGATGATGATGTTCTCGTAGCCGGAGATCTCCGGGTCCATGCCCACGCCCAGATCGAAGACCGGCGCCACCCGGCCGACCACCGACGCCGATCCGCGCGTCGGCTCGTAGATGCCCGAAAGCAGCCGCAGCAGCGTGGATTTGCCCGCGCCGTTGTGCCCCACCAGGCCCACCCGGTCGCCCAGGGACAACGACATGGTGATGTCGCGCAGCGCTTCGACCACCACCACGTTGGAGTTGTTGCGCCCGATCGCCCCGCCTGCTTTGCCGAGGAACGCCTTCTTCAGTGATCGTGATTTGGCGTCGAAGATGGGGAACTCGACCCAGGCGTCGCGGGTCTCGATACGAGGTTCGTTGTCAGACACGGAGATTCCGCTTGCAGGCTTACAGGTACTGGCCGGAGCCGGTGTGGCCCTGGGAGTGTCCGCCACCGACGGCGCCGGGGGGCAGGGCGCCGTGGCGCATCTGCTCCAGCTGCGCGCGGGCGGCCATCTGCTGGGCGAACAGCGCGGTCTGGATGCCGTGGAACAGGCCCTCCAACCAGCCCACCAGCTGGGCTTGGGCGATACGCAGCTCGGCGTCTGAGGGCGTGGCGTCCTCGCGCAGCGGCAGGGTCAGCCGGTCCAGCTCCTCGCGCAGCTCCGGAGCCAAGCCGTCTTCGAGCTCACGAATGCTCGCGGAGTGGATCTCGCGCAGTCGTGCCCGGCTCGCGTCGTCGAGCGGTGCGGCCCGCACCTCCTCGAGCAGCTGCTTGATCATGGTGCCGATCCGCATCACTTTGGCGGGCTGTTCGATCAGGTCGGTCAGCGACGCCTCGTCATCATCGGCGTCGGGGGAGCTGTCGGAGCCGGCCGTCAGCATTCGCGGGTCGGCGCCGCTGATGATCTCGACGCCGTCTGCGCCGTCCACGTCGTCTGCGCTGTTGCCGCTGGTGCTCACCGCGCTCTGTCTCCTTGCCATTCGTAGATGCTGGCCCCGCCATTGTCGTAGACCTTGGTCCACGACCGCGATTTCTCCAGTGACACTAGCCCGTCGGGAAGCGTGAACCCGCGGACTGTCGGGGTGCTGATAAGCACGTAGCGGATGTTGAGGTCGCGCACGGCGACCGCAACCCGCGGATCGGTGTCGGCGTCGTCGGCGTATGCCCAGAAGATGAACCGCTCCGGGCCGGGACCCTGCTGCTGAGGATAGTCGTAGTGCGTCCACAGCGGGTGCAGGCCGGCGACCGCATACATCCAGGCACTGCCGTCGACGTTGGCGTTGCCTATCACGGTGTCGCGGGCGCCGGGCAGGTCGGCCAGGAACGCATACGCCTGTAGGTCGCGGGAGTCGACCATCACCGAGTCGTACTTGTCGCCGAACAGGAACGCGTGGCGCGGCAGGTAGTGCCAGGCCAGCCCGACCGTCGCCGCCACCAGCAGCACCGCCCCCAACGGCGAGCAGTCGCGAAAGCCCCCTGTAACGGCCTTACGTGGGGGCTTTCGCGTCTGCTCGCCGGGGAAACCGCCGGGGAAACCGCCGGGGAAACGGGCGAGGAAACCGCCGGGGAAACCGGCCAGGAAACAGACCAGCCCCGCCAGGCCCACGCCGGCCATCGGGACCAACAGCAGCGTCATCGCCGCCATGATGCGGCGGGGGTCGCTGTAGAACAGGTCGGTGAAGGTGCCCGCCGCCGCGCCCAGCCGGCCGCCGAGCGGAGCCGAGGCCTGCACCACGCCCACCACCAGCACGGCCCACAATGCCAACGGCCACCACACCTTGCGGGCCACCAGAATCGCCGCCCCGGTCGCGGCCAGCGCCACCAGCGCGTATTGGATCGGAAAATCGTTGAGGTGGCGAGTGTGCATCAGCAGCGCATCACGCAACGCCGACATGCGGCCCTCGTGGGTCACGAACGCGTGTCCGGCGATGATCGCGGCCTGTTCGCGCACACTCAGCAGTTGCGGCAACAACAGCAGACCGGTCGGGACCAGCACCGCGGCCAGCGCCAGGGTGTCACGCCGTTTGCCGCGCAGCGGATTCCACAGCGCTCCGTCGCCGGGGCACAGCCACCAGGCCGCCACCAGCAAGACCGTGACCATGCCCCCCGTCAGGTGCACCGAGAACACCCCGAGCAGTGCCAGCACGGCCACCACAATGCGGTCTCGCAGGGTGCGGACCGCGGTGATCAGCGCGAACGCCGGCGCCACCAGCCCGTAGGCCACCAGGTTGGGCATAGCGGCGGTGCCGAACTCGACGTAGGGCAGGGCGGTGAACGACGCCGCGAGCGCGGCGGCGGTGGCCGCCGACACCGCGGTCACGGCGGTGCTGCTCACCCGCTGCAGCAGATTCCAGGTGAGCAGCGCGGCGCTGACCGGAAACAGCCAGATGGAGGCCGCCAGGCTCGACAGGGTGTAGGCGGTGGTGGGTGCGGCGCCGGTCAATTGGCACAGCACCGCGGTCAGCGCATGGAATGCCGACGGGTAATACAGCGGCGCGTGGGTTTCGACGTTGCGCAACTCGCCCATGTGGGTGGGTGAGGCCTGGCCGGTGTCGAGGATGAAGCGGACGGTGTTGGCGTGCCACACCGCGTCCCAGGTGCTGGGAATACTCTGCCAGTCTTCGATCCCCCGGACCGCGGCCCAGCCGATCAGCACAATGCCCAGCAGCGCTCCGGCGGCCACCGTGAGTATCGGCCACCGGGCCGGCGAGGGAGCCCTGACATGGAGGCCGGGACGGCGTTTCAGCAAAGAGCGCAGGCCCCTCGTCAGGCCGGCGGTCACCGCGCCGATCACCAGCAGCGCGGCCAGGGCGGTGGCAGCGTTCCAGGGCAGGCCGAGCGCGCCGAAAGGGACAATGGCCAGGCCCACCACGCCGTAGGTCAGCGCCGGTCCGATCGCCACGGCCATCGGCCACTTCAGTCCGGAGCCGGCCGCCACAAGTGCGCCTGGAACTACCAGCAGCAAAAGCGCCGTGACCAGTCCGAAGACCATTCCGAAGCCCAGTTGCACTGCACTAGTATGGCTGCCAAGGTGACCCGGCTTCGTCGTGCGTGGGAGCTATCTCGTAGTCCGAGACGTTCACCGGTCGATCTTGAGAAGTTCTAAGGTGGCTGGCATGGCCTATGACGTCGCTCGGGTGCGTGGACTGCACCCGACACTCGGTGACGGATGGGTTCATTTCGATTCGCCGTCGGGCATGTTGATTCCGGACTCGGTGGCCACCACCGTGTCGACGGCGTTCCGGGGGTCGCTGGCTAAGGCGACCGGCCCGCACCCGGCGGCCCGCCGCAGTGCCGCGGTCCTGGTGGCGGCGCGCCAGGCGGTGGCAGACCTGCTGGGCGCCGATCCGTCTGCGGTGGTCTTGGGCCCGGATCGTGCCGTGTTGTTGAGCGCCCTGGCCGACGCCGCGTCGTCGCGGGTGAGTCTGGGCTACGAGACGGTGGTCACCCGCCTCGACGACGAGGCCAATATCGCCCCCTGGGTGCGGGCGGCCAACCGCTACGGCGCCAAGCTCAAATGGGCCGAGGTCGACATCGAGACCGGGGAGCTGCCGAGCTGGCAGTGGGAGAACCTGATCACCCAGTCCACCCGGCTGGTGGCACTCACCTCGGGGTCGGGCGTGGTGGGCACCGTCACCGACCTGCGGCCGGTCACCAAGCTGATCCACGAGGTGGGCGGCGTGGCCGTCGTCGATCACTCCGCTGCCGCGCCGTATCAACTGCTCGACATCCATGAGGTCGAGGCGGACGTGGTGGCGGTCAACGCAGCCTCGTGGGGCGGACCGCCGGTGGGCGCGTTGGTCTTTCGCGATCCGGCGCTGATCGACACATTCGGGTCGGTGTCTTTGAATCCGAACGCCGTGGGTCCGGCCCGCCTGGAGGTGGGGCTGCACCAGTTCGGTCTGCTGGCCGGGCTGGTGGCCAGTGTCGAGTATCTGGCCTCACTGGACGAATCCGCGCGGGGCACGCGGCGTGAGCGGCTGGCGGTCTCGATGCGCTCGGCCGCGGGGTATCTGACCCGGCTGTTCGAGTACCTGCTGAACTCGCTGCGGTCGCTGCCGCTGGTGACGCTGATCGGCGAGCCCGAGGTACGCATCCCCGTGGTCAGCTTCGTGGTGAGCAACGTGCCGGCCGAGCGGGTGGTGCAACGGTTGGCCGACAACGGGGTGCTGGCGATCGCCGACGCCGGATCCCGGGTGTTGGACGCGATCGGGGTCAACGACATCGGGGGAGCGGTCACCATCGGATTGAGCCACTACTCGACCATGGCCGAGGTCGACCAGTTGGTCCGGGCGCTGGCCTCACTGGGTTAGCCCCGCCGAATTGCCCGGACCGCTACGCTGTGGGCCGTTACCGCGAAGAACCCTGAAGGTAGATCAGAAGATGTCAGAACTGACGACCTCGCTGGCCCCGCTGGCGCTGGACAACCTCATTGACCTGCTGCAGGAGCAGGCAGCGCGTTTTGGGGACACGACCGCGTTCATCTTCTGCCCCGAAGGGGATGTCGAAGAGGCCCGGATCAGCTACCGCGAACTGGACCAGCGTGCCCGTTCGATCGCGACGACCCTGCTGCGCGAGGGCGCCGCCGGCGAGCGCGTCCTGGTGCTGTGCCGCCCCGGTGTGGACAGCATCGCCGGTCTGTTCGGCTGTTTTTACGCCGGCGCTGTCGCGGTCCCGGTCGACGAGCATTGGCCCATCCGGCGGATCGAGACCGTGGTCCCCGAGGCGGATGCCCGCTTCGCGCTCGCGACGGTCAAGACGCAGGACAAGATGAAGTCCGCGGTGGACGGCCTGAGCAATGGGCCGAAGCTGCGCTGGCTGACCATGGACGAGGTCTCCGACGACGGATCGGCCTGGGAACGGCCGAACGTCGCTGCGGACAGCCTGGCCATGATCCAGTACACGTCGGGGTCGACCGGGGTGCCCAAGGGTTGCGTGCTGACCCACCGGAACTATCTGAGCAACCTCGAGATCATGCGCTGGGCTCTCAATCCCGCCGACGACGCACCGGTGATGAACAGCCCGATCAGTGGGGTGTCCTGGCTGCCCCAGTACCACGACATGGGATTCGTCGGGGGCATCCTCGGCACCATCTACGGCGGCCGCAGCACGGTGCTGATGGCGCCGAGCGCCTTCCTGATGCGCCCGATCCGCTGGATGCAGGCCATATCGCGCTACCAGGCGACGATCACCGCCGGGCCCAACTTCGCCTACGAGGCCTGCGTCAAACGCAGCACCCCGGCCCAGCGCGCCGAACTCGACCTGTCGAGCCTGTCGATCGCTGTGCTCGGCGCCGGTCCCATCAGCGCCGAGACGCTGCAGTCCTTCACCGAGGCGTTCGGTCCCTCCGGCTTCCGGCCCGAGGCGTTCATTCCCGCCTACGGTCTGGCCGAGGCCACCCTGGGCGTGACCGGCATGTCCGCGACGGCACTGCCGGTGGTCAGGCACTTCGACCGCAGCGCGCTCAGCGAGGAACGGGTCGTCGAGGTGGACGCCGACGCCACCGGGGCGGTGCCGCTGGTGGGCTGCGGCGCCAAGGCGGAGACGCAGGAGACCCTGATCGTCGATCCCGAGACGCGGCTGGCGCGCGGCCCCGAGGAGGTCGGCGAGATCTGGGTGTCCGGACCGAGTGTCGGCGTGGGCTACTGGAACCGTCCCGAAGAGACCGAGCTCGCTTTCAACGCGCGCCTGGCCGACACCGGCCAAGGCCCCTACCTGCGCAGTGGGGACCTGGGGTTCTTTCGCGGGGGCGAGCTCTTCGTCACCGGTCGATGTAAGGACCTGATGACGATCGGCGGCTACAGCCACTACCCCAACGACATCGAGCTGACCGTGCAGGCGTGCCACGAGGCGCTGCTGCCCAGCCGTGGTGCGGTGTTCCTGGTGCCGACGCCGCGCTACGCCCCCGAGTACATGGTGGTGGTGCAGGAGGTGCACCACCACAGCGCGGTCGGGGTCGACCTCGATGAGCTGATCGCGAAGATCCGATCGGAGATCGCCACCCACCACGGGATCGAGGCGAAGGCGGTCGTGCTGCTGAAGCCGATGCGGATACCGACCACCACCAGCGGCAAGATTCAGCGCAGCGCCTGTCGCGACCAGTACGTCGCCGGCGAACTGGTGGCGATGGCCTCGTATGCCGAGCCGGTGCCCAAGGACGAGACCCCGCCGGCCCAGAAGGCGTTGCTCGCCGGTCTGGGACGGCTGGTCGCGAACGCGATGGGCCAGCGGCGCGAGCCCCCCGGCCCCGGCTGACGGATTTTCGGTCTTTCGCTCACCGTGACCGCAGGGGGATAGCCCCGGTCCTGGTCAGAAGCTGAAGATGCTGGTCCGGGGTTAACCGGACTCTTACCTGAGCGAGTTCATCAGGTTGGATTCGCACATTTTCCGGCCAACCTTAGCGGCCGCGAAGTCCCTGAAACGGCTGTTAGCCAAGCCACAGGACCTGCCCCTGGCTCCGGTGCGCAACCTTCCAAGCTGGGCAAACAGTATTCCGCGACTCCGGAAATGTATCGTAGTACGTGCAATCGCCCAGGGTTTGGACGAAGTTTTTCCTTATAAAAATTCCGGTTCGACAAACCGCTAAACTCATGTAAGTTTAAGCAACGTCCGTAGTCAGTGTCCGTAGGAGAGCATGATGCAGCTGGCGCTTCGCCCGTACGTCACCCCCGGTGTAGCCATCGCGGGTGCCGCGTTGATCGCGGTTAACGGGGCCGTTCCCGCGGCGGTGCTGCGGCCCCAAGCTGAGCCGCTTCAGGTTCTTCAGCAGATCGAACACCACCAGGTACAGCTCACCGCAGACTTCCTGGGGCCCTGGGCCGACCTGTTCAGCAACACCGCCACCAACCTGGTGGCGATGGGTGTCGACAACGGCTGGGGAAACCTGCTTCAGCAGATCTTCAGCGACCCGGGCTCGCTGTCGCGGCTGCCGGAGGTCTTCGAGTTCCTGTTCTCGATCATGCCCTCGATCAGCGGTGAGGACCCGATCGAGGTCCTGCTCTCCCCGTTCCTCACCCTGGGCATGGGCTTGATCGGCCCGCTGGTGACGGTCAACGACGCCTGGCAGGACATCCTCAACCAGATTTTTAATCCCAGCGACCCGCTGGACCCGTTCGCGGCCATCTTCACGGCGGTTCCGCGCCTGCTCGACGCGTGGCTGAACGGCACCAGCACCATCGACATCGCCGGCAGCCCCGTGCTGGCGTTCCAGGGTCTCTTGGTCCCCGGCGCGAACCTGATCATCGACCAGACCACGACCGAGCTGGCCGACAACCTCGGCATCGGTGACCAGACCATCGCCAGCCTGCTCGACCAGACCGGGATCGGCACCCTGGTGGTGTCGGACATGCTGACCGGCCTGCTGGACAGCGTGGGCCTGGGTGACCAGACCCCGGTCGACCTGATCGACGCGATCGGCCTCGGCGACCTGCAGGTCGCCAGCGTGCTGAGCACCGTGTTCGACGCGGTGGGCATCGGCAACCCCACCATCGCCGACATCATGGACCAGCTGGGAATCGGCGACGTCGAGGTCGCCGACATCGCGATCGACTTCACCAGGGCGCTGGGCTTCGACAACCCGACCGTGGTGGACATCGCCGACGACATCGGTGTGGGCGAACTCAAGCTGGCCGACCTGGGTCTGGACGTGCTGGAGGCCCTGGGCATCGGCGACCCGACCGTCAACGAGCTGCTCGCCACCCTGGGCGCCGACAGCTTGACGCTGAACGGCCTGCTGCAGACCGCGGTCGATGCGCTGGGTATCGGCGGCTCCACGCCGGCCACCCTGCTCGACGCGATGGGGATCGGCCAGGAGTCCACCCACGAGTTCGTCTCTTCGCTGCTCAGCGGGCTGGGCCTGGGCGACCAGACGATGATGGATCTGCTCACGCAGGCTGGAATCGCCGACACGGACATGGCCGGGCTGATCACCACCATCCTCGGCCCGTCGGGTCAGACCACGCTGGGCGAGGTCATGGGATACGCGGGCTTCGACTCGGTCACGGTCAAGAACGTCACCGACTTGTTGGGCATCACCAACTTGTCGGTGGGCCAGATCTTCGGCAACCTGTCCTACCTCACCGGCAACCTGACCATCAACGACATGCTGGTCGCCACCGGCATGACCCCGCTGGACAAGGGTGGTGACGACCTGCTGTCCGGCGCGCTGACCAGCACGACCGTCGCCAGCATCTTGGGCGACCAGCTGAATGACCCGCTGGTCTCGATGCTCGGGCCGATGGCCGACATGACGATGGCCGACCTGATCAGCCAGAACTTCTCGATGACCCTGGGTCAGATGCTCGCCCAGTCGGGCATGGCCGACCAGACCCTGACCGAGCTGGTGCTGGCCGGTATGCCCGACGAGCCCCTCTCGAACCTGCTGGGGCCGCTGGGCAGCACCACCTTCTCGGACCTGATCAACCAGATGGTGCCCGCCGACGAGACCATCGCCGACCTGCTCAGCCAGTCCGGTATCGGCGACCAGACCTTGGGCGAACTGCTCATCGGCGCCTTCGGCGACCAGACGGTGGCCAACGCGCTCGACGACGCCGGGCTTGGCAGTCTGGGACTCGACGACATAATCCGGCAGGCGCTGGGGCCGCAGACCGTCAACGAGATGCTCAACGACTTCGGTATCGGCGGGCAGTCGCTCAGCGATCTGTTCGACCAGTTCTTCGGCACGTCGACCATCAACGATTGGTTGATCGACCTGGGCCTGGGTGACCAGACCCTGAACGAGCTGGTCGACGAGCTCTTCGGTGCGGCCACCGTCAGTTCGCTGCTCGGCGACTTCGGCCAGCAGACCGTCGACGAGCTCTTGGTGTCCCTGGGCCTCCAGGACCTCACCCTCATCAATGCTCAGATCGGCGAGTTCTGGGGCTCGATCTCCTACTGGCTCGACGGATTGGGTGACCAGATCACGGCGGTGCTCAGTGGTTAAGCGACAGAAATACTTCGGAACTTCAGTCCGGGAGGGCGTCATGCAGCAAACACTTCGTCCATACGTCACCACCGGCTTGGCCGTGGCTGGGGTGGGTCTGGTCGCGGTTCCCCCTATGGCGTCGAACCTGCCGCAGCTGCAGCAGCAGGTCGTCGCCGCGCAGCGGGCCGTCGCGCTGACCGCCGACGGCGACTTCTTCTCACCGTGGACCGACCTGATCGAGCACACGGTCACCAACCTGCAGGCGCTGAACCAGAACTCGGTCGACATGTGGGGCCTGTTGGTCCACATCCTGACCAACCCGGACCAGGCGATCGCCGGCATCCCGGATGTCATCAACATCTTCACCAACCCGCTGCCCGCCGTGAACGTCCAGGCGTTCCCGTTCCCGGTCAGCGTCGACCTGGAACTGCCGGTCTGGCTCAACTCGATTCTGACCGGGTTGGGCCCGTGGTTTGCGATGGGCAATGCGTTCCAGCAGTTGCTTACCGAGATCTTTGACTTCAGCGACCCGTTCGGTGCGCTGTCGGCTCTGATCGGAGCGCCGGCTACCCTGCTCGACGCCTTCTTGAACGGCACCGCCGGCGTCACCGTCATCGGTGACCTGAGCATCCCGCTGTTCAACGGCCTGCTCACCCCGGCTCAGCCTGGAATCGACCTCAACATCGGCGATGTCGTCGACCTCTCGGGCTTCGGCGACACCACGATCACCGAACTGCTCTCCCAGGCCGGCATCGGCGACACGCCGTTGGACGAGCTGATCATCGGACTCCTCGACGGCCTCGGTATCGGCCACATGACGCCGGTGGACCTGCTCAACGACTTCGGGATCGGTGAGCAGCCGCTGTCGGAGCTGCTGATCGGCCTGTTCAACGAGGCCGGCATCGGCAACCCGACCATCGCGGAGCTGCTTGAGCAGCTCGGCGGCATCGGCCCGGACGACTCGGTCGCCGACCTGCTGATCGCGATTCTGAACTCGCCCGAAGTCGGGATCGGCAACCCCACGCTGTCCGAGTTGGTCCTGGACCTGGTGGGCGGCGACAACCAGACCGTGGGCGGACTGATCAAGGACCTGCTCGGCGCTCAGGGCGACGAGTCCCTGTCCAGCTTGGTCGACCCGACCTGGACTGTGGGCGGCCTGATCAAGGATTCGTTCCCCGACGAGCCGCTGACGGACTTCTTCGCGGCATTGGGTCTCGGCGAGATCACCATCGGCGACCTTCCCGCAATGCTGGGCGACTACGGCAATCAAACGCTGATCGATCTGCTCAACGACGGCTTCCTGCCGGGCGTGACAGCCGACACCGGGCTGATGGAAATGATGGTCGACATGTTCCCGCCCGGCGCCACCCTGGACGACCTGATGGGTGAGTTCGGCCAGGCGACCATCATGGACCTGCTGGAGATGATGCCGGTCGGCGAGAACACCATGGGCTACCCGCCCGACACTCCGGTCACCGACGTCGTACTGGTCGACCTGCTCTACACGTTGCCCGGCCAGGGCGGCTACCCCAGCCTTGCGGAGACGCCGCTGGGCATTCTGGCCCCCGACATGGCATCGCTGCTGGAGAAGGCCGGCAACCCGACCCTGGGTGCGGTGTTGGGTCCCAACACCGTCGGCGAAGTCGTGACGAACATGAACATGGCCGACATCACCGTCACCCAGGCGCTTGGCGCCATGGGCATCGGTACCACGCCGATCGAGTACTTCCTCGAGGGCCTGGGTGACCTGAGCGGCAACGTGACCGTCGGGGAATTCCTGACGGCCTGGGGCTTCGACCCGACCTTGACTGAACTGCTGGACGGCGCCATCGAGGGAATGGGCCTGACCGACACCACCCTGCTGCAGCTGTTCGAGTCGTGGGGCATGGGCAGCGTCGGTCTGTACAACCTGATCGACAGCCTCGGCTTGGACGACATCAACATCCAGGCGACCCTGAACAACCTCGGGTTCAACAACATCTCCCTGGACATGGTGATCGACCGGTTGGGTCTGAGCAGCATCTCGATCGCCGGCATCCTCGAAGACTTGGGCTTCGACACCAGGACCCTCGACGACTTCCTCGAGAGTCTGCTGGGCGGGTGGTCGATCAGCAGCATCCTGAACGGATTGGGTCTCGACGAGGTCTACCTCGACGACTTCATCACCGACCTGATGACCAGCGTGCTGGGCGACCCGACCCTGGGCACGCTTCTCGGCTGGCTGGGCCTGGACACCTACGATCTGGACACCATCGTGGGCAACCTCGGCCTCGACGGCGTGACGATCAACGGACTGCTCACCGACCTCGGCCTGGGCAGCCTCGACATCAACGGCATCATCGACGGCTTGGGCCTGTCCGACCTGGGTCTGCTCAACGCATTCGACGGCGACTTCTTCGGGTTCTTCCCGCAGTGGTTGAACGATATTCCGCAGCAGATCGCCGAAGCGTTGGGCTACTACGGCTGAGCCCGGTAGGCGATACCGAACTTCCAGAACCGACTGACAGACAGAGTTAGAACGACTGTGGGCCACACAGATAGGAAATCCCAAATGGCGGTAGGGCGTAACACTTCGGGCAGCGGTCAGCAGGGTCGGCGTGGCCGCCGGCTGGCGGGAGCCGGTAGTGCGGTTGGGGCGTTTTTGACGTTTGGGATGTCGCCGTTGTCGGCGGCGCCGGCGGCGCAGGCTGATGAGTTTGACTGGGTGGTGGATCTGCTCGGTGCGGATTTGGCGGGTGCGTTTGCGGATCTGAGTCAGGCGTCGTCGTGGGAGACGTTGTTCGACCAGGGGGCGTGGGAGCCGCTGTTGTCGAACTTGGGTCTGTCGTTTGATGCGTCGGTGGCGGATCTGCCCGGTGATGCGGCGTCTGTTGATGACTGGTTCGGGTCGTTGTTCTACACGCCGTTGTATGAGTTGGGGCAGGCGTGGATTCTGAGCCCGATCGGTGAGCAGGTCAACTCGGTCATCAACCTGTTCGGGTTCGGTCAGATCCTGATCGGTAACGGTGAAGACGGTATCGATGGTGGGTCGCTGGCGGACGCTGCTGGTGGTGCCGGTGGTCTGTGGTTCGGTGATGGTGGTGCTGCTGGTACGTCGGCTGAGGGCATCGGTGGTGTCGGTGGTTCGGCGGGCATGTTCGGTAATGGTGGCGCTGGTGGTGACGGCTTTGCCGGTGGCGATGGTGGTGCCGGTGGTGCTGGTGGCTGGTGGATGGGTGTCGGCGGTGACGGCGGCGCTGGTGGTGATGGCGTCGATGGTGGTATCGGTGGCAATGGTGGTGCCGGTGGTGCTGGTCTGGGTCTGCTGTATGGCGTTGGTGGTGACGGTGGTCTCGGTGGTGACGGCGCGTTGGGTGCTGCCGGTATTGCGGGTCTGGCCGGCCTAGACGGTGGTGACGGTTTCAACGGTGGCGCCGGTGGTAACGGTGGTGCCGGTGGCCGGGGTTCGTGGCTGGTCGGTTACGGCGGTAAGGGTGGTTCCGGTGGTGCCGGTGGTCACGGTGGTGCCGGTGGTGACGGTGGCGACGGTATTGACGCGATCCTGGCCGGTGCTACCGGTGGCGATGCCGGTAATGGTGGCAATGGTGGTAACGGTGGCGCTGCTGGTGCAGCGGGCGCTGGTGGCTCGGGTGGTTTGATCGGGTCGTCTGGTCTTGCCGGTGTTGTGGGTGCTGCGGGTAATGGTGGTAACGCGGGCCTGGGCGGTAATGGTGGTGATGGTGCCGATGGTGACGCCTTCACTGTTGATGGTGGTGCTGGTGGTCGTGGTGGCGACGCTGGTGTGGCCGGTAATGCTGGTGGTACGGGTGGCATTGCGGGTGCGGCGGCGACCAGTGGTGGTAACGGTGGTAACGGCGGCGACGGCTTCAACGCGATCGAGGCCGGCACGAATGGCGGCAACGGCGGTGCCGGTGGTGACGCCGGCAACGTGGGTAACGGCGGAAACGGCGGTAACGGCGGTAGCGGTGCCACGGGCGTAGCCGGCGAGACCGACGGTGACGGCAATGGCACCGCGGGCCTCGACGGCGGAAACGGTGGTGCCGGTGGTGCCGGTGGCGCCGGTGGTTCGCTGTCCGGTAACGGTGGCGCCGGTGGTGTCGGCGGCGCGGGTGGCACCGGTGGTGTCGGTGGCGCGGCCGCGAACGGCGTAGATGGCGCTGACGCGGTTGCCGGCAGTGGCCTCGACGGTGGTGACGGTGGTGACGCCACCGGTATCGCGGGCAACGGTGGTAACGGTGGTATCGGTGGTGACGGTGGTGCCGGTGGCACCGCGGTCAACGGTCTGGCCGGTGTGCACGGCGCCGGTGGCGTCGGTGGCGACGGTGGCGCCGGTGGTGCGGCCGGTGTCGGTGGTGATGGTGGTGCCGGTGCCGGCGGCGGTCTCAACGCGGTGGCCGGTTCCGGTGGTAAGGGCGGTAACTCCAGTTCGGTCGCCGGTATCGGAGGCTTCGGCGGTGCCGGTGGCTCCAGCGGCGGAGCGACATCTGCCGCCTCGGGTGCGGACGGCGCCGAGGGCACCACGGGCAACGGCGGTAACGGTGGTGCCGGTGGTGACGGCCAGATCCTGCTCGACAACACGGTTCAGGCCGGTGGTGACGGTGGCGCCGGCGGCGACGCCTACGAAATCGGCAACGGCGGCGCCGGCGGCGCCGGCGGTCGGGGCGCAACCGGACTGGACGGTGAGACCGACCTCAGCGGCAACGGCACTGCGGGCGGCACCGGTGGTGCCGGTGGTAACGGTGGTGTCGGTGGCGCCGGCGGATCCATCGCCGGCGTTGGCGGCGTAGGCGGCGCCGGTGGTACCGGTGGTACCGGCGGTAACGGTGGTGCGGGCGCAGACGCGCTGGTGGCCGGTGGCACCGGTGGTACCGGTGGAGCCGCCGGTTCGGGTGGTGTCGGTGGTGACGGTGGCGCCGGCGGTATCAGCCAGGCTGCCGAGTACATCGGTGGTGCCGGTGGTGCGGCGGGCAACGGCGGCGACGCCGGCGCGGCCGGTTCCGGTGGTAAGGGCCTCGGCGGAGGCGGCCTCGACCAGGCCGGCTCGGGTGGCCAGGGTGGCGACGGTGGCACCGGTGGTGCGGCCGGTAACGCCGGTCTGGGTACCGACGGTGGCGAAGACGGCAGCGAGGGCAGTGTCGGTGCCGGCAGCAACGGTGGCGCCGGTGGTGACGGTGGCGACGGTGTCGGACTGGCCAGCGACGGCGTGACCGGCCAGGCCGGTGGCGTGGGTGGTAACGGCGGCAACGCGGCGCTCGACGGCAACGGCGGCTCGGGTGGTAACGGTGGCCGCGGCGCGGACGGAACGGACGGATTCACCGACCTCAACGGTGACGGCACGGCCGGCGGCAAGGCCGGCGCCGGCGGCGCGGGTGGTGTCGGTGGTGCGGGCGGCACCAACTCCGGCGACGGTGGCGTGGGTGGTAACGGTGGCCAGGGCGGTATCGGCGGTGACGGCGGTGCGGCCGACGACGCGTCGGTGGCCGGTGCCGACGGTGGCAACGGTGGTAGCGCGGGCGCTGGTGGCGCCGGTGGCGTCGGTGGCGCCGGCGGTGTCGCGACGGCAGGGACCGGTGGTGCGGGCGGTAACGGTGGCGACGGTGGTGCGGCCGGTCTGGCTGCCGACGGTGGCGCCGGTTTGGGCGGCAACGGACAGGACGCCGCGGGCAACGGTGGTAACGGCGGCGACGGCGCCAACGGCGGTAAGGCCGGTGCGGCAGGCGCAGGCGGTGTCGGCAGCGCAAGCAACGGCTCCGGTGGTACCGCCGGTCAGGCTGGCCTGAGCAGCGACGGCGCCAACGGTGGCGCCGGTGGTGACGGTGTTGGCCTGGCCACTGACCTTCTGACCGGTCAGGCCGGCGGCAACGGCGGCATCGGTGGTAACGCGGCGGCGTTCGGTAACGGCGGCGCCGGTGGCGTCGGTGGTATCGGTGCCAGCGTGGCCGGCATCACCGGTGGCGACGGCAACGGCACCGCCGGGTACATCGGTGGTAAGGGCGGTAACGGTGGCGCCGGTGGTTCCGGTGGCGCCCTCGCCGGTAACGGCGGTGCGGGCGGTAACGCCGGTGACGGTGGAAACGGTGGCGCGGGTGGCGCCGGCGCCGACGCGAGTGTCGCCGACGGCGACGGCGGCAACGGCGGCGACGCCGGGGCCGGTGGCCAGGGCGGCACCGGTGGTGCCGGTGGTACGGCCAACAACGGTGTCGGCGGCGACGGCGGTAACGCGGGCAATGGTGGTAACGCCGGTATTGCCGGTGACGGTGGTGCCGGTCTCGGTGGCGGTGGCGCCGCCAACGCGGGCGCCGGTGGCGACGGTGGTACCGGTTCGGTCGGTGGCCTGGCCGGCGCTGCGGGTGCCGGCGGAACCGGCACCACGGCGGGCGCGCAGGGCGCATCGGGGGCCAACGGCCTCGGTAGCGACGGCGGTGCCGGTGGCCAGGGTGGTGCAGGTGTCGGCCTGATCAACGCGACCAACACCGGTCAGGGCGGTGGCACCGGTGGTAACGGTGGCGGCGGCGGTTTGGTGGGCAACGGCGGTGCCGGTGGCCATGGTGGCGCGGGTGCCACGGTTGACGGCATCACCGCCGGCGACGGCAACGGCACCGACGGTGCCGACGGTGGCACCGGTGGCCAGGGTGGCCAGGGTGGCGTCGGTGGCGTGCTGTCCGGCAACGGTGGTGCCGGTGGTAACGGCGGCGCGGCCGGTAACGGTGGCCACGGTGGCCACGGTGCCGACGGAACCGCCGGCGTGAACGCCGCCGCGGGCAGTGGTGGCGACGGAACCGACGGTGGTGACGCCGGCAACGGTGGTAAGGGCGGCAACGGCGGCACCGGTGGTAACGGTGGCTTCGGTGGCACCGCCACCAACGGCGCCGCGGGTTCTGACGGTCTCGGCGGGGTCGGCGGTAACGCCGGTGACGCCGGTAACGCAGGCAACGGTGGCGCCGGTGGCGCCGGTGCCGGTGGCGGCGCAGGTCTCAAGGCCGGCAACGGTGGCGACGGCGGCCAGGGCGGTGTCCGCGGTGTCGCGGGTACCACGGCAGGCCAGGGCGGCTGGAACGCCAGCCACACGACGCAGGCCAGCAGCGGTTCGGCGGGCGCGGAGGCGATCGGCGGTAACGGCGGCGCCGGTGGTGCCGGTGGTGTCGGCCTGGTGCATGGCGACGGCACGCCGCAGGCCGGTGGCGACGGCGGTAACGGTGGCGCGGCCGGCCCGATCGGCCTCGGCGGCGCGGGTGGTAACGGCGGCACCGGTTCGACCGGTCTGACCGGAATCGACGGTGTGGTCGACGGGCTGGGCAACGGCACCGACGGCGGTAACGGTGGCATCGGTGGTCTCGGCGGTAACGGTGGTAACGGCGGCGCGGGCGGCAGCATCGCCGGTGACGCCGGTGCCGGTGGTGCCGGTGGCGCCGGTGGCGCCGGTGGCCGCGGTGGCCACGGCGCCAACGGCAACACCGCGACCGCGGCGGCCTTCGGCAGCGGTCTCGACGGCGGAAACGGCGGCCACGGCGGCAGCGGCGGCAACGGTGGCCTCGGTGGTGACGGCGGCAACGGCGGTCTCGGCGGCGTCGCACTCGCGGTCGGCAGCCTCGACGGCGCGGTGGGCGCCGGCGGCGTGGGCGGCCAGGGCGGTGCCGCGGGCAACGCCGGTAACGGTGGCGACGGCGCGAACGGCGCCGGTGGCGGCCTGAACACCGTCGCCGGCAAGGGCGGTAACGGTGGCGACGGCGGTGACCGCGGCGACTTCGGCCTCGGCGGCAAGGGTGGTCTGAGCGGCGACGGCGCTCAGGCCGTTAACGGCGGCAACGGCGGCATCGGTACCGGCGGCAACGGCGGTAACGGTGGTCGCGGCGGCAACGGGATCATCCTGGGCAGTGGTGTTCCGCAGGCCGGTGGCGCCGGTGGCGCGGGCGGTAACGCCGGAGCCATCGGTAACGGTGGCGCGGGTGGTGCCGGTGGTTCGGGCAGCATCGGCGGCAACGGAGCCAACGGCAACGCGCTCGGCAACATCCACGGAGCCAACGGTCAGCACGGTGGCGACGCCGGTGACGGTGGTGCCGGTGGCGCCGGTGGCTGGATCTCGGGCAACGGCGGTGCCGGTGGTGGCGCCGGCGTGGCAGGAACCGGCGGCAACGGCGGTAACGGCGCGCTCGGCAAGGCGGGCCAGGACGCGGTGGCCGGCACCGGAGGTGTCGGTGGCAACGGCAGCGCCGGCGGCAACGGCGGTTACGGCGGTAACGGCGGTAACGGCGGAAACGGCGGCAAGGGTGGCGCCGCCACCAACGGTGTCGCCGGCCTCAACGGCCTGGGCTCGATCGGTGGCAACGGCGGTAATGCCGGAACCGGCGCCGACGGTGGCCGGGGTGGCCACGGTGCCGGCGGCGGTGTCAACCCGATCGCGGGAACCGGTGGTAACGGTGGCGCCGGTGGTGACATCGGTGTGGCCGGCCTCGGCGGTATCGGCGGCTTCAACGCCGACGGCACTCAGCGCGCCGACGGTGTCGACGGTGCGGATGCGGCCCATGGCGGCAACGGCGGCGCCGGCGGTAACGGTGGCGACGGCGCGCTCGGCAGCGGCCAGATCGGCGGCAAGGGCGGTAACGGCGGCGCCGGTGGCAACGTCGGTAACGGCGGCGCGGGCGGTAACGGTGGTGCCGGCGCGGACGGCGCGGCCGGGGTCACCGGCGGTGACGGCAACGGCACCAACGGCGGGAATGCCGCTGCTGGCGGTAAGGGCGGCAACGGCGGTGTCGGTGGTTCCCTTGCCGGTGACGGTGGCGCGGGCGGCAACGGTGGTCGCGGTGGTAACGGCGGCAACGGTGGTAACGGTGCCGCAGGTGTCGGCGGCGGCAACGGCGGTAACGGCGGCAACGCGGGCAACTCGGCCAGCGGTGCCGACGGCGGCCTGGGCGGTAACGCCGTGGCCGGCAACGCGGGCGTCGGTGGTAACGGTGGCGCCGCGGGCAACGCGGGCAACGGCGGCAACGGTGGCATCGGCAGTGGCGGCGGCGCCAACGGCGTGGCCGGCAACGGCGGTAACGGCGGTAAGGGTGGCGACCGTCTCGGTGCCGCCGGCCTCGGCGGTGCGGGTGGCTTCGGCCTGTTCGGTCAGGCGGACGCCGGTCTCGACGGTGCCGCGGGCGGCGGTGGCAACGGTGGCCACGGTGGCGCCGGTCAGGTTCTCGGCGACGGCTCGTCGCAGACCGGTGGTAACGGTGGCATCGGTGGCGCGGCCGGAATCATCGGTAACGGTGGCGCCGGTGGTAACGGTGGAGCCGGTGCGACCGGTGCCAGCGGGACCATCGACCTCGCCGGCAACGGCACCGACGGCAAGGCCGGTGGCCTCGGCGGTAACGGTGGCGTCGGTGGCGCCGGCGGCACCATCCTCGGTAACGGCGGCGCCGGTGGTCGCGGCGGCAACGGTGGTGCCGGTGGTGTCGGTGGCGTGGCCAACGGCACCGACGGTGCGCACGCGGCTGCGAACAGCGGCCTCAACGGTGGCGACGGCACCGACGCGGGTCTCAGCGGTAACGGTGGCGTCGGCGGCAACGGTGGTGCCGGTGCTCTCGGTGGCACCGCCACCAACGGGACCCAGGGCGCTGCAGGTGTCGGCGGCAAGGGCGGTGACGGTGGTGCCGGCGGTGACGCCGGACGCGGCGGTAACGGCGGCAACGGTGCCGGTGGCGGCCTGAACAACGTCGCCGGTGACGGTGGCGCCGGTGGTCGCGGTGGCTACGCCGGTGTCGGCGCGGCAGGTGGTAAGGGCGGCGTCGGCGCCAACGGCCAGATCGCGGCCGGCGGTGCGTTCGGTGCGGCGGGCAGCGCGGCCACCGGTAACGGTGGTAACGGCGGCAACGGCGGCAACGGCGTGGTCCTCGGCAGCGGCATCGCCCAGTCCGGTGGTGACGGCGGCGCCGGTGGCGCCGGTGGCCTGGTGGGCAACGGTGGCTCCGGTGGTAACGGCGGCTCCGGGGCAGTGGGCACCAATGGCACCACGCTGGGCTCCGGTGCCGGTTCCAACGGTGTTGACGGTGGCCACGGCGGTAACGGCGGTGCCGGCGGCAAGGGCGGCCTGACCGCCGGTAACGGCGGTGCGGGCGGTTCCGGTGGAGCCGGCGGCAAGGGTGGCAACGGCGGCAACGCCGCCCACGGCACCAATGGCGCCAACGCCGCCGCGGGCACCGGTGCCAACGGCGGCGACGGTGGTGACGCCACCGAAGACGGCGGCGACGGCGGTAAGGGCGGTAACGGCGGTAACGGTGGCCTCGGTGGCACCGCCACCAACGGTGCAGCGGGTGCCAACGGTGTCGGCGGCATCGGCGCAGCCGGCGGTAACGCCGGTAACGCCGGTAACGGCGGCAACGGCGGCAACGGCGCCACGCTCACCGTGGGTAACGGCACGACTGCGGGCTCCGGTGGTAACGGCGGTAACAGCCTCAGCAACGCGGGCGCGATCGGTATCGGCGGCACCGGTGGCTGGAACGGCGACCACACCGTCCAGGCCGGCAGCGGCGCGAACGGTGCGGCCGGCACGGCGGGTAACGGCGGTAACGGCGGTAACGGCGCCAACGGTGCCACCGGCAACGCCAACAACCACGGCCAGAACGGTGGCGCCGGCGGTGCCGGCGGCTACGCCCTGCTCGACGGCAACGGCGGCAAGGGCGGTAACGGCGGTAACGGCGGCGCCGGCCAGGCCACCGGCACGGCCGGTTCCACCGGCACCCGGCCGGCGGCCAACTCCGGTCTTCCCGGAACCGACGGCGGTAACGGTGGCGACGGCAAGAACGGCGGTGCCGGCGGTGCGGGTGGTGCCGGTGGCGCCAGCGGCACCAACTCGGGCAACGCCGGATCCGGCGGTAACGGCGGTGTCGGTGCGAGCGGTTCGGCCGGTGGCGCGGGCGGTAAGGGTGGCACCGGTGCCACGGGTAACAGCGCATCGGTTGCCGGCGGCGACGGCGGCAAGGGCGGTAACGGCGGTAACGGTGGTAGCGGTGGCACCGGTGGTCTCGGTGGAGCGGCCGGCGCCCTGCTGAACGGCACCGGCGCGGCGGGCGCTGTGGGCTCCAACGGCGCCAACGGGGCCGGCGGCGCGGGCGGCAAGGGCGGCACCGGCGGCAACGGCGGTCCGGCCACTGGCTCCAGCACCAACTACACCGGCGGCAAGGGCGGCGACGGTGGTACTGGCGGACAGGGCGGTACCAGCGGTGGCGGCAACGTTGCGGCGCCCGGCAACCCGGGCAACGCGGGTGGTAACCCGTCGGGTACCGGCAGCCGGACCGGTGGTACGGGCGGCGCCGGCGGCGCGGGCACCGCGGGGGCGACCGGATAATGCCCCCGCTCACCGCGCCGCGGCCGCCCGGCCAGGCAACCGAAGACCCTCCAGCGGTGCTGAGAATTCGGCACCGATAACAACTCGATCAGACACAACATCACCGACATGGGTTCGTCGCAGAATAGGGAGTCCCGTATGACTGACAAGCAGCACGGCAGAGGGCGTCGTGGTTCCGCTGGCGCCTTACGCCGCCGGGGTGGCCGGGTGGCCGCTGCCGGTAGTGCGGTTGGGGCGTTTTTGACGTTTGGGATGTCGCCGTTGTCGGCGGCGCCGGCGGCGCAGGCTGATGAGTTTGACTGGGTGGTGGATCTGCTCGGTGCGGATTTGGCGGGTGCGTTTGCGGATCTGAGTCAGGCGTCGTCGTGGGAGACGTTGTTCGACCAGGGGGCGTGGGAGCCGCTGTTGTCGAACTTGGGTCTGTCGTTTGATGCGTCGGTGGCGGATCTGCCCGGTGATGCGGCGTCTGTTGATGACTGGTTCGGGTCGTTGTTCTACACGCCGTTGTATGAGTTGGGGCAGGCGTGGATTCTGAGCCCGATCGGTGAGCAGGTCAACTCGGTCATCAACCTGTTCGGGTTCGGTCAGATCCTGATCGGTAACGGTGAAGACGGTATCGATGGTGGGTCGCTGGCGGACGCTGCTGGTGGTGCCGGTGGTCTGTGGTTCGGTGATGGTGGTGCTGCTGGTACGTCGGCTGAGGGCATCGGTGGTGTCGGTGGTTCGGCGGGCATGTTCGGTAATGGTGGCGCTGGTGGTGACGGCTTTGCCGGTGGCGATGGTGGTGCCGGTGGTGCTGGTGGCTGGTGGATGGGTGTCGGCGGTGACGGCGGCGCTGGTGGTGATGGCGTCGATGGTGGTATCGGTGGCAATGGTGGTGCCGGTGGTGCTGGTCTGGGTCTGCTGTATGGCGTTGGTGGTGACGGTGGTCTCGGTGGTGACGGCGCGTTGGGTGCTGCCGGTATTGCGGGTCTGGCCGGCCTAGACGGTGGTGACGGTTTCAACGGTGGCGCCGGTGGTAACGGTGGTGCCGGTGGCCGGGGTTCGTGGCTGGTCGGTTACGGCGGTAAGGGTGGTTCCGGTGGTGCCGGTGGTCACGGTGGTGCCGGTGGTGACGGTGGCGATGGGATCGACGCGATCCTGGCCGGTGCTACCGGTGGCGATGCCGGTAATGGTGGCAATGGTGGTAATGGTGGCGCTGCTGGTTTGGCCGGTGCTGGTGGCTCGGGTGGTCTGATCGGGTCGTCTGGTCTTGCCGGTGTTGTGGGTGCTGCGGGTAATGGTGGTAACGCGGGCCTGGGCGGTAATGGTGGTGATGGTGCCGATGGTGACGCCTTCACTGTTGATGGTGGTGCTGGTGGTCGTGGTGGCGACGCTGGTGTGGCCGGTAATGCTGGTGGTACGGGTGGCACTACGGGTGCGGCGGCGACCAGTGGTGGTAACGGTGGTAACGGCGGCGACGGCTTCAACGCCACGGTCGCAGGTGCCAGCGGCGGCAAGGGTGGCGCCGGTGGTGACGCCGGCAATGTGGGTAACGGCGGTAACGGCGGTAACGGTGGTAGCGGTGCGGCCGGTACCGCGGGCGAGACTGGCGTCGACGGCAACGGCACCGCGGGCATCGACGGTGGTGCCGGTGGTGCCGGTGGTGCCGGTGGCGCCGGTGGTTCGCTGTCCGGTAACGGTGGCGCCGGTGGTGCCGGTGGCGCAGGCGCTGCCGGTGGCAACGGTGGTGCAGCCGCTGACGGCTTGGCGGGTATCGATGCGATTGCCGGCAGTGGTCTCGACGGTGGTGACGGTGGTGACGCCACCGGTATCGCGGGCAACGGTGGCAACGGTGGTATCGGTGGTGACGGTGGTGCCGGTGGCACCGCGGTCAACGGCCTGGCCGGTGTGCACGGCGTCGGTGGCGTCGGTGGCGACGGTGGTATCGGCGGTGCCGCGGGTAACGGTGGTGATGGTGGTGCCGGTGCCGGTGGTGGTCTCAACGCGGTGGCCGGTTCCGGTGGTAAGGGCGGTAACTCCAGCTCGGTCGCCGGTACCGGCGGCAACGCCGGCGCTGGTGGTTCCAGCGGCGGAGCGACCTACGCCGCCTCCGGTGCGGCAGGAGCCAACGGCACCACGGGCAACGGCGGTAACGGTGGTGCCGGTGGCAACGGCCAGATCCTTATCGACAACACGGTGCAGGCCGGTGGTGACGGTGGTGCCGGTGGTGACGCCATCGACCACGGCAACGGCGGTAACGGTGGTGCCGGTGGCCAGGGTGCGACCGGCCTCACTGGCACGACCGACCTCAGCGGTAACGGCTTGGCCGGTGGCACCGGTGGTGCCGGTGGTAACGGTGGCGTCGGTGGCGCCGGCGGCGCACTCTCCGGTGACGGCGGCAACGGTGGCGTTGGCGGCGTAGGCGGTACCGGTGGTACCGGCGGGCGCGGCTACGACGGTGAGGACGGCATCGACGCGGCGGCCGGCAGCGGTGGCAGCGGCACCGATGGTGTGGACGCCGGCCACGGTGGTAACGGTGGCCAAGGTGGTGTCGGTGGCAATGGTGGTGCCGGTGGTACGGCTGCCGCGGGCAACGCGGGCCAGCAGGGCGACGGTGGCGCGGGTGGCCTCGGCGGTGCTGCCGGCGACGCCGGTAACGGCGGTAACGGTGGTGCGGGTGCCGGTGGTGGAAACGGCGCAACCGCCGGATCCGGTGGTGCCGGCGGCCAGGGCGGTAACCGCGGCCAGGCCGGTTCTGGTGGTGCTGGCGGCTGGAACGCTGACCACACCGCACAGGCTGCGGCCGGTGCAATCGGTGCAGAGGGCGCCGGTGGTAACGGCGGTAACGGTGGCGCGGGTGGTGACGGCGAGCTGCTCGGTGGCATCGTTGCCCAGGCCGGTGGCAAGGGTGGTGCCGGTGGCAACGCCGGCAACGACGGTGAAGGTGGCGTCGGCGGTAACGGTGGTGCGGGTGCATCGGGCATTGACGGCATCACGGTCGGCATCGACGGCACCGCTGGTGGCGCCGGTGCGGCCGGCGGTCACGGTGGCGCTGGTGGCGCCGGTGGTGCGAACTCCGGAAACGGTGGCGCAGGCGGTGCCGGTGGCGCCGGCGGTCACGGTGGTAACGGTGGCGCCGCAGACGACGCCGCCGTACTTGACGGTGCGGGCGGCAACGGTGGCGCCGCTGGTGCCGGCGGTGCGGGCGGCAACGGCGGTACCGGTGGTAACTCGGCGACGGGCACCGGTGGTGTCGGTGGTGCGGCCGGTTCCGGTGGTAACGCCGGCACAGCAGCGGTCGGTGGCCAGGGCGGCGGCGGCGGCGGTGGCGCCAACGCCGGTGCCGGCGGTAACGGCGGCGACGGCGCCGACGGTGGTGCTGCAGGCTCGGCCGGCGCAGGCGGTCTCGGCGTTATCGGCGGGGCGGCGGGTGCAGTCGGCACCGACGGAATCAACGCCGACGGCGCCGACGGCGGCCGTGGCGGCGACGGTTTCGGTCTGATCAGCGCGACCAACACCGGCCAGGGTGGCGGTGCCGGTGGTAACGGCGGTAACGCCGCAGGGCGCGGCAACGGTGGCGCCGGCGGTACCGGTGGTACCGGTGCCACCGTCGACGGCGAGACCGGTATCGACGGCAACGGCACCGACGGTGCCGTGGGTGGTGCCGGCGGCGACGGCGGCCTCGGTGGTTCCGGCGGCAGCATCTCCGGCAACGGTGGCGCAGGCGGCTACGGCGGTATGGGCGGCCAGGGCGGTGCCGGTGGAAGCGGTGCCGACGCCACTGTCGCCGACGGCGACGGCGGCAACGGCGGCAACGCAGGCGCCGGTGGCATCGGCGGTAACGGTGGCAAGGGTGGCGACGCCACCAACGGCGTCGGTGGTGACGGTGGCAACGCCGGCATCGGCGGCAATGGCGGTATTGCCGGGGCCGGCGGTAAGGGCCTCGGCGGTGGCGGCGGCGCAACCGCCGGTAACGGCGGTAACGGTGGCGCGGGCGCCCTCGGCGCCGCGGCGGGTAACGCTGGTGTCGGCGGATCCGGCACCGTCAACGGTGCCAACGGCGCCGCGCGCCCCGACGGCATCGCCAGCGACGGTGGAGTCGGTGGCGCCGGTGGTGACGGTGAAGGCCTGTTCGGCCTGATCGGCCAGGGCGGCGGTAACGGTGGTACCGGTGGTGACGCGGCCGCGATCGGCAACGGTGGTGCCGGCGGTGTCGGTGGTATCGGTGCGACGGTCGACGGCATCACCGGTGGAGACGGCAACGGCACCAACGGTTACGTCGGCGGCGTCGGCGGTAACGGCGGTACCGGTGGTAATGGTGGCACCACCTCGGGTAACGGTGGCGCCGGTGGTGCCGGTGGTGCCGGTGGTAAGGGTGGTGCCGGTGGCGCGGGCGCTGACGCGACGGTCGCCGACGGTAACGGTGGCAACGGCGGCAACGCCGCGGACGGTGGCGCCGGTGGTAACGGTGGCCAGGGCGGCGCGGCCAGTGCCGGCGTCGGTGGTGTCGGTGGCGACGCCGGCAACGGTGGTGACGGTGGCGCCGGTGGCATCGGTGGCGTCGGCCTCGGCGGCGGCGGTGGCACCAACGCGGGCAACGGTGGTAACGGCGGTGACGGCGCTGAGGGCGCCGGCGCCGGTGCCAAGGGCCTGGGCGGCGTCGGCACGCTGGGTGACGGCGCGGCCGGGAACGCAGGTGTCGCGGGCGTCGGCAGCGACGGTGGCGCGGGCGGTAACGGTGGTGCCGGTCTCGGCGTGATCGGCGTCAGCGACATCGGCCAGGGCGGTGGTACCGGTGGTACGGGCGGTAACGGCGCCGTGACGGGCAACGGTGGCGCCGGTGGTGCCGGCGGTGCCGGTGCGGCGGGCGCGGACGGTATCACCGACATCGACGGCCACGGCACCAACGGCACGCACGGTGGCGTCGGTGGCACCGGCGGTGTCGGCGGCAAGGGCGGTTCGGCATCCGGCAACGGTGGTGCAGGTGGTGTCGGTGGTGCCGGTGGCGGTGGCGGCAACGCGGGTAACGGCGCCGAGGGCATCAGTGGTGCTGTGGTGGCCTTCGGCAGCGGCCTGTCCGGCGCGGACGGCACGGACGGTGGTAACGGCGGTATCGGCGGTAACGGTGGTGCCGGTGGTAACGGTGGTGCCGGCGGCACCGCGACCAACGGCGCGACTGGAGTCGAAGGCGCCGGCGGCGTGGGCGGTAGCGCGGGTAACGCGGGCAACGCCGGCAACGGCGGGCGCGGTGCCGACGGTGCCGGCGGCGGCCTCAACGCAGTGGCCGGCTCGGGTGGTAACGGCGGCAACGGTGGTAACCGGGGCACGGCCGGTACGGCCGGTGTCGGCGGCTGGAACGCCTCGAACACCGCGCAGGCGGCGGCTGGTGCCGCCGGTGTTGCGGCGATCGGTGGTAACGGTGGCGCCGGTGGTAAGGGCGGCAACGGCGTGTTGCTGGGTGACGGGACGGCCCAGATCGGTGGCGCCGGCGGTGACGGCGGTAACGCCGGAACCATCGGTACCGGTGGTGCGGGCGGTAACGGTGGCGCCGGCGCGAACGGTGCCACCGGGTCGGTCGCGACCGCCAACGGTGGTGCCGGTGGAGCCGGTGCGGCCGGTGGTCACGCCGGTAACGGCGGTAAGGGCGGCACCATCTCCGGTAACGGCGGCCTGGGCGGCGTCGGCGGCGCCGGTGGTAACGGTGGCGCCGGTGGAGCGGGCGTCGAAGGTATCGCGGGTGCCGACGCAGCGGCGGGCAGCGGCGGCAACGGTGGCGACGGAACCGACGGCGGTAACGGCGGCGACGGTGGTGCCGGTGGCACCGGCGGTAACGGCGGTAAGGGCGGTTCGGCGACCAACGGTCTCGCGGGCCTCGACGGCACCGGCGGTATCGGCGGTAACGGTGGCGCCTCGGGCAAGGCCGGTAACGGCGGTAACGGTGGTGCGGGCGCCGGTGGCGGCGCCAACGACACCGCCGGACACGGCGGTAACGGTGGTAACGGCGGTGACCGCGGTGCCGTGGGCGCAGCCGGTAAGGGCGGCCTGAACGGTGACGGCGTCACCTACCGCGCCAGCGGCGCCCTCGGCGCCGATGGCGGCGGCGGCAACGGCGGTAATGGTGGCGCCGGTGGTCACGGCGAGCTGCTGGGCGACGGGTCGACCGGCCAGGCCGGTGGCTATGGCGGTAACGGCGGTGCGGCCGGCACGGTCGGCACCGGTGGTGCCGGTGGCGCTGGCGGTAACGGTGGCAACGGTGTGCTGGGCGGCGTCGACCTCGACGGCAACGGCACGCTCGGCGGTAACGGTGGCGTCGGTGGCGCCGGCGGTAACGGCGGCCAGGGTGGCACGATCTCCGGCGCCGGTGGAGTCGGTGGTGCTGGTGGCACCGGCGGCAGCGGCGGTAACGGTGGCGACGGTGTGCTCGGCGCGGCGGGCGAAACCGGTGGCAACGGTGGCCAGGGCGGTAACGCAGCCGCCGGTGGTGCCGGAGGTATCGGCGGCAACGCGACCAACGGCGCAGGCGGTGTCGGTGGCGTCGGTGGTAACGCCGGTGCGGCCGGTAACGGTGGCGCCGGTGGCCACGGTGGCGACGGCGGCCTGGACGTGGCGGCCGGCAACGGTGGTCACGGCGGTACCGGTGGTGACCGCAGCGTCGGTGGTGTCGGCGGTGCGGGCGGCCTCGGCCTGGGTGGTCAGGCGGCCACCGGTGCGACGGGCACCAACGGCTCCGGTGGTGACGGCGGTGCCGGTGGTAACGGCGGTAACGGCGTGCTGCGGCCGGGCGACCTGGCACAGGATGGCGGTGTCGGCGGTAACGGTGGCGCGGCCGGTGCGATCGGCACCGGTGGTGCCGGTGGTAACGGTGGCGCCGGTACGGCCGGTGTCGACGGAATCACCGACATCAATGGCGACGGCACGGCCGGTACTGCGGGCGGCAACGGCGGCGCAGGCGGTAAGGGTGGTGCCGGTGGCACCACCGAAGGCAACGGCGGCGCCGGTGGTCTCGGCGGCGTCGGTGGAGCCGGCGGCCACGGTGGCGCCGGTGAGAACGCCGCGAACGGTGCGGACGCGGCCGGCGGTAGTGGCGGCAACGGTGGCGACGGCGACGACGCCACCAGCACCAACGGTGACGGTGGCGCGGGCGGTAACGGCGGTGCCGGTGGCGCCGGCGGTACGGCCACCAACGGTGAGGCCGGACTGGCCGGAGCCGGCGGTGCCGGTGGTGCCGGTGGTAACACCGGTAACGGTGCCAACGGCGGTAACGGCGGTAACGGTGCCGGTGGCGGCATAGCGAACATCGCCGGATCCGGCGGTAACGGTGGTGCCGGCGGTATCGCGGGCACGGCCGGTGTCGGCGGTGCTGGTGGTCTGGGCGGCGACGGTGTCGCAGCCGAGAACGGCCAGGACGGCGCGATCCTCGGCGGTAACGGCGGTAACGGCGGTCGCGGTGGCGACGCCGCACTCGGCCAGGTCGGCGGTAACGGCGGTAACGGTGGCGCAGCCACCACCATCGGCACCGGTGGCGCCGGTGGTGACGGTGGCTCCGGAGCCGACGGCCTCGCGGGCAGCACCGACATCTCGGGCAATGGCACCCACGGTACGGACGGCACCGCGGGTGGCCACGGTGGCGCGGGCGGCGCCGGTGGCGCGATCGCCGGTGACGGTGGTGCCGGCGGTAACGGCGGTGTCGGTGGACACGGTGGTGCCGGCGGCCACGCGGCCAACGGTGCTGACGGAGCCCACGCCACGGCGGGCACCGGCAACGCCGGCGGCAACGGTGGCGACGCCACGGGTACGGCCGGTAACGGTGGCGTCGGTGGCGCCGGCGGTAACGGCGGTGTCGGTGGTGCTGCGACCGTCGGCAACGCGGGTGCTGACGGCTCCGGTGGTGTCGGTGGCGACGGTGGCGCGGGCGGTAACGCCGGCGTGGGCGGTCGCGGCGGCGACGGCGCCGGTGGCGGTTCGAACCTGGTGGCGGGGTCCGGCGGCAACGGCGGTAACAGCAACAGCATCGCGGGTGAGGGTGGCGCAGCCGGTGCAGGTGGTCTCGCTGGCGACGGCGTGACCCAGGCCGACAACGGAAACGCCGGCAACGGCGGCGCGGTGGCCACCGGTGGTACCGGCGGCAAGGGCGGCAACGGCGTGGTGCTCGGCAGCGGCCTGGCCCAGGCCGGTGGCCACGGTGGCACCGGCGGTAACGCCTACGGCGAGTTCGGCAACGGCGGCACCGGTGGTAACGGCGGTAACGGTGCCAACGGCACCTCCGGTACCAACGCCGCCAACGGCGCCGGCGCTGCCGGTGGTAACGGTGGTAACGGTGGCGCGGCGGCCCAGCACGGCACCGGTGGTACCGGCGGTAACGCCGGTAACGGCGGTAACGCCGGCGCCAACACCTCGGTGGCGGCCAACGGCGCTACGGGCACCTCGCCCAAGGACCCCAACGGCAACTCCATGGCCGGTAACCCCGGCGGCGACGGCGTCAAGGGCGCCACCGGTTACGCCGGTGGAGCCGGCGGCCGGGGTGGCGTCGGTGGTGCTGGTGGCACCATCACCGGCGACGGCGGTAAGGGCGGCCTCGGCGGCAGCGGCGGTATCGGCGGCGCCGGCGGTAAGGGCGGCAACGGTGGTACCGGCGGCGCCGGTGGTGCTGGTGCCCTCGGTCTGCCCGGACGCACCGGTGGTACCGGTGGTGTCGGCGGCCAGGGCGGTGACGGTGGTGTCGGCGGCAACGCTGGCCTGGGCGGTGCCGGTGGTGTCGCACTGGGTATCGGCAACTCCGGCGCAGTGGGTGCGGCCGGCGTCGGCGGTAAGGGCGGTGCCGGTGGTGCTGCGGGTGTCGGTGGCACCGGTGGCGCCGGTGGCGCCGGCTACAACGGCCTGCTTGGTCAGGGCACCGGCGGTGGTGGCCGCGGCGGTAACGGTGGCGATGGCGGCCAGGGTGGTACCGGTGGTCTGGGCGGCCTCAACGCCGACGGCACCCGGGCCCAGGGCGGTTCCGGTGGCATCGGCGGCGACGGCGGCAAGGGCGTCAACGGCGCCTCCCGGCCCAGCAAGTCCAACTGGGCAGGTGCCGGCGGTAACGGCGGTTCCGGTGGTACCGGCGGTACGAATGGCGACGGTGTCGCCGGTACGCCGGGTACCCCGGGTGTCTTGGGCACGCCCGCCGGCGCTGGTAAAGGCCCCGCTGGTACCGGCGGCAGCGGCGGCAAGGGCGGTGCCGGCGCACCGTAAGGCAGCGCTGAGCACGGACGAATCCCCGGACGCGACACTTCGGTGTCGGGTCCGGGGATTCGTCTTATTCGTGCGGCGATGGCACCGGCAAAAAGGGGCGGTGACGGAGTCGATCCGTCACCGCCCCTGCGGCATCACCGGTGTCAGACCGAAGCCTCGTCTTTCGGCCGCGGCCAGGCGAACAGAGCGATGTGCTGGTCCCACTTGGCGATGTAGTGTTCGCCGAGGAACTGACCGCCGCGACGTTCCCAGAACCGGCGCCCGTGTGAGCCGGCGGCCTGGGAGTCCCCGATCACTCGTTGACACTCGGGCTCGGCCGCGAAGATGCTGGTGACCAGCGGGCCGAAGATATTGGCCC
Organism: Mycolicibacter nonchromogenicus; assembly: GCF_002101775.1. Classification (GTDB taxonomy): domain Bacteria; phylum Actinomycetota; class Actinomycetes; order Mycobacteriales; family Mycobacteriaceae; genus Mycobacterium; species Mycobacterium nonchromogenicum. Next base: position 50,752 of record NZ_LQPI01000090.1, on the reverse strand, counting down.
CGTGCCCCTTCTCGACCATGTTGGGGTCCGCCATGGCGCCGTGCAGTCCGATGTCGTACGGGTCCGCGTCGTAGACGGTCGAAATGTCGTCCTGTGCGGCCCGGAACAGCTCCATGTACCCCAACGGCTCGCCGTGCAGGTTGTAGACGTAGGGCCGCGAATAGCTGCCCTCGTGCTGGATCTCGAGGTGGCGGCGCCATTGGTCAGGCGGGTAGTCATAACCCCAGGTTTGGGCCAGATGGGGCCGGTTCATCCACTCGGAGATCATCGCGGCGTCTTCGACCGGATCAGCGAAGCGGATGCTGTAGGGCTCGGCAAGGATCGGCAGTGGTGGCGGTGGGACCGCCAGGAGCTCCTCGGACAGGCCGACCCGTTGCCGCGGCATCCGGGCGCTCATGACGCCGCCGAATCCGTTGCGGCGGTGCCGGTTCCGATAACCATGAAAACTCCTCCTGAGTACGTTGACGGCATCGCCGTCGCCGATGGGACCGCTATTGATGCTACGTCGATCACGCGGGGCGCAGCACCAAATGTGCTGTCTCGGGCCAAAAGAAGGGCAGCTACTGCGCGGATAAGCCGGCTACAGCGTCAGAACCACCTTGCCGGTCACCTCGCCCGAAGACAGCAACCGGTGCGCCTCACCGGCCTGCTCGATGGGCAGCCGGGCCCCGATCACCGGCTTGATCCGGCCGGCGCTGACCATCGGCCAGAGTTCGGCGGTCACTGCGGCGACGATCGCGCCTTTGCTGTGCGGACCCTCCACGGGACGACCGCGCAAGGCGGTCCCGATCACCCGGGCGCGTTTGGAGATCAGCTTGCCCAGGTTCAGTTCGCCCTTGACCCCGCCCTGCATCCCGATGACCACCAGCCGGCCGTCGTTGGCCAGCGCGTCGACATTGCGGTCCAGGTAGGCCGCCCCCATGATGTCGAGGATCACGTCGGCGCCGCCGGCTTCGCGCACCCGCGCCACGAAGTCCTCGTCGTGGTAGTTGACGGTGATCTCGGCGCCCAATTCGCGGCAGAACGCCAATTTGGCCTCCGATCCGGCGGTGACGGCCACCCACGCCCCGAGTTGGCGGGCCACCTGAATGGCGTGGCTGCCCACGCCACTGGCACCGCCGTGGACCAGCAGCAGTTGGCCCTCGGACAATCCGGCCGTCAAGACCAGATTCGACCAGACCGTGCAGGCCACCTCCGGTAGGCCGGCGGCATCTGTCAGGTCCACCCCGACCGGTATCGGCAGCAGCTGGGGGGCCGGAACCGCCACATACTCGGCGTAGCCGCCGCCGGCCAGCAGCGCGCAAACCTGTTGGCCGATCACCCAATCCGACACGTCGTCGCCCACCGCGGCGATCTCGCCGGAGACCTCCAGGCCGAGGATCTCGCTGGCCCCGGGCGGGGGCGGGTAGCGGCCCGCCGCCTGCAGCAGGTCGGCGCGGTTGACCCCGGCCGCCGCCACGCGAATCAGCACCTCACCCGGGGCCGGTTGGACGTCGGGAACCTCTTGCCAAGCGAGGACGTCGGGGGATTCGGCGACGATGGCACGCATATCCGACACGCTACTACCGGCTGTGAAGTCGCCCGCGATGCGCAGCGCAACCCGCACGGCGGCCAACCCGGCGGGACCGCTGATCCGGCCAAGGTACGATTTCCCGCGGTGGCGTGGCAGAGCGGCCTAATGCACTCGCCTTGAAAGCGAGAGACGGCTAAAACCGTCCGGGGGTTCAAATCCCTCCGCCACCGCCATATCGAGGGGCGTCACCCGACGCGCGGGATCTCCGCGGCGATGGTGTTCATCAGGGCGGTGTAGCGCTTGGCCTCCGGGTCCTGGCCGGGTTTGCCGCTGGAGATCAGCCCGGCCGACAGCCCCCGCTCCGGGTCGGTCCAGATGGCACAGTTGACCAGGCCGAGATGGCCGAACGCCGCCGGGGCGTTACGCCCGAACGGGCCGAACCGCTTGGATCCCAGCATGAAACCGGTGCCCCAGCGCAACGGCGCCAGGCCGGTGGCGACGTCGGGCCGCAACCGGCGGCACTGTGTCGTCGCGCCGGCCAGCGTCTCCTCCGACAGCACCCGCACCCCGTCGAGTTCGCCTCCGCGACGCCAGATCTCGGCGAAGCGCGACAGTTCGAACGCGGTGGAGATGGTGTTCGACGACGGCACCACCGTGGTCAGGAAGAACGGGCTGTTGGTGACCGGGATGATCTCGTACACCGACCCGCCGATCGCCTTGCGGAACACCGCGACCGCCGCCCCGGTCGGCTGCTTACCGGTGGCATGACTGGGCGCCACCAGTGGAATATCTTGCGGGGCAACACCGTAGTTGGTCCACCGAAAGCCCAGCGGATCCAGGATCTCGGTGGCCAGCACGTCGCGGATGTCCTTGCCGGTGGCCGCCCGCACGATCTCGCGCGTCAGCGGTCCCCAGGTCAGGGCGTGGTACATGTGCATCAGCCCGGGGGGATACACCAGCTTCAGGTTGGCCAGCTGCGCCTGGGCGTACTCCGGGTCATCGGCACGGTTGAGGTCTGGCTTGGGTCCGGTGGCAAACGGCACTCCGGCGCTGTGGGTCATCACGTGCCGAATGGTGGTGCGGTGCTTGCCGTGTCGGCCGTAGTCGGGCAGGTAGTCGCTGACCCGGTCATCCAGGGAGAAGGCGCCCCGCTCGGCCAGCATGTGCATCACGGTGCTGGTGATGGCCTTGGCGGTCGAATACACGCAGAACGGGGTGTCGACGCTGACCGGGACCAGATCCGCGTCGTCGGGATCACCGGGACCATTGCCCCAGCCGTGCCCGATTGCCCGGTTGAGCACCACCCGGCCGTTGTGGCGCAGGCACAACTGGATGGCGGGGTGCAGGCCGGCGGCATACCAGTGCCGGGCGGCCCGCCAGATCCGGTCCACCGCCGCCGGGTCGATACCGGAGTGGTCCTCGTCGCCGATCGCGGTGACGGCGTCGAGGTCGGTGGGGATACGGACGGTGCCGTCGGGTGTCATGCCCGCCAGGTTACGTGGCCGGCGTGTCAGTGCCGAGGGGCTGTGCCCCGGCCGAAATAGAGTTCCTGGGTGGCCACGCAGACCAGCTGCCCCGCCCGGTTGTACATCGTCGAGGTGGTCAGGCCACGCCCGGCGATACCGCTGGGGGTGAACTGGTCGGAGAGCACCCAGTCCGACAGATCGACGGGCCGCTGAAACCACAGCGCGTGGTCGATCAGGGCGTTGAACGTGGCGGCCTGGTTGGTTCGCCGCATGGCCAGCGCCGTCTCGACCATCTTCGTGCCGGACAGGTAGGCCAGCAGGGCACTGTGCATCACCGGATCCGCCGGCACCGCATCGACGGGCTTCCACCACATGCGCAGCCGTGGCGACGGTTCGCCGAGGTCCGCGGCCAAGCGCGGTGGGGTGTCGATGTAGCGCACGTCGAACGGGTGGGGCTGCACCCAGTAGCCGCCCAGCTCGTCGGCGTAGGCCGCGTGCTGCTCCTGCGACGACGGCAGCGAATCCGGGTCGGGCACATCGGGTATCGGCTGCTGGTATTCGGGTGCGTCGACGTCCACGGTGAATGACGACAGCACTTCGAGCAGAATCTGGCCGTCCTGGCGGGCGGTGACCTGCCGCGTCGACAGCGTCCCGCCGTCGCGCGCCACCTCCACGTGCATGTCGACCGGTCGGCGGGCGTCGCCGGCCCGCAGGTAGTAGACGTGCACGCTGTGCGGCATCCGGCCCGGCGCGGTGCGACTGGCGGCGATCAGCGCCTGGCCCGCGATGTGCCCGCCGACGATGTGGTGGGCCGGGTTGTCCATCTGGGTGGCCACGAAGTGCTCGTCGTCGATGCGGTCGACGTCGAGGGTGGCGATGATGTCGGCCAGGTCCGGCTGGCGGTGCGGCATGTCGTGGCTCATGCGTGCGCACCCATCTCCAGCAGGTACACCCCGGCTCCGATCAGGACCACGCCACCGGCCATCGCCGGGGTGAACGGATCGTGGAACAGGAACCGGGCCAGCACCGCGGTCAGCGCCACTCCGACGCCCGACCAGACGCCGTAGGCCACCCCCACCGGGAGACCGCGCTTGAGCACCATCGCCAGAAACACGAACGAGACTGTGTAGCCCACCGCGACCGGGATCACCCACGGCCACCGGCTGAAGCCTTCGGAGGCGCGCAACGACATCGTCCCGGCGACCTCGAACATGATCGCGCCGAGCAGCAGGATCCAGGCCATCACTCGCCGGTGAACTCCGGCTTGCGTTTGCCCATGACGGCGCCGATACCTTCCAGCAGGTCTTTCGATGCCAGGAAGGCCGAATTCCACGCCGCGACGTAGCGCAGGCTGGCCGATACCCGGTCGGTGCGCTGCTGGTCGAGCACATCCTTGATCCCGGACACGGTCAGCGGGGGGTTGGCGGCGATCTCTGCGGCGGTGGCATGTGCGGCGGCCAGGCAGGCCTCGGCGTTGGCGTAGACGTCGTTGACCAGACCGATCTTCTCCGCCCGGGCCGCGTCGATGTCCTTGCCGGTCAGCGCGAGTTCGCGCAGGTGGCCGTCGGACAGGATCAGCGGAAGCCGGGCCAGGCTGCCGACGTCGGCGACGATCGCCAGTTTGACCTCGCGCACGCTGAATTTGGCGTCCGCGGACGCGTACCGGATGTCGACCGCGGAGATCAGGTCGACCCCACCGCCGATGCACCAGCCCTGCACGGCCGCGATGGTCGGCGTGCGGCAGTCGGCGACCGCGGTGATCGCGCCCTGCATGCGGACGAGGTCGCGGTGGAAGTCCGCCCGCGGCCGGGCCAGCGCGCCCTCCGCCAGCATCGGGGTCATGGTGCCGCCCATCGCGGCCAGATCCAGCCCATAGCTGAAGTTCTTGCCGGAACCGGTCAGCACGATCGCGCGCACATCGCGGTCGGCGTCCAGCTCGGCGAAGACCCCGGGCAGTTCCGCCCAGAACGCCGGGCCCATCGCGTTGCCCTTGCCCGGCCCGATCAGCGTGACCTGGGCGACGTGGTCTTTGATCTCGATGGTGACGGATTCATAGGTCTCGGCCATACTCCAGACCGTAGCGTTAGTCCATGGCCTCTGATCTACGACCCGGTCCCGACGCGCCTCCGGCTGACGAGCTGGCCGGCGCCGAAGCCGCCCTGGCGGTGCTGGCGCAGGTGCTGCACCACATCAGCCGCGACCAATTCTCCAATCCGACGCCGTGCTCGGAATTCGACGTCACGCAGCTGACCGAGCATCTGCTGAACTCCATCAGCGTCCTCGGTGGTGCGGCCGGCGCTGAGGTGGCGGACCAGGGCCCCGAGGAGTCGCCGGAACGGCGGGTCATCGCCGCGGCCCGGCCTGCCTTGGACGCCTGGCACCGTCGTGGGCTCGGTGGCAGCGTCACCATCGGCGCCCACGAGCTGCCGGCGACCATGGCGGTGGGCATTCTCGCGCTCGAATTCCTGGTGCATGCGTGGGACTACGCGACGGCCACCGACCGCACCGTGCCGGTGGCCGAACCGCTGGCCGAGTATGTGCTGAGCCTGGCGCACACCATCATCACCCCGCAGGGCCGGGCGCGAGCGGGCTTCGACGACCCCGTCGACGTCCCCGACTCGGCGCCGGCCCTGCAACGGCTGGTCGCGTTCACCGGACGGTCATAGCCCCGTTACCTGCAGGTCGAGTCGATGTCGCCGAACTCGCATACCGTGGACGGGACATGGACATCGCCGGTTGGGTGTGGGGGCTGACGGTCGTCGGACTTGTCGGTCTGCTGGCGTTCGACTTCTTCGCCCATGTGCGTAAGGCACACGTCCCGACGCTGCGCGAAGCGGCGATCTGGTCTGCCGGGTACGTCGGGATCGCGGTGCTCTTCGGGATCGGGATGCTGGTGTTCGGCGGAGTGGACGCCGGATCGGAGTACTTCGCCGGGTATGTCACCGAGAAGGCCCTGTCGGTCGACAACCTGTTCGTGTTTCTGGTCATCATGGCCGGATTCCGCGTGCCGCCCGAGGATCAGCAGAAGGTGCTGCTGTTCGGGATCGCCTTCGCGCTGATCGCCCGGACCGGCTTCATCTTCCTCGGCGCGGCATTCATCCACACCTTCGCCTGGGCCTTCTACATCCTGGGCCTGATCCTGCTGCTGACGGCGGGCAGCATGCTTCGTTCAGCCAGCGGCGACGAAGCCCTCCAGGCCGACAACGTGGTCATCCGACTCGCGAGGCGGATCATCCGCACCAGTGACCACTACGACGGCGACAAGCTGTTCACCATGGTCGACGGCCGCCGTGCGATGACCCCGATGCTGTTGGTGATGGTCGCCATCGCCGGCACCGACGTGATCTTCGCGCTCGACTCACTGCCGGCGATCTTCGGCCTCACCCGCGACACCTACATCGTCTTCACCGCCACCGCGTTCTCCCTGCTCGGCCTGCGGCAGCTGTACTTCCTGATCCAAGGTCTGCTGGATCGGCTCGTCTACCTGTCCTACGGCCTGTCGGTGATCCTCGGGTTCATCGGGGTGAAGCTGGTCCTGCACGGCCTGAACGAAAACAACGTCCCGTTCATCAACTCGGCCGAACCGGTCGAGGTCGTCGAGATCGGCACCGGGATGTCGTTGGTGGTGATCGTCGCCGTGCTCGCGATCACCGTGACGGTGTCGCTGCTGAGCCGGCGCGGCCGCACCCAGGCCGCGATGGCCAACGCCCGGCGCTACGCCACGGCCTACCTGGATATTGGGGCCGGCCACAGCGCCGCTGAGCGCGAGCGGTTGTTCGCGATGCTGGTCAACGAATGCGACCAGATCGTGGAGCTTGATCCCGGCGACGGAAAACAGGTCCGGGAGGATCCCGATCTGATCGATCTACTCGACCGTGCCACCGCCGACCGTCAGCGAGACGGCGACGATCAGATCCGCTCCAGGTAGAAGTAGAAGTAGCGGCCGTTGTCGAGAACCTGTCCCTTGCCGTTCATGATGCCCAGCACGGTGTTGTCGTCGACCCGCTTGAAGTGGTCGTGGGTGGGCTGACCGTCATAGACCATGGTCGCCACCACCTCGCCGCGGAACTCCTCAGCCCACAGGCTCGCCTCGCCCTTTCCGAGCTTGACGTTGGAGAACTTGTTGCCGTCTTCGTCCAGGCACACCAGCGGCTGCACGTCGGTGAGCGAGTTGAAGGTCTTGCCGAACCAGCGGGCCTTCTCCAACAGGCCGTTCATCTTGTGGCCGGTGACGAACTCCCCGCCGCGCCACTCGCCGATCATCTGCTCGACGGTGGCCGGCGGCAGTGCCGCCCAGAACGCGTCGAGCTCGGCGTCGGCGATGACATCGGTGCGCTGCCGGAGTGCGTCGAACGTGGCGCGGGCCTGCTCGTCATTCATGGTGGTCATCGTGTCAGACCGCCTTGTTCACGGCACGCTTGAGGCCGAACAACAGTCCGTGGGCCAGGACGGCGGCCACCCCGGGCAGCCGATTGTCGGCGCTGACGGTGTAGCTGATCTGCGTACCGGATCCCGTCGATCGCAGCGCGACGTCGCCGACGTAGTTGCGGAAGGGCACCCCTGAGACGCCCCGGTAGCTCAGCCGCTGTTCCGGCTCGAAGGTGATGATCTCCTCCACCAGTGGCGCCATTCCGGGCACCGCCTGGATCCGGCGCTGGGCGCCGACGCCGTTGGGCTCGGGGGTTCCGGGCCGGATCACGGTGATCTTCAGTCCGGGGGCCCAGCCCGACATGCCCTCGTAGTCGGAGAGCACCGCCCACACCTGAGCCGCGGATGCGGCGACGGTGGCAGTCGCTGTCGCGTGCATTTCAGTTCCTCCTCAGCGGTACGTCTGTGCGAACCGTAACAGCGCGTCGTTCTCCTCCGGCGCGCCGATGGTCACCCGGACGCCGTCCTGGCCGTAGGGGCGCACGACGATGCGGGCCGCGGCGGCGGCGGCCACGAAATCGGCGGTGCGCTCGGCCAGCGGCAGCCACACGAAGTTGGACTGTGAATCCGGCAGCTCGAACCCGGCGTCACGCAGCGCAGCCGACACCCGGGCCCGTTCGGCGACCACCGTGTCGGTGCGGGCCATCAGCTCCTCGGCGGCGTCCAGTGAGGCGATCCCGGCGACCTGCGCCACGCTGGAAACCGTGAACGGCACGTAGACCTTGCCCAGCGCGGTGATGATCTCCGGGTCGCCGACCGCGTAGCCCAACCGCAGGCCGGCCAGCCCGTAGGCCTTGGAAAAGGTGCGCAGTACCACCACATTCCGGTGGCGCCGGGCCAGCCCCAGGCTGTCGGGCAGCAGGCCGTCGCGGATGTACTCCACATACGCCTCGTCGATGGCGATCAGGATGTGCGGCGGCACAGCGGCGACGAACCGCTCCAGTGCGTCGGGGTCGACCACGGTGGACGTCGGGTTGTTGGGGTTGCAGACGAAGATCAGCCGGGTGCGCTCGGTGATGGCGTCCAGCATGGCGTCCAGGTCGTAGGTGTGCTCGCGCAGCGGCACCTGCACCGGCACGGCGCCGGCGGTGCGTACCTGCAGCGGGTAGATCTCGAAGCTGCGCCAGCCGAACACCACCTCGTCGCCGGCGCTGGTGGTGATCTGGATGAGCTGCTGGCACAGGCTGACCGAACCGCACCCGGCCGCCACGTGCTGCGGGTCGAACCCGACATGCTCGGCCAACCGGGCGCGCAGCGCGGCATAACCGTTGTCCGGGTAGCGGTTGGTGGTGGCCAGCGCGGCCTCGACGGCTTTGACCACGCTGGGCAGCGGGGGGAGCACCGTCTCGTTGCTGGCGAGCTTGATCGAACCCGGGACCGTCTTGCCCTCGACGTAGGCCGGCAGTGCGGCGATCTCCGGGCGCAGTCGGGCGGTCACGGACCACAGCATATGTGTGCGGTTGGCGGCTGGGACCGCCGCATTGACCCCACGGTTCAGCGAGGCTCGACGCAGGAGAGGTGAAGCTGGGGCCGCCGCGTGAACCGGGCGGTTTCAGAACTGGGGGAGTGATCCGGTACCCTCAACGAGTTCGGGAGGCGTGCCAGAGCGGCCGAATGGGACTCACTGCTAATGAGTTGTCCTCTTTACGGGGGACCGGAGGTTCAAATCCTCTCGCCTCCGCAACGGCCGGGCTTGCTCGACCGACAACTGAAGACAGGCGCCCGTAGCTCAACGGATAGAGCATCTGACTACGGATCAGAAGGTTGGGGGTTCGAATCCCTTCGGGCGCACATTTCAGCGGTGACAGAAGCCCCGGCTACGGCCGGGGCTTTTCTGTTCGGCTAGGACCGGTCGCTTCGCCGATCGGTGCGCGGTTCGGAGGTATCGGGCGAGAACCACGCCCTCTTGGCCTGCCAGGACTGCGCCAGGCCATAGGCGAAGATCGACACCGAGAGACACAGGCAGGCCCAGATCACCGGGCCGGCATAGCGGTGGGTAGCTACCGAGATGATCCCCACCACGACGCCCGCTGTCGCGAAGCTCATTGCCGCCACGTACAACCGAATCGTCGTTCGGGCCCGGGGATCGCGCCACAATGCCCACGACAGCCGCGCGACGTAGCCGCTCAGGTACAGCACCAGCACGCTGACCGTCACCTCGTAGACAGTCAACCAGCCGTCACCGTCCAGGCGCGCGAACATGTCCGGCTCGAAGCCCCGGGTGGAGTTCACGAACGCAATCAGCATCACCGCCAGCCCCAAACCCACCGGCGCCAACAGGTGCTTGCGCATGATCGGCCACACGTGCGCAGGATCGGTGAGGCGCACCAGCATGTGGTAGATGTTGCCGATCACCCCCGCGATCAGACCGAGCCAACCGATCAGCTGCGGCACATTCCACAAGTCCAGCAAGCTGTACGTGGGCGGGCCCAGCTCGTCGCTGGCCCACGGTGTCACCAGCAGCAGCGAACCGCCCTCCATCGCGATGGCGAAGGTGGCGCCGGCCTCCCAGCGCGACCACCAGGTGTCGCGGCGAACCCACAGGCAGTAGAGGACCACCACTACGGTGGCCACGATACAAACAGGTGTCATTGCGCGTCGATCACCGACTCGTCGCCGTCGGCGGTGAACCAGGCGCGCTTGGCTTTCCAGGACCGCGCCAGGCCATAGGCGAAGATCGACACCGACAGGCATAAGCCGACCCAGATCACAGTGCCGGCATATCCGCCGAACCAGATCGAGACGACGGCAGCGACACCGGCCATCGCCGCGAAAGTCATTGCCGCCACGTACAGCACGAGCGTCGTCCTGGCCCGTTGATCGTGCCGCAGCGACAGCACCAGCCGGCCGACGTAGCTGCTCAGGAACAGCACCAGGGCGGCGATCGCCACCTCGGTGACGGTCACCCAGTGGTCACCGTCCAGAGCGGCGAACAGGTCTGGCTCGAAGCCTCGGTCGGTGCTGACGAAGGCCACCACTACCACCGCGACGCCGATACCCACCGGCACCAGCAGGTGCTTGCGCATGATCGGCCACACGTGTGCGGGATCAGTCAGCCGCACCAGCATGTGGTAGATGTTGCCGATTATGCCTGCGACCAGGCACAGAAATCCGAGCAACTGCTGGACGTTCCACACTCCGGTAACGGTGTGCAGGGGCGGGCTCAGTTCGGTTGCCGCCCACGGCGTCAACAGGAGCAGCCCGAGCCCCTCCATCGCGATGGCGAAGGTGGCGCCGGCCTCCCAGCGCGACCACCAGGTGTCGCGGCGAACCCACAGACAGTAGGTGACCATCACTGCGGTGGCCCCGATACAAACAGGTGTCATTGGGCGCCGATCACCGACTCGTCGCCGTTGGCGGTGAACCAGGCGCTCTTGGCCTTCCAGGACCGCGCGGACCCGTAGGCGAAGGTGCCCACCGCCAGGCAGATGAACAGCCAGATCGCGGGGCTGGCGTCGTCGCCGTCGATCCAGCTCGAACCGATCACGACCAGGCATGCGGCGGTGGCGAAGGCCATCGACACAAGGTAAAGGTCGATGGTGGATTTGGCGCGCGGATCATGCCGCAGCGTCAACATCAGCCGACTGACGTAGCCGCTGAGAAAGACCACCAGCGCACAGCCGACCACTTGGTAGAGCTCCATCCAGCCGTCGGTCCGGGGTGCGGCGAACACATCCCGTTGGTAGTCCTGATCGGAGCGCAGGAAGGCCGGCACCATCACCGCGAAGCCCAGCCAGATCGGGATCATGAGCTGGCGGCGCATGATGAGTCGCACCTGAACGGGGTCGGCCAGGCGCACCAGCATGTGATGGATGTTGGCCGTGATGGCCACGATCAGGCACAGGTGACCGATCAGCTGTTGCACGTTCCACACCCCGAGCCCGTGGTGCAGCGCCGGGCCGAGCTTGGCTCCGGCCCACGGCGACATCAGTAACAGCGCAACCGCTTCCAGCGCCAGCGCGAAGGTCAAGGAGTTCTCCCAGCGGGTCCACCAGGTGTCGCGGCGAACCCAGAGGCTATAGGCGACAAGCACCAGCGTGGCGGCAATGATCCCAGACGTCATGGGGCGCCCTCACGACAGCGGTTGCGGCGGGTTGGGCTGCGCCGTGGCACGCCCGTCGCCGGCGAACCACGCGGCCTTGGCCTTCCAGGAGCGGGCCGAGCCGTGGGCGAAGATCGCCACCGAAATACACACGCACAGCCAGATCAGCCGGCTGTCGTCGGATTTGGTCCAGGCATTGCTCAAGATCGCCATGATGGCCGCCACGGCGAAAGCCGTGGAGACGGTGTAGAGCTCGACGGTCTCCCGGGCGCGTGGGTCGGATCGCAGCATCGACAACACCCGCGTCGCGTAGCCGGCCAGGTAGATCATCAGCACGGAGAACAGTGCCCAGTACGCGCCTGCCCAGGCCCCGCCGCCGCCGAGCGCCGAGAATCCATCCGGGCGGTAGCCCGCGTCGGCGATCACGAACGTGACCACCAACGCCGCCACACCCACCAGCATGGGCGTTCGCACCTGCTGGCGGAACAGGGGGCGGAGTTGGTCGAAGTCGGCCAGCCGGACCATGACGTGGTAGACGTTCGCCGTGACGGCAACCGCGAAGAGCACATGACCGGCCAGCTGCTGGATATTCCATATCCGGGTGAGGTGGTGCAGCGCCGGTCCCAGATGGGTGGCGGCCCAGGGCGACATCAGGACCAGTGCGATGGTCTCCAGGGCGATCCCCGCGGTGATACCGCTCTCCCACCGCGACCACCAGGTATCGCGGCGCACCCATAGGCTATGCAGCGTCACCAACACGGTGGCGCCTATCAACGCCGACGTCATGGGTCGACGGTACTTCCTGCCGGTGCTCTTAGACGGGGGGTTTGTCCAGATCCGCCTTCAGATCACTGAGCCGCAGCGGTTGTGACGAGGACTGCAGGTATTCGGCGACCGCTTCGTGCTCGATCAATCCGAACCGCACCTGCAGGTCGACGGGGTTGAGTCCGAAGTACCTGGCAACTCGGATCAGGTTGTCTGCACTGATAAGTCGGCCCTCGTGGGCCGCCTTATAGTAAGCGGACTTGCGATAGCCGAATGCCTCGTAGACCTCGGTCGCTCCGAGCGGCCTACCCACGAGATAAGGCAACACGACGGTTGGGTCTTTGTGACGATCGTCCACAGCAATACACCTTAGCTCTTCTTGGTGGACCGCACAAGTATTTCAGAAACTGAGCGGTGTGTATTTTGTACTAAAACCGACTGACAGTAAGCAATTCAAGCATGACACGGGCCGCAATCCTGGTTCCGAGTGGGATAGCGGAAAGATCGACCACATAATCCGGCGAGTGCGGAATATAGGGGAACAACCGGCCCTTGTTCGCGGACTTCGCGTACACCCGTGGATCGGCGACCCCGACCAGCAGATAGGCCAGCGGTATATCGGCATACGGTCCTTTGAGTAGATGGCAGTCCTCCGAGCCGGTCAGCGCCGGCAGTTGGCGCACCACGTTGTCCGGTCCGAGGAGGTCGCCCAGCGCGCCGGCTACCCGATCGGTGAGGGCGGGGTCATTGACCAGCGGGGTGGCACCACCGCCCAGGGTGATTTCGGGCATCCGGTCCTCGGGCATGCCGTAGCCGCGTGCGATGCCCGCGCAGATCGCCCGAATGCGGGTCAGCATCGTCTCGCGTACCTCGGGTCGAAACCACCGCAGGTTGACCTTGAGCAGTGCCCGGTCCGGGATGACGTTGTAGGCACTGCCGGCCTGGATCGAGCCGACCGTCAGCACCGCCGTCTCGCCGGGTGTGACGGCGCGGCTGACGATGCTCTGGAACTGCACGACGGCCTCCGCAGCCATGAGCACCGGATCGCAGGCCAGCTGGGGCATCGACCCGTGCCCGCCGACCCCGTGGAACACGATGTCGAGCTGGTCGGTCCCGGCCATCCGTTCCCCGCCGACCGCCGCGACCATGCCGACCGGCACCGGCGCGGTGTGCATCGCCAGGAAGGCGTCCGGCCGGGGCGCCACGTCATACAGGCCGCCATCGACCATGGCCTGGGCGCCGCCGATCAGTTCCTCGGCAGGCTGTCCGATCAGCACCGCGGTGCCCGACCAGGAATCGGTGGTCTCGGCCAACACCTTGGCCAGCCCCAACATCCACGTCACGTGTGCGTCGTGGCCGCACATGTGGCCGAGTGCCGGGTTGCTGCTGGCGTAGTCGAGGCCGGTGGCCTCCGGTACGGCCAGTGCGTCCATATCGGCGCGGTACATCACCACCGGGCCGGGGCCGTTGGCCAGGACCGCCACCACACCGGTGCCCCCTATCCCGGTGGTCACCGTGAAGCCCAGGTCGCCGAGAGCCTGTGCGACCGTCCGGGCGGTGCGCACCTCCTGGAACCCCAACTCGGGGTTGCGGTGCAGGTCTTTGAAGACCTCGATCAGGCGGCGCGTGTCAGCCTCGACGATCCTGTCGATTGCGTCGATGCCGGCCGTCATGTCGCGCTCGCCATCCAGATCTGGGCCCGGTCGAAGAGCCAGACGGCGGCCTCGTGCAACTGATCGCCCACCTCCTTGTCGGCCATGCCGGCCGACGCCCGGGCCAGGGTGCCCTCGATCACGATGGCCAGCTTGAAACCGGCCATCACCGTGTACCAGCCAATATGCGACAGATCGCGAGAGCTGCCCGCGGCGTAGCGCTGGACCAGGTCATCGGGAGAGGCCAGCCCGTCCATGCCGGTCAGCGTGTGGCTGAACACGCTCGATCCGTCATCTTGACGCCAGGTGGCCAGCAGCCAGCCCAGGTCCAACAGCGGATCCCCGATGGTCGACATCTCCCAGTCCACGATCGCCGCCACCTCCGGTCCGGTGGGAGAGAACATCACGTTGGCCGCGTGGTAGTCGCCGTGCAGGATCCCGGGCTGCCAGGATGCCGGGACATTGCGCTGCAACCAGTCAGCGACGTCCTCGAGGCCCGGCAGATCCGGCCCCGGATAGTTCTCGAACTGCCGGTAGGAGTCCAGTTCGGCCAGCCACCGCGGCACCTGGCGCTCCAAGAAGCCCTCGGGCTTGCCGTAGTCGGCCAACCCCACCGCGACATGGTCGACAGCACCGAGTTTGGCCAGTGCGTCGGCCATCGACAGCCCCATCCCGTACCGGACCGTCGGGTCGCCGGCGTGCAGCGCGGGCAGCTCGCCGCTCGCGTTGAACCCGTCGACCGGTTCCATCAGGTAGAACACGGCGTCGCCGAGCACCGTCGGGTCGTCGCAGACGGCGATCAGTCCCGGATGCGGCACGTCGGTGCCGGCCAGCGCGGCAAGCAGCCGGGTCTCCCGCAGCATCACCGCGTTGCTGCGCGGTCGCAGATGCCGCGGGCCCCGTCTCAGCACGTAGCTGCGACCGGATCGGGTGAACTGCAGCATGACGTTCTGGGTGCCGCCGGACAGCTCCGTGACGTCGTGCAGCGGGCCCTCGCCCAGGCCTTGGGTGGACATCCATTCCGCGACCGCTTCGAGGTTCACGGGGGAAACCTAACCGGTCAGCCCGCAGCGATTCAGGGGTTTCGCGGGGCCCGGTGTCAGCTCTTGGGTCGGACCTGCTGGGAGATCGTCTGCACCCGGATGGAGTCGTCGTCGAACAGGAACGTGTCCACCCCGTCGACGCCGAAACCCGGTGCGTCCAGAGTCCATTCCAGCAGCAGCACATTGCCGCTGTAGGTCTGCGACTTGACCTCCAACTTCGCATCGGCCATGGCGCCGGCCAGCTGACTGAAGGCGGCCCGGATGCCGCTGCTGCCCTGCGCCACGCCGGCGGGGGTGATCAGTTCCGAGTCGTCGGTGTAGTCGACGAGCAGTTCGTCGACGTCGCCGGCGAGCAGAGCCTGCAGATGGTGGTCGAAGATTTCCTGCGGTGAGCGTGCCATCCGATGAAGATAATCGGTCGCGACCGACATACTGGAACCTGATGTCTGCGCCACGGGGATCGGTCGAACGTGTCGTGCTGTCGCACGCCGACGGCACACCCATCACGGCACTGGTGGTCGACGACGAATCGGTGCTGGCCGAGATGGTGTCCATGGCGCTGCGCTACGAGGGCTGGACCACCGCCACCGCGGGGGACGGCGCCGCAGCGATCGCCGCCGCCAAAGCGAAACGCCCCGACGTCGTGGTGCTCGACGTGATGCTTCCCGACATGAGCGGACTCGACGTGCTGCACAAGCTGCGGGAGATCAACCCGCGGTTACCGGTGCTGTTCTTGACCGCCAAGGACGGCCTGGAGGACCGCATCGCGGGCTTGAGCGCCGGCGGCGACGACTACGTCACCAAGCCGTTCAGCATCGAGGAAGTGGTGTTGCGGCTACGGGCGCTGTTGCGCCGCAGCGGGGTGGCCACCGCCGAGGCCGGCGCCCAGATCGTGGTCGGTGACCTGGTGCTCGACGAGGATTCCCACGAGGTGACCCGTGGCGGTGACCCGATCACCCTGACATCCACCGAATTCGAGTTGCTGCGTTACCTGATGCACAACGCCAAGCGGGTGCTGTCCAAGGCGCAGATCCTGGACCGGGTGTGGGGCTACGACTTCGGCGGCCGGGCCAACATCGTCGAGCTCTACATCTCCTACCTGCGGAAGAAGATCGACAACGGCCGGCCGCCGATGATCCACACGCTGCGCGGTGCGGGATATGTACTCAAACCCGCCGGATAGTTCGCCGCCGCCCGGCACGCGGCGCACCTGGTCGCTGCGGGCGCGGCTGCTGACCGGTCAGATCGTGCTGCTGACCCTGGCCTGCCTCGGGATCGGCGCGGTGACCGAGGTGGCTCTCTACCAGTACCTGGTCGGCCAGGTCGACGATCAGCTCTCCGACGCCTCGCACCGCGCGGCGCGGCTGCACGGCCCGCATCTGCTGCCGCTCGGGCGCCGGCTGCACCGGCCGCGACCGGGGCCCGGCCCGGACTTCCTGGACGCCCCCGGCCAGCCGGCCGGCATGGTCGGCGCGGTGTGCGACAGTCCGGACACTCCCGATGGCGCCCCCCTCGTGGAGGCCGGCTACCTCAGCGTCTCCGGTCAGCGTGAGCAGCTGAGCCCAGCGGCCGCAAGGCAATTGACCGAAGTGGTGGCGGGGGCCCCGCCGGTGACCCTTCGCCTGGACGGGGTGGGTCGCTACCGCGTGGTCGCAACCCCCGCCCGCCGCGGTGACGACGTGATCGTCACCGGGCTGCCGCTGGCCGCGGTGGACGACACCATGGTCCGGGTGCTGCTGATCTTCGGGCTGGTCACTCTGGTCGCGGTGGCCGCGGCGGCCTCGGCCGGCAGTGTTGTCATCCGGCGGGCACTGACCCCGCTGCGCCGTGTCGCGCAGACCGCCGGTGAAGTCGCCGGCCTGCCGTTGGATCGCGGTGAGGCGACGCTGCCGGTGCGGGTCGCGCCGTCCGACGCCAACCCCCGCACCGAGGTCGGACAGTTGGGCGCCGCGGTCAACCGGATGCTCGACCATATCGCCGCCGCGCTGTCGACCCGCCAAGAAAGTGAGACCCGGGTGCGTCAGTTCGTCGCCGACGCCAGCCACGAGCTGCGCACGCCGCTGACGGCGATCCGCGGTTACACCGAATTGGCGCAGCGCATTCCGGTATCCGACGGCACGGCCTCCGAAGCCCTGACCCACGCGTTGAGCCGCGTGCAGTCCGAAACCGAGCGGATGACCCAGCTGGTCGAAGATCTGCTGCTGCTGGCGCGGCTGGACTCCGGCCGTCCGCTGGAGCACGACCCGGTGGACCTGTCCCGGCTGGCGGTCGACGCCGTCAGTGACGCCCACGTCGGGGGACCGGACCATCAGTGGCGACTCGAACTGCCCGACGAGCCGGTTACCGTGCCCGGCGACGCCGCCCGCCTGCATCAGGTGGTGGCCAACCTGCTCACCAATGCGCGCGTGCACACCGGCCCGGGAACCGTGGTGACTCTTCGGTTGGGTGTCGACGGCGACCACGCCGTGCTCAGCGTCACCGACGACGGCCCGGGCATCCCCGCCGAGGTCCTGCCCGAGATCTTCCAGAGGTTCGCCCGCGGCGACACCTCCCGCTCACGCAAGGGCGGCAGCACCGGACTTGGCTTGGCGATCGCCTCGGCGGTGGTGCGGGCGCACCGGGGAACGATCGGTGTCACCAGCGCCCCCGGCCGCACCGAATTCACCGTCCGCCTGCCCCGCTAGCCCGTCTATTTCCGCGAGCGGGGGGGCTTATTTCCGCGAGTGGGCGTGTTTGCACACGACACGCCGGGTGCTGACGTACAACTGCGCACGCTCGCCGCTGGGTTTGCCACGCTCACCGGCCCCGGAGGGTTTGCCCGCCCCGCAGCGGCACCCCCGTCGGGTTTGCACCCGCCGTGTGGTGGGTAGGCGACCGGTATGAATCCCGAACTGCCACCCGAGCCGGGCCGGCCCGACGAACCGCCCCATCGGCGCGTTCCCGAGGAGCCACCGGAACGGCTGGTGCCCGCGGAACCGCCCGAGCGACTGGCGCCCGCAGAGGTGCCCGAGCGGCTGGTTCCCGAAGACCCGCCGAACCAACCCGACGACTCACCGGAGTGATCCCATGCGTGCTGAAGAAGGCGACGAATCCATACGTGACTACGCCCACGAGGCGCGGGTGACCCGCGACCGGGTCGCCCGCCCCTCCTGGCCGACGCGGCTGCGTCACGCGTTGACCTCGCTACGCCGGCGCCACTGACACTGACCCACCAACTCGCCGCGTGCTACGGCGGCGGGTGGCAAGCTGTGCGCCATGGAAAACCAGCCGGTGAGTGCCACGATCGCAGCCGCCCACGCCGAACACCGCGCGAAGCTGCCTTTCGACGACACAAGGGATTTCGCCGATGCGGATCGTGGCTTCATCGCAGCCCTGTCACCGTGCGTCATCACCGCTGCCGACGGCCGGGTGGTCTGGGACAACGACAGCTATGACTTCCTCGAAGGTGAAGCGCCGACCTCGGTACACCCGTCGCTGTGGCGGCAATCGCAGCTGGCCGCCAAGCAGGGCCTCTATGAGGTAGTCGAGGGCATCTACCAGGTGCGCGGCTTCGACATCTCCAACATCACCTTCGTCGAGGGCGACTCCGGCGTCATCGTCATTGACCCGCTGATCTCCACCGAGGTCGCCGCCGCCGCGCTGAAGCTCTACCGAGAACACCGCGGCGGAGACCGGCCCGTCACCGCGGTCATCTACACCCACAGTCACGTCGACCACTTCGGCGGTGTGCTGGGCGTGACCTCGCAGGCCGACGTCGACGCCGGTCGGGTGGCCGTGCTCGCCCCGGAGGGCTTCATCGACCATGTGGTGTCCGAGAACGTCTACGCCGGCACCGCGATGCTGCGCCGGGCCGGCTACATGTACGGCACCATGCTGGCCCGCGGGCCGCGTGGTCAGGTGGGCTGCGGCCTCGGCCAGAACACCTCGACCGGGGAGGTGTCGGTCATCGTCCCCACCGTCACCATCAGCCGAACCGGCGAGTCCCATGTCATCGACGGCGTCCAGATCGAATTCCAAATGGCGCCGGGCAGCGAGGCGCCGGCCGAAATGCATTTCTACTTCCCGCAATTCCGGGCGCTGTGCATGGCCGAGAACGCCACCCACAATCAGCACAATCTGCTGACACTGCGCGGCGCGCTGGTTCGCGACCCCCATGCGTGGGCCGGTTACCTCACCGAGGCCATCGACGCCTTCGCGGGACGCTCCGACGTCGTCTTCGCCTCGCACCACTGGCCGACGTGGGGCACCGAGCGGATCACGGAATACCTTGGCCTGCAGCGCGATCTGTACGCCTACCTGCATGACCAGACGCTGCGACTGCTCAACCGCGGCTTCACCGGAATCGAGATCGCCGAACAGTTCCAGCTGCCGCCCGCGCTGGAGGCCGCCTGGCATGCCCGCGGCTACTACGGCTCGGTGAGCCACAACGTCAAAGCGGTCTACCAGCGCTATCTGGGCTGGTTCGACGGCAACCCGGCCCGGTTGTGGCCGCATCCGCCCGAGGCGCTGGGACCCCGCTACACCGCAGCGATGGGCGGCGTGGACCGCGTCGTCGAATTGGCGCAAGCCGCCTTCGATGAGGGTGACTTCCGTTGGGCGGCAACCCTGCTCGACCATGCGATATTCACCGACGCCGACCATGCCGGGGCGCGCAGGCTCTACGTCGACACTCTCGAACAGCTGGCCTACGGCGCGGAGAACGCGACCTGGCGCAACTTCTTTCTGTCCGGCGCCACCGAACTGCGTACCGGAAACTTCGGCACCGTCGGCCAGGTCACCTCGGTGGGGCTGGTCTCGCAACTTACCCCCGAGCAACTCTTCGAGAGCCTGGCGATCCGGATCAACGGGCCGCGGGCGTGGGATCTGGTGCTGGCCCTCGACGTCTCGTTCGCCGACACCGGGGTCAACTATCGGCTCACCCTGCGCAACGGGGTACTGGTGCACCGCAAGACTCCGGCAGATCCCGACAGCGCGGACGTCACCGTCACCGCGCCCACCAAGCTGGCGCTGCTGGCGGCACTGCTGGGCGGTGGCGGGCTGGAGGTCGCCGGCGACCAGACCGCCTGGGCGAACCTGCTCGGCGTCCTGGACGCCCCGGACCCGAACTTCAACATCGTCACCCCGTGAGGCGGGGCCGAACTGGCCCCTTAGGGTGACAGGCGTGCAGTTGCTGTTGATCCGCCACGCCCTTCCGCTGCGCAGCGAATACGGTCAGGGTTCAGACCCGGAACTGTCCGAGACCGGATTCGCCCAGGCGCAGCGTCTGCCGGACGCGCTGACGCGGTTCCCGATCACCCGGCTGGTCAGCAGCCCGCAGCGCCGCGCGATCCAGACCGCGGAGCCGCTGGCCGCGCAGCTGGGGCGCAGCATCGACATCGACGAGCGATTCGCCGAATACGACCGCGACCTGGCCGGCTACCTGCCCGTCGAACATCTGCGCGCGGAGCGGCCCCAGGATTGGGCCCGGATGGCGCAGGGCCACCTGCCCGCCGACGTCGACGAGGCCGCGTTCTGCGCCCGCGTCTCTGAAGCCGTCACCGACGTGGTGGCCAGTGCCAATCCCGACGACACCGTCGCGGTGTTCAGCCACGGCGGCGTGATCAACGTGATCCTGCACCAGGTTCTGGGCACGCAGCGACTGCTGTCATTTCCCATCGACTATGTGTCGATCACCCGTCTGCTGTACTCGCGGTCGGGCCAGGCCGCGGTGGCGTCGACCAACGGCACCGAGCATGTCTGGGACCTGCTGCCGCGCAACCAGGCCCGACTGCCAGGCGCCGACCAAAACGGCGAAGCCGCGGGCTGATCTAGCGCTGAGCCGCCAGAGACTTCTTGGCGGCGCGGCGCAGTTGGAAGATCCGCGCGGTTCCCACCAGGGCGGTCAGCAACCCGCCGCAGATCGCCGCGAGCAGGATCGCCACCCCCGTCGGCAGGCTCCAGGTCCAGGTCAAGAACGCCAGGTCGACCGGACTCGTGTTCTGGGTGATGAACACCAGCAACACGATCAGCACCAGAAAACCGCCGATCAGCGCGCTCCACAGCGCGCCGGCACGGGTGAACGGCACCGCCGCCTGATGCTGCGGCGGTGTGCTGGCTTCGCCGGCAGGCGGGTCGACTGGCACGCTCGGATCGCTGCTCATAGGGATATCTTGCCGCTTGGCGCGCCGAAAGAAACCCGTTCTGGTGACTTTGCGCACCGGGGGTCCTCGCTGCGGATGCAGGGCCGGTCGCTTACGGTGTGCTGGTGAGTGCACCCCCGTCCGGCCGGTGGCCGGCCATTCTGACCTGGCGCGCGCCCGACGCCCCGCGGATGGAGTCGGTACGTGTGCAGATGTCCGGAAACCGGATCCGTGCCAACGGCCGCGTGGTGGCCGGGGCCACCGCCGAGCATCCGGCGTTCGGCATCTACTACGACCTGCACACCGACGAGTCCGGGGCCACCAAGCGGCTGGGACTGACCGTCACGCTCGCCGAACGCGAGCGCCAGCTGGTGATCGCCCGCGACGAAGAGAACATGTGGCTGGTCACCGACGCCCGCGGGCAGTCCCGTGCCGGCTATGACGGCGCGCTGGACATCGACATGCTGTTCAGCCCGTTCTTCAACACCTTGCCGATCCGGCGGGCCCGGCTGCACGAGCGGTCCGCCGCGATAACCCTGCCCACGCTGTACCTCAACGTGCCCGACATGACGGTGGTGGCGGCGACCGCGAGCTACAGCAGCGTCGGGACCGACGGCGGCATCAAGGTGAGTACTCCGGGAACCGATGGTGTCACCGTCACGGTCGACTCCGACGGGTTCGTCATCGACTATCCCGGGTTGGCAACGCGGATCTGATCACCCCGCCGGCCCGGCCGGCGGCGGCCAATTCTCGGCGCCAATCCCCGGCGCCGACGACCACGGTGACGATCTCGCTGCGCGGGAAGTTGTCGTAGCGCGTGCGGGCAGCGTGCCCATGATTGACCAGGTCGGCCACCGAATCCGCGGCGGACAGCGAGTCGCGCGCGTCGGCCAGCAGCGCGATCGCCCGGTCCAGCGCCGGCAGCAGTCGCTGCCAGTTGGCCTCGCACATGGCCCGGACCAGGTCCGGTGCCGTTCCGGCGACCCGGGTGCCGTCGCGAAAGGACCCGGCGGCCAGCGCAAAGGCCAGCGGCACGTCGGATGCGATCACGGCCAGCGCCTCAGCCATCAGGTGCGGCAGGTGAGAGATGGCGGCAGCGGCCGCGTCGTGTTCCTCAGAGCGGGCCGGCACCGCCAGCGATCCGCAGTCCAGAATCAGGTCCAGCACCTGCGTGAACACCCCGGGATCCACGTGGTCGTCGACGCTGATCACCCACGGTGCGCCCTGGAACAGACCGGCATGCCCGGCCGGCCACCCGGAGTGCGCAGTGCCCGCCATCGGGTGGCCGCCGACGAAGCGGTCCTGTAGTCCCGCGGCGGTGATCTCGTTGAGCACCGGGGTCTTGACGCTGGTGACGTCGGTCAATGGACAATCGGGCGCCAGGCGGCTGATCGGGCCGAGCAGCATCGACAGCGCCGGCACCGGAACGGCGATCACGATCAGCGCACCGGTGTCTGCGGCACGCTTGAGGGCCGTCTCCAGCTCGGTGGTGGCGTCGAATCCGTCGGCGACTGCGGCGTTGACCCCATCGGCCGACCTGTTGTAGCCGAACGCCGTCCGGCCTGCGGCCGCAGCAGCGCGCAGCACCGACCCGCCGATCAGGCCGAGCCCCAACACGCATACCGGAGTTTTCACTGTGCTTGATGCCACCTGTCCAGGTTGGCACACGCTGGTCAAGGGCGTAAGCGGCGACTACCGTAGGCGCCCATGGGAGCACAGAGCTCGTCCGCCCCGGGCCGGCCGGCAGAGACGCTGGACGGCTTCGGCGTGGCTGTGGTGCGCGAGGACGGCAAGTGGCGTTGCACGTCCATGCGCGCCGCTGCGCTCACCAGTTTGTCCACAGCTGAGACGGAGCTTCGTGAACTGCGCAGTGCCGGCGCTGTTTTCGGTCTGCTCAATGTCGACCACGAGTTCTTCGTGATCGTTCGGCCGGGCCCGGCTGGCACGCGGCTGCTGCTCTCGGATGCCACAGCAGCGCTGGACTACGACCTCGCCGACGAGGTACTCGAGGAACTCGACGCCGACATCGACGCCGACGACCTGGAGGAATCCGACCCGTTCGAGGAAGGCGACTTGGGGGTGTTGTCCGACATCGGGCTGCCCGCCGCGGTGCTCGGCGTCATCCTTGACGAGTCCGACCTGACCGTCGAAGAGCAGCTGCACCGAATCGCCAACGAGATGGGATTCGACGAGCAGCTCACCGCGGCGCTGCCGCGACGCGGTCGGTGAGCGGCCCGCTCACCGACGAGGACCTGATCCGCGCGGCCCTGGCGGCCGCCGGGCAGGCGGGGCCTCGCGATGTGCCGGTGGGTGCGGTGGTGGTCGGCCCGGACGGCACGGTGCTGGCCCAGGCGGCCAACGCCCGTGAGGCTCTCGGCGATCCGACCGCGCATGCCGAACTGCTGGCGATCCGTGCTGCTGCCGCCGTGCTCGGTGACGGATGGCGGCTGACCGGCGCGACGCTGGCTGTCACACTGGAACCGTGCACCATGTGCGCGGGCGCGCTGGTGGCGGCGCGGGTGGAGCGACTGGTGTTCGGCGCGTTCGAGCCCAAGACCGGGGCGGTGGGGTCGTTGTGGGATGTGGTGCGCGATCGCCGACTCAATCACCGCCCGCAGGTGCGCGGTGGAGTGCTGGCCGACGAGTGCGCTGCGCCACTGGAAGCGTTCTTCGCCCGGCAGCGATTGGGCTGACGGCCCACTCGTTGGGTACGCTGTCCCGCGGTGGCGTGTCCGAGCGGCCTAAGGAGCACGCCTCGAAAGCGTGTGTGGGGTAACCCCCCACCGAGGGTTCAAATCCCTCCGCCACCGCCATTGGTCGATCATCCCGGCCCCGCCGCCGGGATGATCGACAACTCCGCGAGATCTCATCCACGCAGGAAAAGTGCGAGTAGTGGGCTGCGTCAGCCCGATCTCGCGTAAGTAGCGTGCGTAGCGCCCCGAGAATTACCGGGGACGGTCCACCGCGTAGGTGCCGGCGTCGTCGGTGAACTCCACCAGGACCTGCCGCTGGGCGCCGTCGACCACCACCGCACAGGTGAAACTGCTGCCCCTGCGCACCGTCGGGTTGACCCCGTTGTTGCAGCGCACACCGGTCACGTCGGCACGCCCGTAGCCGTTGATCGGGTCGGTGAGCACCTGGCGCACACCCTCTTGAGCCTGGAGCACGTCGAGTTCGACGGGGCCGGAGCCGCCGACGGCCCCGCGCAGCACCAGCGTCAGCAGCACACCGAGCGCGAGCAGGCCGGTCAGGCCCGCGGCGATCACCACGGCCACGTTCGACGGACGCTGCGGGCTCGCCGGGGCACCGGCACTCGGCTGCCGGCGAGGGTCCACCGGAGGCCGCGGCCCCGGCGGCGGCCGGTGCTGACGGGGCGGCGGCACGCGGGGCGGTGGGGGTGGTGCGGGCCGGCGGACCTCCAGATACCAGGGTCGTTCGGGCGGCCGCGGACGCTGCGGGGGCGGCCCCACCGGCCCCCGCACCGGCCCACCGGGCCCTGTGGCTGCCCCACCGGCCCCACCGGCCGCCGCCACTGCGGCCGGTCGCGCGGATCCTCGGGACGGTTCACGGGAACCGCTCGAAGCAGCCGTCGACGTCGCCGTGCAGCCCGGAGCGGAACGCGAGGATCCGGGTGAACCCCGCCGGCACGGTGTGCTCGTCGGCGTCACTGGCCACGATGCCGTTGAGCAGCAGCCCGGTCACCGCCTCGTCGAGGTCGCCGCCGGCCAGCGTCAGGCCCGGACCGGTCGACAGCGTCATGGGCTCGGCCATCCGGCGTTGGGCCACTCCGGTCAGGCACGCGGTGCGCAACGCCGCCGCCGCCGACTCCAAGCCGACCTCGCGTTCGCGTTGCACCGCAAGCGCATACCGCGACGTGACGGCCGACAATCCGGTGTTGTCGCCCTGCGGCATACCCAGCGTCGACTGATCGGTCGGCGCGCTCATCTCCTGCAGTCCGGCCAGATCGACGACGACGAGGTTGGACTCGGGGCAGTAGGCCACCGGGTCGGGCTGGTGGCCGCTGGGGCATTTACCCGACGTCGACAACTGCGGCGGGCGGGACAGGCCGAAGATCTGGCCCAGCTGCTCCATCAGCGTCGAGAGCACCGCCTCGTCGATGGTGAGGTCGCTCTGCGGGTTCTCCGAATCGAACAGGGAATTCGGCAGATCGCCTCGGCGCCTGCGGATCTCATCCATGTCCATCTCCGCGCACCTCTCCGCCCCGCCGTCGAAGCCGGTCTGGAAGGCGCCGACCCGGTCCAACGCGGTGCCGTGCTCATCGGAGATCGACACCGGATTGTCCGGCGTGGACACCGGGTCGCGGATCACGATCAGCCCGGCCAGCACATGGTTGAGTCCGTCGCCGGTGCTCAACTGCACGCGCGAGGAACTGCCGGCGGCCACCCACTGCAGATACACCCCGGCGAAGCAGTCGGCCTGCTGTTCGCGAACCAGGGTGCGCGTCCACGGGTGGACGATCCCCGCCATGTTCTGCAGGGCGTGCCCGTACTCGTGCGCCAGCGTCCCGTTGATCGCCATGTCGCCGAAGTACTTTCGGGCCGTGGGAAGGAACTTGGCGCGGTCCCAGGCCATTGTGTCGGTCCGGCGGCAATACATCGCGTTCGGCAGGTGGTAGACGTCGCCGCCGCATACCTGCGGACCGTCGGCGTCGGTGGAGTCATAGGACACCAGCGTCGAGACCGGCTGGAAGCGTCCCTGCAGCGCCTCGGCGTAGTGATGCGTCCAGAAGTCCTCGATGTCGTCGATGGCCAGCAGCGAGAGTCGATCGATGTCCCCGCCGTCGCTGTTGCGCACCCGGTCGGTGACCGGCGGAACATCGCCGCGCGGGCCGCTGGGCCCCTCGGCGGTGGGCAGACCACCCACCCGTCCCGGGTCGTACAGCATCGATATCGCATGCCCGGCGATCACCGTCGGGGTGTTGTTGTCCGAGCAGCCCGGCAGCGCCAGGACCAGGGCGGCCACCCCGAAAAGTGTTCTGGCGGTGCGCACGAATCCGCGGTGAGACATCGTCACCTGCTGAGGTAGGCGACGATCCCGTTGGTGACCGCCGAGGCGTACTGCGCCCGCCCGTCGGCGCTTTCCAGCAGTGCCGCGTCCTGCGCATTACGCATGTTGCCCAGCTCGACCAGCACCGCCGGATACTCGGCCAGATTCAGCCCGGCCAGGTCCGCTCGCCCGTAGAGGCCGTCGGCGCCCAGGTAGCTGGACGGGGGGATTCCCGCGGCCACCAGGGAGTCCCGGATGTCGCCGGCCAGCGCCACGGCCGGACCGGACTGGGCGCCGTTGAGCGGCGGGCTGGAGTAGTTGACGTGAAACCCGCGGCCTGCGGCCGGCCCGCCGTCGGCGTGGATGGACACGATCGCGTCCGGGTGCGCGGCGTTGGCCGCGGCGGCCCGCGCGTCGATGCACGGCCCAACCGAGGTGTCGTCGGCACGCGAGAGCTCGGTGTGCACCCCCAGCCCCTCGAGTTCCGCGCGGATCCGGTTGGTCACGTCCCAGTTCAGGCTGTGCTCGGGGTAGCCGTCGTCGGCGGCGGTGCCGCTGGTCTGACAGGGCTTGGTGCCGCCGCGCCCGTTGGGGACCTGACGGTTGAGGGAGGCGTCGTTGGCGCCGCTGTGCCCGGGGTCCAAGAACACCGTCTTGCCGGCCACGGAAGGATCTGCCGAAGCGGCGGGCGCGCCGATGCCGGCCGCGAGTAGGCACGCGGCCGAGGCGACGCAGACAACGGCCCGCCGATGCACGGGCCCAGACTAGCAAGCGGGCAGGGGCCGCTACGGGGTCTAATGGATCGATGCAGCTGATGTCACCGCTCGACTCGGTCTTCCTGCTGACGGAAAGCCGGGAGCACCCCATGCACGTCGGCGGGTTGATGCTCTTCGAGCCGCCGGAGGGTTCCGGGCCGGAATTCGTCGGCGAGATCTACCGAGGTCTGTTGGGTGCCCGCGATCTGCAGCCCACCTTCCGGAAGCGCCCGGCAGCGCTGTTCGGCGGCATCTCAAGCCTGCGCTGGGCCGTCGACGACGACGTCGACCTCGAGTACCACGTGCGGCGTTCGGCGCTGCCGGTGCCGGGGCGGGTGCGCGATCTGTTGGAGCTGACCTCGCGGCTGCACGGCACCCTGCTCGACCGGCACCGCCCGCTGTGGGAAGCCCATGTGGTGGAGGGCCTCAACGACGGCCGGTTCGCCGTCTACGTCAAGGTGCACCACAGTCTGATCGACGGTGTCTCCCTGTTGCGGCTGCTGCGCCACACCCTGTCGGCCGATCCGCGCGAACCGGAGCTGCGCGCCCCGTGGTCGGTCCAGCGCCGGTCGCGGCCGCGACCGGACTCCCCGTCGCCCTTGGGCGAGCTGACGTCGATGGTCAAAGGTGTTGCCGCCCTGGGTCCGTCCACGGTGAAGCTGGCACGCGCCGCCCTGTTGGAGCAGCAGCTGACCCTGCCGTTCGAGGCGCCGCGCACCATGCTCAACGTCAAGATCGGCGGAGCGCGCCGGTGCGCGGCGCAGTCCTGGCCGGTTGCGCGGATCATCGCGGTCAAACGAGCGGCCGGGGTCACCCTCAACGACGTGGTGCTGGCGATGTGCGCCGGCGCGCTGCGTGCCTACCTCGACGAGCAGAACGCCCTGCCCGACCATCCGCTGGTGGCGATGGTCCCGGTGAGCCTGCGGACCGAGG
This sequence comes from Mycolicibacter nonchromogenicus, assembly GCF_002101775.1. GTDB lineage: Bacteria > Actinomycetota > Actinomycetes > Mycobacteriales > Mycobacteriaceae > Mycobacterium > Mycobacterium nonchromogenicum. The sequence continues at coordinate 23,029 of NZ_LQPI01000090.1, read as the reverse complement.
CGGAGGCCGACGCCGGCGGCAACATGGTCGGAGCCATCCTGTGCAACCTGGCCACCGACGTCACCGACCCGGCGCGGCGCCTGGCGACCATCAGCGAGTCGATGGGCCGCAACAAGAAGGTGTTCAGCGAGCTGCCGCGCACTCAGGCGCTGGCATTGTCGGCGGCCAACATGGCGCCGTTGGCGCTGGCCGCGATTCCCGGATTCGTCTCGGCGGCCAAGCCGCCGTTCAACATCGTCATCTCCAATGTGCCCGGCCCGGCCGAGCCGCTCTACTGGAGCGGCGCCCGCCTGGACGGCAACTACCCGATGTCGATCGCGCTGGACGGGCAGGCGCTGAACATGACCGTCGTCAGCAACGCCGGCAACCTTGATTTCGGGCTGGTCGGCTGCCGCAGCTCCGTTCCGCACCTGCAGCGCCTGCTCGGGCATCTGGACACCGCGTTGGAAGACCTGGAATACGCCGTGGGTGTGTGACGCGGTGGCCAAGCGCAGCGCCGGGCTGCTCTTGTACCGGGCTGGCGCCGACGGCGCCGTGGAGGTGCTGATCGCCCATCCCGGCGGACCGTTCTGGGCGCGCAAGGACGACGGCGCCTGGTCGATTCCCAAGGGTGAACAACCCGAGGGCGAGGACCCGTGGCACACCGCTCAGCGGGAATTCGTCGAAGAGCTCGGCCTGGAACCGCCGGATGGCGAACGGGTCGATCTCGGCGTGGTGCGACAGGCCGGCGGAAAGCTGGTCACGGTGTTCGCCGTGCGCGGCGACCTCGACATCACCGACGCCCGCAGCAACACCTTCGAAGTGGAGTGGCCGCCGCGCTCAGGCCAACACCGGGAGTTTCCCGAAGTCGACCGGGTCGGCTGGTTTCCGCTGGAACAGGCGCGAGTCAAGTTGCTGGCCGGGCAGCGGCCCGTCCTGGACCGGCTGGCCGACTACCTGGGGGCGCTGCCCTAACGGGTGGGCGGCGTCCCGCCCTGTTGGCGCCGCTGCGCCAGACCGGAGGCGATCATGCGGCCCAGCAGGGCCGCGCCGGCGCCCCCTCCCTGCGGGGACCGCACGGCCGGCGGTTTGGGCGCATGCCACTCCGCCAGCGCCTCCAGTTCGCCGGCGAGGAACTGCCGCCGGCACTCGCTGCGCTGAATCTTGCCGCTGGAGGTGGTGGGGATCCGCATCCCCGGCACCAGCAACACGTCGTGCGGATCGAGGCCGTGCTTCTCGCTGACCGCGGCGCGGATGGCCTTGATGATGCCGGGATATTGGGTGTCGGGGACCTGCTGGTGATAGTCCAGCTCCTGCACGATCACCAGGCGGTTGTCGGCATTCGGTTTCGGCTGCACCGCGAAGACCGCGCCGCGGTCGACCAGCAGGCCCGGGTGGCAGGCCTGCACGGTCGGCTCAATGTTGTTCGGGTAGTAGTTGCTGTCGTCGATGGTGATCAGGTCGTTCCATCGCCCGGTCACAAATATCTCGCCCTTGCACAGAAATCCCATGTCACCGCTGCGCAGGAACGGGCCCTCGCCGGTGTCCAGGTAGGCCTCGAAGCTGTGGGCGTTCTCCTTCGGCCGTTCCCAGTAGCCCTGCGCAACGCTGGGCCCCGACACCCAGATCTCGCCGACCTCGTCGTCGCCGAGCTGCCGGTGGGTCTCCGGGTCGGCGATCACCACCCGCTGGCCATACACCGGTGGACCACAGCTCACCACGGGGAGGGCGTTGCCGGGGTCGGCATCGACGGCCCGGTTCTCGCGGAGCGCTGCGCTGTCGACGTAGCGCACGCCCACGACCTCGGGGCTGGGGTCTGCCGAGACCAACAGGGTGGCCTCGGCCAGGCCGTAGCACGCCAGAAAGGCCGGCAGCTTGAATCCCGCCGGAGCGAACGCTTCGGCGAACTCCTGAATCGTTGAGGCGTGGATCTGCTCGGAACTGCTGGCGGCGGTGGTCCAGTTCGACAGATCCAAGGCCGCACGCTGTTCGGGGGTGCTGCGTTTGACGCACAGCCGGTAGGCGCTGTTGGGTGCCGCGGTCGTGTGGGCGCGATACCGAGACATCGCTTCCAGCCACGCCATCGGCCGCTGGAAGAAGACGATCGGCGACATCAGCACGGTGGTGCAGCCGACGTAGATCATCTCCAGGACCCCGCCGATCAGCCCCATGTCGTGCTGCTGCGGCAGGAAGTACACGGCGGTCTCGTTCTCATGACCGTGATAGGCCCGCCGGATGGATTCGAGATTGTGCATCAGGTTGCCATGTGTCACCACGACGCCCTTGGGGGACCGGGTCGAACCGGAGGTGTACTGGATCATGGCGACGGTGTTCGGGTCGATGTCGGGCGCCTGCCACGCATCGGGGTCGGTGGCCTGGTCGATGGCGCACCATTTCAACCCGGACATACCGTCTACATCGGCGGTCGCCGCCTTCATCTGGTTGTGGGTGGTGGACGTCGCGACCGCAAAGCTTGCGCGCGCGTCGGGCGCAACCAGCTTCAGGCGCGCCAGCGGCGTGTCGACCGGCACCGCGATCGCCCCGGCGTAGAAGCAGGCGAAAATGCTGATGATGCTGTCCAGGCCCGGTCGGCAGATCGCCAGCACCCGTTGTCCGGCGGCGCCCTGATGCTGCAGGTCGGCCGCGACTGCCCGGGCTTTGTCGTCGAGTTCCCGGTAGGTCAGGCTCGCCATGATCTTGTCGCCGTCGGGGGCGAAGTTGAACGCCACCTTGTCCCCGTAGCGGTCTGCCTGTATCCGCAGCATGTCCACCAGGGTGTGCGCGTTCGGCAGGAATTCCTCAGGCATCCACACACCATAATGCGTGCAGCCAGGGGTTCAGTCAGGAGTGCGTTGCCTCCTGATGGCCCCCGCACCACTGTTCCGGCGGCACCTGAGCGCGTACCTCCGCGATGTGCTCCCCGCAGCCGTCCCAGGTGATCTTGCCGCAGACTCGGCACGGCACGGGGTAGCACATGGGCGGTTCCTTTCAGGTGGTGCGCAACGCACCCGCCAGGGTATCGATGACGTTGCGGATTTTCTCGCTCACCTCGTCGGCGATCGGCGCCACCGCCGGATTGTCGAGGACCTGGGCCATCAGCTCCGGATTCATGGCCTCCACCAGCACCGTGCCCGGGTGCTCGGTGTCTTCGCGGACCACGACGTTGCAGGGCAGCAGCACCCCGATGCGCTTCTCGGCGGTCACGGCCCGATGCGCCAGCGGCGGATTGCAGGCGCCCAGGATGAGGTAGCGCTCCATATCCTCGCCGAGCTTGGCTTTCAGTGTCGCCTGCATATCGATTTCGGTCAGTACACCGAAACCGTTGTCCTTCAAAACTTCTCGGGTCTTCTCGGCGACTGCGTCGAAATCGGCGCCGGTCACAGCAGTGCTGATCGCCACGGACATGAGGCCTCCTCGGTCGGGTTGACACCAGTGTATCAAAACACCCCGGGGGGTATATACCGACACGGTATCGTCGCCTCATGCAGACGCTGCGCACGCCCGACGACAGGTTCGTCGGACTCCCGGATTTCGCCTACCCGCCGCAGTATTGCGACCTCGACGACGATGACGGCGGCACGCTACGGGTGGCGTGGGTGCAAGACGGTCCCGACGACGGGGACCCCATCCTGATGCTGCACGGCGAACCGTCGTGGTCGTTTCTGTACCGCAAGATGATGCCGATTCTGGCCGAGGCGGGGTATCGGGTCATCTGCCCGGACCTGGTCGGCTTCGGACGTTCCGACAAGCCCACCCTCGCGGAGGACCACACCTATGCGCGCCATGTCGAGTGGATGCGTGCGCTGGCGTTCGACGTCCTGGACCTGCGCAATGTCACGCTGGTGGGCCAGGACTGGGGTGGGCTGATCGGGCTGCGGGTGCTGGCCGAGAACCCGGACCGGTTTTCCGGCGTGGTGGTGGCCAACACCGGTCTGCCCACCGGGGACATCCCGATGCCGGAGGTCTGGTGGCGCTTCCGGGAGGCGATCCAGACCGCGCCGACGATCAACGTCGGCTGGTTTGTTCAGGCCGGATGCCGCCGGCCGATGAGCGACGCCGTTCGGGCCGGCTATGACGCCCCGTTCCCCGACGACAGCTACTGCGTCGGCCCCCGCACCATGCCGTCGCTGATTCCCACCACACCCGAGGATCCCGCGGCCCCGGCCAACCGGGCGGCTTGGGCGGCGCTGTGCTCCTCGCAGACCCCGATGCTGGTCGCGTTCAGCGACGGTGACCCGATCACCGGGGCCATGGCCCCGATCTTCGAGCGCGAGATGGTCGGCGCACACGGCCGCGCGCACCCGGTGATCCACGACGCCGGGCATTTCCTGCAGGAGGACGCCGGCGAAGAACTCGCCCGCCACATCGTGGAGTTCCTGCGGCGGTGACGTCGGTGGCGCCGCCCCGTCGTACCCCGGCGACGCCGCTGACGCCGCCCCGTCGCACCCCGAGCCGGAATCTGACGACGCAATAGCGGCGTGTCGTGTCGTCAGATTCCGGCTCGCGGTCAGGCGATGACGGCCCAGCGACGCCCGACACTGCGCCTTCGGTGACAGATGCCTCGCCAACGCCCATGATGGACACCATGGACCTGCCCGTGGCACCGCCGGTGGCCCCGATGCTCGCCAAGGCGGCCGCCAAGGTCCCCAGTGACAGCGGAGCACCCGGGTCCTGGTCCTACGAACCCAAATGGGATGGCTTTCGCGCCATCGTGTTTCGCGACGGCGACGACGTGCTGCTGCAGTCCCGCAACGGCAAGCCGCTGAGCCGCTACTTCCCGGAGCTGCTGGAGGCCCTGCGCGCCGAGACCGCCCCGCGCTGTGTGCTCGACGGCGAGGTGGTGGTGCCGCGCCGGATCGGCGGGCGTACCCGGCTGGACTGGGACTCGCTGAGCCAGCGGATTCACCCCGCAGAGAGCCGAGTGCGGTTGCTGGCCGAACAGACTCCGGCGCAGTTCATCGCCTTCGATGCACTGGCCACCGGTTCGGCGTCGCTGCTGGGCGAGCCGTTTCGGGTGCGACGCGACGCGCTGTCGGATCTGATCACCGGGGGCAAGAGCTGTCACATCACCCGTGCCACCGCCGACCCCGAACAGGCCACCCGCTGGCTCACCACATTCGAAGGCGCCGGGCTGGACGGGGTGGTCGCCAAACGGACCGACGGGCCGTACCTGCCCGGCAAGCGCGAGATGGTCAAGGTCAAACACCACCGCGACGCCGACTGCGTGGTGATGGGCTACCGCATCCACAAGAGCGGTGTCGGCATCGGCTCGCTGCTGTTGGGTCTGTACCGCCCCGACGGCGAGTTGGCGATGGTGGGCGGCTCGTCGGCGTTCACCGACGCCGACCGGCTCAAGCTCCTGAACGAGCTGGAGCCGCTGCGCCTCGGCGACGTCCGCGACGGGGAGCCGAGCCGGTGGAACTCGGCCGCCGACAAACAGTGGGTCCCGATCCGGCCCGAGCGCGTCGCCGAGGTCGCCTACGACCAGATGGAAGGGGATCGCTTCCGGCACACCGTGAAGCTGGTGCGGTGGCGGCCCGACCGGGATCCGGCCAGCTGCACCTTCGACCAGCTCGAGGCGCCGCTGAACTACGACCTCGGTGACGTACTGGAGACCTGAGGTGGCCAAATCGAAGCAGGCCGAGGAATTGGACGTCGCGGGCACCGCGGTCCGATTCACCAGCGGCGACAAGGTGTACTTTCCCCGGCTGGGGGCGGGTGGCACCAAACGGGCACTGGCCGACTACTACCTGGCGGTGGCGAGCGGACCACTGCTGCACGCCCTGGCCGACCGGCCCAGCCATCTGCAGCGGTTCCCAGACGGCATCGACGGCGATGAGGTCTACCAGAAACGGCTACCGCGGGGGCACCCCGATTACCTGCAGTCCTGCCAGGTGACGTTCCCCTCCGGCCGTACCGCCGACGTCCTCAAGGTCACCCAGCCGGCCGACATCCTGTGGGCCGTGCAGATGAGCACGGTGACCTTCCATCCGTGGCCGGTGCGCTGCAGCGACACCGACCACCCCGACGAGCTGCGCATCGACTTGGACCCGCAACCGGGCACCGGCTTCGTCGAGGCCCGTGCGGTCGCGCTGGAGGTGGTGCGCCCGTTGCTCGACGAACTCGGGCTGGTCGGCTACGTCAAGACCTCCGGCGGCCGCGGGCTGCACGTCTACCTGCGGATCAAGACTGACTGGGACTTCATCGAGGTCCGCCGGGCCGGTATCGCGCTGGCTCGCGAGATCGAGCGACGCGCACCGGAGGCGGTCACCGCCGCATGGTGGAAGGAAGAACGCGGCTCAAGGATCTTCGTCGACTTCAACCAGAACGCCCGCGACCGCACTATGGCGTCGGCATATTCGGCGCGCGCCACCCCGATCGCCACCGTGTCCACGCCGTTGACCTGGGACGAGCTGGCCGAGGGGGCCGATCCAGACGATTACACGATCAGCACCGTGCCGGATCTGATCGCTCGGCGCGGTGACCCGTGGAGCAGCATCGACGACCTCGAACAGTCGCTGGATCCGCTGTTCGAGTTGGTCGCCGCCGACGAAGGCCGCGGCCTGGGGGATATGCCCTACCCGCCGAACTACCCCAAGATGCCGGGCGAACCCAAGCGGGTGCAGCCCAGTCGCGACACCGACCGCAGGTAGCGCGTCAGAAGAGCGTGCTGCAGTGCGGTGCCCGCTCGGTGCAGAAGGCCGCGTCCAGCTCGCGCATCGCCCCGTCGCGCAGTTCGGTGATGCGGTGTGCCCGGTGCAGCTCGGAAGCGCGATGGGCGCCCATGAAGATGGTGCCCAGCTCGCCGAGGCCGAGTCGGATGTCGGCGGGACCGTCATCGGGCGTGCATTTGCCCATGCCGTCGCGGGTCTGCAGGCGGAATCGTCCCCCGGCGACGGTCAGCGGGTCCTCGACCTCCAGGACCAGGTCGACATCGGCGGAGTAGGTGCGGGCGGCGAGCACTTCGGGCACCTTCATGATCCTGATCCACAGAAAATCGCTGAGCCCCGCCGTCTTGGCCGCCGCCTGATCCTTGAGCTTGAGGGGAAGCGGATCGTCGACCGGGACTTCGATGACGATGTTGTCGAAGATCTCGAAGCCGGACAGTGTGGCGAGCAGTTCGGTATGGGCTTCATCGGTGATGGGGCAGAAGTCCTGAATGACCACGGTGCCGAACGGCGGCCGAAACGCGTGTGCCCGCGCCCCCATCACCCGGTAGGTCAGAAACCCGTCCGGATGGATGACGAAGTTCAGCGGTGACGCGGTATCGCGTTGTGACTCACGGTCTTCCAAGAAGTCGTCCCACCAGGCGGCGTCGCGGGTCAGTTCGCCGTGGGTCTTGGCGCACCAGCGGTCGAAGAGTTCGGGCAGCAGATGCCGTGCCTCGTCGGCGGTCACCTCGCGCGCCCGGTTGGTGCCCGGCGGAGTGCGCAGTTCCGCTGAGTGCGGGTCGACGTGGTACTTGCGGCAGTAGCTGGCGACGCCGGCGCCCATGATCTCGTAGGCGGGCGGCTGGGTCGGAACACCGCACAGAATCGGATAGCCGCGCTCCTGCAGGATCCCGAAGCCCTGCGCGCTGATCTGTTGCCAGATTCCCCTGTTCTGATGGGTGGCGGCGACGGTGATCATGGCCAGCCAGGCGGCGTCCAGGCTGGCGCCGCCCGGAACGGTGAGGTGCAGCCGGTAGTACAGCGAGGTGCCGACCAGAAACGGGTGCTGGGGATCGGAGACGTCTTCGGCGACCAGGATGTCGCCCAGCTTGACGCGCCGTTTCCACGCCTCGATGTCCCCGGTGTCCGCCGAGGTCCCGTAGATGCGGGCCTGATTGCGGTAGACCGCCGGCCAGTCCTCATCGGTGGCCAGTCGGATCCTGATGTTGTCCGTGGTGTTCATCGTCCCTCCTTGGTGGCTGCTCAGAGATCGGTGCGTCGGTCCATGTCACGGCGGGACGCCGACGCACTCCGGGTCAGGTGTTGCAGCGGACCGCGTTGGCGCACCGGCAAATCCGGGCGGTCCGGCCGCGGCGGCCCTACGGCCGGGCACCAAGCGCTGATGCAGCCGCGCCACGGGTTTGGGCGCCCACCAGGTCCATGGGCCGGCCAGATGAATGAAGGCCGGCACCAGGACCATTCGCACCAGGGTGGCGTCGGCCAGCACGGCCAGCGTCAGTCCGAGCCCGAGCATCCGCATGAAGGAGATGTGCGCGGGTATCAGTGCGGCAAAGGAAATCGACATCACCAGGGCCGCAGCGGTGACCACCCGGCCGATGCCGGCCAGGCCGAGGGTGGTGCTGGTGTCGATGGCGGCCCGGGCCTCGGCAGGGGTCCGCGGTGGCGAGGCGGCTTTGGCGGCGATCAGGTATTCGTGTATCCGCGAGATCAGGAAGATCTCGTAGTCCATGGACAGCCCGAAGGCGATGCAGAACAGCAACACGGGGATGTTGACGTTCAAGGTGCCGGTGGGTGTGGTGCCCAATGCCCCGAGGTGCCCGTCTTGGAAGATCCACACCATGGCGCCGAATGCGGCCGTCAGGGACAGCAGATTGCAGGCCAGCGCCTGCAACGGCAGCACCACACTGCCGGTGAGTACGAACAGCAGCGCGAAGGTGACCACGGCGATCAGCCCGAGCGCGACCGGCAACCGGGTGGTGAGTGCGTCGATGCTGTCGCGGTTGGTCTGCGCCAATCCCGCCAGCTGCACCGAGCGTCCCTGCGGTGCGGCGACCTCGTGCAGCCGGTCCAGTTGGGCGTTGGAGGCGTCGGAGAACAACGGGGCGGTGCTGGCCACCGTCACGAACGCGCTGCCGTCGGCGATGCCGGTGGGTGCGGCCGGTGGACCGCTCCGGTGCCCGGCGACGTACGTTCCGGTGGGTGCGGTCACCGCCGCAACGTCCGGCTGCCGCGAGAGCTCGCCCGCATATCGCCCGAGGTCTGCGGCGCTCAGCCCGTCGGCATCGGGGATCACCACGGACACCGCGATACCCACGTCACTGACGAAGTCGTTCTCCAGCATCTCGGCGACGTGCCGCGACGACGCGGATTCGGGCAGCACCCGCTCGTCGGGGAACCCCCATTTCACGCCGAGGAACGGCGCGCCGAGCAACAGCAACAGCGCCACGACGGCGGTGGCGGCTGGAACTGCGTGGCGCAACACGAATTTCGTCGACCGGTACCAGAACACCCAACCGGCCAGCTCGTAGGCCGGACCGCGCCTGGGTGCCATGCCGAACAGCACGCGATGTGTCAGACCGCGTACGTCGAGGGCATCGAGTCGCGGCCCCAGCAGGACCATGGCCGCCGGGGTCACCACCACCGCGGCTATCGCCACGATCGCCGCGGTGGCCACCACGGTGTAGGCGGCCGATTTCAACAGCGTCATCGGGAACAGGGCCATCACCGCCATCGACAACCCCACCGTGGTGGCCGAGAACAACACGGTGCGCCCAGCGGTCGTCATGGTCTGCAGCAGTGCCTGTTCCCGGTCGCTGCGCTGGGCCAGTTCCTCGCGGTAGCGGCTGATGATCAGCAGGGTGTAGTCGATGGCGAGGGCCAGGCCCATCGCGATGCTCAGATCCAGCGCATATGTCGACACTTCGGTCACGGCGTTGATCAGCCGTAGCACCGACATGGTGCCGACTATTGCCAAGGCGCCCAGGCAGATCGGCAGCACTGCCGCGGCCAGGCCGCCGAACACCCAGACCAACACCGCGAAGCTCAGGGGAATCGCGAGGGCTTCCATCAGCCACAGGTCGTGTTCGTTCTGCCGGGTGATCTGGGCGTAGGCCACCGCCATGCCGCCGGCTTGAACGGTGACGCCGTCATCGCGGTCATAGGCCAGGTCGCGGGCGAGCTGCTCGGCGTATTTCGGGGCCTCGTTCTCCCCGCCTTTGAGGTTGGCCACCACCAACCCCGAGCGCGAGTCCTTGCTCACCAGTGCGTCGGCGGTCCGTGGCGGCGACGTCCACGCCGAGGAGACGTCGAGCACCCACTCCGAGTGCTTCAGGTGGTCGACGATCTCGGTGGCGACGGCGCGGGCCTGCTCGCTGCGAACACCACCGGGGGCGGTCACCACCAGCAGCATCTTCTGGTCGGTTTGGTCGAACTTGTCCCGCAGCAGCTCGGTTGCCTGGGCCGACTCCGACGTCGGGTCCTGGAAGCCGCCCGCCGAGAGCTGGTTCACCACCGGGAGCCCGAAGATCGCGGCCGCCAGCGCGAACAGCGCGGCGAACGCAACGGTCCGGCGCGGGGCGGCGATGGCAAGTCGAGTGACTGCTCGCAGCATCTCCGGCCTCCCTTCTGCTGTTCGGCTTACGCGGTCACACGCTGCGGTGTGCCCGAGCCTGTCGGCGGTCTCCGAACCTGCCCGCCATTCGGGTTCTCGTTCGCTTCGGCGGCTTCGACACGGGCGAGCTTGACGATTGCCGTCACCATCACCAGCGACGCCGCTGACAAGATGAGCAGCGGCAGGCGGCCGGTATTGATCGTCTCGCCCAGAAGCCAGACGCCCAGTGCCGCCGCCACCACCGGCTGCGACACCTCCAGCGCCGGCATGGACGCGGTGAGCGGCCCGGCCCGAAACGCCGCCTGTCCCAACACCAGGCCGCCGGCCACGGCCAGCAGGCAGCCATAGAGCTCAGGTGCGCGGGCCACTTCGGCCAGCCCGTCGCCCAGCATGCCGGTGACCTGTTTGGCGAGGACGGCGAACACCCCCCACAGCGATCCCGCCACGAATGCCAGCAGGACCGCTGACAGGGCGCCGTGTCGATGTCGTGTGTAGGCGATGCAGGCCAGCAGCAGCGGCCCGAAGACCACAGCCACGGTGGCCCAGGTGTGGCCGGGCACCTCGGAAAGGCCGGGGCGGGGGTGTCCTACGGTGACGATCGCGATGACGGCGGCGGTGAGCAGGCCGCCCCAGGTCCACTCGTAGGCGCTCATCGGTCGGTGGGTCCACCGGGCATTGATCACCAGCGCGAACAGCACCGAGGGCACGAGCAGCGCCTGCACCAGCAGTACCGAGTACTGGCTCAGGGCCGCGGCCTGCAGTCCGATGCTCGCGGCCAGCAGCACCGCGCCCCAACGCCACTGCCGGTCGCGGACCAATCGCGCCAGCAGGTCGAGATAACCCAGGTGTTGTCCGTTGAAGCGATACGCGGCGCGCTGCTGCAGGATGTCGCCGAGCGCGATGCACGCGGCAGAACTCAACGCGAGCAGCGAGGCGATGCACGCCTTGACCATGCGCAGTACCTCCGTGACGCGGTCGGCCGGCGATGCGCTGTCACATTGCCGGCTGAACTGGTGTCAGTCAGGCGTTGGCCGCTTCGTTTCCCGCCGCCCCCTGACGTCGATCAAACGGGCTTGGTGTCACTGCTTGTCGGTGTCGCGGTTCTCGCCGAGAAATGCCTGGCGGCTGAGTACCCCGCGACTCCGATCGGAAACACCCAGTGGTGGCCGTGCGACGGCGGGGCGCGCAGCGAACGCGTCCGCAGTCCGGCCGGTGAACATTTGCGACACATAACCTCCCCAACTCCCGAAAGGAAATCTGTATTTCCTGATACAGATTTCTGATACCACGGCCGCGAAAGCCCTGCAAGGCGGCCGGATGTTCGGCTCGGGATCGGCGAGGGAGCTGTCCGCCGTCAGTCAGTACGCGGCCGCAAGAGGCCGTGGCAGGTGGCGGTGAGCAGCCGGGTCAATGCGGTGGCGAAGTCCACATTCCACTCCGCCGGAACCTGAGATTCAAGCGCGTCGTCATCGGCGAGGTCTGCCGGGGGATGGGCGATCTGCCACAACGGCGCCGCCAGCGAGTACGCGGCGAGCAGCAGGTCCAGCGCGCCTTCCTTGCCGAGGCCGGGCAGGGCCCGCTCGATGGCATCGGCCATGGCCAGCCCCGCCGCAGAGCTCTTGCGACGCACTTCCATGACCCGCTCGGCGTCGACCTCGTGCTCCAGGTGCAGGTGCAGATTGGCCAGCATGTCGCAGAACAGGGGGTCGGCGACCAATCCGCTGGTCAGCGTGGTGGCCACTCGCGCCGGCGACATCGGGCCGGGCTCGTTCAGCGCTGCGCAGACGGTGGCCGACCAGCGCTCCCAACTCTCGGCGGCCAGTCGCAGCAACACCTCCTTGTGCGAGCTGAAGTAGCGCCGCACCGCGGAGTAGTGCACCCCGGCGCGGCTCGCGACCGCCGTCAGCGTCACCGAGGCGACACCGGTCTCCGAGGCCACCGAGCGTGCCGCCTCCATCAGCGCTTCGGCCCGCTGACGCTTCTTCTCGTCGCTGCGGGCGCGTTGGAAGGTGGCCGGACGCACAGCGCGAGGATAACGCACACGATGTGCGTTGCGGGCGCGCGCGGAAGTGTTGTAGCGTGCGCTTACGCTCGTCGACGTGGGTTAGGGTACCCAAAGATGTCTGGTGAAGGGGACTCCGATTTTCAAGGTGCTGAGCCGGGTGTGGATACCCCTGGTGATATTGGCCGTGGTCGGTGTCGCCGTATTCGCCGTGACGCGCATCCACGGCCTGTTCGGTTCTGAGGATCGGCCCTCCTATTCCGACGGTCAGCTCGACGAGACCAAGCCGTTCAATCCCAAGCGGATCACCTACGAGATCTTCGGTCCGCCGGGAACGGTGGCCGACATCAGCTATTTCGACGTCAACTCCGAGCCCCAGCGTGTGCAGGACGTCGCCCTGCCGTGGCAGCTCGAGCTCGTCACCACCCAGGCCGCGGTGGTGGGAAGCATCATGGCCCAAGGCAACAGCAACAGCATCGGCTGTCGCATCACCGTGGACGGGGAAGTGAAGGCGGAACGAATCTCTAACGAGGTCAACGCCTACACCTTCTGCCTGCTGAAGGCGGCATGAGTCAGCCCGCACCGCGTCGCGCCGACGAACAGGTGAAGCGACCGTTCATCGCACGGACCATCCGCCGCTTCGCCATACCGATCATCCTGGCGTGGCTGGCGCTGATCGCGGTGCTCGTGGCCACCGTCCCGCCGCTGGAAGAGGTCGGCAGGCAGAACGCCGTCTCGGCGAGTCCGCAAGACGCCCCGTCCATGCAGGCCATGACGGAGATGGGCAGGGTCTTTCAGGAGTCGGACTCCGACAGCACCGCGATGATCGTGCTGGAGGCCGACCACGAGCTCGGCGACGCCGAGCACGAGTACTACGCCGAAGTGGTGGAGAAGCTTCGGGCTGACACCGACCACGTCCAGAACGTGCAGGACTTCTGGGGCGATCCGATGACCGCCGTCGGCGCCCAAAGCCCCGACGGCAGAGCGACGTACGTGCAACTGAACCTGGTCGGCAATATCGGCCAGGCGAAGGCGAACGATTCCGTCGAATCCGTTCGTCAGATCGTGGACTCGGTCCAGAAGCCGCCCGGGCTGACCGTCTACGTCACCGGCACCGCGGCGCTGGCCAAGGACATGAACCACGCCGGCGACAAGTCGATGTTCAAGATGATGGTGGTCACCATCCTGGTGATCCTGACCATGCTGTTGCTCGTCTACCGGTCGATCATCACGGTGGCGCTGCTGCTGGGCATGGTCTACGTGGAACTGAACGCGGCCAGCGGCGTGGTGGCGTTCATGGGGCACCATCACTGGGTCGGGTTGACGACGTTCGCCGTCAACCTGCTGGTCTCGCTGGCGATCGCCGCCGGTACCGACTATGCGATCTTCCTGATCGGCCGCTATCACGAAGCGCGCCAGGCCGGCGAAGACCGGGAGTCGGCGTACTACACGGCATTTGAGGGCGTCGCGCACGTCATCCTGGGTTCGGGTCTGACCATCGCCGGAGCGGTGTTCTGTCTGCACTTCACCCGGATGCCCTACTTCTCCACGCTGGGTATCCCGTGTTCGGTGGGCATGCTCGTCTCGGTCTTCGCCGCGTTGACGCTGGGCCCGGCGATCATCACCGTCGGCAGCCGGTTCGGGCTGTTCGACCCCAAGCGCGCGACGAGCACGCGCGGCTGGCGCCGGGTGGCGACGGTGATCGTGCGGTGGCCGGGTCCGGTTCTGGTCGCCTCACTGGCGATCGCGGCCGTCGGCCTGCTGGCGCTGCCGGGTTACCACCCGGCCTACGACGACCGGAAGTACATCCCCAAAGACATTCCCGCCAACGAGGGCTTCTTCGCGGCCGACCGGCATTTCTCGCAGTCGCGGATGCTGCCCGAGATCCTGCTGGTCGAAGCCGATCACGACCTGCGCAACCCGTCGGACTTCCTGATCATCGACAAGCTTGCCAAGTCCATCTTCAAGGTGGTCGGCATCTCCCGGGTGCAGGCCATCACCCGCCCGCAGGGCACCCCGCTGGAACACACCTCGATCCCGTTCCAGATCAGCATGCAGAACGCCGGTCAGCTGCAGACCATGCAGTTCCAGAAGAAGCGCATGGACGACATGCTGACCCAGGCCGAGGCGATGGCCCAGACCATCGCCACCATGCGCCAGATGCACGGCTACATGAGTCAGATGGCCGGCATCACCCACGACATGATCGTCGACATGGACGAACTGCAGGCCCAGATCTACGACATCCGGGACCACATCGCCGATTTCGAAGACTTCTGGCGGCCCATGCGTAACTACTTCTACTGGGAACCGCACTGCTACGACATCCCGATCTGCTTCTCGCTGCGCTCGGCGTTCGACATCGTCGACAGCGTTGACCCGATGAGCGAGAGCATGGACAAGATGATCGCGCACATGGGTGACATGGACGCACTGCTGCCGCAGATGCTGACCACGTTCCCGCCGATGATCGACACCATGGAGACCATGCGGATCATGATGCTGACGATGCACAGCACCATGTCCGGGATCTTCGAGCAGATGGACGAGATGAGCGACAACGCCACCGCGATGGGCAAGGCGTTCGACGAGGCCAAGAACGACGACTCGTTCTACCTGCCGCCGGAGGTGTTCGAGAACCCCGACTTCAAGCGCGCCATGAAGATGTTCATCTCCCCGGATGGCAAAGCGGTTCGGATGATGATCTCGCATCGGGGCAATCCGGCTACGGCCGAAGGCATTTCGCACATCGACCAGATCCGGACCGCGGCGGAGGAAGCGCTCAAGGGCACACCGCTCGAGGACGCCAAGATCTATCTCGGCGGTACCGCGTCACTGTTCAAGGACATGCACGACGGTTCCTACTATGACCTGCTGATCGCCGGAATCGCCTCGCTGTGCCTGATTTTCATCATCATGCTGCTGATCACCCGAGCCCTGATCGCCGCGTTGGTGATCGTCGGCACCGTGGCACTGTCGCTGGGGGCGTCGTTCGGGTTGGCAGTGCTGGTGTGGCAGTACCTGCTGGGCATCCAGCTGCACTGGCTGGTGCTGGTCATGAGCGTGATCGTCCTGCTTGCGGTGGGTTCGGACTACAACCTGCTGTTGGTGGCCCGGTTCAAACAGGAGCTCCATGCCGGCCTGCACACCGGCATCATCCGGGCGATGGGCGGCACCGGGAAGGTGGTGACCTCAGCCGGGCTGGTCTTCGCCTTCACCATGACGTCGATGGCGGTCAGCGATCTGCGCATCATCGGCCAGATCGGCACCACCATCGGGCTGGGTCTGATGTTCGACACCTTGATCGTGCGGGCGTTCATGACACCGTCGATCGCGGCGCTGCTGGGGCGCTGGTTCTGGTGGCCGATCAACGTGCTGCCGCAGATCGGCGGCAAGGCCGACCAGCATCGCCCCGCCGCGGCCCTCGCGCGCGGCGGCGACGCCGACGACACCGAGGAGCTGGCCCACAAGCGGTAACCGGTTGTGGGCGATCGCATGCTCGGCGGCCGGAAAACCAATTAGGTAGCATGGCTAAAGTTATGTAGCATCGCTGATGAGTTCGTCAGGGTTCCGCGGCCTGTCTGCCGCGTGTTCGCCTCACCTGCTTCACCCGACTCAGCGGTCTCACCGGCGGGGTGAGCGTGGCAAAACGAACAGAGTGAAAGGACCGGGGGAATGGCTACAGTGGACTCCATGCGTACGCATCGCCCGACTCTGCGGGGCATCGTCGTGACCGCTGCTGCCGCGGGCGCAGCCGTGGCGTCGGTGCTGCTGCCGGCCACCGCCTCCGCCGACGCCACGGATGACTTCCCGATTCCGCGTCGCGTGATCCGCACCGACTGCAGTGCCGAGCAGATGCTGGCCGCCAGCCGCGACCTGTCGCCGGTCTACTACGAGCGCTACATGATCGACATGCACAACAAGCCGGTGCAGGTACAGCAGGCCACCATCGACAAGATGCACTGGTTCTTCTCGCTGAGCCCCGAGCAGCGCCGGGCCTACTCCGAGGAGCTGGCGACCAACTTCGCCGATCCGCTGACGGTCTCGTGGCCCAACCACGCCAAGATCTTCTTCAACAACAAGGGCGTCGTCGCCAAGTCGACCGAGGCCTGCAGTCAGTACCCGCGCGACGACATGTCGGTGTGGGACTGGGCCCCCAAGCCGTAACAGGAGACCGATGCCCAACCGCCGAGTCATGCGGGTTCTGCTCGTCGCCGGCGCGGCGGGCGGACTGCTTCTCGGGGTCTCGGGGTCACCTGTGGGTGCTCAACCTGCGGAGTTTCCCAATCTGGACGACTTCGCCGCCGTCCCGGTGGACAACTACATCTCGACGGGGCCCAAGGGCCCGGGGCGCTGGGTGAACTTCGCCACGCCCTACAACGTCGCCTGCCAATTCGACGCCGTTGAGCCGGCACCCGGATCGTCGCAGGCCATCATGTGCGACGGCGACATGCCGGGCTTGGCCACCGCGCCGCTCGGCTCGGGCGCGCCGGTGCCGGGCGGCTGTGTGATCGGCACGGTTCGCTCCCAGGGCGCGGCGGGGCTGCGGCTCAACCGCGAATCGACCGATTGTGGCCGACAATTCTCCAACGGAGCCTTCTTGGGCGTCGGACAGAAGCTGTCCTACGGCAACGTCACCTGCGCGGTGGGCACCGACCAGCTGGTCGCCTGTCTGGACACCTCGCTCGGGCATCACGGGTTCGTGCTGAGCCCGTCGGGCAGCACGGCGTTCTAGGGCTTGTTTGGGCCTGCCAGGCCCGCACCTGCGCTACGGGTTGACGGTGACAGTGGTCGTGTAGGTCCGCGGGTGATAGGGCGGTGGCGGGGCATCTGGGCCGATCGGCCAGCCCTCCGGCGTCGGCCACGTGCTGATTCGCATCGTCACCTGCTCTTGCCCGTTGGGAAGTGTCTCGACGTTGACGATGCTGGGCCCGTACGGGAAGGCCGGCAGATTGCCGGGGCTCGCAACGAGACCGGGGCCGGTGAGGTCTTGCGGGGGAGCCTGCAGCAGGCCCTGGGGACTGCCCGCGGCCACGCCCACGACCTGGCTGCCGTCGCTCGCGCTGGCCAGCAGATAGCCGCCCTGCGGTAGCGCCACGATCTGATTCTCCCGGTTGGCGGGGCCGAGATTGTTGAAGGTGCCCACCTCCTGCAGGCTGTTCATCCAGGCATGCGGCGGGTCACCGGCGGCGACCGGGGCCGACTGCCACAGGGTGCGCTGACCGTCTTGACCGACGTTGCCGACGATCACCATGGTTCCCGATGCCGGGTCGTAGACGCCGCTGGCCTGGGAGATGCCCACCTTGGTGTCCGAACCGATCGGGGTGCCCAGCAGCGGTCCCAAATCCGTTGCCGGATCAGCCAGGTTCTGCACCCGCGATTCCGGCGCGATGTAGTTGTCTGGTGATGTGCCGGGCCCGTACGGGCGCACGCTGTAGAACGCGTATTGCTGACCGTCGGGGCCGACGGCGGTGCCGGTCGGCAGCGCCCGGAAACCGTCATCGACGGGGAAGGGGTTGTCGATATCGGGTTGACCGGGGAGACGCAGCCGGGGGTGGCCGCTTTCCGGGTTGCCGGTGATGACGATGCCGGTGCCGGGGATGGTCGCGCCCAGGTCATAGGGCGAACCGTCCTGCCGCTCCGGCATCGGTGGGCTTCCCACGCCGGCGATGGTGGGATCGTGCGGCTGGCTGTCGGCTGGAATCGTGTTGTCCACCAGGCGGATATGGGGGTCCTGCTCATCCTCGCCGGTGCCCAGCCGGTAGTGGTTGGTCAGGGTCTTCACCAGCTGAGTCCGGTGCCGGCTGTCGGCGGCGGCGTCGGCGACCACCCGGTGTATTTCGCGGGTCTTGGCGATCAGGAAGCGCTGGAACTGACGGGAACCGGCGGGGGTGTCCAGGCCGGGCCAGGCCGCCGCCGTCTCGCGGATCTCGGCCTCGATGGCATCCAGGCGTTGCCGGGAACGCGCCGTGCTGCGCAGCGCCTGCTGCAGGATGGTCTGGAACTCTTTGTCAGCCGCTACCGCCGTGGCCAGCCGGCTTAGGAGCTCCTCTTCCCGCGCTCGCGCCGCATTCGCGAAAGCGCCGAGGTTCTCGGCCATAGCCTCAGGGTAACCGGGCCGGATGAGGCTTACTGGCCCTTCTTCGCCTGCCGCTTGCCGGACGGGCGCAGCTTGTCGTCGTCGGCCGGTGCCGGCTCGTCGGCTTCCGTCGGCTCGACGATCTCCGTGGCATCAGCCTCGTCGTCGGCCGCATCTCCCGCGTCGGCATCGGTGTCAGAGTCCTCGGCGTCCTCGGCGTCCTTGGTCTCGGAGTCCTCGGCGTCCTCGGCTTTCGCCTCGCCGGACTTCTTGCCCCACCGACGCGGCTTCTTCTCGGACTTCGGCTTGATCGGTTTGGGCGGCGGCGGCGGCATTTCGGCGACGAAAGCCAGGTAGTACGCGCCAATCCCCAACACGGCGATCGCGGCCGCGGCTCCGTAGATCCCGAACAGCCACACTCCGAAGCTGTCCAGCGACAACCAGATCTCGCTGATCGCGGTCCCGGTGATCAACACCGCGGCCACCAGGTGCGCGACGATCGAGCCCGTCCTCAGCGACAGCGCCAACTGCGGGGTGCCGAACTCGGGCTTGCGGGACTGCTTCAACACCGCTGCCACCGGCAGGGCCATCGCCGCGACCACCAGACCCAGAAGGATTCGCAGGACGGTTCCCAGCACATGCGTGCTGAAACCGGTCAGCTCCCACCATCGCGGCAGGACGAACAGGAAGTAGAGGATGACGGCGAGGGTCGAGAGCGACGCGTGCCAAACCGTGGCGACGGTACGACTCACGCCACCTCCCATGCTCGTCAGGTAGTGATTCAGGTGCGACCGGACCTCGAACTTTCGGTCCGGCCGCACCTGAATCGGGCGCGGAGGATAGGGGATTTGAACCCCTGAGGGCTATTAACCCAACCCGCGTTCCAGGCGAGCGCCATAGGCCACTAGGCGAATCCTCCGTCGGCAATGGTAGCTGAGTCTGTCGCCGGGGTCCGCGCACTCCTCTCCCCGGCCGGCTTCGCCGTGCTCGCGACCACCGCTGGGCTTGATGGCGGTGGCCCGCAGCGCCCGGCTTCGCCGTGCTCGCGACCACCGCTAGACTTGCCCGTGGACCCCGCGCGGCGTCCATCCTGTGAACTCCCCCAGGGCCGGAAGGCAGCAAGGGTCAATGGGCTCTGGCGGGTGCGCGGGGTCCCCTCATGCCGGGCCTTCCACGCTGAAAGGCGCACCCGTGTCGCTGCCAACTCTGAACCGTGCCGACCTGACCGCGCAATACGAGCGCTACCAGCGCGACTACGCCGAACTGCAGGCCAAGAAGCTGTCCTTGGACCTCACCCGCGGCAAGCCGGCATCCGAGCAGCTCGACCTGGCCAACGGCCTGCTGGCCCTGCCCGGCCCGGACGACTACCGCGGCGACGACGGCACCGACACCCGCAACTACGGCGGGCTGCAGGGCCTGCCCGAGCTGCGGGCCATTTTCGGGGAGCTGCTGGGCATCGCGGTGCCCAACCTGATCGCCGGCAACAACGCCAGCCTCGAGTTCATGCACGACGTCGTCGTCTACTCGATGCTGCACGGGGGCGTGGACTCGCCGCGGCCCTGGAGCCAGGAACCGGTGGTGAAGTTCTTGTGCCCGGTGCCCGGCTATGACCGGCACTTCGCGATCACCGAGACCCTCGGCATCGAGATGATCCCGGTCCCGCTGCGTGAAGACGGCCCCGACGTCGACCTGATCGAAGAGCTGGTCGCCGCCGACCCGGCGATCAAGGGCATGTGGACCGTGCCGGTGTTCGGCAACCCGACCGGCATCACCTACTCCTGGGAGACCGTGCGCCGGCTGGTGCAGATGAAGACCGCCGCGCCGGACTTCCGGCTGTTCTGGGACAACGCCTACGCGGTGCACACCCTGACCACCGAGTTCCCCCACCAGATCGACGTGCTGGGGCTGGCGGCGGCCGCCGGCAACCCGAACCGGCCGTATGTGTTCGCCTCCACCTCCAAGATCACCTTCGCCGGCGCCGGCGTCAGCTTCTTCGGCGGCTCGCTGGGCAACATCGCCTGGTACCTGCAATACGCCGGAAAGCGCTCGATCGGCCCGGACAAGGTCAACCAGCTGCGTCACCTGCGGTTCTTCGGCGACGCTGACGGCGTGCGGCTGCACATGCGCCGCCACCAGGAGATCCTGGCGCCCAAGTTCGAGCTGGCCGCGGAGATTCTTCACAGCCGCCTCGGCGACGCCAAGATCGCGTCGTGGACCGACCCCAAGGGCGGCTACTTCATCAGCCTGGACGTTTGGCCGGGCACCGCGCGGCGCACCGTCGCGCTGGCCAAGGACGCCGGAATTGCGGTCACCGAGGCGGGGGCGTCGTTCCCGTACCGCAAGGATCCCGAGGACAAGAACATTCGGATCGCCCCGTCGTTCCCGTCCATCGACGACCTGCGCAACGCCGTCGACGGCCTAGCCACCTGTGCACTGCTGGCCGCCGCCGAGCATCTGCTGGGCTAGCGCATTGCGAAATTCGGCAACGGGGGTGGCCGTTGCCGATAAGGTTTCACGACAGTCGAGTCAGCAGTCCCGTCGAATTGCCCAGGGAGGCGCGAAAATGGCGATCAAGGCCGGTGCCTTCGGTTGCGCGGTGGTGGCGATAGGCGTGGGGCTGGGCCAGCTTCCCGCGGCTCAGGCCGCACCGGAAGTGCCGGTCGAACCGCCGTCGCTGCAGGCGGCGGTAGTCGGACCGGACGGGCCGGTCGAACCGCCGTTGCTGCAGGCGGCGGCAGATACCGTTCCCAGCGAGGGAGAATTCCTGCCGCTGCGGGCCGCCGAACAACTCGACGGCTTCCGTCACGATGCCGCCGAGGCCGCGTTGGGACATCCGGTCATGTATGGCGATGGCCAGTGTTATCCGCTGGTGCAGAAATACATTCAGACCCTGGGTTTATGGCGAAATACCGACCCCAGCGGTAATGCGTTCGATCTCTACCACCATTTCCCCACCAATGGCCTGAGCGAATACTTCGACCAGGTGCCGTTCGATGGTGGGCTGAATGAGCCCCATGTCGGCGACGTCGTGGTCTACGGCCCCGGCGGGGTCGTCAGTGAACACGGGCATGCTGCGGTGGTCACCGCGGTGCGGGGCAGCGGCAGCCTGCTGCAGTATGAGGTCGCCGAGCAGAACTCCGGCGGCCGGTTGTTCGCGACGCTGAACTGGCGTGACGTCACCCCCATGTGGAACACCCTGGGGTATCTGCGCCCGAAGGTGTAGCGCTTGCCCTGCCGGGCGTGCACTGTCGTCGGGCCGAGCAAGTAACCTGCTGGCGTGGCGCTCTACCGCAAATACCGGCCGGCAACCTTCGCCGAAGTGGTGGGGCAGGAGCACGTCACCGGACCGCTGTGCACCGCGTTGTCGGCGGGCCGGATCAACCACGCCTACCTGTTCTCCGGACCCCGCGGCTGCGGCAAGACGTCGTCGGCGCGCATCCTGGCCCGATCGCTGAACTGCGTGCAGGGTCCCACTCCGACGCCGTGCGGCACGTGCGATTCGTGCGTGGCGCTGGCTCCCAACGGGCCGGGCAGCATCGACGTGGTCGAACTCGACGCGGCCAGCCACGGCGGGGTGGACGACACCCGCGATCTGCGTGACCGCGCCTTCTACGCGCCGGCCCAGTCGCGCTACCGGATCTTCATCATCGACGAAGCGCACATGGTGACCACCGCGGGCTTCAACGCGCTGCTCAAAATCGTCGAGGAGCCGCCCGACCACCTGATCTTCGTGTTCGCGACCACCGAGCCGGAGAAGGTGCTGCCGACCATCCGTTCCCGCACCCACCACTACCCCTTCCGGCTGCTGGCGCCGCGAACCATGCGGGAACTGATCGGCCGGATCTGCGAGCAGGAGAACGTCGCCGTCGACGACGCGGTGTATCCGCTGGTGATTCGTGCCGGTGGTGGCTCACCGCGCGACACCCTGTCGGTGCTCGACCAGCTGCTGGCCGGCTCGGAGCCCATGCCCGGCAGCCCCGACACCAGCCACGTCCGCTACCAACGGGCACTGGGACTGCTGGGTGCCACCGATGTCGCCCTGATCGACGAGGCGGTCGACGCCCTGGCCGCCGGGGACGCCGCATCGCTGTTCGGGGCGGTGGAGGCGGTCGTCGACGCCGGCCACGACCCGCGCCGGTTCGCCATCGACCTGCTGGAGCGGTTCCGGGATCTGATCGTGCTGCAGGCGGTCCCGGACGCGGTCGCCAAGGGTGTGGTCGACGCGCCCGAAGACATGCTGGAGCGCATGCACGAACAGGCCGCCCGGCTGGGTCCGGCCACCCTGGCCCGCTATGCCGAAGTGGTGCATGCCGGTCTCGGCGAGATGCGTGGCGCCACCGCTCCCCGGTTGTTGCTGGAGGTGGTGTGCGCCCGGCTGCTGCTGCCGTCGGCCGCCGACACCGAAGCCGCACTGCTGCAACGGATTGAGCGCATCGAGGGCCGACTGGACATGTCGATCCCGTCGGCGCCCGCGCGGACCGGGGCGGCTCCCGCCGCGGGCTCGCCGGTTGCGGGCGCTGCCGACACGGCAGCGGGTGCGTCAGCCGGCAAGCAGTTCACCCGCCGCTCCGTCCGGGCAGCTGAGCCCGCGCCGGCGCCTACCGCTACTCCGGCTCCCGAGCCGGCGCCGGTGGGGGCTTCGGCGCAGGGGCCGGAGCGGGGGCCGGTGCGGGCGGTTTGGGTTCGGG
>NZ_LQPI01000089.1 GCF_002101775.1 Mycolicibacter nonchromogenicus | reverse complement strand
TAGCGTCAATGACAGCCTTCTTGTGCTTCGTGGTCGCCCACTTGGAATGGCCGCTCATAACCCGCTCCACCTCACTGTTGCGTCAGAACTTTGCGCGACGAGTCTACGTGCCGGTCTCAGCCGCGTGCCGGGGGCTGGTGGGGCGGGAAGAACCCGGGCACCCATCGCTCGATCAGCTCGGCGTAGTTGACGTGCGCGTCCAGCTGCACCGCGACCCCCAGCAGGCCGCCCAGGGTGCGCAGCAACATGACGTAACCCGCCGGAAGGGTCATCTGACGCGCCATCTTGAACCGGTCGGCGAAGCCTTCGGCCATCGGATCGGAGGTGACCAGGGCCGACTTCTGGAACCACTTGCGGGTGAAGTGGAACTCCCCCGAACGCAGCGGATCGATGTAGGGCCACAGCGGCTGGATGTACTCCACCAGCTGCTCACCGGTCAGGTCATAGTCGGCCGGCATGAATCCGAGCTGCTTGAGCAGCCGGATCACTTCGTCCCACTGCTCGTCGCGTGCCCAGCACAGCAGTTCGGCGAACTCCGGCGGGATGCCGCCGGGATGTTCGGCCACCGCGCCGAAGTCGATGACGCCCAGCCGGCCGTCGGGCAGCAGCATGAAGTTGCCCGGGTGCGGGTCGGCGTGTATCAGTCCCACCCGTGCCGGTGAGCTGAAGGTGAACTCCAGCAGCAGCGCACACGCCGAGTCCCGCTCCTGCTTGGTGCCGCTGTTGATGATCGCCGACAGACGCCGGCCCTCGATCCATTCCGAGACGATCACCTTCGGCGCGCTGGCGATCACTGCCGGCACACAGAACTTCGGGTCCCCGGCGTACGCCTTGGCGAAGGCCCGCTGATTGTCGGCCTCCTGCCGGTATTCGAGTTCGGCTTCCAAGGTGTCGTTGATCTCCGAGACCACCCGGTCCACGTCCGCGCCCGGCATGACTTGCTTGGCGACC
This sequence comes from Mycolicibacter nonchromogenicus, assembly GCF_002101775.1. GTDB lineage: Bacteria > Actinomycetota > Actinomycetes > Mycobacteriales > Mycobacteriaceae > Mycobacterium > Mycobacterium nonchromogenicum. The sequence continues at coordinate 22,404 of NZ_LQPI01000089.1, read as the reverse complement.
CAGTTGAACCGCTGAATCAGTTTGAGATCGGCACGCAGCGCCTCATCGGCACCGGGATACTGGATCTTCACGGCGACTTCGCGGCCGTCCTTCCAGACCGCCCGGTGCACCTGCCCGATACTCGCCGAAGCGGCCGGGGTGTCGTCGAAGGACAAGAAGCGCTCACGCCATTTGGTGCCGAGCTGGGCGTCGAGCACCCGATGCACCTTGGCGGCCGGCAGCGGCGGGGCCTCACTCTGGAGCTTGACCAACGCCTCACGGAACGGCTCGGCGAACTGCGGAGGTATCGCGGCCTCCATCACCGACAGCGCCTGGCCGACCTTCATCGCGCCACCCTTGAGCTCGCCGAGCACTTTGAACATCTCGTCGGCGGCCTTCTCCAGGAGCTCGGCGTTGACCTCGTCTTTGGTCTTGCCGGTCATCCGCTTGCCCACACCGAGCGCTGCGCGGCCTGCTACTCCGGCCGGGAGGCTCGCCAGTTTTACTGCGCGGCGGAATCCGCCTCGCGCGAGATCTGCCATGCGCTCATCATGCCTCCCCGGTCCCCGCGGCGGTATCCCCGGTCTCCCGACGGCGGGCGGCGCTCTTAGACGTGCCCCGCGACGATGTCGACGAAGAGCCGGTGGATTCGGCTGTCGCCGGTCACCTCGGGGTGAAACGAGGTGGCCAGGACCCGGCCTTGCCGCACCGCGACCGGATGTCCGGCGGCCTCGGCCAGCACCTGAACACCGGGCCCGATCCGCTCCACCCAGGGGGCTCGGATGAACACCGCGTGCACCGGTTCGTCCAAGCCTTCGAAGTCGACATCACCCTCGAAGGAATCCACCTGACGGCCGAAAGCGTTGCGCCGCACGGCCATATCGATTCCTGACAGGGGAATCGCGGCGCGCCCCTGCGCGCCGGCGTCGAGGATCTCGCTGGCGAGCAGAATCATGCCCGCGCAGGAACCGTACGCCGGCATCCCCTCGGCCAGCCTGGCCCGCAGCGGGTCCGCAAGTTCCAGCTCCCGCAGCAGATGGCTGATCGTGGTCGATTCCCCACCGGGAAGCAGCAGCGCGTCGACCGCGTCCAGTTCGGAGCGACGGCGTACCGGAACCGGGTCAGCGCCGACGGCACTCAGGGCGGCGAGGTGTTCACGGACGTCGCCCTGCAGGGCGAGCACGCCGATGTGCGAGCTGCTCACTGCTCGATGGGCTGGTATCCGGACGGATAGCGGGTCAGCCCCTCCTGCATGACGGCCGCCACCATGTCGCCGGAGCGGTTGTAGATCTTGCCCTGGGTCAGCGACCGGCCGGCACCCGCCGACGGCGACGACTGGTCATAGAGCAGCCATTCGTCGGCCCGGAACGGGCGCATGAACCACATCGCGTGATCCAGCGACGCCACCTGCAGGTGGTCGCGGTCATCGGGGTGGATCGACCAGGAGGTGCCGAGCAGGGTCAGATCGCTCATGTAGGCCAGCGCGCAGATGTGCAGTACCGGATCGTCGGGTAGCCGGTCACGATGGCGGAACCAGACCTGCTGCTCGGCCACCTTGCCGGGCACATGCGGCAGCTGCTCACTCGGCACTCGGCGCAGATCCCACTCGGCGAACGCCTTGAAGCCCTCGTCGTCGAAGGCCTTCATCGCGGAGATGTCGGGCAGGTCCCGCGGGTCGGGTGCGTCAGGCATCACATCCTGGTGTTTGATGCCCTGCTGTTCGGTTTGGAACGATGCCGACATATTGAAGATGGTTTCGCCGTGCTGGACCGCGTTGACGCGCCGCGTACAGAACGAGCCACCGTCGCGGACCCGCTCCACCAGGAACACCGTGGGCGCCTTGGCATCTCCGGGGCGCAGAAAATATCCGTGCAGCGAGTGGACCCGGTAGCGCGGATCCACGGTGCGCACCGCCGACACCAGGGCCTGACCGGCTACGTGCCCGCCGAAGGTGCGCTGGTTGTCTGCGGAGAGCGGGCTGAACACGCTCCCGCGGTAGATATTGACCTCAAGTTGCTCGAGGTCAAGGATCTCTTCGATCGCCACACTAAGACCGTCTGCTTTTCGCGCAAGCGCTCATCGCCGCTGTCACCAGCCGCGTTCGGCAAGCCGGTGCGGTTGCGCGATGTCCTCCACGTTGATGCCGACCATAGCCTCGCCCAGTCCGCGCGAAACCCGGGCCAACACGTCGGGGTCGTCGTAGAAGGTGGTGGCCTTGACGATGGCTGCCGCACGTGCCGCGGGGTCACCGGACTTGAAGATGCCCGAGCCGACGAACACGCCCTCCGCTCCGAGCTGCATCATCATCGCGGCATCCGCTGGGGTGGCGATACCGCCCGCGGTGAACAGCGTCACCGGAAGCTTCCCGGCCCTGGCCACTTCTGCGACCAGATCGTAGGGCGCCTGCAGTTCCTTTGCGGCAACGAACAATTCGTCCTCGGACAGCGACGTGAGGCGACGAATCTCGCCACCGATGGACCGCATGTGGGTGGTGGCGTTGGAGACGTCACCGGTGCCGGCCTCGCCCTTGGAGCGAATCATGGCCGCACCCTCGGTGATCCGGCGCAGTGCCTCGCCCAGGTTGGTCGCCCCGCACACGAACGGCACGGTGAACTGCCACTTGTCGATGTGGTGGGTGTAGTCGGCGGGGGTCAGCACCTCGGACTCGTCGATGTAGTCCACCCCGAGGCTCTGCAGAATCTGCGCCTCCACGAAGTGCCCGATTCGCACTTTGGCCATCACCGGAATGGTGACCGCGGAGATGATGCCCTCGATCATGTCGGGATCGCTCATCCGCGAAACCCCGCCCTGGGCACGGATGTCGGCGGGCACCCGCTCCAGAGCCATTACCGCGACGGCACCGGCGGCCTCAGCGATGCGGGCCTGGTCCGGGGTGACGACGTCCATGATGACGCCGCCCTTGAGCATCTCGGCCATGCCGCGCTTTACGCGCGCAGTACCCGTTTGTCCGTCGGGTGCCGAACCGTTCTGCGCCGCGCTGTCCACTGAATGCTTCTCCTTGCTGACCTGTAATACCCGCTCAGTGTAGTGGGCCGACGCCAGCGGTTTTCCCGCCGATGACCGCTACGCCGTGAAGACGCGTTCGGCCGGCGGCGGATCGGCGAGCAGCGCGGGCAACACGAACACCCGCACATAGCGGCGGACCTGCTCAGCGTCTTGGACCCCGGGGATAAGGCCCAACAGCAGGCCGAGTGCGGCCGACAACACGAATCGGGCCGCGTCGGCCGAGTGCAGGCCGGGCCGCAGCTGCGCGCCGAACTGTCGGAATCCCGCCTCATACAGCCCTGCCAGCAGCTCCCTCAGCGTCGCCGAGCGTGCGATCAGTGCGGCGACATTGCCCTCGTCGGTGTGCTCGGATATGACCCGCAGCAAGGGGTCCTGCGACACCTCGGTCGCCACGATGACCAGGGATTCCGTCACCAGGGTGCCCGGATCATTCGGTGGTCCCAGCTTCGCCTCTCCTACGTCGAGCCTCGCTGAACCACCCGGATCATTCGGTGGCCCGGCCGCCGCCTGCAGCCGACCGGTGATCTCAGTGATGTTGCGCCCGGCCACTCGCACCACCAGCGCGTCCAGCAGCTCATCGCGGGTGGCGAAGTGGCGATAGATCACCGCGCGGGTGTAACCGGCCTCATGTGCGATCACCTGCATTGTCGAGGCTCGATAGCCGCGGCGAGCAAAGGAGCGCTCCGCTGCGTCCAACAGCAGCTCGCGGGCATGCTCGGGAGGGTTACCGCCGCCGGGCGGTCTGCCCCGCCGCACCGTCATGTCCGGCCCATTCGGCATATATGGACATTTTCATTCATTTGTCTATTATCAACCTCACTGAATTCCCCGCGCGTTTCCGACGGAGGGGTTGGTCGCATGGCTGCCACGATCCACGGTGTTCCCGAGCAACGCGACTGGCGGGCGGTGTTCGGCTCCTGGCGTCTGCTGACCAATCCCGGCAAGAACGGCGGATCCGCCTTCGAACTCATCGTCGGCCTGGGGGCTCCCATCCTGGCCCGCAGCTATCACCAACTGCGAGCGCATCCCAACGGCCGGCGGTTGTTCGCCGAGAAGCCGGATCTGTTGGCACTGCTCGGCGACGACGAATACCTGGCCTCGCTGCCGCAGGGCTCACTCGGTCACGCCTACCGCTCGTTTCTGCGCACCAATCGCTTGGATGCCGGGGTGTTCGACGTGGACACGGTGATCCGGCCGGTCGCCGAGCGTCGGGGCTGGGACGATGACTTCTTCTACATGATGCGGCGGGGCACCGCCCTGCACGACATGTTCCACACCCTGGGCGGCTACGGCCCGGACATCGGCGGAGAGTTCGGCAATCTGGGTTTTCACTGCGGCCAGATGGAGCCGTCCGGCGCCCTCAAAGCGTTGACACTCGGGCTGCTCGGACCCCTCATCCCCGCCTCGCCGGCCCGGAAATTGCGTTATTTCCGTGAAGCGGTCCGCCGCGGCCAGCGCGCCGACAACCTGATGGCGGCCCCCTACGAAGAGCTGCTGGACCAGCCCATCACCGAGGTTCGCGCCAGGTTGGGGGTCATGCCGACGCCTCGCGCGCACCCGGACGGGCACATGTTCATCGGCTGGACACCGCCGGGCATCAAAGCGCCGACCCGTTGGGACTACGACGCGACCCTGCCGGCCGCCTGAATCCGCGCGCTACTCACATCGTCAACACCATGCGGTAGCGCGCCCGACCCTGAGCCATGGCGGCATAGGCGTCGGCGGCCTCGGCCAGCGGCCGTTCTTCGATGCGGGCCCGGACCCCGGACAGCACCGCGAAGGCCATGGTCTCCTCGACATCTCGGGCAGTGCCCGACGGGTGGCCGGTGACGCTGAGCCCGGGGGTGATCAGCTGCCCCGGGGTGATCGGGAGCGGTTCACCGGAGACGCCGATGATCACGAGCTCTCCGCGTGGCGCCAGCCCGCCGAGGGTGTCGGCCATCGCGCGCGAATTGGCCGCAGTGGCCAGCACCACCGACGCACCGCCGAGTCCGGCAAGCGCCGCAGCGACGTCACCGGCGGTCGAGTCGATGTAGTGATGGGCGCCGAGGGCAATGGCGTCAGCTTCTTTGGCGGCGCCGCGCGCGATCGCGATCGTCTCAAAGCCCATGGCCCGGGCGAACTGCACGCCTAGGTGCCCCAAACCGCCCAGGCCCAGCACCGCAACGCGGTCGCCCGGACGCGCCCCGGTGGATCGCAGCGCATGGTAGGTGGTGACGCCGGCGCAGCCCATGGGCGCGGCTTCGACGAAGGACAACTCGTCGGGAATGCGGGCCAGCGCATTGGCCGGTACCACCACCGATTCGGCGTACCCGCCCGGGTAGTGCCAGCTGGGCACCTGCCCCTTGGCGCAGTGAATGAAATCGCCTTTCCGGCAAGGAATGCAGTGATTGCAATGCCCTCCGAACCAGCCGACCGCAACCCGCTCACCAAGCTGCCAGTCGGTCACGCCCGGCCCCAATTCGGCGATCGTGCCGGCGATCTCGTGGCCCAGCGTCAGCGGCCAGGTCATCGCGGGGAAGCCACCGCTGACGAGTACGTGATCGGTGCCGCAGACACCGCAGGCGGCGACGGCGATACGAACCTGACCGGGCCCGGGCGCGGCGGTCTCGACATCGACCAGAGTCAGCGGCGCATCGACAGCGGCGACGTGAACAGCACGATGTTGGGGCATGGCGGCTCCCTGGATGGCGGTTGGCCCGAGACCTGTTCAGCCTAAGCGGCGCAGGTCAAGAAATCCGGCGAAGAGCGGCATCAGCACCGGCAACGCCGTCGGCCAAGCGCGCGGCCTCAGCGAGACGAGCACCCAGTTGCAGCGGGTAGACCTTCTGACCGCCGGCCGCCAGCGCCGCTATCTCGCCGGCGTCGCACCAGCGGTGACCGTGAAGGTAGCGCTGCTCCAAACCGGTTCGGCCGACCCCGGACGGCTCGAAACGCGCAGTGCGGTAGACGAAGAAGAACTCCTGGCTGTCGATGCGTTCACCGTTGAACTCGAACACGGCGTCGCGGCGCCAGATGGGTCCGACCAGATCACCCGGGTCCACCCGGAGACCGGTCTCTTCGGCCAGTTCGCGGGCCGCTGCCTCGGCGAGCGGTTCGTCGGGCAACACCTGTCCGCCGACGGTGAACCACCACCGCGGCGCCGGATCGGCCGCATCGTCGGGCAGAGCCGGGTCGTGACCGCACAGCAGCAGCACCGATCCGCCCTCGTCGAGCAGCACCACCCGCGCCGAGACACGCGGGTCCAGCACGCGGCCACCGTGAGCGAGCATGCCTGCCCGCTCCACAATCTCGAAATACGTTGGCATCGGCGCTGTCCCGCCCAGGTGCAGGGCTCGCACCAACGGACGTTCGCGCAGGGCCACAGTGTCGCGGACCGCGTCGTTGTGGAATCGGCGGGCCAACAGCACCCGCGCTTCAGCATCTGCCAACTCGGCGACCATCTCGTGCTGCAGTGACTGGCCATCGACCATCGCCAGCTCGGCCGACAGCGCATTCTCGGCGGCCTCCCGCGCCTGACGCGGCGCCCGCTCGGCGACATCGGCCAGGGCGGCCAGTCGTCTGCCGGCCACCCCGTCTCCGTAGGCGTCTATCGCGATCGCCCGAGCCACCACCGCGCGGCGGGCCAACGCCGCATCCAGCGCCTGCCAGGACAGGTCGCATCGCACATGCAGCCGGTTGAGCCGGTTGGCGGTCTGATACGCCCAGGCCACCGCCGCGGCCAGCACCGCCACCCCGAGCAGCACCAGTGCGGTCGTCACGATGGTCAGCTCCATCAGTCGCCCACCGTCACTTTGCCGCCGACGCCGGCCACGGTCTCGTAGACCCGAATGATCTGGTCGGCGACCACCGGCCAGTCGAAGCGGCGCACCGCCTCGGCGCCGGCGGCCACATACGCCGCGCGTAGTGCGTCATCGTCGAGCACCTCGATCAGAGCGGCAGCCAGTGCGGCGGGGTCGTCCACGGGCGCCAGCCGGCCGGCCTCCCCGTCGTTGAGCACCCGGCGAAAGGCGTCCAGGTCGCTGGCGACCACCGCGGTGCCCGCGGCCATCGCCTCGGCCAGCACGATCCCGAAGCTCTCCCCGCCGGTGTTGGGCGCGCAGTACACGTCGGCGCTTCGCAGGGCTGAGGCCTTCTCGGCGTCGTCGACCTGCCCCAGGAACCGCAGATGGCTCGCCAATGTCCCTGCGCTACGGCGCAATTCCTCTTCATCGCCGCGTCCGACGATCAACACCTCTACATTGGGGTGCCGCTCGACCAGGGACGGCAGCGCTGCGAGCAGCACCGCCATCCCCTTGCGCGGCTCGTCGTAGCGGCCGAGAAACAGCACGGTGCGCCCCGCTCGCGGATAACCCGGCAGGGGCAGCGCCGTGGCGAACGCAGCCACGTCGACCCCGTTGGGGATCTCCACCGCGTCGGAGCCCAGGGCCTCCATCTGCCAGCGCCGCGCCAGATCCGAGACCGCGATGCGCCCGATGATCTTTTCGTGCATCGGCCGCAACAGGCCCTGCACCACGCTCAGCGTCAGCGATTTGGTGGTCGAGGTGTGAAACGTGGCCACGATCGGTCCCTCGGCGATGTTCAACGCCAGCATCGACAGACTGGGGGCGTTCGGCTCATGCAGGTGCAGTACGTCGAAATCGCCTGTGGCCAGCCATTTCTTGACTTTTCGGTGCGCGGCCGGGCTGAACTGCAGTCGCGCCACCGAACCGTTGTAGGGGATCGCGACAGCCCTGCCGGCCGATACCACGTAGTCGGGCAGCACGACATCCGGCGACGCCGGCGCCAGCACGCTGACGTAGTGCCCGCGGGCGCGCAGCACCTCTGCCAGTTGCAGCACATGAGCCTGCACCCCGCCCGGCACATCGAACGAGTAGGGGCAGACCATGCCGATCCGCATCAGGTCTCCCCCAAGCGCGCCCGTCGCGATTCGGGAAGGTCGGCGATCCACTGCGGCTGCATCATGTGCCAGTCCTGGGGGTAGGCCGCGATGCCCTCGGCGAATTTGTCGGCCAGCGCCTGGGTGATCACGCCGACGTCGCCGCTGCTGCAGTCCAGCGGAGCGTGAATGGCGATCCCCCAGCCCGCGCCGTCGAACCAGCAGTGCGCCGGCAACAGGGCTGCGCCGGTCTCGAGGGCGAGCTTCGCCGAGCCGGCCGGCATGCGCGTGACGTCGCCGAAGAAGTCGACCGCCACCCCACTGCGGGTCAGATCGCGGTCGGCCATCAAACACACCAGGCCGTTGTTGTTGAGTCGCTCGGCGAGGACCTCGAACGGTGGCCGGGGCCCGCCGGACAACGGCAGCACCTCGAAGCCCAGACTCTCCCGGAACGCGAGGAACCGCCGGTAGAGCGATTCGGGCTTGAGCCGTTCGGCGACCGTGGTGAATCCGCCGTGGGTCTGGGCCAGCCACACGCCGGCCATGTCCCAGTTGCCACTGTGCGGCAACGCCAGCACCGCCCCGCGACCGGTCGCCAATGCCGCGGCGAGGTGGTCGCGACCCTGCACCGCGTCGTGCAGTTGCGCCGCCAGTGCCGCGTGGTCCATGGTCGGCAGCCGGAACGCCTCGCGCCAGTAGCGGGCATAGGACGCCAGCGACGCCCGCATCAGCTCCGCCGGGACGTCCTGCGGCGCAACCCCGGTGACGCGGGCCAAGTTTCTGCGCAACTGTTCGGGTCCGCCGCCGCGAGCGGCGAACAGGGCGCCGGCGCCGAATGCGTTGCGGGCGACGAATTCGGGCATCGCGCGCACCAGCATCCAGCCCGCGGCGAATCCGGCGTCGGTGGCCCAGGTATCCAGCTGACTGAGCCCGGGAACTCGCAGGCCGCTCGGGATGAGGGTCACGGTCCCGTGGTCTCCTGGCCGTCGGGGCCGTCGGACATCTGCGGCAACGGGTCCACCGCACCCGGCGAGATCCGCACCGTGTGCAACCGCTGTGCGCAGGTGATCAGGCTGGCCACCGCCAGCAGCCACATGGCCACGGGCAGCGCCCACGGCAACGGGAAGACTGGCAGGCCGGACAGTCCGGCGCCCGCCAGGACGATGATCAGCCGTTCGGGCCGTTCGATGTAGCCACCGTCACCGCGCAGTCCGCTGGCCTCCGCGCGGGCCTTGATGTAGGAGATCACCTGCGAGGTGACCAGGCAGATCAGGGTTGCCACGACCAGCGGAGGGTCGTCCAGACCGAATGCCGCCCACCAGGCCAACCCGCAGAACACCGCGCCGTCACTGATCCGATCGCAGGTGGCGTCCAGGACGGCGCCGAACGCGCTGCCGCCGCCGCTTTGGCGGGCCATCGCCCCATCGACCATGTCGAAGTGCACGAAGAACCAGACGATCAGGGTCCCGGCGAACAGTTGCCCGATCGGGAACAGTGTCAGCGCCGCCAGCACCGCGCCGGCGGTGCCCACCATTGTGACGATGTCGGCGGTGAGGCCGGCTCGCAGCAGGACTCGCGCAATCGGCGTGGTGATGCCCGCGAAGGTTGCCCGCGACAGGAACGGCAGTCTGCTCATTGCTGTCTGGCCCACTCGTCAGCGAGCAGCTGGCGGGTGTCGCGCAGCAGTTGCGGGATCACTTTGGAGCCGCCGACGATCGTGATGAAGTTCGCGTCACCACCCCAGCGGGGCACCACATGGACGTGCAGGTGCTCGGCCAGCGACCCGCCGGCCGACTCGCCGAGATTCATCCCGACATTGAATCCGTGCGGGCGGGACACCGCCTTGATGACGCGGATCGCCTTCTGGATGAACGCCATCAGCTCGGTGCCCTCGTCCTCGGTGAGGTCTTCGAACTCCGAGAACCGCCGGTAGGGCACCACCATCAGGTGGCCCGGGTTGTACGGGTAGAGGTTGAGCACCGCGTAGACGTGCTCACCGCGCGCCACCACCAGCCCCTCCTCGTCGGGCATGGTGGGGATGTCGGTGAAGGGTTGGGTGGATCGCGCCGACCCGGATTCCGCACGCTTGAGCGGTGCCTCGGCCAGATAGGTCATCCGGTAGGGCGTCCACAGCCGCGCCAGCCGGTCGGGCTCGCCTGCGCCGGTGTCGACGATCGCCTCCTCGCCGGGCTGGTCGTCTCCGCTCATCGGGCCTCGCTCGTGTCGGGGCCTCCCCCGAGGCCCGCCTTGACCGTCTCCGCGGTCGGCACGGTGTTGGTGCGCGCGGTGATCCAGTCCACGATGGCCGCCACCGCCTGCTCGCGCGGCACCCCGTTGATCTGCGTGCGGTCGGCGAAGCGGAAGCTGACTGCGCCGGCCTCGACATCGCGGTCGCCGGCCAGCAGCATGAACGGCACCTTCTGGTTGGTGTGGTTGACGATCTTCTTCGGCATCCGGTCGTCGCTGGCGTCGACCTCCACGCGCACCCCGTGCCGGCGCAGTTGCGCGGCGACGTCGTCCAGGTAGTCCACGTGCTGGTCGGCGACCGGGATGCCGACCACCTGGACCGGCGCCAGCCACGCCGGGAAGGCCCCGGCGTAGTGCTCGGTCAGCACGCCGAAGAAGCGCTCGATCGAGCCGAACAGCGCCCGGTGGATCAGCACGGGCCGCTGGCGCGTCCCATCGGAGGCGGTGTATTCCAGCTCGAAGCGGTCGGGCATGTTGAAGTCGAGCTGAATGGTCGACATCTGCCAGCTGCGACCGAGCGCATCCTTGACCTGCACCGAGATCTTCGGGCCGTAGAAGGCGGCACCGCCCGGGTCGGGCACCAGGGTCAGCCCGGACGCCTCGGCGACCTCACGCAGCGTCTCGGTCGCCTCCTCCCACACGTCGTCGGAGCCGACGTATTTCTCCGGGTCCTTGGTGGACAGCTCCAGGAAGTAGTCGTCCAGGCCGTAGTCGGCGAGTAGGTCCAGCACGAAACGCAGCAACGAGGTCAGCTCGTCGCGCATGCTTTCGCGGGTGCAGTAGATGTGCGCGTCGTCCTGGGTCATCCCGCGCACCCGGGTCAGCCCGTGCACCACGCCGGAACGCTCGTAGCGGTAGACGCTGCCGAACTCGAAGAGCCGCAGCGGAAGTTCCCGGTAGGAGCGTCCACGTGACCGGAAGATCAGATGGTGCATCGGACAGTTCATCGGCTTGAGGTAATAGTCCTGGCCGGGTTTGCGCAGAGTGCCGTCCTCAGCGAACTCCGCATCGATGTGCATCGCCGGGTACATACCCTCGCGGTACCACTCCAGGTGTCCGGAGGTCTCGTAGAGTTCGGACTTGGTGATATGCGGGGTGTTGACGAACTGGTAGCCGGCCTCGATGTGCTTGCGCCGCGAGTACTCCTCCAACTCCCGGCGGATGATTCCACCCTTGGGGTGGAAAACCGGTAGCCCCGAGCCGATTTCGTCGGGGAAGCTGAACAGGTCCAGCTCGACCCCAAGCTTGCGGTGATCGCGTCGCAGCGCCTCCTCGATCAACTCGAGGTGACTGTCGAGCGCCTCCTGCGATTCCCAAGCGGTGCCGTAGACGCGCTGCAGGCTGGCGTTGTTCTGGTTACCGCGCCAGTATGCGGCCGAGGTCCGGGTGAGCTTGAACGCCGGGATGAACCGGGTGGTCGGGATATGCGGACCACGACACAGATCACCCCAAACCCGTTCCCGGGTACGGGGATTCAAGTTGTCGTAGGCGGTGAGTTCGTCGCCGCCGACCTCCATGATGTCGCTGTCGCCAGACTTGTCATCCACCAGCTCCAGCTTGTAGGGCTCGTTGGCCAGCTCGGCGCGCGCGGCGTCCTTGGACTCGTAGACGCGCCGGGAGAACAGCTGTCCGTCCTTGATGATGGCGCGCATCCGCTTCTCCAGCTTGGCCAGATCCTCGGGGGTGAACGCCTCGGGCACGTCGAAGTCGTAGTAGAAGCCGTCGGTGATCGGCGGGCCGATACCGAGCTTGGCGGCCGGAAACAGGTCTTGGACCGCTTGGGCAAGGACGTGCGCGCACGAGTGCCGGATCACGCTGCGGCCGTCGTCGGTGTTCGCGGCCACCGGGGTCACCTCGACGTCGACCTCGGGAATCCAGCTCAGGTCGCGCAGGCGCCCCTGCTCGTCGCGCACCACCACAATCGCATCGGGAGCTCCTCGGTCGGGCAGGCCCGCCGCGCGCACCGCCGCGGCCGCGGTTGTCCCGGCGGGCACCCGGATCGGGCTTGCCGGGGCGGGGATGGCGGGCGCGGTCATGACGTGGTCTCCAAGGGGTTGTTAGGGGCTAGAAACGTCCGCGACCATGCTATCGGGGCTCGGGTAACGCACCGTTCGCGAGTACACCGGCGTCACGGTTGGCCGGGTTTGAGCACCACGAACAGGGCCTCGCCGTCGGTCAGGACCGTGTCGCCGTCACACAGCCGGGTCTCGACGAAGATCTTGCGCCCCTCCGTCCGGCTGATCCAGGCCTCGACCTGCAACTCCTTGTCGATCGGGACGATCTGGCGATAGTTGATGTGCAGGTAGGCGGTGCGCTGATAGGGCCCTCCGGTCAGCATCCAGGACGCCGTGCCCAGTACCGAGTCGAACAGCAGCCCGATAGCCCCGCCATGTGCCGCGCCGTTGCGGCCCAGGTGGAATCGCCGGAATTGGGCCCACCCGCGCAATCGCCCGTCGTCGTTCTTCTTGAGCTTCATCGGCACTGCCAGCAGGTTGCCGCGCATCGGCAGGTCCAGTCGGCGACCGGACGGTGACGACCATTCGTCGGTGTCATACGGCGCCAGCAGTTCGCACACTTCCTGCAGTGCGTCAGCGGCGCGGGTGATCACCTCTGCGGGGGCGTCGGCGGCGCGGGCATGGTCCTGCAGGGCGCGCATATTCTCCAGGAACCGGCCGTAATCCGGCCCGCCCTTGTCGGTCGGGTCGGGCGGGTTGAAACCGCCGCCGGCGTGTGGGGCACTCACCCCCCTATTTAACGTTCCGCCTTTTGGGGTGCCGGCGGCGCTCCCGGGATGGCAGAGTTTGGGCCGTGGATCTGAGCACGCTGCGTGGATTGCCCCTGACCTACGCCGAAGTGGGTGCCACCGCCTCCACGCTGCCCGCCGGCTATCACCACCTGGACCTGGCCGCGCCGATCGGTCGCGGTCGCCGGCGCTTCGAGGAGGCCGGCGACGCCGTGCTGCGCTGGGGCATGCTGCGCGGGGCCGGGTGGGGCGTGCGAGTGGACGCCGAGGACGAGATCGCCACGGTGGACGCGGTGGTGCGAGTACGGCTGGGCCTGCTGAGCGCGCCGTGCCGAGTGGTCTACGTCGTGAACGAGCCCAACCGGCGCGGTTATGCCTACGGCACGCTGCCCGGGCACCCCGAATCCGGCGAAGAGCTGTTCTCGGTGCGCTATGACCCGGCCGATGACACGGTGTACGCGCAGGTGCGGGCGTTCTCCCGGCCCGCCGCATGGTGGACCAGGGCAACCGGTCCGCTCGGACGGTTGATGCAGCGCACCATCGCCCAACGCTATCTGCGCGCGGTGTGACCGCCGTGGCGGTCAGCTCCAGCGCGCCAGCAGACGCTGCGCCCCGGTGCACAGCTCGTCGAGGACCACTGCCGCCGGGCGACTGTCGGTGAGCAGGCCCACGCCCTGACCCGCATCGACCGGTGCGATGCGCTGATCATCGGCGGCGATCCCGGCGGCCAGTTCCCTGCCGGCCTCCTGATCGCCGACCAGGTCTTCCTCGCGGCCGGCCCAGCGGTGAGTGAACTCGTTGCGCAGCACCCGTGACGGGAACCGCGCCGGCCAGTTCAGCCGCTGCCCGACATCGAAGACCCGGGTGGTGATCGTGTCCGTACCGCCGGCCGCGATCAGTGTGCGGCGGGCACTTTCACCGGTGAGGGCCTCGGGGCATGCCGCGAAGACCGTGCCCAACCATGCCCCGGCAGCACCGGCGGCCAGCACCGCGGCCAGGCTGCGCGGCCCGGAGATCCCACCCGCGGCCAGCACCGGAACCTCGACGGCATCCAGGACGGCGTCGAGCAGCGGCAGGGTGGCCAGCCGGATCTCCCCGTGCCCACCGCCCTCGGCCCCGCGTGCCACCAGCACGTCCAGTCCGGCGTCTTGGGCACGTCGGGCACCCTCGGCGTCATAGACCTGAGTGGCGGCCAGGATCCCGCTCGCGTGGGCGCGCTGCACCCAGGACAGGTCGGCTCCGAAGCTGATGGACAGCAGGGTCGGGCGCGCTGCCAGTGCGGCATCCAGCAGGTCGGGCTGATCGCGGATCACCCAGTCCACCAAGCCGATCCCGAACTGCGGCGCCGGCCCGAGTGCGGTCAACTCAGCGGCCAGCGACTTCGCGGTGGCAGTGCTGCCCATCCCGATCATGCCCAGCCCGCCCGCGGCGCTGACGGCGGCGGCCAGCCGGCCCCCGGCCACCCCGCCCATGGGGGCATTGAGGACGGGCACTCGCAGTCCGGTCGCCTGCGACCAGGATGTGCTCAGCGGCACGCTCAGTGCGACGCGCTCTTGGCGACGGTCAGCAGCACCACGGAGTCTTCCAGCGACTCCAGTGCGTGGCGGGTGCGCGGCAGCGTGACGAAGTCGCCGGCTGTGCCCTCCCAGCTGTCGTCGCCGGCGGTCAGCCGCACCCGGCCGCGCAACACCTGCAGGGTGGACTCCCCGGGGCTGTCGTGCTCGGCCAGTGACTGGCCGGCCTGCAGTGCGACCAGGGTCTGGCGCAGGTGATGCACCGAACCGCCGTAGACGGTGTGGGCGGCGCGGCCACTGTGATGTTGGGTGGCCTCGGCGAGCTTCTCGTCGGCCAGCACATTCAGCGAGGTCGATTCCATCGGTACTCCTTCGGCTCAGTGGGACGGTTCGGCGAGACGGCGGATGAACGTCGCGCCGATCGCAGCCGAGGCGCCGGCACTCACCCGGTGGCCCCTTCTGCCCCGACCGCGACGGGGGGCGAGTGGTCGACCGAAACTCCGTTCAGGACTGCAGACTTCAGGTGCGCCACACACAGGTCGGGCTGGGTGAAGGGGTCGAGGCGATCGACGGTCAGCGGAGCGTCCCAGGCTTCCAGGGCTCCCTGCATCAGCCCCAGATGGATGGGGCACACCACTTGGGTGGAGGTTTCGGCGAGCTCCAGAAACGGGCAGTGCCGCAGCCCGAGTCGCTCTTCACCGGCACTGTCGGGCCCCAGGCGTTCGGGTTCGAATCCCAGCTCATCGAGCATGTCGAGCAGATGACCGGTGGATTCCTCGGCGTCGACGGCGCCGGACGGTTGATGCAGCGGCCGCAGCCGATGCCCCCAGGCCCGGCCGGCCGCCAAGGCCTTGCCGCTGGGATCGGTATCGGCGGCCAAGGCGATGGCGAGGATTTCGGCGAGCAGCCGGAAACGGCGCGTTCCACCCCGGTCCATCTGGCGGATGGCCCGAAACATCAGCGCCGGCCGTCCGCGGCCCTTGTGGTCAGGTTCGGTGTGCTCGACGCGGCCCTCTTCAACCAGGGTGTCCAGGTGAAAACGCACCGTGTTGGGGTGCACCCCCAACTCGTCGGCGATCTGGGCAATGCTGAGCGGTTCCTCGGCGGCCTGTACCAGCCGCAGAACGTCGAGGCGACGTCCTCCAGATGGCACAGGCAGCTTGGCGATGTCGGTCACTCCCCCTGGGGCGGATAGCTGGCCACCAGCGGAGTGTCGATGCCGAGGGGGCCGATCTTGGCGGCGCCGCCGGGTGAGCCGAGCGCCTCATCGCGGCCCGGCAGGGCCTCGGCGAAGAACGCCGCGTTGTCGGCCTGGTGCGGTTGAAGCTCCTCCGGGAGGTCGTCTTCGTAGTAGATGGCCTCTACCGGGCACACCGGCTCGCAGGCTCCACAGTCCACACACTCATCCGGGTGGATGTAAAGGGCTCGACCGCCTTCGTAGATGCAGTCAACCGGGCACTCCTCCACGCAGGCCCGGTCCATCACGTCAACGCACGGCTTCCCGATCACATATGCCATGGGCAGAGAGTTTACACAAGGGATTTTGTAGAAACTAGAAAGGCGTACCTAAACGCCAGGGGCCGAAAATGGCACCTCAGCACTCCCCCGCTGCGCCCACCCCTTCATCCTTAGATCCATTGCGCCCGTTGAGGATTCACACCTACCGACGGCGCCCGGCAGGACGGGTCCCGCAGCGCGCCGGCGGGAGGCCTGGGTGCCGCCCGACGCGGCGGTGCAGTAGAAACAAATGATGACTGAAACCCCCCGGTACCGTGCCTCCTCGGACTTCCCCAGCCTGCGCTTCGAGCCCGGCGACAACGGCGTGCTGGAGCTGGTGCTGGACGCGCCGGGACTGAACTCGGTGGGCCCGCAGATGCACCGCGACCTGGCCGACGTATGGCCCGCTCTCGATCGCGACGACGACGTGCGGGCAGTGCTGGTGCGCGGTGAGGGCAAGGCCTTCTCCGCGGGCGGCAGTTTCGAGCTGATCGAGAAGATCGTCGAAGATCACGCCGGACGGATGCAGGTGCTGCGCGAGGCCCGCGATCTGGTGCTGAACATGGTCAACTTCTCCAAGCCGGTGATCTCGGCGATCAACGGACCCGCTGTCGGGGCAGGACTGGTGGTGGCGCTGCTGTCGGACATCTCGGTCGCCGGGCGCACCGCCCGGCTGATCGACGGCCACACCAAGCTCGGCGTGGCCGCCGGGGATCACGCCGCCATCTGCTGGCCGCTGCTGGTGGGCATGGCCAAGGCCAAGTACTACCTGCTGACCTGCGAAACGCTGCGCGGAGAGGAGGCCGAGCGGATCGGACTGGTCTCCAAGTGCGTCGACGACGACGAGGTACTCGCCACCGCCACCCGCATCGCAGACGACTTGGCACACGGCGCCCAGGACGCGATCCGCTTCACCAAGCACAGCCTGAACTACTGGTATCGGCAGTTCGCGCCGGCCTTCGAGACCGCGCTGGGCCTGGAATTTCTCGGCTTCTCCGGACCCGACGTGCACGAAGGGCTGGCCGCCATCCGGGAGAAGCGCAAGCCGCAGTTCGGCTGAGCGGATCGCTTCAGACCCGCTGCGCGGCGAGAGCCTGTTCCTTGGCCCAGCGATAGTCGGCCTTGCCCGACGGTGAGCGCTGCACCCGGTCGCAGAACACCACGTCCTTGGGGAGTTTGTAGCGCGCGATGTGGTGGGCGGCCTCGGCGACGATGTCCTCGGCCCCAGCGTCGGCACCGTCTGCCAGTTGCACCACCGCGACGACCTCGTTGCCCCACCGTTGGCTGGGCCGGCCCACCACCACGACGTCATAGACCGCGGGGTGCCTCGCGATAGCGGCTTCGACCTCCTCGGCGAAGATCTTCTCGCCGCCGGAGTTGATCGTCACCGAGTCGCGGCCCAGCAGTTCGATACCGCCGTCGGCGTCCCAGCGAGCCCGATCGCCGGGGACCGAATGCCGGATCCCTTCGATGATCGGGAAGGTCCGCGCGGATTTCTCCGGATCACCGAGGTAACCCAGCGGGACGTGTCCCTGCTGCGCCAACCAGCCGATCTCGTCGTCGCCGGGCTTGAGGATTCGGGTCATGTCCTCGCTGACCACGACCGCGCCGGGGTTCGGCGTGAACAGGCCGGTCGAGTCCTGGCCTCGGCTGGTGGTCTGCCCCATCTGCGCGCCGGTCTCCGACGAGCCGCCGGCGTCAAGGATCGACAGCTGGGGCAACGCGTCCACGAGCCGCTGCTTGACCGGCACGGTGAACGGCGCACCGCCGCTGGCCAGCATGAGCAGCCCCGAGAGCCGATCTGCCAGCGCGGCGCCACCGGCTTCCAGCGCGTCGGCAAGTGGACGTGCGAAGGCGTCGCCGACGATCGACAGCGATACGACCCGCTCTTCGGCCACCAGCTCCCAGGTCCCCACCGGATCGAACCGGTCGGTGGTGGTCGACATCACGAAGGGCCGCCCGCCCAGCAGCGTGATGAAGGCGGCCCACTGGGCGGCCCCGTGCATCAACGGCGCCACCGTCATCGAGCCCACGGGCCGGGCCGTGCGGGCGCGGTCGACGATCTGTTCCAACGTGGTGGGCACCGCACCGGTACCGGACTCACGGCCGCCCATCGCGCCGATGAAAATGTCGTGCTGACGCCACAACACGCCCTTGGGCATGCCGGTGGTGCCGCCGGTGTAGAGCAGGTACAGGTCGTCCGGGGACAGCGCCAGGCCCAGCGGTTCGGGGGACGTGGCGGCCAGCAGTTCCTCATAGCGGACCGCGCCGGGCAACGGCTCGTGGCCGGAGTCGTCGTCGACGTGGATCAGCGGCATCGCGGGCAGGCGGTCACCGGCGCGCTGCAGCGCTTCGGCCAAGGTGGGGGCGTACCGGGCGTGGTACATGATCGCCTCGGTGGAGGCGTTGGTCAGCAGGTAGACCAGTTCGTCGGCGACGTAACGGTAGTTGACGTTGAACGGCGCGACCCGGGCGTTGAAGGCCCCGAGCATGCCTTCCAGGTATTCGTTGCCGTTAGCCAGGTACAGCGCGAGGTGGCTCTGACCCGATTCATGGGAGGCCAGCGCGGAACGTTCCCGGCGCACACCCAGTCCGCGCTCGTGCAACGCCCGCGCCAGCCGACGGGATCGGTCCTCAATCTGCTGATAGGTGAATCGCCGGTCACCGAAGACGATGCAGTCCCGGTCCGGAACGGCGGCCGCCACTGCTGAGAACACTTGGGCGAGGTTGAATTCCACTGCCGCTCCTCGATTCGATCGCAACGCCTGCGCCACGCTACTAGGTGACGCGTGCTCGGTCTTCGACGGTTGCGGCGGGCTTTCGCACCCGACGTCAGGCATGCTTGGCCGCATGTCGGTGGATGTCCTGCTGTACTCGATCCCGCCCGTCCTGGTCTACCTGTTGGTCGGCGCGGTTATCGGGATAGAGAGCCTGGGCGTCCCGTTGCCGGGCGAGCTCATGTTGGTCGGAGCCGCGCTGTTGTCATCGCGACACGAGTTGGCGGTCCAACCGGTCGGGGTCGCGGTGGCGGCGGTGATCGGCGCGGTGATCGGCGACTCGATCGGCTATTCGATCGGCCGACGATTCGGTATGCGACTGTTCGACCGCCTGGGCCGGCGATTTCCGAACCACTTCGGACCCGGCCACATCGCCTTCGCCGAACGGTCCTTCCGCCGCTGGGGTGCCAGCGCGGTCTTCTTCGGCCGCTTCATGGCACTGCTGCGCATCCTGGCGGGCCCCCTGGCAGGCGCCCTGAAGATGCCGTACCCGCACTTTCTGGTCGCCAACGTCAGCGGTGCGATTGTCTGGGCCGGCGGAACCACCGCCCTGGTGTACTACGCCGGGGTGGCCGCCGAGCACTGGCTGTCCCGGTTCTCCTGGGTGGCGCTGCTGGTCGCGGTGCTCGCCGGGCTGGTCGCGGCCCTCGCATTGCGGGGCCGTATCGGTGCCCAGATCGCGGAATTGGATGCCGAACATCGCGCCAAGACGGAGCCCGTCACCGAATAGCCGCGAATTGGGGACGAATAGGGGTTGTCCCCGCACCGCAGCCGGAGCATGGTGGAAGGGACCGGCGGCGCCGCCGCGGCGTCGCCCCGTCCAACCGGAGGCCGACATGTTCGCACGCGCAACCTCGATACACGCCCATCCGTCCTTTATCGATGAGGGCATCACCCATGTCCGCGGCGTGGTGATGCCGGCCCTGGCCGACACCGAGGGGTGTGCCGGGATGTCGATGCTGGTCGACCGCGATGCCGGGCGGTGCATCATCACCTCGTCGTGGCTGGATGAAGACACCTTGCGCGCCAGTGAGGCCAGGGCCGAGCATCTGCGCGACCGCGCCACCGCGATCTTCCACGCCACCGCCGAGGTCAGCCGCTGGGAGATCGCCGCGGTACGCCGCGATCACCGGTCTCGGCGGCATGCCGGTGTGCGCGTCACCTGGCTGCGGACCGACCCGGCGGCCTGCGAGCAGATGATCGACACCTACCGGCTGGCGCTGATGCCGGAGCTGGAGGATCTCCACGGTTTCTGCAGCACCACGCTGCTGGTGGACCGTCATTCGGGACGCGCGGTGTCCTCGGTCAGCTTCGACGACCGGGCGGCGCTGGTGGCCAGTCGCAGCGGCGAGCAGGCGATCTGGGCCCGGGCCGTCAACGACGCCGGCGCAGAGATACTCGAAGTCGCCGAGTTCGATTTGGCGATCGCCCATCTGAATGTGCCCGAGATGGCCTGAGGTCGCCGAAGCTGCCGTGGCCCCTGCGCAAGGGGCTGGGTCAGCTGGGCAGCGGCCCGAAAACAGAAAAGCCACCTGTTTCCAGGTGGCTTTTTTGTGGTCCCGGCTGGGATCGAACCAGCGACCTTCCGCGTGTGAGGCGGACGCTCTCCCCCTGAGCTACGAGACCGGATTGAACGAGGACGAACACTAGCACGCCGCACCCGCTAAGCATCAATGCGCAGGCCGCCATTCGGGCGACTCGCCGCTCTGACATGCAAAGTTGTGTTGTCTCACATGAGTCCGCTAATGTTCTGCATCGCACCGGGCGACGATCTCGCCCGAGGCACGCGGATGTAGCGCAGTTGGTAGCGCATCACCTTGCCAAGGTGAGGGTCGCGGGTTCGAATCCCGTCATCCGCTCGAGGGTGTCAAGTGGCATCAACCCCTTGCGGTGGAGTGGCCGAGTGGTGAGGCAACGGCCTGCAAAGCCGTGCACACGGGTTCGATTCCCGTCTCCACCTCCGTCCCAAGGCTCTAAGCGCGGTTAGCTCAGCGGGAGAGCGCTTCCCTGACACGGAAGAGGTCGCTGGTTCAATCCCAGTACCGCGCACCAGGATCGATTCTTGTTCAAGGCACCACCCAGGGTCCGTCAGCCATATTTGGCGGCATCCCATCGAAACGTGCGTCGCTCTGCGTGTTCTCAAATGCTCATCTGGCGACCCGGCGTGCAAAACCACCTGGACGAAGCCGTGGCACTGGGCGGATCCACCGCGTCAACCGGCGGTTGACGGTTCCCATAGCGTCAACCTAAGGTTGACGCCATGGCCGAGCCGACCCCACTCACGCAGTCCGTCCGACTGGACGACCTCATCAACGCCATCGCCGCCGTGCACGACGACGCCCTGGATCGATTGACCGATGCTGTGCTGGCCGCCGAACACCTCGGCGAAGTCGCCGACCATCTGATCGGGCATTTCGTCGACCAGGCGCGCCGATCGGGAGCCTCGTGGACCGACATCGGCAAGTGCATGGGCGTCACCAAGCAGGCGGCGCAGAAGAAGTTCGTCCCGCGTCCCGAGGCCGCCACGCTGGATCCCGAGCAGGGCTTCGCCCGCTTCACCCCGCGGGCCCGCAATGCCGTCGTCGCGGCCCAGAACGCCGCGCACCGGGCACGCCACAGCGAGATCACCCCGGATCATCTGGTCCTGGGACTCCTTGACGATCCCGGCGCGCTGGCCACCACCCTGCTGACCGCACAGCAGATCGACCCGCAGGCCGTCGGCGCCGCCATCACCCTCGAGCCCGGCGACACCGAACCGCCCGCACTGATTCCCTTCAACGGCCCGGCCCGCAAAGCACTGGAGTTGACCTTCCGCACCGCACTTCGCCTCGGCCACAACTACATCGGCACCGAACACCTGTTGCTTGCACTGCTGGAAGCCGAGGACGGCACCGGCCCCCTGCACCGCGCCGGAGTCGATCGGGAACGGGCCGAAGCCGATCTGGCTCGAGCACTGGAGGCGATCTCCGCGACTCTCGCCTCCCCCGGTTCTGAAACCACGAACTGAGCGGCCAGACCATCAGGCACGATCCCACCCGGGCCAAGGCCGCTGCACCCGCGATGCCGATGTGCCATCATGCCCAGAAGCAAACGAAGAGGACATGATGCATCGCTGGATTCTGGCCCTGGTCACTTCCGTCGTCACCGTGTCGGCCGCGCTGATATCGCCGGCCGCCGGGTACGCCACGCCGACCACCACCCCGGAAGCGCCGATCGGGCGTCTCGGCGACACCCTGCGCATCCAGTACCACGACGAGGCATTCGGACCGATCGTCGCCGACGTCACGGTGCATGACGTGGTGCCCAGCGAGATCCCCCCGGGCTGGGGCGCGAACGGCTCGCCGCGGTGGCGCAACCAGGGCGGGCCGTGGCGGTGCAACGTGACCATTCACCCGATCTCGGTGCCCAACCCCTACATCATGGCGGCCTCAGTCACCTTCGACGGTGTCACGCCCGGCGGCGACGCCTACGTGTCCAAGCACACCGACGACCCGACCGCCCTGGACGCGGTGCTCACCAACGCTCCGGCGGGCTCCACCGTGGACGGTGGCGTCTATTGGGATGTCTACCGCGGCTTGGTCACCCACGTGGTGATGCTGTCGCGCAACACCGGCCTGCGCCTGGCGCAGTGGAATCTGTGAGCTGACCCGCGGGTACGTCGAGCCTCGCTGATATAGATCGGGTTAGTCCTTCTCAAATGCCTCCGGAGGTGTCAGGAAGGGATCTGTAACTGATTCCGTG
>NZ_LQPI01000088.1 GCF_002101775.1 Mycolicibacter nonchromogenicus | reverse complement strand
TCGGGAACATCGTCAGCCCACGATCCCCCACAACGCCCCCACTGGGCCCCACTTTGCCTCCATCGGCCCTGAGCTGGTGATTTGTTGCCCGATCGGGCCTATTTCTGTGGCCCGGGACGGTGCGATTACCCGTAGGGTGGGGCATTGGGGTGGAATCGACCCAAGAAATGGTGCGTAGTGGGGGATTGTGGGGTATCGTGGGCTGACGATGTCGACGTGGCGGGAGGTGGCCGATGTTCCTCGGCACCTATACGCCCAAGCTCGACGACAAGGGGCGGCTGACACTGCCCGCGAAATTTCGCGATGCGCTGGCAGGAGGGCTGATGGTCACCAAGAGCCAGGACCACAGCCTGGCGGTGTATCCCCGTGCGGAGTTCGAGCAGTTGGCCCGCCGGGCGGCCAAGGCTTCGCGCAGCAACCCGGAGGCGCGAGCATTCCTGCGCAACCTGGCCGCAGCCACCGACGAGCAGCACCCCGACGCCCAGGGCCGGATCACCCTGTCTCCCGACCACCGTCGCTACGCCAACCTGTCCAAGGAGTGCGTGGTCATCGGCTCGGTCGACTATCTGGAGATCTGGGATGCGCAGGCCTGGAGCGACTACCAGCAGATGCACGAAGAGAACTTCTCCGCGGCCAGCGATGAAGCACTCAGCGACATCATCTGAGGCGCACGCCCGTGCCTCGTGGCCTCTGTCCGAACCGACCCTGGCGTACTTCCCCAACGTCAGGTTCGTGCCGTCGGGCAGGGACCTCGAGGTAAGGGCCTGCGGGCGATCGCAAGCGCGGCGAAGCCGGGCGCAGCGGGTCGCACGCTTCGGGCCCCGAAGTACCAGCCGTGCAGTGCATTGGCCGCAACAGGGAGGCAGTGCTGTGGCCGAACAGGGCGAATTCGGACATGTGCCGGTCCTGCTGGACCGCTGCGTCGAGCTGCTGGCTCCGGCGCTGACCAGGCAGTCTCCCGACGGCCGCGGCGCGACCCTGGTGGACGCCACCCTCGGCGCCGGCGGCCACACCGAACGGTTCTTGACCCGGTTCCCCGGCCTGCACGTCATCGGGCTGGATCGCGACACCACGGCCCTCGACATCGCCGGGACCCGGCTGGCCGGCTTCGCCGATCGACTCCAGACGGTCCGCACCCGCTACGACGGCATCGCCGCAGCGCTGGCCGAATCGGGGTTGGCCGCAACCGGATCGGTGGACGCGGTGTTGTTCGACCTCGGCGTCTCCTCGATGCAGCTCGATCGAGTCGAGCGGGGATTCTCCTACGCGCAGGACGCGCCGCTGGACATGCGAATGGACCCGCAGGCCGAACTCACCGCCGCGGAAATCGTCAACACCTACGACGCGGCGGCGCTGACCGACATTCTGCGGCGCTTCGGCGAAGAGCGTTTTGCCTCGCGGATCGCCGCCCACATCGTGCGCCGCCGGGCTCAGGCCCCGTTCACCTCGACCGGGGAACTGACGGCGCTGCTCTACGAGGCGATTCCGGCGCCGGCGCGCCGTACCGGCGGACACCCGGCCAAGCGCACGTTCCAGGCGCTGCGCATCGCGGTCAACGGCGAACTCGACTCACTGCGAGAGGCGTTGCCGGCGGCGCTGAATGCACTGGCGGTGGGTGGACGCGTCGCGGTGATGTCCTACCAGTCGCTGGAGGACCGGATCGTCAAACAACAGTTCGCCGCAGCCACCGCGTCGAGCACGCCGGTCGGTCTCCCGGTCGAATTGCCCGGCGACGAACCGAAGTTCACGACGTTGACGCGGGGCGCCGAACGGGCTGAGTCAGATGAGGTCGAGCGCAATCCACGAGCGGGCTCGGTCCGGCTACGTGCAGTCGAGCGGGTCCGGCCCGGAACCATCGTGGCATCGAGGGGGAAGTGATGGCGGCCAAGCGCAAGCCCGCAGCACGGCAGGGCGACCGTCGTCGTACCCCCGAGGGCGCAACCCGCACGGGCCCGCGGCGAGCCACCGAGCAGTCGCAGGGCCGTGGTCCGCGGCGGCAACGCGGCACCACGACCGCAGCCGGTCGCGAGTCGCGGCCGGTCACCGGGCCGCAGAAGGTGGCATCGGTTCGCCCCGACCCCCGGCCGGCGAAGAACACCAAACAGGCCAAGGCGCGGGCAAAGGCGCGGAAGGCCAAGGCGCCCAAGGTTGTGCGGGTCCCGCTGCGCGAGCGGCTGCTGACTCGCCTGGCCTCAATCGATCTGCGCCCGCGGACGCTGGCCGCCAAGATTCCGTTCGTCGTGCTGATCATCGGCGCACTCGGCATCGGGCTGGGAATCACGCTGTGGCTCTCGACCGATGCCGCCGAGCGGTCCTACGAGTTGGGCAAGATGCGGGAACGCAACCGGGTCTTGATGCAGCAGAAGGAAGCGCTCGAGCGTGACGTACTCACGGCCGAGTCCGCCCCGGCGCTTGCCGAGGCGGCCCGCGAACTGGGCATGATCCCCAGCCGCGACACCGCGCACCTGATTCAGGACCCGGTCGGCAACTGGGTGGTCGTCGGGGTCCCGAAGCCCGCCGAGGGAGCGCCGCCGCCACCGCTGAACATCAAGCTGCCCGACGACTCGGCGCCACCGGCAGAGGTGCCGGTCCGGGTGCCCCCGGTCGCCCCGAAGCCCGACAGCCGCCACCTGCCGGCCGCGGTCCGGCCCGCTCCGGAGGTCCCCGGCACCCCGCTGAGAATTCCAGGCCTGCCCGGGGTCCCCGACCTGCCGGTGACCGGACCGCTGCCCGGGCCTGCCGCGCAGGAGATTCCGTCCGTGGCGACACCTCCGGGCATCCCGTCTGACGCCGTGCCGCCCGGCGCCGTGCCGCCTGGGCCGGTGGCGCCGCCCGAGACGGTCGTGCCGCTGGGCGGAACCCTTCCGCCGTCGGCGGTCTTGCCGCCGGCCGCGGTCCCGCCGGCGCAATCACCGCTGCGGCCGGAGATTCTGGAGACACCGGTGTTCGTCCAGGGAGCCGCGCGATGAGACGGAACGCACGAGGAACCGGCCCGGCACGTCGCGCCGACGGCGCGTCCAGCACGCGAAAGACCCGCCGATCCGTCGCCGCGGCGGCTAAATCGGCCAAGCAGGCCAAACCGGCCAAGCCGGCCAAGGCGACCTTGAAAGCGGACCAGGAAGCGGGACATTCAGCCCGTGAAC
Source organism: Mycolicibacter nonchromogenicus (assembly GCF_002101775.1). Lineage (GTDB taxonomy): Bacteria > Actinomycetota > Actinomycetes > Mycobacteriales > Mycobacteriaceae > Mycobacterium > Mycobacterium nonchromogenicum. The sequence continues at coordinate 22,327 of NZ_LQPI01000088.1, read as the reverse complement.
GTCGTACGCGCCAAGCCACCGAGGTGGGCCTGCGCAGCGCGTCGTTCGTCTTCCGGCACCGCACCGGCAACGCGGTCATCTTCCTGGTGTTGGCGTTGTCGGCGGCTCAGCTGTTCTACCTGCAGGTGCCGCGGGCCTCTGGGCTGCGGGCCGAAGCCGCCGGGCAGCTCAAGGTCACCGATGTCCAGCCGGCCATGCGCGGCGACATCATCGACCGCACCGGCGACAAGCTGGCGTTCACCATCGAGGCCCGGGCACTGTCCTTCCAGCCGGCCAAGATCAACAAGCAGCTGGCCGAGGCCAAGGAGAAGGACGCGTCGGCCCCGGATCCACAGCTGCGCCTGCAGGAGATCGCCAAGGAGATCTCCACGCGCCTCGACAACAAGCCGGACTCCGCGACCCTGTTGAAGAAGCTGCGCAGCAAAGAGACCTTCGTCTATCTCGCCCGTGCCGTCGACCCCGCTGTGGCCGAGGCGATCACCCAGAAGTTCCCGGAGGTCGGCAGCGAGCGTCAGGACCTGCGGCAGTATCCGGGCGGGTCGCTGGCGGCCAACATCATCGGCGGCATCGACTGGGACGGCCACGGCCTGTTGGGGCTGGAGGACTCGATGGACGCCGTGCTGGCCGGAACGGACGGCTCGGTCACCTACGACCGCGGCTCGGACGGGGTGGTGATCCCGGGCAGCTACCGCAACCGGCACAAGGCCGTCAACGGGTCGACGATCCAGCTCACCCTCGACGACGACATCCAGTTCTACGTCCAGCAGCAGGTGCAGCAGGCCAAGAACCTCACCGGCGCCCACGATGTCACGGCCGTGGTGCTGGACGCCAAGAACGGTGAGGTGCTGGCGATGGCCGGCGACAACACCTTCGATCCCTCCCAGGACATCGGGCGCCAGGAGGACCGCCAGCTCGGCAACCTGCCGGTGACGTCGCCGTTCGAGCCGGGATCGGTGAACAAGATCATCACCGCCGCCTCGGTCATCGAATACGGCCTGGGCCACCCCGATGAGGTCCTGCAGGTGCCCGGTTCGATCAACATCGCCGACGTCACCGTCGGCGACGCCTGGGAGCACGGCGTGGCGCCCTACACCGTGACCGGAGTCTTCGGTAAGTCCTCCAACGTCGGCACCCTGATGCTGGCGCAGCGCGTGGGCCCGGAGCGCTGGTTCGACATGGCAGAGAAGTTCGGGCTGGGACAGCGCACCGGTGTGGCACTTCCCGGCGAGAGCGCCGGCCTGCTTCCCCCGATGTCCCAATGGTCGGGCAGCACGTTCGCCAACCTGCCCATCGGCCAGGGCCTCTCGATGACGCTGCTGCAGATGGCCGGGATGTATCAGGCCATCGCCAACGACGGTGTGCGGATTCCGCCGCGGATCATCAAGTCGACCATCGCCGCCGACGGCACCCGCACCGAAGAGCCTCGCCCCGAAGGTGTTCGGGTGGTCTCGGAACAGACCGCGGCGACGGTGCGCAACATGCTGCGCTCGGTGGTGCAGCGTGACCCCACCGGCGTTCAGCAGGGCACCGGTTGGCAGGCCGCGGTCGACGGTTACCAGGTCGCCGGGAAGACCGGTACCGCACAGCAGATCAACCCGGCCTGTGGCTGCTACTACAACGACGTCTACTGGATCACCTTTGCCGGGATAGCGCCGGCGGACAACCCGCGCTACGTCATCGGCCTGATGATGAACAACCCGCACCGAGCCGCCGACGGGTCACCGGGCACCTCCGCGGCTCCGCTGTTCCACAACATTGCCGGATGGTTGTTGCAGCGCCACAATGTGCCCTTGTCGCCCGACCCCGGCCCGCCGCTGGTCCTGCAGGCGATGTAGTCGCCGCGCCACCACAGCCGATCCGTCCACCGGGGTCCGCCGAGAAAGACGTGATTCCGCCGTGGAGGCGGCGCCCTGGTGGTTATCGTTCGGACAACGTGGTGACGAAGGGGGTCCCGCGCCGACACGAAGGGGGTCCCTCATGGCCCGAAAAGCCCGTGCGATCAGTTGTGCGATTCCGGGGGTCCTGGCCGCGGCAGCAGGCATCGTCGCGGTGGGGTTGCTCGGCGCACCCATCGCGACTGAACACCACGCCAGCGGCTGTTTCATGACAAAGGACGGATCCCGCTGCGTGGAACTGCCGGACCCGACCGAGGTCGGGTGCCCGGCCGGGGACTTCCAGTGCTACTTCGACAGGAAGTCGCAGGACTCCCCACCGCCGAACACCGAGGGCTGACGCGGCGAAAGCGGGATCGCCTGCGCTGTGGACACGGCCCTCCTAGGTAGTGTCAGGGCCGATCCGGACGACCCGGCCGCAGCGGATGGAGGTGATGTCGGTGCCTGGTGCGCTGCGCCCCGACGTCGGTGCAGGCACGTCGCTGCGGGTGCTCGCCGCCCAGATCGGGGCGGTCGCGGTCACCGGTGAGGTGGTCCCGGAGTTGCCCATCACCGGATTGACCCTGCGCGCCCAGGACGTCCGGCCCGGTGACCTGTTCGCGGCGCTGCCCGGCGCGACCACCCACGGCGCCCGATTCGCCGCCGACGCGGTCGCCCGGGGCGCGGCTGGGGTGCTCTCCGACGGGGCCGGGGTCGCCGAGATCGCTCGCGGCGCAGCGTTGCCCGGCATCCCTGTCCTGGTTCACCCCGAACCCCGCACCGTGCTGGGTGAACTCGCGGCGCAGGTCTACGGCCGTCCCTGCGATCAGCTCACCGTCATCGGCATCACCGGGACCTCGGGCAAGACCACCACCACCTATCTGGTCGAAGCCGGGCTGCGCGCCGCCGGTCGCACCGCCGGGCTGATCGGCACGGTCGGCGTGCGCATCGACGGCGCCGATCTGCCCAGCGCCCTGACCACCCCCGAGGCGCCCGCCCTGCAGGCGCTGCTGGCCGCCATGGCCCAGCGCGGGGTGGACACCGCGGTCATGGAGGTGTCCAGTCACGCTTTGACATTGGGCCGGGTCGACGGCACCCGGTTCGCGGTGGGCGCGTTCACCAACCTGTCTCGCGATCACCTCGACTTCCACCCGACCATGGCCGACTACTTCGAGGCCAAGGCCCGGTTGCTCGATCCCGCATCGCCGCTGCACGCCGCGCGCTCGGTGATCTGTGTCGACGACGACGCCGGCGCGGCAATGGCGGCGCGGGCGAGCGCGCCGGTCACCGTCAGTGCCACGGGCCGCTCCGCGGACTGGACTGTGGAACAGGTGAGCTCCGCGGCTTCCGGTGGCCGAGAATTCATCGCCGTCGACCCCGCCGGTGTGCACCACCGGATCGGCATCGCGCTGCCCGGGGACTACAACGTGGCCAATTGCCTTGTGGCGCTGGCTGTTCTCGATGCCGTCGGGGTGTCGCCGGAGCAGGCCGCGCCCGGGCTGCGGCAGGCACGGGTGCCCGGACGGATGGAGTCGATCGACCGTGGCCAGGGCTTCCTCGCTCTGGTCGACTACGCGCACAAGCCCGGGGCCCTGGCGGCAGTGCTGGAGACCCTGCGCCATGAGCTGGGCGAATCCTCCGGGCGCCTGGCCGTGGTGTTCGGCGCCGGCGGCGACCGCGACCCCGGCAAGCGCGAGCCCATGGGGCGCATCGCCGCGCAGACCGCCGATCTGGTGGTGGTCACCGACGACAACCCGCGGGGGGAAGACCCCGCCGAAATCCGGCGCGCGGTGCTGGCCGGTGCCGCCGCGGGCAGTGCCACGGTGGTCGAGATCGGTGACCGGCGCGCCGCGATCGAGCACGCGGTGGCGTGGGCCCAGCCCGGCGATGTGGTGCTGATCGCGGGAAAGGGACACGAGACCGGGCAGACCGCCGCCGGGCACACCCAGCCCTTCGATGACCGGGTCGAGCTGGCGGCAGCCCTGGAGCGGCGCGCATGATCGCCCTGACCGTCGCGCAGATCGCCGAGATCGTCGGCGGCCGGCTGGCCGACATCACCCCCGAACAGGCGCAGTGCACCGTCGTCACCGGCACCGTGGAGTTCGACTCCCGGCGGATCACCCCTGGCGGGCTGTTCTTGGCCCTGCCCGGCGCGCGGGCCGACGGCCACGACCACGCGGTCTCGGCGGTCAACTCCGGCGCGGTCGCGGTGCTGGCAGCCCGTCCGGTCGGCGTCCCGGCCGTTGTGGTGGAGCCGGTCGCCTCCGACAGTCGATCCGGTGCGCTCGAGCATGACGATGCGGCCGGGTCCGGCGCCGCGGTGCTGGCCGCGCTGGCCAAGCTGGCCGGCGCGGTGGCCGCGGACCTGGTGGCCAAGGGGCTGACGATCGTCGGCGTGACCGGGTCGTCGGGCAAGACCTCCACCAAGGACCTGATCGCCGCGGTGCTGGCGCCGCTGGGGGAGGTGATCGCCCCGCCCGGGTCGTTCAACAACGAGCTGGGCCACCCGTGGACGGTGCTGCGTGCCGACGAGAGCACCGACTTTCTGGTTCTCGAACTGTCCGCGCGGCATCGGGGCAACATCGCCGCACTGGCCGCGATCGCCCCGCCGCAGATCGCCGTGGTTCTCAACGTCGGGACCGCGCACCTGGGTGAGTTCGGTTCCCGCGAAGCGATCGCCGAGACCAAAGCCGAGCTGGCAGAAGCTGTTCCGGAATCCGGCGTGGTGATCCTCAACGTCGACGACGCGGCGGTGGCCGCGATGGCGGACAAGACCGCCGCCCGGGTGGTGCGGGTCAGCCGCTCCGCTTCCGCCGACGTGTGGGCCGGGCCGGTGGTGCTCGACGAACTGGCCCGCCCGCGGTTCGCCCTGCACTCCGCGGCCGGCGAAGTGCCGGTGTCGCTCGGGGTGTCCGGCGATCACCAGGTCGGCAATGCGCTGTGCGCGGCCGCGGTGGCCCTGGAATGCGGCGCCACGCCGCAGCAGGTGGCCGACGCCCTGGCCGGCGCCGAACCCGCCTCAGGGCACCGGATGCAGGTCAGCACCCGCGCCGACGGCGTGACCGTGATCGATGACTCCTACAACGCCAACCCGGACTCCATGCGAGCCGCGCTGCAGGCGCTGGCCTGGATCGCCCGCGGTGAGAATCCGGGGTCCAAGCGCCGCAGCTGGGCAGTTCTGGGGGAGATGGCCGAGCTCGGCGAGGACGCGATATCCGAACATGACCGCATCGGGCGGCTCGCGGTGCGCTTAGATGTGTCTCGTCTCATTGTCGTCGGAGTAGGGAGATCGATGGGCGCGATGCTGCACGGCGCAGTCATGGAGGGATCCTGGGGCGCCGAAGCCACCGCAGTGCCCGACGTCGATGCCGCCCTGGACCTGTTGCGCTCCGAACTGCAGGCCGGAGACGTGGTATTGGTCAAGGCGTCGAACTCCGCGGGCCTGACCGCGCTGGCACAGTCGCTGACCAGCGAAGACTCGGGAGGTCGCCGATGATAATGATCCTCATCGCGGCCGGAGTCGCGCTGCTGGTCGCGATCCTGCTGACCCCCGTGCTGATCCAGGTGTTCACCAAGCAGGGCTTCGGGCAGGAGATCCGCGAGGACGGGCCCGCCAGCCACCAGCGCAAACGCGGCACACCGTCGATGGGCGGGGTGGCCATCGTCACCGGGATCTGGGCCGGGTACCTGGCCGCTGAACTGGCCGGCCTGGTGTTCTACGGCGCCGGGCCCTCGGCGTCGGGCCTGCTGGTGCTGGGGCTGGCCACCGCGCTGGCCGGCGTCGGGTTCATCGACGATCTGATCAAGATCCGCCGCTCGCGCAACCTCGGCCTGAACAAGACCGCCAAGACCGTCGGCCAGGTCACCGCGGCGACCCTGTTCGGTCTGCTGGTGCTGTGCTTCCGCAACAATGCTGGACTCACCCCGGGCAGCCTGCAACTGTCCTACGTGCGCGACATCGCCACCGTCACGCTGCCGGCGGCGGCGTTCGTGCTGTTCGTCATCCTGATCGTCAGCGCCTGGTCGAACGCGGTCAACTTCACCGACGGCCTGGACGGCCTGGCAGCCGGGTCCATGGCCATGGTCAGCGCCGCCTACGTGCTGATCACCGTCATGCAGCACCACAACGCCTGCGCGACCGCACCCGGTCTGGGGTGCTACAACGTACGCGACCCGCTGGACTTGGCGCTGATCGCCGCCGCGACCGCGGGCGCGTGCGTCGGATTCCTGTGGTGGAACGCCGCACCGGCGAAGATCTTCATGGGCGACACCGGCTCGCTGGCGCTGGGCGGCGTGATCGCCGGGATGTCGATCACCACCCGCACCGAGATCCTCGCGGTGGTGCTCGGCGGGCTCTTCGTCGCCGAGATCACATCGGTGGTCGTTCAGATCCTGGCGTTTCGCACCACCGGTCGCCGGGTGTTCCGGATGGCCCCGTTCCACCATCACTTCGAGTTGGCCGGCTGGGCCGAGACCACCGTGATCATCAGGTTCTGGCTGCTCACCGCCATCGCCTGCGGGTTGGGCGTCTCCATGTTCTACGGCGAGTGGTTCACCGCCGTAGGAGGCTGAGATGACGCCCGAACCGGGGCGCGGCGTGCTGTCCGCCGGCACCCGGGTGCTCGTCGCCGGGGCCGGCATCACCGGCCGGGCCATCCTCACCGCGTTGGAGCCGTTCGGGCTGGACCTGACGCTGTGCGACGACAACGCCGCCGCGCTGCGCGCCCACCCCGAGGTCACGACCTGCACCCCGGCCGAGGCCGCCGCGCAGATCGGCGGGTACGCGCTGGTGGTCACCAGCCCCGGATTCGGCCCGGACACACCGGTATTGGCCGCGGCTGCCGCGGCCGGGGTGCCGATCTGGGGTGACGTGGAGCTGGCCTGGCGCCTGGATGCCGCCGGCCACTACGGGCCGCCCCGGCGCTGGCTGGTGGTGACCGGCACCAACGGCAAGACCACCACCACCTCGATGCTGCACGCGATGCTCGTGGCAGCGGGCCGCAGTGCGCAGTTGTGCGGCAACATCGGCAGCCCCGTGCTGGACGTCCTGGGGGAGCCGGCCGGCGGTTCAGCGAGGCTCGACGGAGGAGAGCGGAAGCTGGGACCGCCGCATGAATCCGAGCTGTTGGCCGTCGAGCTGTCCAGCTTTCAGCTGCACTGGGCGCCATCGCTGCGCCCCGAGGCCGGCGCGGTGCTCAACATCGCCGAGGACCACCTGGACTGGCACGGCTCCATGGCCGCCTACACCGCCGACAAGGCCCGCGCACTGGCCGGCCGGGTGGCGGTGGTCGGGATGGACGACGCCCACGCCGCGGCGCTGCGCGACACCGCGCCCGCCCCGGTCACGGTGGGTTTCCGGCTCGGTGAGCCGGGCGCCGGTGAGCTCGGCGTGATCGACGGCATGTTGGTGGACCGGGCCTTCGGCGACAGCGTGGCGCTGGCCCCGGTGGCGTCGATACCGGTGCCCGGCCCGGTGGGGATCCTGGACGCGCTGGCGGCGGCCGCGCTGGCCCGCAGCGTCGACGTGCCCCCGGAGGCGATCGCCGAGGCGCTGGAGTCGTTCCAGGTCGGGCGGCATCGCGCCGAACTGATCGTCGTCGACGGCGGGATCAGCTACATCGACGACTCCAAGGCCACCAACCCGCACGCCGCCGAGGCGTCGGTGCTGGCCCACCCGCGGGTGATCTGGGTGGCCGGCGGACTGCTCAAGGGCGCATCGATCGATCCGACCGTCGCCAGAATCGCCGATCGCCTGGCCGGAGCCGTGCTGATCGGCCGAGATCGCGGCGAGGTTGCCAAGGCGTTATCACGACACGCACCGGATGTCCCCGTCGTCCACGTTGTGACGGGCGAGGATATTGATATGGGTGATACTGCTGTGTCTCCAGTTACTCATGTGAAGCGAGTGGCTGATGGATCCGAGGAGACTCTGGGCTCACGGGTGATGACAGCGGTGGTGGCCGCCGCCCGCAGCCTGGCCCGGCCCGGCGACACGGTGCTGCTGGCTCCGGCGGGCGCATCCTTCGACCAGTTCGCCGGCTACGGCGCCCGCGGCGATGCGTTCGCCGCCGCGGCACGCTCCGCGGCGGGAGCGGTGTGATCGGCATCCTGGCGCGGCTGCGGCGAGGTGCCGGGGCCGCAGAAGCCTCCGACGAGACGCCCGGCGACACGGCCGTCAAGGCCGAGCCGCGGACCCGGTTCGGTGCCTGGCTGGGCCGGCCGATGACCTCGTTCCATCTGATCGTGGCCGTGGCCGCCCTGCTGACCACGCTCGGCCTCATCATGGTGCTGTCCGCCTCCGGGGTGGAGTCCTACGGCGTCGACGGGTCCGCGTGGCGGATCTTCGCCAAGCAGGTGCTCTGGACGGTGATCGGGCTGATCGGCTGCTACGTGGCGCTGCGGATGCCGGTCCGGTTCATGCGCCGGATGGCTTTTCCCGGTTTCGCCTTCACCATCCTGCTGCTGGTGCTGGTGCTGATCCCGGGTATCGGCACCCTGTCCAACGGCTCCCGCGGCTGGTTCGTCATCGCCGGCTTCTCCATGCAGCCCTCCGAACTGGCCAAGATCGCCTTCGCCATCTGGGGTGCGCACCTGCTGGCGAGCCGTCGCATGGAGCGGGCGACCCTGCGCGAGATGCTGGTCCCGCTGGTGCCCGCGGCGGTGGTGGCGCTGGCGCTGATCGTCGCCCAGCCCGACCTGGGGCAGACGGTCTCGCTGGGCATCATCCTGCTGGCGTTGCTCTGGTATGCCGGCCTGCCCCTGAAGGTCTTCACCAGCTCGCTGCTCGCGGTGGTGTCGGCCGCGGCCATCCTCGCCATCTCCGAGGGCTACCGCTCCGACCGGGTGCGGTCCTGGCTCGACCCCGACGCCGACCCGATGAACGCCGGCTATCAGGCGCGCCAGGCGAAATTCGCGCTGGCCAACGGCGGAATCTTCGGCGACGGGCTGGGTCAGGGCACCGCGAAGTGGAACTACCTGCCCAACGCGCACAACGACTTCATCTTCGCGATCATCGGCGAGGAACTCGGCTTCATCGGCGGCTTCGGACTGCTGGCGCTGTTCGGGCTGTTCGCCTACACCGGCATGCGGATCGCGAAGCGCTCCGCGGACCCGTTCCTGCGCCTGCTGACCGCGGCCACCACGATGTGGGTGATCGGGCAGTCGTTCATCAACGTCGGCTATGTGATCGGGTTGCTGCCGGTCACCGGGATTCAGCTGCCGCTGATATCGGCGGGCGGAACGTCGACGGCCACAACGCTGTTCATGATCGGCATCATGGCCAACGCGGCCCGGCACGAACCCGAGGCGGTGGCGGCGCTGCGGGCCGGCCAGGACGACCGGATGAACCGGATCCTGCGGCTGCCGTTGCCCGAGCCCTACTCGCCGACTCGGCTCGAGGCGCTGCGCGACCGACTGCGGTCGCGTTCGCAGCCATCCGCTCGGTCGCGCAATACCGGACCGGCTTCGGCTCGCTCAGGCCGCCCGCGCGCCGCCGCGCAGACCCCGCCCCGGGCCACCGCGCAGACCCCGCCCCGGGCAGCCAGTCGAGGCGCCGGGCGCGCAGGGCAAAATGGACACGGCCGGCGTCACGCCGGGGCGCGTCCGACTGGCGGGCGTGTACGCGCGTTGGAAGGTCAGCGATAGGCGGTGAACGACACGGTCAGCTCCTCGGACCGCGGCGCTTCGCTATCGGTAGTCCTCGCCGGTGGGGGCACTGCCGGTCACGTCGAGCCTGCGATGGCGGTCGCCGACGCGCTCCGTGCCCTAAACCCCGACGTCCGGATCACCGCATTGGGGACCGCCCGCGGCCTGGAGACCCGGCTGGTGCCCGGCCGCGGCTATGACCTGGAGTTGATCACCCCGGTGCCGTTGCCCCGCAAGATCAACGCCGATCTCTTCCGGCTGCCGCTGCGGGTGCTGCGTGCCGTGCGGGAGACCCGGGCGGTGCTGCGCGACGTGCAGGCCGACGTGGTGATCGGCTTCGGCGGCTACGTGGCGCTGCCGGCGTATCTGGCCGCGCGCGGTCTCGGCGCCAAGCGGGTGCCGGTGGTGATCCACGAGGCCAACGCCCGCGCCGGGCTGGCCAACCGGGTCGGTGCCCGGGGCGCGCATCGGGTGCTCTCGGCAGTTCCCGACTGCGGTCTGGCCGATCCCGAAGTGGTCGGGGTGCCGGTCCGCGCAGCGATCACCACCCTGGATCGGGCCGCGCTGCGTGCGGCGGCCCGCGCCGAGTTCGGCTTCGCCGACGACGCCCGGGTACTGCTGGTCTTTGGCGGATCGCAGGGCGCCCGCTCGATCAACCAGGCGGTGGCCGGTGCGGCCAAACAGCTTGCCGCCGCAGGCGTTTCGGTGTTGCACGCGCACGGGCCGAAGAACACCCTGGAGCTGCCGGAGCCCGGCCCGGGCGATCCGCCCTATGTCGCGGTGCCCTACCTGGACCGGATGGACCTGGCGTACGCGGCCGCGGACCTGGCGATCTGCCGGTCCGGGGCCATGACGGTCGCCGAGGTGTCGGCGGTCGGACTGCCCGCGGTGTATGTGCCGCTGCCGATCGGCAACGGCGAACAGCGCCTCAACGCACGTCCGGTGGTCGACGCGGGGGGCGGAATCCTGGTCGACGATGCGTCGCTGACTCCCGATTTCGTGGCCGAGACCGTCGCCGGGTTGCTCACCGACACCGAGCGACTGGCCGCGATGACCAGCGCTGCGGTGCTGGCGGGGCACCCCGAGGCGGCCAGCCGGGTGGCTTCCGTCGCACTGGACGTCGCGAGCGCAGCGAGGGGCGGCCAGTGAGCGGCATGAGCACCGTCGCACTGGACGTCGCGAGCGCAGCGAGGGGCGGCCAGTGAGCGGCATGAGCACGGTCGCACTGGACGTCGCGAGCGCTCGGCGTTCGGGGAGCCCGGCATGAGCGCCGGCCAACTCCCGCCGGAGCTGAGCCGGGTACACATGGTCGGCATCGGGGGAGCCGGCATGTCCGGGATCGCCCGCATCCTGCTGGACCGCGGCGGCCTGGTCTCGGGTTCGGACGCAAAGGAGTCCCGGGGGCTTCACGCGCTGCGGGCCCGGGGTGCGCAGGTGCGCATCGGTCACGACGCGTCAGCCCTGGATCTGCTGCCCGGCGGCGTCACCACGGTGGTCACCACCCACGCGGCGATTCCCAAGACCAACCCCGAACTCGTCGAGGCCCGTCGCCGCGGGATACCGGTGGTGTTGCGGCCGGCGGTGCTGGCCAAGCTCATGGCCGGGCGCACCACGCTGATGGTCACCGGCACCCACGGCAAAACGACCACGACATCGATGCTGGTGGTCGCGTTGCAGCACTGCGGGCTGGATCCCTCGTTCGCGGTCGGCGGCGAATTGGGTTCTGCCGGTTCAGAGGCCGGCACCAACGCCCATCACGGCAGCGGACCGCTGTTCGTCGCCGAGGCCGACGAGAGCGACGGCTCGCTGCTGGAATACACCCCCAATGTCGCGGTGGTGACCAACATCGAGGCGGATCACCTCGACTTCTTCGGCAGCGCCGAGGCCTATACGCAGGTGTTCGACGCGTTCGTCGAGCGCATCGCCCCGGGCGGGGCAGTGGTGGTGTGCGTCGACGACCCGGGCGGCGCGGCGCTGGCCGATCGCACTGCGGCACAGGGCATCCGGGTGCTGCGCTACGGCACCGAAGGCCCCGGGAAGCCCGCGCTCGACGCCGAACTGGTCGCCTGGGAGCAGCAGGGCACCGGAGCGGTCGCCGAGATCAGACTGGCTGGAACGGGCGAGCGCCGCGCGATGCGGTTGGCGGTGCCCGGGCGGCACATGGCGCTCAACGCCCTCGGCGCGCTGCTGGCCGCGGTCGAGGTCGGCGCGTCGCTGGATGCGGTGCTCGACGGCCTGGCCGGGTTCGACGGGGTGCGGCGCCGATTCGAACTGGTCGGGTCGGCGGGCATCACGGGATCGGTGCGGGTCTTCGACGACTACGCGCACCATCCCACTGAGATCGCCGCGACGTTGACCGCGGTCCGCGCCCTGCTGGACGAGCGTGGAAGCGGCCGCAGTCTGGTGGTGTTCCAGCCGCACCTGTATTCGCGGACAAAGGAATTCGCAGGGGAGTTCGGCCGGGCATTGGACAGCGCCGACGAGGTCTTCGTGCTGGATGTCTACGGTGCGCGCGAGCAGCCGCTGCCCGGGGTGAGTGGCGCCAGCGTCGCCGAACATGTCAGCGTGCCGGTGCACTACCTGCCGGACTTTTCGGCGGTGCCCGAGGCGGTGGCGGCGGCCGCCGGCCCCGGCGATGTGATCATCACCATGGGCGCCGGCGATGTCACCATGCTGGGTCCGGAGATCGTCACCGCCCTGCGGGCGCGCAGCGATCGGACCCCTCCCGGCAGGCCGGGCGCGCTGTGACCGAGCAGCCCGAGACCCCGGCCGTGCCCCCGGAAGACCCGGAGAACGGCGCGGAAACCCCCGAAACTGAAGTGGCGCAGCCATCTGAGGCCACCGAAGCCGCCGAGCCCGACTCCGATGCCCCCGCCGACGACGCCGAGGACAAACCGGAGCAGGAAGCGCAGGAAGCCCCCGCTGACCCCGCCGAGGTGGAGGGGCCGCGCCGTCGGGCCCGTCGCGAACGTGCGGAGCGGCGCGCCGCGCAGGCGCGCGCCGAGGCGATCGAACAGGCCCGCCGCGAAGCCAAGCGGCGACTGCGCGCCGGTTCGGCCGACACGTCCAAAGGTGTTCCCCGCGGCACCATTCGGGGTCTGAAGATGGCGCTGGCCGTCTTCCTGACCGCGGTGCTCACCGTCGGGCTCGGGCTCATCCTGTACTTCACACCGTTGATGTCGGTGCGCGAGATCGAGATCAGCGGGATCACGACGGTGACCCGTGAGGAAGTGCTGGACGTGGCGCGGGTGAAACCGGGGACACCGTTGCTGCAGATCGACACCGGCAGCGTGGCCGACCGGGTGGCGACCATCCGGCGGGTGGCCAGCACCCGGGTGCAGCGCCAATACCCTTCGGTGCTGGGTATCTCGGTGATCGAGCGGGAGCCGGTGGTCTACAAGGACTATCCGGACGGCCCGCACCTGTTCGACCGGGACGGTGTCGACTTCGCCACTGGGGCGCCGCCGCGGATGTTGCCGTTCTTCGACGTGGAGAACCCGGGCCCGGCGGACCCGCCCAGCATGGCCGCCCTGCAGGTGATGACCTCGCTGGCCCCCGAGGTGGCCGGCCAGATCAGTCGGGTGGCCGCCCCGTCGGTGGCGTCGATCACCCTGACGCTGGCCGACGGCCGGGTGGTGGTCTGGGGCAACACCGACCGCACCGCGGAGAAGGCCCAGAAGCTGGCGGCGTTGCTGACCCAGCCCGGCCACACCTATGACGTGTCGAGCCCGGACCTGCCCACCGTCCGTTAGGCCCACCCGGCCCGGCCCGCCCCTTCCGCCACCCGCCGAGCCGGAATTGTGCGACACGACACGCCCTGACGGCGTCGTGAGATTCCGGCTCGGCACAACAGGCGTCGAAATTCACGCGGCGTGTCTCGGCGCGTCTGCGCCGATGACGGCCGGGGCGGCCCTACTGTGGCGGTTGCGCGGAACAACTTGACATAACTCTAAGCCTTTGGTTGAGGTTGAGGGTTTGTCGAAAGACAGGAGCGGGGAGTTCCGCGCCAAGCTCGGCCCCAGAGAGGACTCCAATCCCACCAGGGAGGAAGACGAACGATGACCCCACCGCACAACTATCTGGCCGTCATCAAAGTCGTGGGTATCGGTGGTGGCGGCGTCAATGCCGTCAACCGGATGATCGAGCAGGGCCTCAAGGGCGTTGAGTTCATCGCGATAAACACCGACGCGCAGGCATTGCTGATGAGCGACGCCGACGTCAAGCTCGACGTCGGCCGTGATTCCACGCGCGGCCTCGGCGCCGGCGCCGACCCCGAAGTGGGTCGTCGCGCCGCCGAAGACGCCAAGGACGAGATCGAGGAGCTGCTGCGCGGCGCCGACATGGTGTTCGTCACCGCCGGGGAGGGCGGCGGCACCGGCACCGGCGGCGCCCCGGTGGTCGCGACCATCGCACGCAAGCTCGGTGCGCTGACCGTCGGCGTGGTCACCCGGCCGTTCTCCTTCGAGGGCAAGCGGCGCAGCAACCAGGCCGAGAACGGCATCACCGCGCTGCGGGAGAGCTGCGACACCCTGATCGTCATCCCCAACGACCGCCTGCTGCAGATGGGCGACGCCCAGGTCTCGCTGATGGACGCGTTCCGCAGCGCCGACGAGGTGCTGCTCAACGGCGTCCAGGGCATCACGGACCTGATCACCACCCCCGGCCTGATCAACGTCGACTTCGCCGACGTCAAGGGCATCATGAGCGGGGCCGGTACCGCGCTGATGGGCATCGGTTCGGCCCGCGGCGACGGCCGTGCGCTCAAGGCCGCCGAGATCGCGATCAACTCGCCGCTGTTGGAAGCCTCGATGGAGGGCGCCCAGGGCGTGCTGATGTCGGTCGCCGGCGGCAGCGACTTGGGGTTGTTCGAGATCAACGAAGCGGCATCGCTGGTTCAGGACGCCGCCCACCCCGAAGCCAACATCATCTTCGGCACCGTGATCGACGACTCCCTCGGCGACGAGGTGCGCGTGACGGTGATCGCGGCCGGCTTCGACTCGGCGGGTTCCGGCCGCAAGCCGGTGACCGGCACGGCTGGTCAGGCCCGCCACGCGGTGGCGCCCGGACAGGCCGGCAAGGTCACCTCGTCGCTGTTCGACCCGGTGGACGCCGTCAGTGTGCCGGCACCCACCAACGGGGCGACGGTCAGCGTCGGCGGGCGCAACGGCGACGACGGCGTCGATGACGACGACGTCGACGTCCCGCCGTTCATGCGGCACTGAATCTGATGGCATGACCTTTCGCGTCCGGCGGGTGACGACCACCCGCTCCGGCGGCGTGTCGGTGGCCCCCTTCGACAGCTTCAACCTCGGCGACCACGTCGGCGACGACCCGGCCGCGGTGGCGGCCAACCGCGCACGGCTGGCCAAGGCCACCGGCCTGGGCGCCGACCGGCTGGTGTGGATGAACCAGGTCCACGGTGATCACGTGGTGATCGTCGACGGGCCGCGCGACACGCCGATCGACGCCACCGATGCGCTGGTCACCACCGTGCCCCGGTTGGCGATGGTGGTGGTGACCGCCGACTGCGTTCCGGTGCTGATGGCCGACGCCCGGGCGGGGGTGGTTGCCGCAGTCCATGCCGGCCGGGTCGGCGCGCAGCGCGGCGTGGTCGCACGCGCGCTGGAGACGATGCTGTCGGCAGGGGCGCGCGCCGAGGACGTGTCGGTGTTGCTGGGTCCGGCGGTCAGTGGGTTGCACTACGAGGTGCCCGCCGAGATGGCCGACGAGGTCGAGGCGGCGCTGCCGGGAAGTCGCACCGTCACGTCGGCGGGCACCGTCGGGCTGGATTTGCGCGCCGGAATCGCGCGCCAACTAAGGGGATTGGGCGTGCAGGCCATCGACGCCGACCCACGTTGCACCGCAGCGGACCCGAAACTGTTCAGTCACCGGCGCGACGGACTCACCGGCCGGCTGGCGTCGCTGGTGTGGCTGGAATGAGTCCGCGGTAGAGGTCGCTGGAGGGGGCGTGTGAAAACGGTGGGAACTGTCCGCGTGTCGGTGCCGCGTCATCGCGCTCGCTGCCGTTACCGTCACCGTTATTAGTCACTTCAGTCACACCTTCATCACAGTCATCAGCCTAGAAGGGTCTAAAGGATGAGCACACTCCACAAGGTCAAGGCCTACTTCGGGATGGCTCCGATGGAGGACTACGACGACGACTACTACGACGACGGTGACGACCGCGCCGGGTCGCGCGACTACGCCCCGCGGGGAGAGCGCTTCGGCGAGGACGTTTTCGATCGCGTCGGCGGCCGCGCAGAGGGCCGTTACGACGAGCGCTTCGAAGATGGCTATGACGGCGCGCCCGGCGGTTACCGGGGTGGCTACGACGACGACCCCCGTTACCGCGGGCGGGAATTCGACCGTCCCCGTGACTTCGAGCGCCGCTTCGCCTCGCTGCGCGGATCGACCCGCGGCGCCCTGGCGATGGAGCCGCGCCGGATGGCGCAGATGTTCGACGAGAGCAGCCCGCTGTCGAAGATCACCACGCTGCGGCCCAAGGACTACAGCGAGGCCCGCACCATCGGCGAGCGGTTCCGCGACGGCACCCCGGTGATCATGGACCTGGTGTCGATGGACAACGCCGACGCCAAGCGGCTGGTCGACTTCGCGGCAGGTCTTGCCTTCGCCCTGCGCGGCTCCTTCGACAAGGTCGCGACCAAGGTCTTCCTGCTGTCGCCGGCTGATGTCGACGTGACTCCGGAGGAGCGGCGGCGTATCGCCGAAACCGGCTTCTACGCCTATCGGTAGGCTGGAACGGCAGTCGAGCCGGTCAGCACTGCTGACGCGGGCCCACCCTCGTTCAGTAAGGTCGCATTCCGTTGGCGCTGTTCTTCACGATTCTCGGTATCGCGCTATTTGTCTTCTGGCTGTTGTTGATCGCTCGGATCGTCATCGAGTTCATCCGCTCGTTCAGCCGTGATTGGCACCCGACGGGTGTCACGGTGGTGATCCTGGAGCTGATCATGAGCATCACCGATCCACCGGTGAAGTTGCTGCGGCGCCTCATCCCGCAGTTGACCATCGGGGCGGTGCGTATCGATCTGTCGATCATGGTGCTGCTGCTGATCGCCTTCATCGGGATGGAACTGGCACTGCAGCACGCCGCTTAGTGGCCCGAGCGGGGGATCAGACCCGGGTCAGTCGCAACCGCCACGCCTCGGGGCCGCGCTCCTCGTAACCCACCGCCAGCCGGCCGCCGCTGCGCTCGGCGAGCTGGCGCAGCAGCGGAATCGGGTCGTGCGGGGCCACCAGCAGCATCGATCCGCCCACCGCAACCGCGTCGAACGCACCGAAGACCGTCGCATGCCTGATCGCATGCGGGATGTCGCGCACGTCGAGTTCGGGCAGCTCGTCGTCCTCTTCACCGCAATCGCATCCGCTGTGGCCGGGGTGTTCGGGGATCGCGACGTCGCGCAGATCGGGAAGTTGGCCGGTCAAAGCCGCCAGCGAGACGCCGCTGGCCTGGGCGAGCGCGGGCAGCAGCAGGTCGGCGACCTTGCCCAGCAGCGCCTCGACGAGCACCCGCAGCGCCTCCACATGCGCCACCACCTGAACCCGGTCGGTGCCGTGAGCGATTCGCGTCGCCACCTGCTCGATCAATTGGGTCTCGCCGAGCAGGCCTTCGATCAGCAGTCGCGAGCGCTCGACCCCGGCCAGGGCGGGAAAGAACAACCCCGCCGTGGCCTGCAGCTCAGGGCGCACGGCCTGATCGATGAACGTCCGCACCGCACGGTGCGCCTCGTCGAAAGCCGGTCCGGCCGCGCCGACCGCGGCGAACAGGGCCGCGGTCAGGGCGGACTGGCGGCCGAGGAGTTCGGCGTAGCGTGATCGGATTTCATCGACGGCGGCGCCGTCCGCTGCGCTGGTGGCCATGACCACGTCATTGGTCGTCATTCGATAGTGCCCCTCCGGTCGGTGCCGCACGGTGTGACCTCGGCACAAATAAATACAGCCCGTGATTGTGAATAATACGGTGCGGGCGCCCGGCGCGGTACCCCCGGCGACCCGGGCGGGGACACGTGGGGCCGACCGGCGACACGTCGGAGCGCGCAGCGAAATAGATCACATTTCGCTGGCAGAACGTCTAAGCACTTTGCTGAACGCCGTCGTAACGGTGGCGCCGCGCTGCGTTCGCGACGGCCGCCCGAAGCCCAGTTCTCGGGGGTTTTGGCGTGCCCCCGGCGGTTTGCCCGCGCCGCTCGGCGGCTGGGCCGGCCAATCGCCTGCTGAGCTTCTGTTTGCCAAAGCGTGATTTTTGTGGCAGCAATTTGAAATTCGCTCTTAATATCATTCACATTGCCGAGCGCAGCGGCGGATGTGACAGGATGGACGGCAGTTACACACGGCGAGCGTTTCCGGTCGACCGATCCGTGCCCGATCAGCGCTACCTACTACTTGACTCGAGGGGGCAGACGATGCCACTAACACCGGCCGACGTACATAACGTCGCGTTCAGCAAACCGCCGATTGGTAAGCGCGGCTACAACGAGGACGAGGTCGACGCGTTCCTGGACTTGGTGGAGACCGAGTTGACGCGTCTCATCGAGGAGAACGCCGACCTGCGTCAGCGGGTGAGCGAGCTCGACCAGGACCTGGCCGCGGCGCGCGCTGGTGGTGGCGGGCAAGCTGTTCCCTCGGCCCCGGTTTACGAGCCCACCCCGGAACCGGCGGCGCAGCCCGCGGCCGCAGCAGCCGAAGTGACCCCCGAGGAGCAGCACCTCAAGGCGGCGCGCGTGCTGAGCCTGGCCCAGGACACCGCCGACCGGCTGACCGGCACGGCCCGGGCCGAGTCGGAGAAGCTGCTGGCCGACGCTCGCGCCAACGCCGACCAGATCCTCACCGAGGCACGCCAGACCGCAGAGACGACGGTCACCGAGGCCCGCCAGCGGGCCGACGCCATGCTGGCCGACGCTCAGACCCGTTCGGAGACCCAGCTGCGCCAGGCCCAGGAGAAGGCCGACGCGTTGCAGGCCGATGCCGAGCGCAAGCACTCCGAGATCATGGGCACCATCAACCAGCAGCGCACCGTGCTGGAAGGACGCCTCGAACAGCTGCGCACCTTCGAGCGCGAGTACCGCACCCGGCTCAAGACCTATCTGGAATCTCAGCTCGAGGAGTTGGGCCAGCGCGGATCGGCGGCACCGGTCGACAGCAGCGCCACCGGCGACGGCGGCGGGTTCAGCCATTTCAACCGCGGCACCAACTGATCGTCGGAGTCCAGTAGTTCGCCCGTCGGACGGGAGGTGAGTCCATGCTGGTCATCGCATTGGTACTGGCGGTAATCGGCCTCGCCGCATTGGTGTTCGCCGTCGTCACCAGCAATGCGCTGGTGGCGTGGGTCTGCATCGGTGCGAGCGTGCTGGGTGTGCTGCTGCTGATCGTGGACGCGTTGCGGGAGCGGCGCGCCAACGCCCCGGTGGTCGAGGCCCCCGTCGACGACGAAGCCCCCGCTGATGTCCCCGGTGAGGACCCCGCCGACGAGGAGTCCGAGGTCCCCGCCGACATCAACGAGATCGACATCGCTGATATCGATGAGGCCGAGGCTGCCGACGTCGCCGCTGCCGACGAGGCGCAGGCTGCTGACGTCGCCGAAGCCGCCGAAGCCGCCGAAGCCGACGCTGCTGTCATCGAGAGCCTGGACGCCCCCGAGCCGGTTGGCTTCGACGCTGGGGCCACCGAGGCGACCGGCGAGAGTGCCGACGAGCCTGCCGCACGCCCCGCCGATTAGCCCGCTGCTCACCCCGTAGTGGGCGCGGCCAGCAGGTCGCAGACTTCGTCGTCGTCGGTCTGGTGAAAGTCTCGATAAACCTGTCCCACGGCATCGAATGCGTCGGGAGTCATGACGCAGACGACGTCGTCGGCTTCCTGGGCGACCTTGCGGCGCGCCGAATGTGGCGCCACCGGCACGGCGACGATGATCGACGCCGGTTCGGCCGCCTGAACCGCCCGCACCGCCGCCAGCACGCTGGCTCCGGTAGCGATGCCGTCATCGACCAAGATCACCGCCTTGCCGCGCAGGTCGGCCGCCGGCCGGTCGCCACGGTAGGTGCGCTCGCGGCGGCGCAGTTCGGTTCGTTCACGCTCGATCACCGACTGCACCGTGTCGTCGCTGATACCCAGGCTGCGAACCACCTCGTCGTTCATCACAACCTGGTCGCCGGCCAGCGCGCCCATCGCCAGCTCGGGCTGCTGCGGCACACCGAGCTTGCGGACCAGAAACACATCCACCGGCGTCCGCAGGGCGGCAGCGACTTCCCAGGCGACCGGCACCCCGCCGCGGGCCATCCCCAGCACCACCACGCCCTGGGCGCCCGCAACGCCGGGCAGATAGTCGGCCAGATAGACCTTCACAAGCTCGGCCAAGGCCCGGCCGGCGTCACGGCGGTCGTGGAAGGTGCGTGGCGCCGGCTGGCGAAGGTACGCGCCCGGACGAGTCATCTCCCCATCGAGCCTACGACTGTTTGGGTTTTCAGCCAGCCGAAAGCGGAGCCCGATCCTGCCGGCGGGGGATCCCCTGCGCGGCAGGACCTCAGTGATTGTTGCCCGCCTTTGAGCGACATTTCCGGTCAATCCCGGCTCGCCGCAGCAATTGTCGCTCAAAGCCGGGCGCAAGCCCACATGGTCGGCGCGGGCCATAAACCATGACCCGGCGAATCTCTACTGTGTCCGAGGGGGGACTTGAACCCCCACGCCCGTTAATAGGGCACTAGCACCTCAAGCTAGCGCGTCTGCCATTCCGCCACTCGGACCAACCCGGCGCGGCCGGGCAGCTAAGGCTAACGGATGCCGATCGCTGGACCCAAACCCAGCCCTCGCAACGCGATCCGAAGTGCGCGAAGTGGTAGTAAAGGTAACTGTGACCGATTTCCCCGATCCTGCCGCCGGCGCAGTGGACGAGGTGGTCGAACTCGTCAGCGCTCTCATCCGCTTCGACACCTCCAACACCGGTGAGCCGGCCACCACCAAAGGTGAAGCCGACTGCGCACGCTGGGTGGCCGCCCAGCTCGAGGAAGTGGGCTATGAGACCGAATACGTCGAATCCGGTGCGCCCGGGCGAGGGAACGTGTTCGCGCGCCTGCCGGGCAGTGATCCGTCACGCGGGGCGCTGCTGATCCACGGACACCTCGATGTGGTGCCGGCCGAGGCCGCCGACTGGAGTGTGCACCCGTTCTCCGGAGCCGTTGCGGACGGGTATGTCTGGGGCCGCGGCGCGGTCGACATGAAGGACATGGTCGGGATGACGATCGCCGAGGCCAGGCACCTGGCCCGGGCCGGCATCACCCCGCCCCGCGACCTGGTGTTCGCGTTCGTCGCCGACGAGGAGGCCGGCGGCACGTACGGCGCGCAGTGGCTGGTCAAGCACCGCCCGGACTTGTTCGCCGGGGTCACCGAGGCGATCGGGGAGGTCGGTGGTTTCTCGCTGACCGTGCCGCGACGCGACGGCGGGGAGCGCCGGCTGTACCTGATCGAGACCGCGGAGAAGGGCTTGTCCTGGATGCGGCTGCGGGCCCACGGCCGGGCCGGGCACGGGTCGATGATCAGCGACGACAACGCCGTCACCGCCGTGGCCGAGGCGGTGGCGCGACTCGGCCGACACCGATTCCCGCTGGTGCTCACCGATGCGGTGGTGGAGTTTCTCACCGCCATCAGCGAGGAGACCGGGCTCACCATCGACGTCGACTCCCCGGACCTGGAGGGGATGATCGAGAAGCTCGGACCGTTCGCCCGCATCGTCAACGCCACCCTGCGCGACACCGCGACCCCGACCATGCTGCAGGCCGGCTACAAGGCCAACGTCATTCCGGCGACGGCCGAGGCGGTGGTGGACTGCCGGGTGCTGCCGGGGCGGCAGGCGGCGTTCGAGGCCGAGGTCGACGCACTGATAGGTCCAGACGTGACCCGCGAATGGGTCGCCCACCAGCCGCCGGTGGAGACGACGTTCGACGGCGACCTGGTCGATGCGATGAATGCGGCGCTGCTGGCCTGCGACCCCGACGCCCGCACGGTGCCTTACATGCTGTCCGGTGGAACGGACGCAAAGGCGTTCGCCAAGTTGGGTATTCGCTGTTTCGGGTTCGCGCCGCTGCGGCTGCCGCCTGACCTCGACTTCTCCGCACTGTTCCACGGCGTCGACGAACGCGTTCCCGTTGACGCGCTGAAGTTTGGTACCCGCGTACTGCACCACTTCCTGACACACTGCTGACCAAACGACGAAGTTGATCCACTACGAGAGGACCGGTAATGACCCAAGCACCTGACCCGTACGCCGCACTGCCCAAGCTGCCGACGTTCACGCTCACCTCCACCTCGCTGACCGACGGCCAGGCGCTGGGCAAGGCCCAGGTCAGCGGAATCATGGGTGCCGGCGGCGAAGACGCCAGCCCGCAGCTGAGCTGGTCGGGCTTCCCCGAGGAGACCCGCAGCTTCGCGGTCACCTGCTACGACCCGGATGCGCCCACCGCGTCGGGCTTCTGGCACTGGGCGGTGGCCAACCTGCCGGCCACCTGCACTGAGCTGCCCGAGGGCGCCGGGGACGGCAGCCTGCTGCCCGGGGATGCGCTGACCCTGGCCAACGACGCCGGGTCGCGGCGCTACGTAGGCGCCGCGCCGCCGGCCGGCCACGGGGTGCACCGGTACTACTTCGCGGTCCACGCCCTCGACGTGGAGAAGCTCGAGCTGGCAGAGGACGCCAGCCCGGCCTACCTGGGCTTCAACCTGTTCATGCACGCGATCGCGCGCGCCGTGATCGTCGGCACCTACGAACAGAAGTAGCACCACCCCCCGCTGTTCCCCCCCGCGAGACACCC
>NZ_LQPI01000087.1 GCF_002101775.1 Mycolicibacter nonchromogenicus | reverse complement strand
GCCGACCTAAGAATCACCGCACGGGGTGGGTACTTTTATCTGGCCACCAGCGGGGACTTCCACTTGGCCATTGACAGAGGGGCCGGCGAAAGCGACCCCGGGCGTGGTCGCTAGTGCGGCGCCGATCCCCAGCCCGGCTGCCAATACGCTAAGGCTGCCCACATCTTTCCAATTTCCCATGATTCTTCCCTTTCCCTGCTGGTCCCCGTACTGGCGGTTGTCTCATAGCAGCTGAGTCTACGAGCGAGGGCGGGTCTGCGAAATAGGGTTTTCCCGGGAAATTTTGACGTTGTTCATAGGAGAAATTGGACTCCCGACCGCTCCGTGGCTGGGGTCAGCCCCGACGGGAAACGGAGTTTCTTCGACGGCGGTGAAGGGGGATCTGGCTGCCTTTGCTTGGAGCCATGGCCGCAGCATGTTGCACGACTTCAATTTGTGCTGTGATGGCGAAAAAGAGTGCCCCCGGCAGGATTCGAACCTGCGACACCGGCTTTAGGAGAGCCGTGCTCTATCCCCTGAGCTACGGGGGCGGGGAAGGATAGGTGTCTGAAACTCTAGCGGGTCGGCGGGGGAGCTCTGGACGGGCGGTTGGTGACGCGCCGATCAGTGTTGCCGGAAGTGCCCACGTGACCCCATGAGGGCTGCGGTGCGTGCGTGACTGCGCCGTTGGGTAGGTGCAGATCAGCCTTCGCAGTTCCGCCGCCATCTCGGGCCGTGACAATAGGGCGCTTGCCCGCTTCGGCACGACTCCCACCTTCACAAGGGAGGCCTCCGGGCCTCTCCGTGGGGATTCATGTCGTGTGTGCCACATGGCTGAGGCGGTGAACGTGAAATAGGGTCGATGCGTGTCCACCAAACGGAGCGGCGAGTCGCAGACCCCACCAACACGCGAGGTCGACCCCTTGGCCTTTACCGGCGGGCTGGGCGGGGGGCTTCGGGCGGATATACGGCGAAGGCTGCCTTTTTATGGCAGCGACTTCAAGGACGGGTTGCATTCCAAAGTCATAGCGTCGGTAGGTTTTCTTTTCTTCGCCTGCCTGGCGAACGCCGTTGCCTTCGGTGGCCTCACCAGTGTCGTGACCGGCGGCGAGATCGGCGTCGTGGAAATGATCGTGGTGACCGGCATCGGCGGAATCCTGTTCGCGCTTTCTTCTGCGCAGCCTCTGACGTTGCTGGGCGGCACCGGACCCATCGTCATCTTCACGGGCCTGTTGTACTCGATATGCCGGAGTCTCGATGTTCCCTTTTTGCCGGTCTATGCCTGGGTAGGAGTCTGGTCGGGCATTCTCATGCTCCTCCTCGTGGTGACCGATGCCAGTGCGCTGATGAAGTTCTTCACCCGATTCATCGATGAGATCTTCGCCGTCCTCATCGCCGTCATCTTCATTGTCGAAGCGGCACACTCGGTGTTGTCAACCTTCACGGAGTCGCCACGCAACGATGCGACCGCCTTGATGACTGTGGTCCTGGCATTGGGCACGTTCCTGCTGGCCCGCACCTTCAAGAATTTCCTGCAGACCAGGTATCTGCAGCGCGGGTTCCG
The DNA here is from genome assembly GCF_002101775.1 of Mycolicibacter nonchromogenicus. Classification (GTDB taxonomy): domain Bacteria; phylum Actinomycetota; class Actinomycetes; order Mycobacteriales; family Mycobacteriaceae; genus Mycobacterium; species Mycobacterium nonchromogenicum. The sequence continues at coordinate 37,219 of NZ_LQPI01000087.1, read as the reverse complement.
GGAATTCGTGGCAGATTTCGGGCCCACGATCGCCATCGCGGTGATGACGATATTCGCCTTGATGTTGCCGGAGGTCGAGGTGGAGGCGGTCGCCGCTCCCGACCATTTCGGCACCACCAGCGGCCGGCCCTGGCTCGTCGATATGTTCTCGTTGCCCGTCTGGCTGATAGTCGCCTGCCTCGGGCCGGCAATCCTGGTCACCGTTCTGCTGTTTCTCGATCAGAACATCACGACGCGCCTGGTCAACAGCCCTTCACATGCGCTACAAAAAGGCTTCGGCTATCACCAGGACCTGGCTGTGGTCGGTGTCATCACCGCGGTGTGCTCGGTGTTCGGTTTGCCCTGGATTGTGGCGGCCACCGTCCATTCCCTCAATCACGTCAAGAGTCTGGCGACCACCAAAGTGGAAGACAACGGCGTCGAACGCATCGTGGCTGTCCGGGAAAATCGAGTGTCCCCGCTGGTCATTCATATCCTGATCGCGGCCTCGGTTTTCATGTTGCCGCTGATCAAGCAGATTCCGATGGCGGTGCTTTTCGGCCTGTTCCTGTTCATGGGTATTGCCACCCTCAACGGGACGGAATTCTACGCGCGGTTGAAGCTGTGGTTGACCGACCCCAACCTGTACCCCGACACCCACTATGTTCGTCATGTTCCCTGGAACATCATCCGTCGCTTCACCATGGTCCAGCTGCTCTGTCTGGTGGTGTTGTGGATCCTCAAGAGCAGCCCGGCGGGAATCCTGTTCCCCTTGTTCATCGCGATGCTGGTGCCGCTGCGCCTCCTACTCAACCGATGGTTCCAGCCAGAGCACCTGGTATGGCTCGACGCCGATGAGGAACCCGACGATCCCAGCTTGGGTGACTTCCGCCCCTGAGTCCGAGGCGTGCTTGAAGGGGCTGTATCGCGGCCAGTCCTGCGGGGGCCAGTAGCGTGAAATAGCTGTGCTGCAACCTGATCCGGGAATTCGGAGGGTTGAAGCGCACGTTGCCGGGGGCGCGTTGGGAGCTCAGTCGCGGGTGGTGGCTTTGTTGCGCTGGTAATGCCGGCGTGCCTTCATCCGGTTGCCGCAGATGGCCATCGAACACCACCGGGCCGTGTTGGGCTTGCTGCGATCAATCAGGAACAGTTGACAGTCGGCATTGGCGCAGGGTCGCAGGCGCCCCGGGCTCGAGATCCGCAGGGCGTCCCAGGCGAGGATGGCGCCCGGCTTTGCGCTGTCGGATGTGCCACTGCAGGACATCGCCGACAAGGTGCGCCACGGTCGTCTCGACGCCGCCCCCTCGAACGTGTTCACCTTCGACCAGATCCGTGACGCACATCGGCTCATGGAAAATGGCGAGACCGCCGGAAAAATGGTGGTAGTACTCGACTGAGCTAGTAGCTACCAACACGTCCGCACACGACCAGGAACCTGGTCACTACGGTATTGCTCAGCCATGCCGGAAGGGAAACATTGTGAAGATCGCGGTTGCCGGCGGTACCGGCAAGACCGGACGCCAGGTGGTCGAGCACCTGCACAGCCAAGGCCACCAGCCGGTGATCCTCGCCCGTGCCCACGGGGTGGACCTGCTGGAAAATACCGGCCTGGATGCCGCGCTCGACGGCGCCGAGGCCATCGTCGATGTCTCCGACTTCGCGGCCATGAATGCCAAGAAGGCACAGGCCGCCTTCGGCGCGGCGACCACCAACCTGCTGGCCGCCGCGCAGCGCGCCGGAGTTCGCCACCACGTCGCCCTCTCGATCATCGGCATTGACCGAGCCACCAGCGGCTACTACTCGGGAAAACTGCGGCAAGAGGAGTTGGTGAAGGCCGGTGACGTCCCGTGGACGATCCTGCGGGCCGCCCAGTTTCACGAATTCGCCGACCAACTCCTGGCGCAGATGCCCGGCCCCTTCGCGGTGGTCCCGAAGATGCAGTCGCAGCCCATCGCGGTCAGCGAAGTCGCCGCACACCTGTGCGGGCTGGTCACCGGCGAACCCCAGCAGATGGCCCCCGAACTCGCCGGCCCGCGCGTGGAGTCCGTCGTCGACATGGTCCGACAAGTGGTCCGGCGGCGCGGCCGGCGCCGAGCAGTCATCGGCCTGAGGGTTCCCGGGGCGGTCGGAAAGGGCATGGCCGGGGGCGCGCTACTGCCCACGCAACCGGGGCCGCGCGGTCGGCAGACCTTTGCCGAGTGGCTGGACGAACACGTTCCGGCCTCCCGGTGAGCGCCATGTCGTCACACAATCGCCCGCTGCGTCGTCAAGTGGGTATGAACCTCGCCGTGCATCGCGTGTGTCTGATCGTCCTGACAATTTTCGGGCTGAATCTCGGTCTGTGGGCGTACTTTGCCCCGCTGCACTGGTACACCACGTTCCCCGGCATGGGTATGAGCTGGCTGCCGGTGCTCGGCCCGTACAACGAGCATCTGGTCAAAGACGTCGGGAGCATGTTCACCGGGTTGGCGCTGCTCAGCGCGCTGGCCCTGTACTACGTGCGCAATCGTGCCGTCGTGGTGGTCGCGGGCGTCAGCTGGTCGACTTTCAATGTGCTGCATCTGATCTATCACCTCGGCATGCTGCACATGTACGGTCCCCGCGACGCGGCACTCAACGCGGTGGGCCTCAGTCTGATCTCGGTGGTGTCGCTTGTTCTCCTTGTGCCCCCACGCGGCGACTCGGCGGGATAGATTTCGCGGTGACCTGATCTGCCATCCCAGACATCCCACTGCGGATGACGCCCCGACCGAGGATCGCCGAGATGACATATGACTACGACGTTGTGGTGATCGGTTCGGGATTCGGCGGCAGCGTGGCAGCGCTGCGCCTGACCGAGAAGGGTTACCGCGTCGGGGTGCTGGACATGGGCCGCCGCTGGGCTCCGACCGATTTCCCGCCCAACAACTGGCATGTGCGCAAGGCGATGTGGGCGCCGAAACTGGGCTGCTTCGGCCCGCAACGGCTGACCGTGCTGGGTAAGACGTTCATCGCCAGTGCGGTGGGGGTCGGCGGCGGGTCGCTGATCTACGGCAACACCCTCTACGAACCGCTGGAACGCTTCTATCACGATCCGCAGTGGGCGCACATCACCGATTGGAAGTCCGAGCTGGCGCCGTACTACGAACAGGCTCGGCGGATGCTGGGGGTGACGCCCACCCCGCACACCACCCCGGCCGATGAGGTGTTGCTGGCGGTGGCCCGCGATCTGGGCGTCGAGGACACCTACCACCCGACCAACGTCGGCGTCTTCTTCGGTGACGAGCCCGGCAAGACGGTCCCGGATCCGTTCTTCGGCGGGGCAGGCCCGGACCGCGCCGGCTGCATCGGCTGCGCGCAGTGCTTCACCGGTTGCCCGCACAACGCCAAGAACACCACCGAGACCAACTACCTCTATCTGGCCGAGCGTGCCGGCGCCGAAATCCATCCGATGACGGCGGTCACCGATGTGCGGCCCGACGGCGACGGCTACGTGGTCAGCACTGAGCGCACCGGCCGGTGGGTGCGCAAGCACAAGCGGGACTTCACCGCCCGGCAGGTGGTGTTCGCCGCGGCCTCGCTGGGCACCCAGCGGCTGCTGCACAAGCTGCGTGACACCGGATCGCTGCCGAACCTCTCACCGCGCCTGGGTGAGCTGACCCGCACGAATTCCGAAGAGGTCCCGGTGGTGTTCGCACCCGACCGTGACGACTTCGCCCAAGGCGTGGCGATCACCTCGTCGATCCACCCGGAGGCCAACACCCATGTCGAGGTGTGCCGCTATGGCAAGGGATCCAATCTGTTGTCGATGATGGGCACCCATCTGGTTGACGGTGGGCCGTGGCGTTTCGCCCGGCTGTTGCTGACCATGGCACGCCACCCGGCGATGATGCTGCACAGCATGTTTCCCCGCAACGCCTCGGCGCACTCGATCATCGTGCTGGTGATGCAGTCGCTGGACAATTCATTGACCACCTACCGCAAGCGTGGCCTGTTCGGCACTCGTATGACCGCGAAACAAGGTGTGGGCGAACCCAATCCGGACTGGATTCCCACGGCCCACGACGTGGCGCGCCGGATGGCCGAAAAGGTCGGCGGAATGGCCGGCGGCACCTACCTGGACGCACTCAACATCCCGTTGACGGCGCACTTCATCGGCGGCTGTCCGATCGGCGAGTCCCCGGACACCGGGGTCGTCGACCCGTACCAGCGGGTCTACGGCCACCCCGGACTGCACATCGTCGACGGGTCGGCCATCACCGCCAACCTGGGCGTCAACCCCTCGTTCACCATCACCGCGCAAGCCGAAAGGGCGATGGCGTTGTGGCCCAACAATGGTGAGCCCGACCCCCGCCCCGCCCTGGGCCAGCCGTATCGGCGCATCGGGCCGGTGGTGCCGCGTCGCCCGACCGTCCCAGAGGGTTCTCCGGGTGCGCTGCGGTTGCCGCTGTCACCGGCCTGACGGCTGAGGTCCAGCCCCGAATGCCGGCCCTGCTGTGGTACCGCCGTGATCTGCGGGTCGATGATCTGCCGGCCCTGACGGCCGCGGTGGCCGAGGACTCGCAGGTGTTGTGCTGTTTCGTGTTGGACCCGCGGCTGGAGGCCTCGTCAGGGCAGCGTCGACTGCAGTTCCTCGGTGACTGTCTGCGCCGTCTGAACGATGACCTCGGCGGCCGACTCCTGGTCACTCGCGGGCTGCCACAGCACCGGATCCCGCAGTTGGCCACCGAGATCTCGGCGACGGCGGTGCATGTCTCGCAAGACTTCGCACCGTTCGGACGCCGCCGGGACGCGCAGGTCCAAGCCGCTCTCGGCGAGATTCCTTTGGTGGCCACGGGATCGCCCTACCTGGTGTCGCCGGGCCGGGTCGTCAAAGACGACGGCAGCCCGTATCGGGTTTTCACGCCGTTCTTTCGGCGGTGGCGCGAGCACGGCTGGCCCCGTCCGGCGCGCTCACGGCCGGAGGTGGCGCACGCGATCGATCCCACCACGCTGTCGGGCAAGACAGCCCAACCGGTGCAGATCCCCGACTTTGGACGGGCTGAACTCCCGGCCGGCGAAGCAGCCGCGCAGGAACAGTGGAAAGCGTTCGTGGCCAGCGGGTTAGACCGCTACGACCAGGATCGCGACCTGCTGGGGCGCCAGGGGGTAAGTCGGATGTCGGCCTACCTGAAGTTCGGCAACATCCACCCACGCACCATGGCCGCCGATCTGCGCCCCGACAGCGCTGGGGCCGCGGCGTATCTGCGGCAGTTGGCGTTCCGGGACTTCTACGCCGCGGTGTTGCACCACTGGCCCCGCAGTTCCTGGCAGAACTGGAACTCCGATTTCGACTCGATTCAGACCGACACCGATGCCGAGGCGCACCGGCTGTTCGCGCGCTGGAAGGCCGGGACAACGGGGTTTCCCTTGGTGGACGCCGGCATGCGGGAATTGCTCGCCACCGGTTTCATGCACAATCGCGCGCGAATGTTGGTGTCTTCGTTTCTGGTCAAGGATCTGCACCTGCCCTGGCAGTGGGGTGCCCGCTGGTTTCTGGACCAGTTGGTCGACGGCGATCTGGCCAACAACCAGCATGGCTGGCAATGGTGTGCGGGGACCGGCACCGACGCGTCTCCGTACTTCCGGGTTTTCAACCCCACGGTGCAGGGCCGCAAGTTCGACCCGGATGGAACCTACATACGTCGCTGGGTTGCGGAGTTGGCCGATGTCGAGGATCCGCATCTAGTGCGCCACGGGCGTCCGCCCGACTACCCCGACCCGATCGTCGACCATGGTCACGAGCGCTTGGAGGCCCTGCGCCGCTACCAGCAGCTGGATTCGCTGGGGGAGTAGGTCCCCGGGCTCGGGCTACAGTGGGTGACTAGCGGCGAGCAAGGGGGCTACGTTGACAGACCGGATGAGCGGGTACCCGCTGTGAGCGGTCCGCTGGGGATGGCGAAGGCCGCTGCCTCCGCCGTCGGATCAGTGGTCGGAATCAGGACCGGTACCGCTGAGCCTGCCTACACCGTGCAGCAGCGGATCCCTCACGTGGAGATTCGCCGCTACGGTGAGCGGGTGGTCGCCGAGACCCTCGTCGAAGGTGATGAGGAAGCGGTCCGCAATGCGGGCTTTCGGCGGCTGGCCGGATACATCTTCGGTGGCAATCACTCCCGAACGAAGTTCGCGATGACCGCCCCGGTCGCCCAGGAGGCGGCGGGGGAGCGGATCGCCATGACCTCTCCAGTCGCCCAGCAGGCAAGCGGCCCCGGACAATGGGCGATCCGCTTCTTCATGCCCGCTGGCGTCAGCCTGGAATCGCTGCCGGAACCGGATGATTTGACGGTGCGGCTGACGGTCGTTCCGGCCGAGACCATCGCCGTGCACGCCTTCACCGGTGATCGCGGTCGCGACGCCGTGCAAGCGCACACTGCAGTACTGCTCGACGCCCTGAAGGACACGGTGTTCGAACCGAGCGGAACCCCGCAGGCCTGGTTCTACGATCCGCCGTGGACGATTCCGCTGTTTCGCCGCAACGAGATCGTGGTACCTGTCAACCGCCGTTAGCGGGTGTCGGCGCGGCCCAGCAGATGCCGCAACGCCGGCGCGAGTTCCGGTGTGCGAAAACGATGATCTGCCTGTGCCAGACGCGCGGGCACCGCGCGCTGGCTCGCGCAGGCCAGTTCACGGGCGCCTTGGGCGCCGAGCAGCAACCGGGGGCCCAGTGCCGGGACGGGCAGCAGGGTGGGACGGCGCAGCACCTGTCCGAGCGTCTCGGTGTATTCGCTGTTGCGTACCGGGTGGGAAGCGACCGCGTTCACCGGTCCCGACAATCCGGTGTCCCACAGGGCCCGGTGATAGATGTCGACGAGGTCGTCGATCCCGATCCACGGCAGCCACTGTCGGCCGCTGCCGAGCCGGCCGCCGAGGCCCGCGGCGAACAGCGGCCGCATCAGGCGCAGCGTCCCGCCCCGCGGCGACTGGACGATGCCGGTGCGGACGCGGACCACGCGCGTCCCGGTCTGCTCCGCGGGTGCCAGCGCGGCTTCCCAGTCCGCGACGACGTCGGCCAGAAAGCCCTCGCCGCGTTCGGAGTCTTCGGTGAGCGGTTCGTCTCCGCGGTCGTAGCCGTAGTAGCCGACGGCCGACGCGCAGATCAGGGTGGTGGGTCCCGCGGCGGTGCCGGCGACCAGCTCGGCGAGTCTGCGAGTGGGCCCGATCCGGCTGTTGCGGATCGCGCTCCGGTGCGCGTCGGTGAATCGTCCTGCGATCGATGCCCCGGCCAGGTGCACTACGGCGTCAACTCCGGCCAGCAGGTCAGGATCCGGGTCGTCGGGATTCCACTGCCGCTCATCGGGATTACCTGCGGGCCGCCGCACCAGCCGGATCACCCGATGGCCCCCGGTGGTCAAGAACGCGGTCAGCGCGGAGCCCACCAGCCCGGAGGCGCCGCTGACAGCCACCGTAAGGGGCTGCAGGCCATGGGCTTTGGCGAGCTGGTGGGCAGCGAGGTCATCGGCGAGCTGGCGATGCCGGTAGCTGAACATCGGCCGCAGCAGTTTCCCGGGAACCGGAGTGTCGACCCGGTCGGTCATCATCGTCCGGCCGGCACCGAGCTCGTCGAACTCGTGAATGTGCCGCCACGTCATCACCAAGCTCACCGGCAGTGACGCCAGGCCCCGGCGGCCGATTTCGTCGGCGAACTGCCGAGGCGGGTCATAACCGGCGGGCTGGTGCTCGGCCACCCAGCGCAGTCCGCCGGGCAGGGCCAGCTCGGCGACGCCGTCGCGCAGCGACTCGGCTTCGTGCTGCAGGCGCATCGGCTGCCACGGCGGGCTCAGGCGGCTGAAGGCTCCCGGCCTGGCGTGCCAGGCGAAGACCTCGTCACGCGGCGCCTCGATCTCGCTGGAATAGACCAGACCCATGTCTTGACGCTACCCGGATACCGGAGATCGCCGCGGCTGCTAGCCGTACTGCTTGCGCAGTTGTGGCTTGACCACCTTGCCGCTGGCGTTGCGCGGCAACTGGTCCACCAGCACCAGTTCCTTGGGGTGTTTGTAGCGGGCCAGGCGCTCGTTGAGGAAGGGCTCGAGGGCGTCCAGGGTCAGCGGCTCCTCGCCGGGCTCGGCGGCAACGATGGCCACCGGGACCTCGCCCCACTTGTCGTGGGCACGCCCGATCACGGCCGCCTCCCGAATCAGCGGGTGATCGAACAACACGTTCTCCACCTCGGCGCAGTAGATGTTCTCACCGCCGGAGATGATCATGTCCTTCTTGCGGTCGACGACGTAGATGAAGCCCTCGTCGTCGACGCGGACCAGATCACCGGAGTGGAACCAGCCGCCGGCGAACGCTTCGGCGGTCGCCTCGGGCTTGTTCCAGTAACCCTGCATCATGGTCGGCCCGCGGTAGACGATCTCCCCGATCTCGCCGGGGGATACGTCGTTCATGTTCTCGTCGACGATGCGTGCCGAGATGGTCGGGATCACCTTGCCCACCGAGCCGAGTTTGCGGATCGCGTCCGCGCCGTTGAGCACGCAGGTGATGGGGGACATCTCGGTCTGGCCGAACACCGCGACGTTGAGCGCGTTGGGGAACGTCTCCGCCATGGCCCGCAGCACCGCATCTGATGCGGGGGCCGCCCCCCAGCTGATCACCTCCAATGCCAGATCCCTTTCCCGCACAGTCGGATCCGCGCAGATGATCTGCCACTGTGCCGGCACAAGGAACACTGAGGTGGCGCGCTCGCGCTCCCAGGCATCCAGGGTGTCGGAGGCATTGAACGCGCCGAGCTCCTGGATCACCGTCTTGGTGCCGAGCATCAGGTTGGGCGCGATACTGCCCAGGCCGGCGATGTGGAACATCGGCGAGGCGCAGAAGTACACACTGTCCGGGCGGGTCTGCAGCGCCTGAATGCAGGTCAGCGACTGGGCCAGCAGGTTCGAGTAGGACAGGATGGCGCCCTTGGGACTTCCGGTGGTTCCCGAGGTGTACATGATCAGCGCCGGGGTGTCCTCGGGGACATCGGCACCGGGGTGCGGGTCACCGGGTTCGGCGATCAGCGATTCGTAGTCATCGCCGAGCACCACGGCCACATCGAGTCCGGGGGTGCTCTTGCGGACGGCCTCGATCAGCGGTGCGAGCAATTGATCGGTGATGACGCCCTTGGCGCCGCTGTCGGTGACGATGTAGCTGATCTCGGGGTCGGTGAGGCGGAAGTTGACCGGTACGGCGATGGCCCCCAAGGCGTTGATCGCCAGGGTCGCCTCGACGTATTCGGTGTGGTTGAGCATCACGATGAGCACGCGGTCACCGAATCTGATGCCACGCCGGTACAGGGCATCCGCCAGACGCTGCGAGCGATCGTGCAGCTGCTGCCAGGTGGTGTCGACGCCACGACAGCGGAAGGCCACGTCGTCCGAGCGCATCTCGGCGTGATTGGCCACCTGGTTCATCCAGTGGTTGCGGCGCGACCGCAGCGGCTGGGGAATCATTCGCCGAACACCGCCTTCCGCTTCTGCAGCATCGCGGTGGCACCCTCGAAGAAGTCGGGGGAGCCCAGCAGCTCCACCTGGCCGGCCTTCTCGCGGGCCAGCGCATCCTCGAGCGCTGCGAGGTTGGTGGCGTTGAGCGCGCGTTTGGTCAGTTCGAGGGCGCGACGCGGCCCGTGCGACAGCTTCTCGGCGGCCTCGTTGACCCGGGCGTCCAGCTCTGCCTCGCCGAGCACCGCGTTGATCAGGCCGGCATCGCGGGCGGCGGTGGCGGACAGTCGCTCGCCGAGCAGTGCCATCTCGTTGGCCACCGCCCGTCCGGCCGCAGCCGCGACCAGGGCGGTGGTGCCGCCGTCGGGCATCAGGCCGATGTTGGTGAACGACAGCAGGAAGTAGGCGCTCTCGGCGGCATAGATCAGGTCCGCGGCCAGCGCCAGACCCACCCCGACACCGGCGGCCGGCCCATTGATCCGCGCGATCACCGGCACCGGGGTCTCGACGACCGAGGTGACCAGCCGGGCGGCGCAGTCCATCACCTCCTCGGGGGTCACGCCGCCGGCGGTGGCCGACAGGTCGGCGCCGGTGCAGAAGGCCTTGCCTTCACCGGTGATGACGATGGCCCGCACCCCCGGGTCGTCGGCCGCGCCGGAGATGACATCACCGATGCCGTTCATGGTGGCGTAGTCGATCGCGTTGAGCCGCGAGGGATTGGTGATCGTCACCCGCAACACCCGGCCGTCGCGCGTCGTGGTGAGTTTGGCGGAGCTGGCGTTCTCGGACACGGTCAGACCCGCCCTTCGATGAACCGGGATTGCAGCACGTCACTTCCTCCGTGGATGAAAATGTAAATTGTGGTTAACGTATGGGCGGCGGGTCCAACAGTCAACAGGGGGGTGCAAATGGCGTCTTCCATGGCTGCGGGAGCGCCGGCCGCGATGCCGCGTCGCCCCAAGGACCGCAAGGCGCAGATCGTGCGTGCCGCGGCCCGTGCATTCAGTGAGCGCGGCTACCACGCTGTCGGGGTCGACGAGATCGCCGCCGAGGTCGGGATCTCCGGACCCGCCCTGTATCGGCACTTTGCCAACAAGTACGCGCTGCTCGTGGCAACCGCCCAGTACACGGCGGGGGCGCTGGTGACCGCCGCGCGATCCGCCGACGACCCGAGCCGGCCGCCGCCCGAGCGGTTACGCGCGATCACCACCGCGCTGATCGAGACCACGATCGGGACTCGGCGCGAGGGCGCGTTCTATCGGTGGGAGCGGCGCTACCTGCAGTCGCCCGACCGCAGGGACATCCGGGCCGGCTATGACGCACTCAACGCCGCGATCGCCGAACCGCTGGCGGTGCTGCGTCCGGGACTTCCCGAGGCCGACATCGCGATCCTGGCTGCTGCGGTCCTGAGCGTGATCGGCAGCATCTCCGCGCACCGAACGCGGCTGCCTGCCGCCGCACTTCAGGAACTGCTGTCAACGCTGTGCTGGTCGGTGCTCACCGTCGAGCTGCCCCCGGGGCCGTCAGGTCCCGCACCGCGCCGGCCCGAGCGGGGTCTGCCCAGCACGTCCAAGCGGGAACGGCTGCTCGCTGAGGCCATCCGGATGTTCGGCCAGCGCGGCTTCTATGAAGTCAGCATTGAGGAGATCGGCACCGCCGCCGGGCTGAACGGCTCCAGCGCGTATCGCTACTACCCGAGCAAGGCGGCCCTGCTGGCCGTCGCGTTCCATCGGGCCAACGCCCGGGTGTTGATGGCCATCACCGATTCGCTGGCCGAGTCGACCAGTCCGCGGCAGGCGGCCCTGCGCATCGCCGAGCGCTACACCGCGCTGGCGTTCGCCGCGCCCGAGCTGATCAACATCTACTTCGCCGAGTTCGCCAACCTGCCCGAGCCCGACCGGGTCGAACTGCGCGGCCTGCAGCGGCAGAACGTCGACGAGTGGGCGCACCTGGTGAGCCAGGTCGGCGTCGGCGAAACCGAAGCGGTCTTCCGTGTCCACGCCGCTCTTGCCCTAGTCGTCGATATAGGACGCCTGGTTAACTTCGACGGTCGTGCCGAGCAACGGGCCCGGATCCATGCCCTGATGGCAGCCGTACTTTTCGGCACCGGAACCCGGTGACCGCTGGCTACCATCGAACGATGAGCTCAGCACCGTCCGGACAGTCAAGTGCCGTCAAAGCCGCTCGGGGCCTGGCCGGGCTGCTGCTGGGCGCCGGCGCAGGACATTTCGTTTTGCCCGCACCGTTCGACGCGATCGTCCCGCCGGAGTTGCCGGGCAGCGCCCGCACCTACACCTATGTGTCGGGGGTCGCTGAACTCGTCATCGGTGCCCTGCTGTTGGTGCCGCGCACCCGTCGTAAGGCCGCTTTGGCCGCGGCGGCATTGTTTGTCGCGGTCTACCCGGCGAACGTGCACTCGGTGCGGCTGTTCTGGGCCAAACCCTGGCTGAGGGCGGGAGCGATCGCGCGGTTGCCGCTGCAGATCCCGATGATCATCGCGGCATTGCGGGTGTGGCGGGCCGGTTAGTTCCCGCATGAATCCGGAGGACGCGGCGGAGGTCACCACGGTGGCCGTAGTCGGCGCGGGAATGTCGGGATTGACCGCTGCGCGCGATCTGCACCGGGCCGGAATCGATGTGCTTGTTCTGGAGGCCGCGGATCGACTTGGCGGACGGGCCCTGACCCAGATCAGCGCCCTGGGGTCGGCGGTGGACCTCGGCGGTCAGTGGATCGGCCATGACCATCACCGGATCAAGGCGCTGGCTTCGGAATTCGGTGCCACGTCGTTTCGGATGCACACCGAGCCGATGCCCGTCATGATCGAGCGAGGACGCAGGCTGGCCTCCGTGACGCCGGCGCAACTGTCGGCCCTGGTGGTGCTCGCCGGGTTCGACGTCTGGTCACGCTTCGCCAACACCCAGCGGTGGAATGACACGACGGTCGCGGCGGGGCTGCGCCGCGTGCCCCGGCGGACCCGACGACTGCTCGAAGTGCTGGCGCTCATCTCCTGGACGGCCGACCTGGATCGGTTCTCCGTTCACGCGATGGCCCAGAGCGTCCGCCAACTGGGCGGACTGCGGACCATGTTGTCGACGGCCGGCGGAGCTCAGGAGTCCCTGGTCGCCGAAGGGATCGGGCGGCTGATCGATGGTTTGGCCACCGAACTCGGCCCGCGGGTACGACCGGGTCACCGGGTCACCTCGATCGTCGGCCGCGACGGTGCCATCAGGCTGCACACCACCGCGGGCGACGTCGTCGCCGCCAAGGTCATCGTGACGGCTCCGCCACCGATCGCGGGCCGGATCACCTATGACCCTGCACTGCCGCCCCGCCGGGCCGCCTTGGCCGCGGAGACCTATATGGGGTCGGTGTACAAGGCCGTGGCGGTCTATGCGCAGCCGTTCTGGAGAGAGCGCGCCGGTGGCGAGTTCCTGATTCTCGACCCGCCCGGCAGGGTGGTGTACGACACCAGCGCACCGGACGGTCCAGGCCATCTGTGCGTCCTCGTGGGCGGACCCGAAGCACGCGAACTCGACCGACTCGATGCCGCCGATCGGCGCCATGCGGTGCTCGGCGTGTTGGCCGCCTACCTCGGGCCCGAAGTCCTGGATCCGGCGAGCTGGCACGAAAAGTCTTGGCATCTCGATGAGTACGTCGGCGGTGGCTACGCCGCGCTGCCCCGGCCCGGGACCACTGACGGCATTGCGCCGATCCCCTGCACGCCGGTCGGTGACATTCACTGGGCGGGCACCGAGACGGCACACGACCATCCGGGTTATCTCGAGGGTGCCATCGAGTCCGGCAATCGCGTGGCGCGTGAGGTGATCGAGGCGCTCTCCGGCGCGGGTGCAGTGCCGTCGCCGTCCTGAGGGTTCAGCCGAGGTGGAACACGACCTCGAGTGCCAGAAACCCGAAGACGAGTAGCCCGAGGATTCCGGCGAGCACCGGAAGGACAAGTATGGGGTCTTTCATGGAGCCAGACGTTATCCAATGGCCGATTGTAAAAAATGGGAAAGTGTTGCCGATCACGTCATCTCGGGACTTTGGTCGGTGATCTGCGCCACGTTGAGCGGCGCGGTGGCAAGCCGGCCGCCGGGTCTCACGGTCGGCGCGGCGGGTCGGGAGCCAAGGTTCCGTCCGGAGCGATGTGGGCGAAGATCTGCTGAAGCAGGGTCACGATGTGCGGGTCATCGACGGTGTAGATGTGGTGGCGGCCTTCGCGCCGTGCATTGATCAGCCCGGCCAGTCGCAGCTTGGTCAAGTGCTGGCTCATGGTGGCGACATTGATGCCCGCCCGGCGGGCCAGGGTGGTCACGTCGTAGGCGTCCTGGGCGGCCAGCCACATCACGTGCAGGCGTGCGGGGCTGCTGAGTAGCGCGAACGTGCTCGCGGCAGAGGCGAGTTGGGGCGGGGTCGGTTCGTCGAGCGGGTTGCCTGAACTGAATTCTTCGGACGGCCGTTCTTCATCTTTTGCCATGGCGGCATTCATTGTGTCCTAACCCCCACAGCGGAATTCGCCGAACGACACATTCGTATAGTTGCGCAATTGACAAAGTGTGGTCAGAATTGGGCAGTTCACGCGGCGTTTTGGCCGCCTGGCGGGTGGAAGTACAGGCTCGCCGTCAGACCACAGGATTGGTTGCTGCCGAATTGTTTTCGACCTCCTTGCTGCTGCGCCCGGCCACCCTGGGAATTCGTGCGGCGTCAGCCGCCGTCGGCGCGGCGGCCCGCACCGCATCGGCCACCACCGAGGCCGTCGGGGCCATCACGTCGGCCGGGCTGCAGGTCGCCGCGCTGCCGGTCCGTGAAGTCACCCGGGTGCTGTCCGGCGAATCCACCACGGCGACGCTGACCCGCAGATCCTGGCGGGGGGCGAACCGCGCCTGGATCGAAGTCCGGGGCTTGAACGAGTGCCCCGATCTCGGACAGCAGGTGCTCGACACGCTGGTCGCCGAACCCGGAGTGGTGTCGGCGCGGCTGAACCGCCCGTTGTCGCGGGTCGTGGTGGGGCTCGCCGTCGACGGTGAGCAGATATCGCTGAATGACCTGTGCCGCCTGATCGCCGGGGTCGAACGTGCCTGCCGACCAGCCGATGGCAGGCCCGCTGCGATCGGTGCCGCACCGGCCACCGTCCTGCCCGGCGACGGGTTGTTGCTGATGGCCCGGGGCGTGATGGTCGGTGTCAACGCCGCCGGGTTGGGCATCGCGTTCGCCGGGCGCGCCCTGCGGCTGCCGCACGCACCGATCACCGTCGACGCGGTGGCGGCGCTGGCGAACTACCAGCCGTGGCTGCGCCGGCAGCTCGCCGAACGCATCGGCCGGGGCCCGGCCGACACGGTGCTGTCGCTGATCTCCACCGGGGCGCGGATCGCCACCCTGTCGCCGGCCACGCTGGCCGTGGACTTGGCCCTGCAGGGTGTCAAAGCCGCCGAATCCCAGGCCGCGGCGCAGGCCTGGGTCCGCCACGAGCCTTACCTGGCCCGCCACGCCGACCAGGCGCAGGCCCACGTGCCGTCGCGGCCGGTGCCCCTGCCCGAGGGTGCGGTCGACCGGCACGGACGTCGGGCGGGTTACGTCCAGTTGTTCGGGGCCGGCCTGGTGGGTGCGCTCACCCGCAACGTGACCACCGCAGCCACCGCGGCCGTGGTCGCCGGCCCGAAAGCCATGCGCACCACCACAGAATCGTTCGCGGCCACTCTTAGCCGGTCGTTGGTCGAACAGCATTCGGCGCTGCCCCTGCGCCCCGAGGGCGTGCGGCGACTCGACCGCGTGGACTCCGTCGTCGTCGATCCGCGGTTGCTCTACAGCGTGACTGCCACCCGCCACCCAATGGCGACAGCGCTGCTGGCCGAGGCGCGCGCGTCCGGCGCGGAACTGGTCACACTCGACGTCGAGGCCCTGGGTGAACTGCGCCCCGCGTTCGACGAGCTGGCCCCGGTCGAGGTCGCCGCCGACGACCAACGACTCGACGAGGCGCTGGCTGCCGCGGTGACGGCCCGCCAGCGCGACGGCCGCACCGTCGCGGTGCTGACAACCACCGGTGCGCGGGCGCTCGCGTGCGCCGATGTGAGCCTCGGAATCGTGCCCGACGACGACGCGGAAACGCCACCGCCGTGGGAAGCGGATCTGCTGCTGGCCGACCTGGCCGGCGCCTGGCGGGTGCTGCATGCGATACCGGCGGCGCGCGCGGCCGCCCAGCGCGGCATCTCACTGTCCACCGGCGCATCGACGATCGGTGCACTGCTGATGGTTCCCGGAGTGCAGGCCGGCCGGGGCAACAGCGGGCCCGGTCCGGTCACCGCCGGAGCGGCCACCGGCTTGCTCTCCGGATATCTGCTGGCGCGCCAGGTGGCTCGAACCCCGGCGCCACGACCCGCACCCGCTTTTCAGTGGCACGCGATGTCACTCGAGGAGGTCCGCCAGAAGCTGCCGGTCCCCGACCCCGGCTGTGCCGTCGCCGAACTCGACACCGCGCCGCCGCACCTGGCGTGGCAGTTCATCAAGGCGGTACGCGCCGAGCTGTCGGATCCACTGATGCCGGTGCTGGCGCTCAGCTCGGTGGCCACCGCCATGCTGGGCTCGCCGGTGGACGCGATGATGGTCAGCACCGTGCTGATCGGCAACTGCATGCTCGCAGCCGCCCAGCAGCTGCAGGCCGAGAACCGGCTGAACCGACTGCTGGCCCAACAGACCCCACCGGCGCGCACCGTCGAACCGGGCACCGATCGCTACGTGGAGATCGTCGCGGATCGCCTGATCCCCGGCACCGTGATCGAGGTCCGCAGCAACGAGGTGGTGCCCGCCGACGCCCGGCTGATCGAGGCCACCGACCTCGAAGTCGACGAATCCTCGCTCACCGGCGAATCGCTGTCGGTGGACAAGCAGACCGCGCCGACACCCGGCGCCGAACTCGCCGAACGCCGGTGCATGCTCTACGCCGGCACGACGGTGGTCGCCGGCACCGCACGGGCAGTGGTGACCGCCGTCGGTGCCGACACCCAGGTCCGTCGCGCGGCCGAGTTGGCCGCCGGGGATCTGCCGGTGGTCGGCCTGCAGCATCAGCTCAGCCAGCTGATGAGCCGAGCGTTTCCGGCCAGCGCAGCCGGCGGGCTGATGGTGGGTCTGCTGGGGATGCTGCGCGGTGGTGGGCTGCGCCTGGCCCTGGGCAACGCGATCGCGGTCGCGGTGGCGGCGGTGCCCGAGGGCATGCCGCTGATGGCCACCCTGGCTCAACATGCCTCGGCCCAGCGCCTGACCGATTCCGGTGCGCTGGTGCGCATTCCCCGCTCGGTGGAGGCTTTGGGCCGGGTCGAGGTGGTCTGCTTCGACAAGACCGGAACGCTCAGCGAGAACCGGCTGCGGGTCACCCGGGTGTACCCGGTCGGCGGCCACTCGCACGACGATGTGCTGCGGTGCGCGGCCAACGCCGCGCCGGCGCCCGAGGGCGATCCCCACACACACGCCACCGACCAGGCCGTCACCGAGGCGGCCGCCGGGATATCCGCGGGCGGGGAACCGTTGTGGACCACCCCGGATGCGCACCTGCCCTTCCGCTCCGGCCGGGCGTTCTCGGCGTCAGTGCTGGGCAGGGAGCTGATGATCAAGGGAGCGCCGGAAGTCGTGCTGGCCGCCTGCACCGGCCTGGTCCCGGACAGCGACGCGCCGGTCGCCGAACTGGCGGCCGGCGGGCTGCGGGTGATCGCGGTGGCTCAGCGCCGGCTGACGCCCGCGCAGGTGAGGTCTCTCGCCGATGACCCGGATGCCCTCGCCGGGTTGTGCCAGGCCGGGCTGACCCTCACCGGGCTCCTCGGCATCTCCGACACCCCCCGTGCCGAGGCGCCGCAACTGCTGGCCGACCTCGCGGAGCGGGGCGTCGGGATCCGGCTGATCACCGGTGATCACCCCGTCACCGCCACCGCGATCGCCGCGGAATTGGGCGTGCCGGTCACGGCCGATCAGGTCATCACCGGAGCGGAGTGGAACGCACTGTCCCGCAGGGACCAGGAACGCGCGGTCGCAGAGCGGGTGATCTTCGCCCGGATGTCCCCGGAGAACAAGGTGCAGGTCGTGCAGACCCTCGAACGCAGCGGACGGGTCTGCGCCATGGTCGGCGACGGCGCCAACGACGCGGCGGCGATCCGGGCCGCCAGTGTGGGCCTGGGTGTCGTCGCGCGCGGCAGCGACTCGGCGCATCTCACCGCCGACATCGTGCTGACCGACGGACGCATCGGCGCCCTGGTGGATGCCATCGACGAGGGCCAGCGACTGTGGCGCGGCGTGCAGCTGGCGGTGACCGGTCTGCTCGGCGGCAACGTCGGCGAGGTGATCTTCGGTGTCATCGGCACCGCGCTGTCGGGGACCTCGCCGCTGAACAATCGCCAGCTGTTGCTGATGAACATGCTGACCGACGCGCTGCCGGCCACCGCGGTCGCGGTCAGCACGCCCGCCGGTTCCTCGCATCGGGTGGCGCACGGCATCGACGAACGCAGCCTGATGCGTGCCGTCGCGGTCCGCGGGGCGATCACCGGGGCCGCGGCCAGCGCCGCATGGGGGATGGCCAGCCTTACTCCGGTGCCGGGCCGCGCCCAACGCGCCGCCACTGTTGCGTTGATCACCCTGGTCACCACCGAGCTCGCCCAGACCCTGGTCGACTCCCGCGCTCCGCTGGTATTGCTCACCGCGGCAGGCTCTTTCGCGGCTTTCGCCGCGATGATCAGCCTGCCCGGCATCAGCCAGCTGCTGGGCTGTGTCCCGGTCGGGCCGCTGGGCTGGTCGCAGGCGCTGGGAGCCGCCGGCACCGCGGTCCTGGCGATCGCCGCGGCGCCGCGCCTGCTGCCGGCCGGGCGGGGCGAGGCATCGGAGGCCGGCGCCGAAACCGCGCCGGGGTCGATGGCCAGCGTGGCGGTGCTGCGGCCCGCCCGCGCCGAGGTGTCCTCGGCGGCGACCGTCGATGGGTCTACCGTGAGGGTCAGTCGTACCAACTGACCAGCGGAGGCGTGGCATGCACCCATTCCGGCAAGCCGTCGAGGCCCGTGACGCCGCGGCCATCGAGGCGTTGTTGTCCGACGATGTCGTGTTCACCAGTCCGGTGGCGTTCAAGCCCTACCCGGGCAAGCCGATCACCGCGGCGATCCTGCGGGCGGTGATGCGTGTGTTCGAGGATTTTCGCTACGTGCGCGAGATCGGTGACCCCTCAGGGCGCGACCACGCCCTGATCTTCGAAGCATCTGTCGGCGGCAAAAGGCTCACCGGATGCGACTTCCTGCATCTCGACGACGACGGCAAGATCGACGACTTCGTTGTGATGGTCCGGCCGCTGTCGGCGGCCAAAGTGCTGGCCGAAGCCATGGCGGCACAGTTCGAGCAGATCACCCGGGAGGCCGCCGCGTCGCAGGGACACGACAGCTCCGGTGCATGAGCAGGCGCCAGTAGTCGCGGCCGTCGCCGTGGGCGGCGCCATCGGCGCGTGCGCGCGCTACGCCGTAGCGCTGGCATTGCCGTTCGATGGATTCCCTTGGGCCACACTGGCAGCCAACGTGAGCGGGTGTGCGCTGATGGGCGTGTTGATGGTGGCGATCACCGAGCTGTGGGTCGGACATCGGCTGCTGCGTCCGTTCTTGGGTACCGGCGTGCTCGGCGGTTACACCACGTTTTCCACCTTCGCCGGCGACGTCGACACCATGATCGCCTCCGGACAGACCGTCCGGGCATTGGTCTACCTACTCGTCACGCCGGTGGCAGCGTTGATCGCGACCTGGACCGCCGCGAGCCTCGCCCGTCGTCTGGTCATCAGGAGGACAGCATGAGCGAACTCAACGGACGCGCACTGCGCCTGACGGTGTTACTCGGCGAGAGTGACACCTGGCACGGCAAGCCGGTGTTCAGCGAGATCGTGCACCGGGCTCGGCGCGCCGGTCTGGCCGGCGCGACCGTGTTTCGCGGCGTCGAGGGCTACGGCGCCTCCTCGGCCATTCACACCACCCGGCTGCTGTCGATGTCGGAAGATCTGCCGGTCTCGGTCATCATCGTCGACGCCCCCGAACGGGTCCGGGCGTTCCTGCCGGAACTCGACGAGTTGGTCACCGAGGGGCTGATCATGCTGGACGAGGTCGAGGTCGTCCGGCACGTCGGACGAACCCCCGCCGGCCAGTGACCTGGCTGCTGGTCATGGCCGGCGCCGCGGTGGGGGCGCCGCTGCGCTACCTGACGGACCGATTCGTTCAAGCCCGCCACGATTCCACCTTCCCGTGGGGCACGCTGGCCGCCAATGTGATCGGCAGCCTGATCCTGGGGGCGCTGACCGGCGCCGCCGATCACCGGCTGCACCTGCTGATCGGCACCGGCCTGTGCGGAGCGCTGACCACCTACTCGACCTTCTCCTACGAGACGCTGCAGCTGGCCGGTGTGGGCGCGCGGTTGTATGCACTGGCCAATCTGGTGCTGACCTTGATCTGCGGGCTGAGTGCCTATTACCTCGGCAATGTCGTGGCAGAAGCGATTTGGGTCTGACCGATCCGGCTTAGGCGACGCCCCGCGAGTGCTGCCAGGTTGAGGTGCCACAATCGTGCCCGACAGTGTCCCGTAGCGTCCGCCCAATCCTTCCAGGAGTAGCCATGTCGTTCTCGGTAGAGCTCAGCGATGACGTGATCGAGGTGCGCGACTGGGTGCATCAGTTCGCCGCTGAAGTCGTGCGTCCGGCGGCCGCCGAATGGGATGAGCGGGAAGAGACGCCGTGGCCGATCATCGCCGAGGCCGCCAAGATCGGCCTGTATTCGCCGGAACTGTTCGCCACTCAGGCCGCCGAACCCAGCGGGATCGGCATGTTGACGGTGTTCGAGGAACTGTTCTGGGGCGACGCGGGTATCGCGCTGTCGATTCTGGGCACCGGTCTGGCGGCAGCGGCATTGGCGGGCAACGGAACTCCCGAACAGCTGGGTCAGTGGCTGCCGGAGATGTTCGGCACCGCCGAGGACCCCAAGCTCGGGGCGTTCTGCTCCTCGGAACCCGACGCCGGTTCCGACGTCGGCGGGATCCGTACCCGCGCCCGCTTTGATGAAGCGACCCGCGAATGGGTGCTCAACGGCACCAAGACCTGGGCCACCAACGGTGGCATCGCCAACGTGCACATCGTCGTCGCCTCGGTCTATCCCGAACTCGGATCGCGCGGACAGGCCAGCTTCGTGATCCCGCCCGGCACCCCGGGCCTGGCGCAGGGACAGAAATTCAAGAAGCACGGCATCCGGGCCTCGCACACCGCTGAGATCGTCTTGGACAACGTCCGCCTGCCCGAGGACATGATCCTCGGGGGCCGGGAGAAGTTCGAGGAGCGTGTCGCGCGCGTCAAGTCCGGAGCCTCGGCCGGGGGCCATGCGGCCATGAAGACCTTCGAGCGCACTCGCCCCACGGTCGGCGCGATGGCGGTCGGCGTGGCCCGCGCCGCCTATGAGTACGCCCTCGAATACGCCTGTCAGCGTGAGCAGTTCGGTCGCAAGATCGGCGAGTTCCAGGCGGTGGCGTTCAAGCTGGCGGACATGAAGAGTCGCATCGACGCCGCCCGGCTGCTGGTGTGGCGCGCGGGCTGGATGGGGCGCAACAACAAGGCCTTCGACGGCGCCGAGGGCTCGATGGCCAAGCTGTTCGCCAGCGAGACGGCGGTCTATGTCACCGACGAGGCGATCCAGATCCTCGGCGGCAACGGCTACACCCGCGACTACCCGGTTGAGCGAATGCACCGCGACGCCAAGATCTTCACCATCTTCGAGGGCACCAGTGAGATCCAGCGGCTGGTCATCGCGCGGGCGCTGACGGGCCTACCGCTGCGCTGAGGTCGTCGAGTGTGCGTTTTGCTCGGCGTAACTCCCGATCGGCGCACCAAACCGCACACTCGGCGCGGCAGCTGGCATATGCGACGTCCTACCCCGCTGTCTTCCCGTTGTCGGTCAAATAGACCGCGCCGTGCACCGCGGCCGCGGCGTCACTGGCCAAAAAGGCGATCACCTCGGCAACATCGCTCGGGGCACTCATCCCGCGGGGCGAGGCCACCCGCATGATCAGGTTGACGTCGGCGCCTTCGGGAAACTGGAAGTTGGTCACCTGCGGGGTCAGCATCCCGCCCGGGCACACCGCGTTGATCCGCACCTTCTCCGCGGTGAACTCCACCGCCAGCGCCCGGGTGAGCCCGACGAGGCCGTGCTTGGCGGCGCAGTAGCCCGCCGAATACGCCTGCCCCTCCACCCCGGCGATCGAGGCGACGTTGACGATGTTGCCGGCGGTCTCCAGCAGATGCGGCAGCGCAGCACGGCACAAGAAGAACGGCCCGTTGAGGTTGACCGCCAGATCGTGCGCCCATTCGTCGTCGGTGACCGATAGCGTGTGGCGCATCTGATGGGCGCCGGCGACGTTGACCAGAACATCGAGCCGGCCGAACTGCGCGACGCATTGCTCGACCGCCGCAGCGCACGCCGTCGCGGTACTGATGTCGGTGGGGGCATATCGCCCGCCGGGCACGTCGGCGAACACCGTGGCCAGCCGCTCGGCGTCGCGGGCCAAGCCGAACACCGTCGCCGCGCCGGGCGAACAGCTGGGCGGTTGCCGCGCCCAGACCGGACGAAGCTCCCGTCACCAGCGCCACTTTGCCTGACAGATCGGTCATTTCGAGTCTCCGCATCACCCAGTCGACCGGCACCGGGGCGCAGCCGTCTACCGTCCAGTTATGGCTTCAGTATCAGTGATCACCGGAGGCGCGGGCGGCATGGGCCTGGCGACGGCCAAGCTCCTGGGCAGAGACCACACGGTGGTGCTGTGCGACGTCCGGAAGGAGCGGCTCGACTCGGCGCAGGCCGCACTCGCCGACCTCGGTGTCACCGCGACCGCCGTCAACTGCGATGTCACCGACCGTGACGCGGTCACCCGCCTGTTCGACACGGCTGCGGAGCTGGGAACGCTGGCGTCGGTGATTCACACCGCGGGGGTCAGCCCGAGCATGGGCGACGCCGAATTCGTCATGCGAATCAACGCCTTCGGCACCGTCGTGGTCAACGAGGCGTTCTCCGAGGCCGCCGGCGCCGGCGCGGTGATCGTCAACGTGGCCTCGATGGCCGCGCAGCTGCTGCCCGACAAGATCATTCCCACCAAGCAGTTCCCGTTGGCGTACCGCGACGGCGACGCCTTCGTGGCGGCGATGACGGAGTACTGCAACAACGCACCCGAGCAGATGCGCTCGGGCTTCTCCTACACGGTCAGCAAAGCTTTCGTGAAGTGGTACTGCGCCGCGCAGGCCGAGCGATTCGCCGGTCGCGGTCTGCGCATCGTCTCGGTGTCGCCGGGCAACATCGATACGGAGCTGGGTCGGCGTGAAGAGAAGGCCGGGGTCGGCATGATGATGCCCGACGCGCTGATCCCGCGGTGGGGCACGGCCGAAGAGATGGCCGAGCTTTTCGCCTTCTGCGCGAGCGACAGATGCGCCTATCTCCACGGCGCCGACATCCTCGCCGATGGGGGAGTGGTCGCCTCGATGCGGGAACGCGCGCGACTCGCCGCCGAGGGGTAGCGTGCCGGGGGAAGGGAGCGCCGATGCACTACACCCGCACCGATCCCATCGCGGCGAGTCCCAGTGACGTCTGGGCCGTCCTGATCGACGTCGAGCATTGGCCGGACTGGACGCCATCGATGCGCGAGATCACCCGCCTGGACTCCGGTCCGCTGCGGGTCGGCAGCACTGCCCGAGTCCGCCAGCCCACCGGCCGGCCGATGGTGTGGACGGTCACCGAGCTGGACAACGAACGTTCCTTCACCTGGACCGCCTCGACGGCGGGGATCCGATTCACCGGCTTCCACGAGCTGACGCCGACCGGGTCGGGGGTGCGCGCCGTGCTGACCTTTGCCGTGACCGGCCCGATGGCCTGGCTGGTCGGGCTGCTCGCCCGGGGCCGGATTCGTCGCTACGTCGACATGGAGGCTGACGGGCTCAAGCGGCAGTCGGAAGGCCGCGCGGCGCCCTAGCTGTGCGGCCGCAGCGGGCGATCCATAGACGCCGCAGTTAGCTGGGGCCGCGGATCCGTATCGGTCGATCGTCGGCCGCTTCGAGATGCGGAATGCGCCGAAGCAGTTAAGTTAATGGTTGACACGTGACGGGGTGGGTGCTTACCGTGGACCAAACCTACGGAACCGTAGGTTGGCTGGGGGGCCAAGCGACAGCCCACTCGTCAATTAGGGGAGGCGATTCAAAACTATGGGTAATGTCCAAACGGCACTGTTACATGAGCTGGAGCCGATAGTCGAGCAGAATCTCAACCGGCATCTCAAGGCCGCCAAGCCGTGGTTGCCCCACGATTACGTGCCGTGGAGCAGGGGGCGTGACTTCGCGTTCCTCGGGGGCGAGGACTGGGTTCCCGAAGATTCGCCGCTGGACCCGGTGGCCAAGGCTGCTTTGCTGGTCAACCTGTTGACCGAGGACAATCTGCCGTCCTACCACCGGGAGATCGCCACCACCTTCGGCCGCGACGGCGCCTGGGGCACCTGGGTCGGCCAGTGGACCGCCGAGGAGGGCCGCCACAGCATCGCGCTGCGGGACTACCTCATCGTCACGCGCGGTATCGACCCGGTGAACCTCGAGAACATGCGGATGGCGCACACCGTTGCCGGTTATGACTCCGGCGGCAAGTCAGCGCTGGGTGTGCTGGCGTACGTGTCGTTGCAGGAACTCGCCACCCGGGTGTCGCACCGCAACACCGGCAAGGCCTCGGGCTGCCCCATCGCCGACCAGTTGCTGGCCCGCGTCGCCCTCGATGAGAACCTGCACATGGTCTTCTACCGCAACCTGATGCAGGCGGCCCTGGACATCGCCCCGGATGAGGCCATGTGCGCGATCCGCGACGAGGTGCTCGGCTTCGCGATGCCCGGGATGAACATGCCCGGTTTCAAGGAGAATTCGATCCTGATCGCCAAGGCCGGCATCTACGACCTGCGTATCCACCACGACGACGTGGTGCAGCCGGTGTTGCGCTTCTGGAAGATCCTCGAGCGCAACGACTTCAGTGCCGTGGGCGAAGAGGCCCGTGACCAGGTCGTCGGCTTCATGAAGATGGTTGACGAGCGGGCCACCTACTACGAAGAGAAGGCGAAGGCGCGCGAGAGCGTCTCCGCCTAGGCCGCTGGCGGCGTCGGCGGGTGCGCCGGCGCCGAGCGGTCAGCCCTGCTTGATCGAGGTGTAGTAGGTCGTGTCGGCCATCGACACCGAGTCGGCGCCCCGCGCCGGCGTCGGACGACCGTGCTGCGTCAACAGCTCGGTCATGGACTGTCCCGCCGAGGTCCAGTCCAAGGAGTCGAGGTAGTCGGCGACATCGTGGCGCTCGCCTTCGTAGCCGAGTTCGGAGAACTCGAGGTCGAAGCCGTGCGCACGCCATTTCTCGGTAGCGCTGCGCATCATTTCCCTGGCCTGCTCGTGCTGTGCCGCGGAGATGTTCGGAATGGCCTCGGTGGCCAACCGGCTGCCGTCGGCGCTCAGCGCGGTGATGTTGTCCAGCAGCCGGTCCTGTGCTGCCGGCGGGAGATAGCCGAGCAGTCCCTCGGCGATCCATGCGGTGGGCTGGGTGAGGTCGAATCCCGCCTCGAGCAACGCGGCCGGCCAGTCATCGCGCAGATCGACGGCGACGCCACGCCGGTCGGCGGTCGGCTCGGCGCCCAAGTCGGCCAGTGCTGCGGTCTTGAACGCCAGCACTGCGGGCTGATCGATCTCGAAGATCGTCATCCCGGCGGGCCAGGTCAGTCGGTAGGCGCGCGCGTCCAGGCCCGATGCCAAGATCACCGCCTGACGGATCCCGGCCAGGGTGGCGTCAGCGAAGAACGCGTCGAAAAAGCGGGTGCGCACCGCCATCGCGTCGGGCATCTGACCGAGCTTCCAGCCGGATTCGTGGTCATCGAGATCCGTGTCCGCGAGGTCGCCGGCGGCCCACTTGGTCAAGAAGTCGACGCCGACCGCCCTCACCAGTGGTTCGGCGAAAGGGTCATCGATCAGCGGAGTGTCGGCCTTGGTGGCGATCGCCCGGGCAGCGGCGACCATCGTCGCGGTGGCTCCCACGCTGGTGGCGAGGTCCCAGGTGTCGTTGTCGGTGCGGGCCATGAGCGCTCCTTGAAATGATGGGCAGGGCGATTTGCTTAGTCTAGCAAATGTTTAGTTCATTTAATAAAGAGCGCGGACGGGGCTGGTGCAAGCCGTTCCCGGTCTCGCTGCCGTGGCTCAGCGCAGGGTCAGATAGATCAGCGCCACATTGAGCGTTCCGATCACCGCCGTGACAGCCCAGCCGAGCACCGTGGTCAGCCGTGCGTTGACGTCGGTGCCCATCAGCGACCGGTCTCCGGTCACCCGGATCAACGGGACCAGCGCGAAGGGGATGCCGAAGGACAACACCACCTGCGAGAGCACCAGGGCGCGCGTGGGATCGATACCCCAAGCCAGGATCGCCAGCGCCGGACCCAGCGTGATCAGTCTGCGCCACAGCAGGGGAACCGACACCCGCAACAGGCCCTGCATGATCATCGCGCCCGCGTAGGCCCCCACCGAGGTTGACGCCAATCCGGAGGCCAGCAGCCCGATCGCGAACAACAGCGCGACCGTCGGGCCCAGGGCGTCGCCGACCGCCGCGTGCGCACCTTCGATGGAATCGGCGTGATCTCGGCCGCGCAGACTGTTGGCCGCCACCAGCAACATGGCCAGGTTCAGGGCTCCGGCCACCAGCATCGCCAGCCCCACGTCCCAGCGGGTCACCCGCAGCAGTCGTCGCCGCGCCGGACCGGGTTCAGGCTGGCCGTGCCGGTCGCGGGCCAGACCGGAATGCAGGTACACCGCGTGTGGCATCACCGTCGCCCCGAGAATCGCGGTGGCCAACAGCACGCTCTCGGTGCCGTCGAAACGAGGCAGCAGGCCGGCGGCGACCTCGGCGGGCGCCGGTGGGGCGACCACCAGGCTGGCCAGGAATCCGACGGCGATGATGATCAGCAGCCCGCTGGTCACCTGCTCGAACATCCGCGGACCGCGCCGATCGCCGACGGTGAGCAGCGCCATCGACACCACCCCGGTGATCAGGCCGCCGGCCAGCAGCGGCAGGCCGAAGATCAGGTTCAACGCGATCGCGCCGCCCACCACTTCGGCGAGATCTGTTGCCATGGCCACCAATTCGGCTTGAAGCCAAAAGGCGATCCGCGCCGGCCTGCGGCTCCGGGCGCCGATCACCTCCGGCAGCGAGTGGCCGGTCACCAGTCCGAGCTTGGCGGACAGGTACTGCACCAGCCCGGCCATGACATTGGCCGAGACGATGACCCACACCAGTAGGAAGCCGAATGTCGCCCCCGCGCTGACGTTGGCGGCGACATTGCCCGGGTCGACGTAGGCGATCGCAGCGACAAAAGCCGGGCCGAGCAACGCCCAGCCCGGCTTGAGTCGAACCGCGGCGTCTGCAGCCACCGACTCCTCCATCCGGATCAACGAACAGAAAAGTCAGGGTAGCCGGAACAACGGTGCGCGGGCACGGTGCCGGTGGATCAACCGGCGCTGTAGAGGCCGCGGCCGGTGACCAACGGCAGGTCCAGCGTGGTGCGGATCCCCGGCTCGGCCGCAACCACCGCGGGAATCGCGTTGACCACCCGCATCGCGGTGGCCACCAGGCCGGCGTGGTTGTGGTCGCCGTTGGGGCTGGACAGGCACAGGTCCAGCGCGTACGACGGCTCACCGGTCACCTCGACGCGGTAAGACCCGCCGGGCTGGGCCGGCTGCGGCCAATCCGGACACAGGTCGTCACGCAGCCGGGTGACGTGCTCGAGCACCACGGCGGCCTTGCCGTCAACCATCCCGCGCACCTCGAACCGCAAGGCCGCGGCGGTGCCCGCCGCGATGTCTCCCGACGAAATCGAGAAGTCCTCCGGTGCGGGCACCCGAATGTGGGACTGCTCGACCGAGTCGAGTTCCAGTCCCAGGCCGGCCGCGAGCTGACGCACCACCGAACCCCACGCCAGGCTGAGCACGCCCGGCTGCAACAGCATGGGGGTCTCGTCCATCGGCCTGCCGAAGCCCATCACGTCGAACATGACGGCGGCGCTGTCGTAGGTGGCGTAATCGACGATCTCCATGCAGCGGATCTGCTGGATGCTCTGACAGGTACCGGCCAACGCGAGGGGCAGCAGGTCGTTGGCGAAGCCCGGGTCGATGCCGTTGACGAACAGGCTCGAACCGCCTTGCTGCGCAGCCTCTTCGATCGGAGTCAGCATCTCCGCCGGGATCACATCCCACGGGTATTGCAGAAACACTGCGCTGCTGCCCACCACGTTGATCCCGGCGCTCAGGATGCGCTTGAAATCCTCGAGCGCCTCGACCAGCCGGTTGTCGGCCAGCGCGGTGTAGACCACGCAGTCGGGCTTGGCGTCGAGCACCTGCTGCAGGTCGGTGGTCGCCAGCACGCCGGTCGGCGTGCTGGTGCCGGCCAATTCAGCGGCGTCTTTGCCGGCTTTGGCGTCCGAGGACACCCACACCCCGGTCAGTTCGAACTCGGGGTTGGTGATCAGTGCCTTGAGCGCATGCACACCGACATTGCCGGTGCCGATCTGAGCAACACGGATAGTCATAGGTCAGCAGTCCTCACAGATCCGGGACGGGCAGATCAAGGTTCGGGAAGGTGAGGCCGCCGTCGACTTCGAGCACCTTGCCGGTCAGGTAGGCCCCGGCCGGTGAGGCCAGGTACAGGGCGGCGGCCGCGATCTCCTCGGGGTCGCCGAGACGACGCAGCGGCGTGGCCTTCTCCATCGGGGTGCGCAACTCGTCGTTGGCGGCGACCACGTTGAGCGCCGAGGTCAGAATCGATCCCGGAGCAATGGCGTTGACGCGGATCTTGGGGCACAGGTCCAGCGCGGCCAGTCGGGTGTAGTGGGCCAGCGCGGCCTTGGCCGTACCGTAGGCGGCGAAGCCCCGGCCCGGAACCCGCCCCATGGTTGAGGTGATGTTGATGAACGAGCCGCCGCCGGAATGCTCCAGCATCAGTGGCACCGCGGCGATGGTGAGCGCGTGCGCCGTCCCCACGTTGAACGTGAAGGCGTCTTTGAGGTCTTTGGTCGAGGTGGTCAGCAGGGTGTTGGGCATCGATCCGCCAACGTTGTTGACCACGATGTCGAGCCGGCCGAATGCATCGACCGCCTCGGCGGCAAGCTTTGCCGTCTCCTCGGGATGGGCGAGATCGGCGACGACGACGTGGGCACGGCGACCCGCCGCGCGGACCTGTTCAGCGACGACCTCTAGTTCAGACTGCGTGCGTGAGGCGATGACCACGTCCGCGCCGGCCTCGGCGAACGCGACGGCGATAGCGGCGCCCAAGCCCCGCCCAGCACCGGTAACAACAGCTGTTTGATTATCGATTCGAAATTTGTCGAGTATCACCGCGCCACGCTAACAAGGAATCAGCGTGAGCTGAACCCCTATTTTGAAACACGTTCTAATTCGACGTCGGCGGACCGTCCGCGGGCCTTGCGGATGCGTCCACGACCGTCGGCGAGCGCTGACGTTCGCTACTTCTTGGCCGAAGCCTTCTTGGCCGGAGTCTTTTTCGCCGGTGCCTTTTTCGTCGGTGCCTTCTTGGCGGGGGACTTCTCGGCGGACGAGCGCTTCTTGACGCTGGCCTCCAGCTTGGCCAGGAGGTCGGACACATCTTCGGTGGCATCGAGTTCGGCGGGACGCTCCTCGGGGGTGAACGCCTCGTCGCCTTCGAGTTTGGCCGCGATCAACTCGTGCAACTGCTCCTGGTAGGTGTCGTGATAGCGGTCCGGATCGAACTCGTCGGCCATCGATTCCACCACCTGCCCGGCCATCTTCAGCTCGGCAGGCTTGACCTCAACCTTGGTGTCCAGCGCGGGGAAGTCGGGATCGCGGATCTCGTCCGGCCAGAGCAGGGTGTGCACCACCATCACCTCGCGCTTGGAGAAGTCCTTCACCCGCAGCGCCGCCAGCCGGGTCTTATTGCGCAGTGTGAAGTGGACGATAGCCACCCGGTCGGTCTCGGCCAGCGTCTTGGCCAGCAGCACATACGATTTGATCGACTTGGACCCGGGTTCCAGAAAGTAGCTGCGGTCATAGAGCATCGGATCCAGGTCGGCGGCCGGAACGAACTCCAGGACGGCGATCTCATGATCGCGCTCTTCGGGAAGGTTGGCGATGTCGTCGTCGGTGATCACCACCATCCGGCCGTCGTCGGATTCGTAGGCCCGCGCGATGTCGCCGTAATCGACCACTTCTCCGCACTCCTCGCACACCCGCCGATAACGGATTCGTCCGTTGTCCTTGGCGTGCACCTGACGGAACTTGATGTCGTGGTCTTCGGTGGCGCTGTAGACCTTCACCGGCACGTTGACCAGACCGAATGCGATCGAGCCCTTCCAGATGGAGCGCATGAGGTCAGTATGCCCACGCGAGAGTGCCGATAACCTGCTTTGACGCGACGTAGGTTGGACACATGGTCGTCGAGTCCGTGCAGACCCGGGTCAAGCTGACCAACGCCGACAAGGTGCTTTACCCGGCCGCGGGCACCACCAAGGCCGAGGTCTACGACTACTACACCCGCATCGCCGAGGTGATGCTGCCGCACATCGCGGGACGCCCGGCGACACGCAAACGCTGGCCCAACGGTGTCGAGCAGGCGTCGTTCTTCGAAAAGCAGTTGGCGGCATCGGCGCCGGGGTGGTTGGCCCGCGCCGACATCCAGCACCGCTCCGGTATCACCACCTATCCGATCATCGAGGACGTCGACGGCCTGGCCTGGATCGCCCAGCAGGCCGCGCTGGAAGTTCACGTACCGCAGTGGCGATTCGAGGCGGAATGGACCCACGGCGGGAAGGTGCTCAAGCCCGGGCTGGCGACGCGCATGGTCTTCGACCTCGACCCCGGCGAGGGCGTGACGATGAGTCAGCTCGCCGAGGTGGCGCGAGTCATCCGGGATCTGATGTCCGAGCTGGGGCTGGACACCTTCCCGGTCACCAGCGGCAGTAAGGGGCTGCACCTCTACGCCGCCCTCGAGCGTCCGGTGAGCAGCGCAGGCGCGGCCACGGTGGCCAAACGCGTTGCGCAACAACTCGAAACCGCGATGCCCGAGCTGGTGACCGCGACCATGGCCAAGAAGCTGCGAGCCGGCAAGGTCTTTATCGACTGGAGTCAGAACAACGCGGCCAAGACCACCATTGCGCCGTACTCGCTGCGCGGCCGCGACAATCCGACGGTCGCCGCCCCCCGCACCTGGGCGGAGCTGGATGACCCGGACCTGCGGCAGCTGCGCTTCGACGAAGTGCTGGACCGCGTCGACCGGGACGGTGACCTGTTGGCCGGCTTGGATCCCCCGCTGGAAGGCCGAGATCGTCTTGCCGTGTACCGCGCCAAACGTGATGCGAGCCGAACACCAGAACCGGTGCCGGCCGCGGCACCGGCACCTGGCCAGGGCAACAGTTTCGTCATCCAGGAGCACCACGCCCGCCGGTTGCACTACGACTTTCGGCTGGAGCGCGACGGAGTGTTGCTGAGCTGGGCGGTGCCCAAGAACCTGCCGGAAACGACGTCGGTCAACCATCTCGCGGTGCGCACCGAGGACCACCCCCTGGAGTACGGCAGCTTCGAGGGAACCATCCCCAAAGGCGAGTACGGCGCGGGCACCGTGCGCATCTGGGATTCGGGCACCTATGTGACCGAGAAGTTCGAGGACTCCGCCGAGAAGGGTGAAGTGATCGTCGTACTCGACGGCAGCCGGATCTCCGGACGATACGCGCTGATCCGCACCGGCGGTGATCAGTGGCTGGCGCACCGGATGAAGGACCAGCAGGCATTCGGTTTCGACAAGCTGTCTCCCATGCTGGCCACGCACGGCTCGGTGGCGCGGCTGGATCCGAACCTGTGGGCCTTCGAAGGCAAATTCGACGGCTACCGGCTGCTGGTCGAAGTCGACCACGGTCGGCTCCGGTTGCGGTCCCGCAGTGGGCGAGACGTCACAGGCGAATACCCGCAGCTGCCGTTTCCGGCCGCCGACTTGGCCGAGCACCACCTGGTACTGGACGGCGAACTGGTCGCCCTCGACGAGGACGGGGTGCCCAGCTTCGCAGCGATGCAGAACAGCGCTCGTTCGGCGCGTTTGGCGTTCTGGGCGTTCGACCTCCTCTATCTCGATGGGCGTCCGCTGCTGCGGGTGGCCTATCGGGATCGTCGCCGTCTGCTGGAAACCCTGGCGCGCGGTACCGATCTGGTGGTCCAGGACCTGTTGGCGCCCGATCCCGAGAAGGCACTGGCGCAGTCTCGCCGGCGGGGCTGGGAAGGGGTGGTCGCCAAGAAATGGGATTCGCCCTATCAGGCGGGGCGTCGCTCGAAGGCGTGGATCAAGGACAAATATTGGCGGACCCAGGAAGTCGTGATCGGCGGTTGGCGGGCCGGCGAGGGCGGCCGCAGCGGGGGGATCGGCTCGCTGCTGATGGGCATTCCCGAGGACGACGGGCTGCGGTTCGTCGGTCGAGTCGGCACCGGTTTCACCGAGCGCCAGCTGGCCACCCTGAAGAAGATGCTGGTGCCGCTGCCCGCCGGCGAATCGCCCTTCGGGGCACCGCTTCCCGCAGCAGACGCCAAGGGCGTCACATTTGTGGAGCCGACCGTGGTGGGAGAAGTGCGCTTCAGTGAACGGACCGGCGATGGCCGGCTTCGTCAGCCCAGCTGGCGTGGGCTGCGGCCGGACAAGTCCCCCGCAGACGTGCAGTGGGAGTGACCTGCGGCCCTCACTCCGGTAGGCGCCGCAACTCGCGACGCGATGACACACCCAGCTTCGCGAAGATCCTGCCGAGATGCCATTCGACGGTGCGGGGACTGATGAACAGATGGCTGGCGATCTCGGAATTGCTGTATCCCTCGCCGGCGAGGCGGGCGATGTAGCTTTCCTGCGTCGTCAGTGTCGCTGTCGTACTGGCGTCACGCCGAGCTCGTAGCGGTTCCCCCGCGGCTCGGAGCTCGCGCCGGGTCCGTTCGGCGAAACCGTCGGCCCCTATCTGTTGGAACATGGCATGGGCGACGCGCAATTCATCGCGTGCCTGCGCTCGGCGGTTCTCGCGACGCAGCCACTCGCCGAAGATCAGGTGAGCGCGCGCCACCAGCACCTTCAGTGGCGAGCGTTCCAGCTCAGCGATCGCGACCTGGTATTGACTTTCGGCCTCCGGTCCGGTGGCCGTCAGTGCTTTGGCGCGGGCCGCGTACCCGAGGGCGGTTGCGGTGGGAGTGGCCAGGGATCGCTCGACCAGTTGCCGTGCCGCTGACCGGGCGACGCTGGTGTTTCCGCAACGGACGCCAGCTTCGACCGCCTCGCTCAGCACATGGCCGTACATGCCGATGTCTTCGTATTCCAGCGCCGACTCGCATGCCCGCAGTGCGTCGGCATACCTGCCGAGTCCGTTGTGCAGGATCGCCAAGGAGAAAAGAACGACCGTGATCTCACTGCCTTCGCCGCGAGCGGTCGCATCGGCAATGGTGGCCTGCGCGAGTTGCTCTGCCAGTTCCCGTTGTCCGCGGCACGCGGCGAGATAGGTTTCGATCGAACGGTGCGGTGGTGCGCCGGTCGCGGTCGAGATCGCCTCCGACTGCTCGAGCAGATTCGCAGCCTCCGCGAAATCACCAACGGTGACGCAGACCCCTGCATAGGTGGTCAACGCAGCCGGGAGAATGGTCAATTCTCCTGCCTTGCACAACAACTCGAGTTGGCGAGCGTTGACTGCGTTGTAGGTGTCCAGGTCGAACAGGTCGAGCAGAACGCGCAGTGTGATGTTATGTGACCGAGGATCTGTGACACCGGCTTCGTCTTCCGCCAAGTACTGACTGATGGCGCGCTGCAGCACCGGGGTGGCGGCGGCATGGCCTTCGGTGAGTCGGAGCACGACACCTTCGAGAAAAAGGTCGGTGGCGGTGGGCGGACCGGGTCGTGCCGGGACCTGGCGCGCGGACAGCGCTATCGCCGCCGCCGAAGCCTGATCCCCAGTCCCGAGGCGGCCGACGATCATGGCCGCCATCAAGGCGTCGAGGTAGGCATCTCGTGCGAGGGCGGGGTCCAGCGGTTGCAGCCTTCGAGCGGCCGCCAGCAACAGCGGAGGCGCGTCGCGGCCCCGCCGGGTGGCCAGGGCGACTTTGGCGCGCACGAGATCCGCTCGAGCACTCAGGAGTTCGTCCTCCGTCCGCGCCACTGCGACCAAGAGTCGGATTGCGGACTCCGGATCACCGGCATCCAGCTTGGCCTGGGCAGCCTCGAGTGCCCGTTCGGCACGACGGAGCGGATCGGGCGTCAGGAGGGCGGCGTGTGTCAAGAACGCCGCCGCTGCAGCGGCACCGCCCCGGCAGCGGGCCCGCGCGGCCGACTCGGCCAACTTGACGGCGACGGTCTCATCGGGGGCGGTGATGGAATGAGCGCGATGCCAGGCCTGGTGCTCGTGGCGAGTCGGCCCTGAGATCACGTCGGCCAACGCCGCATGCACCTGGCGCCGCTCAGGAGGGGAGGCGTGGCGGTAGACGGCCGATCGGACCAGCGGATGCCGGAAGCGCAGGCGAGACACGACGGTGATCAAGCCACTGCGCTCCGCGGGAACGGCGGCATCGGCGTCGAGCTTCAGCCGCCGGGCCGCGGCCCAGAACCATTCGGGGTCGCCGGTCGGCTCCGCGGCCGCGATCAGCAGCAGCGTGCGTGTCGCCGCCGGCAGTTGTTTGAGGCGCTGATCGTATTCTCGCTCGATCCGTTTGGTTACCGACACCGCAGCTGTGAGCCCATAGCCGCCGGCCAGCGCTGCTGGTGGCAACGAATGGCGAAGTTCCAGTAACGCCAGCGGGTTTCCATCTGCTTCGGCCAAGATGTTCTCGCGGACGGTCTCCTCTAGGCGACCCACCGTGCCGCGCTCGACGGCACCCTGACCCCCGATCCGGGTCTTCCGTTGACCGTCGGCGACAACACCGAGATCACCGTCAACCTCGGCAATCTCAGCCTGGTCGTCGGTGCTGACGCCACGGTCGACGCTGTCCAGCGCTATCTCGACGAGCGCGGCGTCACCTGTGCCGCGGTGCCCGGCACCGGCGGTGAGCGCACCATCGGACAACTCGTGGCCACGGCCACCGGGGCCGAGCGCGCCCAGGTCAGGCACGCTCTGCTTGGCGCCGACGTCACGGTGATCGACGGGCAGACACCGGCCAGGTTCGGCGCCGAGACCATGAAAGATGTCGCGGGATACGACACCAAACGGCTCTACATCAGTGCGCACGGCGCCTTCGGGGCCCTGCGTTCCCTGATCTTCAAGGTCGCCGTGAAGGCGTAGTCGCCTGGTGAAGCGCGCCCCGCCGGCAGTCGGGGCGACGCCACGCCGAGCGTCACGTACTCCTCCGCACCGGTTATGGGTGAGGATTGACCAGTGCGGTGGGTGACCTATCGAGACGAAGACGGTGAGCGCACGGGGGTGCTGGACGGGGATGTGATCCATGCGCTGCCGCCCGGGGTGACGCTGCTGGAGTTGATCCGGCTCGGCGCCGACGGTCTGCGTGACGCCGGCGAACGCGCATTGAACTCCCCATCGGAGAAACTGCGGGCCGACCAGGTGGTGCTGATGGCGCCCATCCCGCGTCCGCCGTCGATCCGCGACAGCCTGTGCTTCTTGGACCATATGCGCAACTGCCTGGCCGCTACCGGCCGCAGTCGTGACCTCGACGACACTTGGTACCGAATCCCGGCGTTCTATTTCGCCTGCCCGACAACGGTTCTGGGTCCTTACGACGACGCGCCTATGGCACCCGGCAGCCTCTGCCAGGACTTCGAACTGGAGGTGGCGGCGATCATCGGCACAGCCGGTGCGAATCTGTCGGTGGAGCAAGCCGAACGGGCCATCATCGGCTACACGATCTTCAACGATTGGTCGGCGCGGGACCTGCAGGCCCAGGAGGGTGTGCTGGCGATCGGGCAGGCCAAGGGCAAGGACAGCGGAGTCACCCTGGGGCCGTACCTGGTGACAGCCGATGAGCTCGAGCCGTACCGCCGCGACGGAAAACTCAGCCTGCACGTCACCGCGATCGTCAACGACGTGATCGTGGGAACCGGCTCGACCGACGCCATGGACTGGAGCTTCGGAGAGGTCATCAGCTATGCCTCACGCGGAGTCCCGCTGGAACCGGGTGATGTTTTCGGATCCGGCACCGTGCCCACCTGCACGCTGCTCGAGCATCTCGATCCCGCTCTGCCGCAGCCGTTTCCGGGCTGGCTGAGCGACGGCGACGTGGTGACCCTACAGGTGCAGGGCCTCGGCGAGGTGCGCCAGACGGTGCGCGCCAGCGCTGCGCCGATACCTCTGGCGGAACGCCCCCGCCCCTAGACCGCCTAGGCCGCCTAGGCCGCAGTCACGGTCACCTGGACGGCGGCGGAGCCGTCTGAGGTGATGATCAACTCCGGCGCGTTGGGTCCGGAGGTGACGTGTCCACCGATGACGTCCACGGTGTAGCCGTTCGGATACTGGCTCGCCGGAACCGAGATGGTGGTCTGCGAACCGGCGCCGAAGACACCGGACCCGTCGGCCTGGTCGGTGGAGTAGCTGAGGGAGAAGACGCCGTTGGCGAACGACAACGAGGTCGGGATGCCCGAGATCGCCTGCGGGTAGGGCTGAGACAGCGCGTCGAGCTTGTCCCAGTTGACGTTGTCGCCGACCGGCGGCTCATTCAGGTCGATCACCAGTGCCTGATCGTTGGGCGATGCGCTGGTGATGTCGCCGCCGGTGTAGGCCCACTCAGACCAGCCGAAGAGCCACCTGTTCGAGGCATTCAAGCTCGCCCCGATGGCTCCGAGGTTGTTCGTCGCACCGAATTCGCTGAGCCAGCCGGGGATGTTGTGCTCCTGGGTGTATTCCGACGCGTAGTCGAACACGATGTCGGCGTTCCAGTCGCAGCCGAAGCTCAGGCCCGGGAACAGTGATGTGGTGACGCAGTAGTGGTGGAACGAGAACGCCGAGTTGGGGTCGTTCACGGCGCCCAGGTTGGTCGGGACGGGCAGGCTGCCGAAGAGGGTGTTCGGCTCGAAGAACACGGTCTTGTTCGGGTCGACCGATCGGATGGCCGCGTCGATCTGGTTGTAGAACGGCGTCAGCTGCTGGGCGTCGAAGTACGGATTGCCCAGAATGCTGCCCAAGGCATGAGTTCCCGCCCACGGCTCGTTCATGATGTCGTAGCCGGCCACGTTGGGGTCGCCCTTGAAGTAGTCGGCGATGGCCTGCCACGTCAGCGCGTAGTGGTTCTGCAGGCCGATGCCGTCCGGGGCTTTCTCATTGGCCCAGAACGAATCCCAGGCATAGTTCTGCGCGGGGTTCAGCGGGTAGGTGATCGGGAAGCCGAGGTTGGGGTTGGGCAGTCCGCCGGTGAAGACGGCCCAGTCCGGGGCGCCCTCGCCGCCGAACTCCTCGTTGTAGAGATCCTGGTGCATGTCGAGGATCGAAACGATGTTGTAGCGGCCGAGCATCTCGACCGTCTCCTTGATCGAGGCCAGGTAGGCATAGTCGATGACGCCGGGTTCGGGTTCCACCCCGGCCCAGATGATGCCCAGGCGCACCGAGTTGAAGCCGTTGGCGGCCAGGAAGGCCGCGTCTTCCTCGCTGAAGCCGCCGGCCGACGGCTCGTAGGGCGGAATCTTGTAGACCTGGTTGAGCCCGCGCAGCAAGACGACCTGGCCGTCGGCGTTGGTGAACCAGCCGTTGGAGACCTGGACCGGCGCGTCGACGATTCCGGTGTAGCCGCCGGG
>NZ_LQPI01000086.1 GCF_002101775.1 Mycolicibacter nonchromogenicus | reverse complement strand
ATGTTGTGTTCGGCGGTGTCCTACTTTTCCACCCGTGTGGGCAGTATCATCGGCGCTGACAGGCTTAGCTTCCGGGTTCGGGATGGGACCGGGCGTTTCCCTGTCGCTATTTCCGCCGTAACTCTATTTATTTTTTTCCCTGTGTGGTGAACCTGCACCCGTGTTGGGGGGTTCACCGGTCACCAAGTTTATGTTTGGTGGTGGGGTGTGGGTTTGAGTATTTTGTGGTGTGGTTGCGGGCAACACGTCAATTGTTTCTTTGTGTTGGTAAGTTTTCGGCCGGTTAGTGCCAGTTCCCTGCACACCTTGCGGTGCTTCCAGGTCTGGTCTATCGATCCCGTAGTCTGCGGGGGGCCTTATCCCTCTAAAAGGGTGAGAATCCTGGTCTTGGAGTAGGTTTCCCGCTTAGATGCTTTCAGCGGTTATCCTGTCCGAACGTAGCTATCCAGCCGTGCTCCTGGTGGAACAACTGGTATACCAGAGGTTCGTCCGTCCCGGTCCTCTCGTACTAGGGACAGGTTTCCTCAAGATTCTGACGCGCGCGGCGGATAGAGACCGAACTGTCTCACGACGTTCTAAACCCAGCTCGCGTGCCGCTTTAATGGGCGAACAGCCCAACCCTTGGGACCTGCTCCAGCCCCAGGATGCGACGAGCCGACATCGAGGTGCCAAACCATCCCGTCGATATGGACTCTTGGGGAAGATCAGCCTGTTATCCCCGGGGTACCTTTTATCCGTTGAGCGACACCCCTTCCACTCGGGGGTGCCGGATCACTAGTCCCGACTTTCGTCCCTGTTTGACGTGTCAGTCTTACAGTCAAGCTCCCTTGTGCACTTACACTCAACACCTGATTGCCGTCCAGGTTGAGGGAACCTTTGGGCGCCTCCGTTACATTTTAGGAGGCAACCGCCCCAGTTAAACTACCCACCAGGCACTGTCCCTGAACCAGCTTCATGGTTCGAAGTTAGAGGTCCAATACGATCAGAGTGGTATTTCAACAACGACTCCACCCACACTGGCGTGCGGGTTTCACAGTCTCCCACCTATCCTACACAAACCGCATCGAACATCAATACCAAGCTATAGTGAAGGTCCCGGGGTCTTTTCGTCCTGCCGCGCGTAACGAGCATCTTTACTCGTAATGCAATTTCGCCGAGTCTATGGTTGAGACAGTTGAGAAGTCGTTACGCCATTCGTGCAGGTCGGAACTTACCCGACAAGGAATTTCGCTACCTTAGGATGGTTATAGTTACCACCGCCGTTTACTGGGGCTTAAATTCTCAGCTTCACCCCGAAGGGTTAACCGGTCCTCTTAACCTTCCAGCACCGGGCAGGCGTCAGTCCGTATACATCGTCTTGCGACTTCGCACGGACCTGTGTTTTTAGTAAACAGTCGCTTCTCACTGGTTTCTGCGACCCCCTCCCGCTGCCGGCCGCGAAGGCCATGACGGTATGAGGGTCCCCCTTCTCCCGAAGTTACGGGGGTATTTTGCCGAGTTCCTTAACCATAGTTAACTCGTACGCCTTGGTATTCTCTACCTGACCACCTGTGTTGGTTTGGGGTACGGGCCGTGTGTGTGCTCGCTAGAGGCTTTTCTCGGCAGCATAGGATCACCGAATTCGCCGCAATCGGCTATGCATCACCTCTCGGACTTATATGCCAGACGGATTTGCCTATCTGACGTCCTACGGGCTTGCCCCAGTATTACCACTGACTGGTACGGCTACCTTCCTGCGTCACCCCATCGCTTGACTACTACCAGCGAAGGTCCCACGCAGCCAGCGATCGTCACTCCCCGAAAGGAATGATCGACCACC
The DNA here is from genome assembly GCF_002101775.1 of Mycolicibacter nonchromogenicus. Classification (GTDB taxonomy): domain Bacteria; phylum Actinomycetota; class Actinomycetes; order Mycobacteriales; family Mycobacteriaceae; genus Mycobacterium; species Mycobacterium nonchromogenicum. The sequence goes on along the minus strand of NZ_LQPI01000086.1, from coordinate 3,544 downwards.
TTTTGGGTGGTTAGTACCACTGATTCATCATGGGCGCCCACACACGGGTACGGGAATATCAACCCGTTGTCCATCGACTACGCCTGTCGGCCTCGCCTTAGGTCCCGACTCACCCTGGGAGGACTGGCCTGGCCCAGGAACCCTTGGTCTTTCGGCGGGCAAGGTTCTCACTTGCCTCATCGCTACTCATGCCTGCATTCTCACTCCCACACCCTCCACCACTAGATCACTCTGTGGCTTCACCGGATGCAGGACGCTCCCCTACCCAATACTTACGTATTGCCGCGGCTTCGGCGGTGTGCTTGAGCCCCGCTACATTATCGGCGCACAATCACTTGACCAGTGAGCTATTACGCACTCTTTCAAGGGTGGCTGCTTCTAAGCCAACCTCCTGGTTGTCTAAGCGACTGCACATCCTTTTCCACTTAGCACACGCTTTGGGGCCTTAGCCGGCGATCTGGGCTGTTTCCCTCTCGACGCACGGAGCTTATCCCCCGCCGTCTCACTGCCACGCTTACACTCACCGGCATTCGGAGTTTGGCTGACGTCAGTAACCTAGTAGGGCCCATCGGCCATCCAGTAGCTCTACCTCCGGTGAGAAACACGCAACGCTGCACCTAAATGCATTTCGGGGAGAACCAGCTATCACGGAGTTTGATTGGCCTTTCACCCCTACCCACAACTCATCCCCTCAGTCTTCAACCTAAGTGGGTTCGGGCCTCCACGCGGTCTTACCCGCGCTTCACCCTGGCCATGGGTAGATCACTCCGCTTCGGGTCCACAACACGCCACTACACCAACCCCAACGGATTGGATACGCCCTATTCAGACTCGCTTTCGCTGCGGCTACCCCACACGGGTTAACCTCGCGACGTGCCGGTGACTCGCAGGCTCATTCTTCAAAAGGCACGCCATCACCCCACCACAAGGGAGGGCTCTGACGGATTGTAGGCACATGGTTTCAGGTACTATTTCACTCCCCTCCCGGGGTACTTTTCACCATTCCCTCACGGTACTAATCCGCTATCGGTCATCGAGTAGTATTCAGGCTTACCGGGTGGTCCCGGCAGATTCACAGCAGATTCCACGGGCCCGCTGCTACTCGGGAAACATCACAAGACAGGTGTCGGGTTTTCACGTACCGGGCTCTCACCGTCTACGGCAGGCCATCCCAAGCCACTTCCGCTAACCACAACACTTTCTCACTGTCCTCCAGCCAGGTAGAACCGGACATGACACTCCCACAACCCCGCACACACAACCCCTACCCGGTATCACATGCATACGGTTTAGCCATCCTCCGCTTTCGCTCGCCACTACTCACGGAATCACATTTTGTTTTCTCTTCCTACGGGTACTGAGATGTTTCACTTCCCCGCGTTACCTCCCCACCGGCTATACATTCACCGGTTGGTGACACGACATCACTCGTGCCGGGTTTCCCCATTCGGACATCCTCGGATCCACGCTCGGTTGGCAGCTCCCCGAGGCATATCGCAGCCTCCTACGTCCTTCATCGGCTCTCGATGCCAAGGCATCCACCATGCGCCCTTAAACACTTACAAACACAAAAACCAAGAAACAAAAATTGCAAAAACAAACAAGACCTTTCAGCCTTGCTTGCTAGATGCTCGCAACCACTATCCACAAAACAAACACCACACCCCACCACCAAGATGGAGCGACAACACACCCACCCCCACAGGGGCGACAACTGGCCTGTTGCCTCAGGACCCAACAGTGTGCCCAACCCGAAAGCCGGCCACCAGAAGTCACGAAAACTCCTGGCGGTTGATGATTTCGAAAGTTTGTTGTTGCTCGTAAATTTTCTGCACCACCGGACAACCCACTACAGGCGCCGGCGAAATGTATCCCAACCACGTGAACCCTCACCTGTGTGAGGCGCGGGGGAAAATGGTGCTCCTTAGAAAGGAGGTGATCCAGCCGCACCTTCCGGTACGGCTACCTTGTTACGACTTCGTCCCAATCGCCGATCCCACCTTCGACGGCTCCCTCCACAAGGGTTAGGCCACCGGCTTCGGGTGTTACCGACTTTCATGACGTGACGGGCGGTGTGTACAAGGCCCGGGAACGTATTCACCGCAGCGTTGCTGATCTGCGATTACTAGCGACTCCGACTTCATGGGGTCGAGTTGCAGACCCCAATCCGAACTGAGACCGGCTTTAAAGGATTCGCTAACCCTCACGGGATCGCAGCCCTTTGTACCGGCCATTGTAGCATGTGTGAAGCCCTGGACATAAGGGGCATGATGACTTGACGTCATCCCCACCTTCCTCCGAGTTGACCCCGGCAGTCTCTCACGAGTCCCCACCATAACGTGCTGGCAACATGAGACAAGGGTTGCGCTCGTTGCGGGACTTAACCCAACATCTCACGACACGAGCTGACGACAGCCATGCACCACCTGCACACAGGCCACAAGGGAACCGATATCTCTACCGGCGTCCTGTGCATGTCAAACCCAGGTAAGGTTCTTCGCGTTGCATCGAATTAATCCACATGCTCCGCCGCTTGTGCGGGCCCCCGTCAATTCCTTTGAGTTTTAGCCTTGCGGCCGTACTCCCCAGGCGGGGTACTTAATGCGTTAGCTACGGCACGGATCCCTAAAGGAAGGAAACCCACACCTAGTACCCACCGTTTACGGCGTGGACTACCAGGGTATCTAATCCTGTTCGCTCCCCACGCTTTCGCTCCTCAGCGTCAGTTACTGCCCAGAGACCCGCCTTCGCCACCGGTGTTCCTCCTGATATCTGCGCATTCCACCGCTACACCAGGAATTCCAGTCTCCCCTACAGTACTCCAGTCTGCCCGTATCGCCCGCACGCCCACAGTTAAGCTGTGAGTTTTCACGGACAACGTGACAAACCACCTACGAGCTCTTTACGCCCAGTAATTCCGGACAACGCTCGCACCCTACGTATTACCGCGGCTGCTGGCACGTAGTTGGCCGGTGCTTCTTCTGTACCTACCGTCACCCCAAAGAAAACCTTGGAGCTTCGCCGATACTGAAAGAGGTTTACAACCCGAAGGCCGTCATCCCCCACGCGGCGTCGCTGCATCAGGCTTGCGCCCATTGTGCAATATTCCCCACTGCTGCCTCCCGTAGGAGTCTGGGCCGTATCTCAGTCCCAGTGTGGCCGGACACCCTCTCAGGCCGGCTACCCGTCGTCGCCTTGGTAGGCCATTACCCCACCAACAAGCTGATAGGCCGCGGGCCCATCCCACACCGCAAAAGCTTTCCACCACACACCATGCAGCATGCGGTCCTATTCGGTATTAGACCCAGTTTCCCAGGCTTATCCCAAAGTGCAGGGCAGATCACCCACGTGTTACTCACCCGTTCGCCACTCGAGTACCCCCGAAGGGGCCTTTCCGTTCGACTTGCATGTGTTAAGCACGCCGCCAGCGTTCGTCCTGAGCCAGGATCAAACTCTCCAAACAAAAACCATTTGGAAACAATCCCAAAACATCAGTCAAAAACTGACATCAAAAAAACGCCACACCCCCAACACGGGGCGCCGA
>NZ_LQPI01000085.1 GCF_002101775.1 Mycolicibacter nonchromogenicus | reverse complement strand
CTCACGGTCAGAAGGTGCAGTCGGCCGGCCACAACATGGCCAACACCGACGCGTCGGTCGGATCCAGCTGGGCCTGAGCGCCCCGTTTTTCGAGAGCGCGGCGGCACACCTGACCCGGGTGTGCCGCCGCGTTCTGTATTTCGGGTAACAGTCGAACTCGCTTGACGGCAGCCGCTTTCGGCCCCGGTGGGTGAAAATCGGCACGAGAACGCCCGCGGCCCCGGCGGTTCGGATTGACCCTGCCACCGCGCTGGTGCACTATGGTTACGCAAGCACCTCGTTAGGTGAGGCGTCTGCATGGATACAGGCCACTGACCCCGAACGTCGAAAGACGCCCCGGGTCAGGACAGCTCCTCCCGGATTAAGGGTTGAGCCCAAGTGGCTTCCGGGTTTGCACATATGCGCAGGCCAGGACACGCCGTGCAGTGCCGAAGCTCTGACGAGTGGGGTGCGGGATTCCGGTTGTCACCGGGTTACCTCACCTCGTCGTGCATACGTGCAGGCACCCGCGTGTGCCCAGGCCGAGAGGAGGTGAGAGCGACATTGAGTCCGAGTGATAGTTCCTATCCGAGATCGATGTTCGTCTCCTTCGATCTCGGTACTGCTCTCACCATCTGATTCGCACCGACGCTGAACTCGTCGACTGGCGTGCCCGGAAGCGGCAGGCGCCAGGCTTCGGCATGCCTTGAAATCGGTTGGCGGCTCGGCGATTCCGTCGAGCGTGCGATCGACTCGGCATGGCTCGCGCCGGAATGTCGCCACGACCGCTGTCCCGATCTCTCCTGCCGTACGGAATACGGCTGCAACGCATTTCGGGCACTGCCCCCGCCTGCACACCCAGACACGTCAGTCGTCACCGAGAAACCATCCAAAGGAGCACCGCCATGGACTTCGGAGCCTTTCCCCCGGAAATCAACTCAGCACGTATCTACGCCGGCCCCGGCTCGGGCCCGATGATGGCCGCCGCCGCGGCCTGGGACAAGATGGCCGCCGAACTCAGCTCGGCCGAGGCCGCCTACCAGGCCGTCATCAACGGACTCGTCGGCGAAGGCTGGATGGGGCCGGCATCCAACGCGATGGCCGCCGCGGTGGCGCCCTATGTGGCCTGGATGGGCACCACCGCCGCCCAGGTGGAGCAGGCCGCGATGCAGGCCCGGGCGGCGGCCGCGGCGTTCGACGCGGTCTATGCGATGACGGTCGCGCCGCCGCTGATCGCGGCCAACCGAGCTCAGCTCGCAACGTTGGTGGCCACCAACATCTTCGGACAGAACGCGGCGGCGATCGCGGCGACCGAGGCGCAGTACGCCCAGATGTGGGCCCAGGACGCCGCCGCGATGTATGCCTACGCCGCGTCGTCCGCGGCCGCGACCAAGGTCACCCCGTTCACCGCACCGCGTGAGGTCGTCGACCCGGCGGGCCAGGGTGCGCAGCAGGCGGCGGTGTCCCAGGCCGCCGGTACGGCCGCCACGTCGAATGCACAGTCGGCAGCCTCGCAGGCGTTGACCAATACGCCCCAGGCGCTGCAGGCTCTCGCGACGCCGGTCCAATCAGCGTCGACCGCTGCCGAGGGGATCAGCACGGGCGACGTGACCAACGGGTTGACCAACCTGATGAGCAGCTCGTTCAGCCCGATGGGTGTGCAGGCGGTATCCAGCTTCGCCGCCGACATGGCGGTGCTGCGCGGTGCTGCCATCGCCGCCGGGGACCCGCTCGGGCTGGGCGCGATCGACCCGTTCACGCCGATGATCGGCGGGATGAGCGGGCTGGGCAACGGTCTGCAGGGCCTGGGCGCCGGGATCGGTGGGGTGGGCACCGCCTCGGCCAGCATGGGTCAGGCCGCGTCGGTCGGGTCCATGTCGGTGCCGCAGGCGTGGGCCGCCGCCGTTCCGGCCACCGGCGTGCCGGGCAGCTCGGTGGCCGCCACCGGTTGGACCGTCGCGGCGCACGCACCGGAGGCGGGTGCGGCCGGCGCGCCCGGGGTGCCGCTGGTGGGCGGGCAGGGCCGCAACTACGGTTTCGCCGCCCCCCGGTACGGCTTCAAGCCCACGGTGATGGCTCGGCCGGTGGTCGCCGGCTAGTCATATGTCATCGTTGAGCCATGCAGACGCTGAGCGTCGCCGAGTTCACCGTGCGGCTGGCTGTCGGGCTGGGCTGCGGGGCACTGATCGGGCTGGAGCGACAGTGGCGTGCGCGCATGGCGGGGCTGCGGACCAACGCGCTCGTCGCCGCCGGTGCGACGCTGTTCGTGCTGTACGCCGTCACCGTGGAACCCAACTCCACCCGCGTCGCCTCGTACGTGGTGTCGGGCGTGGGCTTTCTCGGCGGTGGGGTGATCCTGCGCGAGGGGTTCAACGTCCGTGGCCTCAACACCGCGGCCACCCTGTGGTGCTCGGCCGCCGTCGGTGTACTGGCGGCGGCCGGTGACCCGGTGTTCGCACTGATCGGGACCGGCGCGGTCGTCGCCACCCATCTGCTGTTGCGGCCGCTTGGTCGATTCATCGACCGTGATCAGCACGTGGAGGAGGACGAACCGCAGTCGCCGTATGAGGTGCAGGTGATCTGCCGGCCGAAGTCCGAAAAGTACCTGCGCGCCCAGATCGTGCAGCACACCGCCAACAACGACCTGATCCTGCGCGGGATCCACACGGTTCGCGCCGGCGAGGACAACATCGCGCTCACCGCGTCGATGTTGTCGGACGGTCGAGCGCCGGAACGGCTGGAGCGACTGGTGGCCGAGCTGTCGCTGCAACCCGGCGTCTACGCCGTCCAGTGGCACGCCGAGGATCAGTCGTCGCTGTCGGCGGACTGATTCCTGGGCGCATCGCTAGGCTGATGGTCCGGAGGTGACGACGGTGGATGCGATAGCGGGTGTCTGGTCGGCATTGCCGGGGCCGATGCGCGACCCGGTGATCTTCGCGGTGCCCTTTTTCCTGCTGCTGCTGAGCTTGGAGTGGTTCGCCGCACGCAAACTCGAACAGTACGACGCAGAGCAGGTGCCCGTCGGCGCCTACCGCACCCCGGACGCCTGGGCGAGCATCTCGATGGGCCTGGTGTCCATGGCCACCACCGCCGGCTGGAAATTCATCGCACTGCTCGGCTACGCGGCGATCTATACCTATGTGGCGCCGTGGCACCTGTCGCCGTCGCGCTGGTACACCTGGGTGATCGCACTGGTCGGGGTGGACCTGCTCTACTACGCCTACCACCGCATTGCCCACCGGATCCGATTGTTCTGGGCGACCCACCAAGCGCACCACTCCAGCCGGTACTTCAACTTCGCCACCGCACTGCGCCAGAAGTGGAACAACAGTGGCGAGATCTTGATGTGGACTCCCTTGCCGCTGCTGGGAATTCCACCGTGGATGGTGTTCGCCAGCTTCTCGGTGAGCCTGGTCTATCAGTTCTGGGTGCATACCGAACGGATCGACAAACTGCCGCGGGCGATCGAATTCCTGTTCAACACCCCGTCACATCACCGGGTGCACCACGGCATGGACCCGGAGTACCTGGACAAGAACTACGGCGGCATCCTCATCATCTGGGACCGGATGTTCGGCAGCTTCGCTCCCGAACGGTTCCGCCCGCACTACGGGCTGACCAAGCCGGTCGACACCTTCAACATCCTGACCCTGCAGTTTCACGAGTACGCCTCGATCATCGCCGACGTACGCCGTGCGACTCGGTGGCGCGACCGGCTGGGCTACATCTTCGGCCCGCCCGGCTGGCAGCCCGCGGCCCCGGCCGCCGCCGTCGCCCAGCAACCGAGATTGCCCTGACGTAATGCGGGGTGCACCGGCGGCCGTTCGCCTAGGCTGACTTACGTCGCAACGAAGCGACAACGCCCGGTGACTCCGGTCGCGGCGCGTCGAGGAAAAGGGGACAACATGGCACAGAGCTTGGGGGACACCCTCACTGCAGGCAAGAAGCTCGTCAAGGGGGAGTCGCTGACCTCCAACAACGGGGCCTACACCCTGACGCTGCAGGACGACGGCAACCTGGTGTTGGCGGCGCGCGGCAAGGCGATCTGGGCATCGGGCACCAACGGCAACGACGTGGTGCGCGCCGAGGTGCAGACCGACGGAAACTTTGTGCTGTACACCGCCGACAAGCCGATCTGGCACACCGACACCAAGGGCAAGAAGGACGTCAAGCTGGTTCTGCAGGACGACCGCAACCTGGTGCTCTACGCGGCCGACGGCGCGGCCTGGTCCACCAAGACCGAGACCGACGCTCCGCCGCCGGAGGAGCCCAAGGCCGAAGAGGCGCCGGCTCCCGTGGAGGAGGCCGCACCCGAGGCACCGGCCGCACCTGCGGCGCGCACCTACACCGTCGTCGCCGGTGACACCCTGTGGGCCATCGCCGAGCGGTTCTACGGTGACGGCAGCAAGTACCCGCAGATCGCGGAGGCCAGCGGTATCGCCAACCCCGATCTCATCCACCCCGGTCAGGAGCTGACGATCCCCTGATCGCCGCGCTGCGCAACGCTGGCTTGACCCGGCCGGAGCGAAACCGGCCCCGAAACGATAGGAGTCGACGGTTGCGCAGGCGCGTTGCGCGGGTGCTGGCAGTGCTGCTGGGGATCGGTGCGACAGTCGCCGGGCCGACGGTCTTTCCGGCCCGAGCCGACGGTGTGCTGGTGTACCCGGGTATGGAGATCCGCCAGGACACCCACGTCTGCACCCTCGGTTACGTCGACCCGGTGTTGCGGGTGGCGTTCACCGCCGGCCATTGCCGGGGGAGCGGAACCGTCACCGATCGCGGTGGGGCGGTGATCGGCCGGCTGGCGACCTTTCGCGACAACACACCCAATGGTTCGACCGTCAACACCGACCAGGTGATCGCCGACTACGAATCGATCGTGCTGGCCGATGACGTCGAGGTCAACGATGTCCTGCCGGGCGGTCTGCAGCTACAGGCCGGCCCGGATGACTGGCTGATGCCCGGTGATGCGGTCTGCCACTACGGCATCGTCACCGGAGAGACCTGCGGCACCATCGAACGTGTCAACAACGGCTGGTTCACCATGACGAAGAGCATTCGCAGTCAGCAGGGTGACTCCGGCGGCCCGGTGTATGCGATCCGCGACGGCGGCCCGGCCCGAATCGTCGGGCTGTTCAACAGTGTCTGGGGCGAGTTCCCGGCTGCGGTGTCGTGGTCGGCGATCTCGCAGCAGGTCCAAGAAGACGTCGGCGTTCCGGCCCCGTTGCCGTGACGCCGCCACCACGGCCACCCGTCCAGATCGCCTGGGTCACCGACGATCTCGATGCAGGCGCATCGATGCTGACCGCGTTGCTCGGGGTGCGCAGATGGGTCCGTATGCCCGGGGTGCACTTCGCTCCGGACACCTGCAGCTATCTGGGCGAGCCGGCTGATTTCGTCGCCGACATCGCGCTGAGCTACGTCGGCGAGATGCAACTGGAGCTGATCGCACCGGTGCGCGGGCACAGCCTCTACGATGACTTCCTGCGTGCCCACGGCCCGGGCCTGCACCATGTCTGCATCGAGGCCGAGGACCCCGAAAACTTCGACGTTATGCTGAACGACGCCGCCGAGCAGGGCGCCGCCGTGGTTGCCCGGGGCGTGATGCCCGGCGGCATGCAATTCGCGTACGTCTCGGCTGAAGAGTCCGGCATCCCCTACCTGGAGATCGCCTACGTCCCGGCCGAGATCCGTGCGGTCTTCGACTACATCAAACAGGAGCAGCGGCAATGAGCACCCAGATCCCGGACACCACCAGTGCCGAAGCTGTTTCGGAGTGGTCCGACGACGTCGACGTCGTGGTGATCGGCTTCGGCATCGGCGGCGGCTGCGCGGCGGTCACCGCGGCAGCGGCCGGAGCCCGGGTTCTGGTGCTGGAGCGCGCGGCCGAGGCCGGCGGCACCACCGCCATGGCAGGCGGCCACTTCTACCTCGGCGGCGGTACCGCGGTCCAGGAGGCCACCGGCCACACCGACAGCGCGGACGAGATGTACAAGTACCTCGTCGCGGTGTCGCGTGAACCCGAACACGACAAGATCCGGGCCTATTGCGACGGCAGCGTCGAGCACTTCAACTGGCTCGAGGACCTGGGTATCAAGTTCGAGCGCAGCTACTACCCGGAGAAGGCGGTGATCCAGCCCAACACCGAGGGGCTGATGTTCACCGGCAACGAGAAGGTGTGGCCGTTTCTCAACGAGGCCGTTCCGGCGCCGCGCGGGCACAAGGTTCCGGTGCCCGGTGACACCCAGGGCGCCAAGATGGCGATCGACCTGCTGCTGAAGCGGGCCGACAGCCTCGGCGTGACGATCCGCTACGAGACCGGCGCCACCGGTCTGGTCACCGATGCCTCCGGCGCCGTCGTGGGAGTCACGTGGAAGCACTTCACCGAAAGCGGTGTCATCAAAGCGAAGTCGGTGGTGATCGCCGCCGGTGGCTTCGTGATGAATCCGGAGATGGTCGCCCAGTACACGCCGAAGCTGGCGGAGAAGCCGTTCGTGCTGGGCAACACCTATGACGACGGCCTGGGTATCCGGATGGGGATGTCGGTGGGCGCCGCCACCAAGCACATGGACCAGATCTTCATCACCGCCCCGGTCTATCCGCCCTCGATCCTGCTCACCGGGATCATCGTCAACAAAGAGGGCAAGCGTTTCGTCGCCGAGGACTCCTATCACTCGCGTACGTCGGGGTTCGTCATGGACCAGCCCGACAGCGCGGCGTTCCTGATCGTGGACGAGGCGCACATGCGCAAGCCGCAGGTGCCCTTGGTGCCGCTGATCGACGGATGGGAGACCGTGCCGGAAATGGAGGCGGCACTGGGTATTCCGGAAGGAAACCTGGTGGCCACCCTGGACCGCTACAACACCTACGCGGCGCAGGGCCAGGACCCGGACTTTCACAAGCAGCCGCCGTTCTTGGCTCCGCAGGACACCGGACCGTGGGGCGCGTTCGACCTGTCGCTGGGTAAGGCCGTCTACGCCGGCTTCACTATCGGCGGGCTGGCGACCTCGGTGGACGGCGAGGTGTTGCGCAGCGATGGCCGGCCGATCCCGGGCCTGTATGCCGCCGGTGCCTGTGCGGCCAACATCGCCCAGGACGGCAAGGGCTACGCCAGCGGAACCCAATTGGGCGAGGGGTCGTTCTTCGGCCGGCGCGCCGGGGCGCACGCGGCAACGCGCTGACGCCCTGGCTCGCTGACACCCGTCGGCGCGACTAACCCCGCGCGAGCAGACGCGAAAGCACCCTTTCTGAGCAGATTTTGGGGGCTTTCGCGTCTGCTCGCGGTAAAGAAGCTAGACCGCGGCGAGGTCCCAGCGGCCCTGGCCGAGCAGCTCCAGCACGTGCTTGTGGTGCTGGCGAACCGTGTGCCGGTGGCTCACGCTGACCACGATGGTGTCGGGCAGCTCGGAACGCAGCAACCGATACAGGGACAGCTCCAGTCCCTCGTCGAGCGCCGACGTCGACTCGTCGAGGAACGCTGCCTTGGGCCGGGTCAACAGCAGCCGGGCGAACGCCACCCGCTGCTGCTCACCGGGGGAGAGCACCTTGGCCCAGTCCTCGACCTCATCGAGCCGGTCGACGAGGTTGGGCAGTGACACCTTGACCAGCGCCTCGCTGATCTCGGCGTCGGTGACCTCGCCGGACGCCAGGGGGTAGGACACCACGGTGCGCAGATCGCCCAGCGGGATGTAGGGCAGCTGCGAGATGAACATCGTGGCGTTGACCGCGTCGGGACGCCGCAGGGTTCCCGACGCGTACGGCCACAACTGGGCCAGGCTGCGCAGCAGGGTGGTCTTGCCGCTGCCCGACGGTCCGGCGATCATCAGCGCGTCACCGATGCCCAGGTGCAGGTCGAGCGCTTCGATCAGCGGGACACCATCAGGGGTGCGCACCTCGACGCCCTCGAGGGCCACCGTGCCGTCCGGGCTGGGCTTGACGAGCAGTTCGGGAAGATCGCGGGCCTCCCGGTTGGCCTCCACCAGGCCGTGCAGACGAATGATGGAGGCACGGTAACCGGCGAAGTTGTCGTAGGCGTTGCGGAAGAACGACAGGGAGTCCGAGATGTTGCCGAACGCCGTCGCCGTCTGCGCCACGCCGCCGAACATGATCTGCCCGGAGAACAGCCGCGGCGCCTGAATCACCCAGGGCAGCGGCACGATCGCCTGGCTCACCGACAGGTTCCAGCCGGCGAACCCGATGGTCCGGTTCACGAACTTCAGATAGTTGTCGATGATCGCGCGGAACCGCGTCCGCAGCTGGACCCGCTCGGCCAGCTCGCCACGGTAGAACGCCACCGACTCAGCGGCGTCGCGCACCCGCACCAGCGCATACCGGAAGGCGGCGTTGGTGAGCTCATTGCGGAAGTTCAGCCGGATCAGGGGCCGGCCGATCCAGAACGCGACGACGGTCGCGATCGTCACGTACAGCAGGACGATCAAAAACATCGCGCGCGGAATGTCGAACCCGAGCACCGTCAGCGTGCCCGAGAGGTTCCACAGGATGGCGGTGAACGACACCACCGTGACCATGGACTGCACCGCGCCGAACAACAGGGTGCTGCCGGTGCCGTTGGCCGGTGCGTTGACGTTGGCGCCGTTGCCGGCGGTGAAGATGTCGATGTCCTGCTGAATACGCTGGTCGGGGTTGTCGATAGCTCCCTCGACGGCTTCGCCGACGGCGGGGTCCAGCGGCGTCTTGACGAAGTGCGCCCGGTAGTAGGCCCGCCCGCCCAGCCAGTCGCCGGTCAGTCGCTCGGTGAGCCAGATGCGCCAGTTCACCATGAAGTGCTGGGTCAGGTAGATGTCGAGCATCACCCGCGCCACGTGCAGCACGGCCATCAGGCTGAAGATGCCGATCGACATCCAGAAGCCGTGCACGCCAGAGGCTTTGATGGCCTCGTCGCCCCCGGCGGCACCCTGGAAGGCGGTCTGCAGCGACGAGTACATGTCGTTGCCCTGGAAGCTGAACAACACGTTGAGCCGCACCGCGGTGATCACCGACAGCAGCAGCACGGCCAGCATCACCCAGACCCGGACGCTGTCGCGCCCGGTGAAGTAGGCGCCGCTGATCTCCCAGAACTGGCGTCCCCAGCGCGTGCTGAACCGCAGCACCGCCGCCACGGCCAGCACGCTGACGGCGCTGATGGTCCAGGCCAGCGCGATCCACACCAGAGATTCGGGCAGCGCGTGCGCCCAATCAATGGATGGACTGAACAGCTTCGAGTCCACTGTCGATGTCTCCTTGCCGTCCGTGTCGCCGCAAGCGCGTCGCGGCCGGTTGTCCGAATCGAGAAATCCCGTGCGAAACCTACCGCAGCAGTGCGGCGTCGCGCCGGATAAGCATCGCCCGGCAACCCCGCCGAGGTGACGGTGCCCCCAGCTTGCTACTGCTGGCGACCGCGTACCGTTGTGCTGTGGCTAACACCTCCAAAACTGTCTCCGGAACGCGAACCAAGTCAGGTCGGCTCAGCGGAAAATTCTGGAAACTGCTGGGCGCCAGTACCGAGAAGAACCAGAGTCGGTCGATGGCCGAGGTCACGGCGGCCGGCGAGTACGCCAAGAAGGCGGCGGGGCTCGACGACGAGCAGCTGCGCAAAGCTGCGCAACTGCTCAACCTCAAGGAGCTGGCCGACGCCTCGGACATCCCGCAGTTCTTGGCGATCGCCCGCGAGGCGGCCGAGCGCAGCATCGGGCAACGCCCGTTCGACGTTCAGCTGCAGGGCGCACTGCGGATGCTGGCCGGCGATGTCGTCGAGATGGCCACCGGCGAAGGCAAGACGCTCTCCGGTGCGATCGCCGCCGCCGGATATGCCATCGGCGGACGGCACGTGCATGTGGTCACCATCAACGACTACCTCGCGCGACGCGACGCCGAATGGATGGGTCCGCTGCTGGAGGCCCTCGGGGTCACCGTCGGTTGGATCACCGAAGACTCCACCGCGGCCGAGCGCCGCGCGGCCTACCAGTGCGACGTCACCTACGCGTCGATCAACGAGATCGGGTTCGACGTGCTGCGCGACCAGCTGGTCACCGATGTCGAGGATCTGGTCTCGCCCAACCCCGACGTGGCGCTGATCGACGAGGCCGACTCGGTGCTGGTCGACGAGGCGCTGGTGCCGCTGGTCCTGGCCGGCACCACCCATCGGGAGACGCCCCGGATGGAGATCGTCAAGCTGGTCGGACGGCTCAAGCCCGGCGTCGACTACGACTCCGACGAGGACCGGCGCAACATCCACCTCACCGAAGTGGGGGCGAAGAAGGTCGAGAAGGCACTCGGCGGCATCGACCTGTACTCCGAGGAGCACGTGGTCTCCACCCTGACCGAGGTCAACGTCGCCCTGCACGCTCACGTGCTGCTGCAGCGCGACGTGCACTACATCGTCCGCGACGGCAAGGTGCAGTTGATCAACGCCTCGCGCGGGCGGATCGCAGCCCTGCAGCGCTGGCCGGACGGCCTGCAGGCCGCGGTCGAGGCCAAGGAGGGCATCGAGACGACCGAAACCGGCGAGGTGCTCGACACCATCACGGTGCAGGCCCTGGTCAATCGGTACCCGACCGTGTGCGGCATGACCGGTACCGCGTTGGCGGCCGGTGAGCAGCTGCGCCAGTTCTATCAGCTGGGTGTCTCGCCGATCCCGCCGAACATGCCCAACATCCGCGAAGACGAGGCGGATCGGGTCTACATCACCGCCGCGGCCAAAAACGACGCGATCGTCGCCCACATCGTCGAGGTGCACGCCACCGGACAGCCGGTGCTGGTGGGCACCCACGACGTCGCCGAGTCCGAGGAACTATACGAGCGGCTGCGCAAGCGCGGTGTCCCGGCGGTGGTCCTCAACGCCAAGAACGACGCCGAAGAGGCCGAGGTGATCGCCGAGGCCGGCAAGCTCGGGGCGGTCACGGTGTCCACCCAGATGGCCGGCCGTGGCACCGACATCCGGCTGGGCGGTTCCGAAGAGGCCGACCACGACGCGATCGTCGAGCTGGGCGGGCTGCATGTGATCGGCACCGGTCGCCAGCACACGCAGCGCCTGGACAACCAGTTGCGGGGCCGCGCCGGACGTCAGGGCGACCCGGGATCGTCGGTGTTCTTCTCCAGCTGGGAGGACGACGTCGCCGCGACCAACCTGGAGCCCGGCAAGCTGCCGACCGAGACCGACGACGACGGGCGGATCCTGAGCCCCAAGGCCTCCAGTCTGCTCGACCACGCGCAGCGCATCGCAGAGGGCAAGCTGCTCGACATCCACGCCAACACCTGGCGGTACAACCAGCTGATCGCCCAGCAGCGCGCCATCATCGTGGAGCGGCGCAACACGCTGCTGTCCACTCCGGCGGCTCGCGAGGAGCTGGCCGAGCTCACCCCGAAGCGCTACAAGGAGTTGAAGGAGCAGCTGGGTGAGGACGGTGAAGCCAAGCTGGAGAAGATCTGCCGGCTGATCATGCTCTATCACCTCGACCGCGGCTGGGCCGACCACCTGGCCTACCTGGCCGACATCCGGGAGAGCATCCACCTGCGTGCCCTGGGCCGGCAGAATCCGCTCGACGAGTTCCACCGGTTGGCGCTGGACGCGTTCGCCTCCCTGGCCGCCGACGCCATCGAGGCATCCCAACAGACGCTGGAGACCTCGGATTCGATCGAATCCGAGCCCGGTATCGACCTGTCGAAGCTGGCCCGGCCCACCTCGACGTGGACCTACATGGTTCGGGACAACCCGCTGAGCGACGACAGCATGGACGCGCTGAGCCTGCCCGGCATCTTCCGCTAGGGGATCGCAATGCCTGCCGCGTCTGGCGCCGAGCAAGTCCGCGACCGGGTGCTCACGGTGCCCAACGTCATCAGCCTGGCCCGCCTCGGGCTGATCGGCGCCTTCCTGTACCTGCTGCTGGTCGCGCGGGCGGACGGGCCGGCGGTGGCGATCCTGATGCTCAGCGGCGTCTCGGACTGGGCCGACGGCAAACTGGCCCGGCTGCTGGATCAGTCCTCGGCGCTGGGGGCCCTGCTCGATCCGGCCATCGACCGGCTCTACATGATCGCCATTCCGCTCGCCTTCGGGGTGCGCGGGCTGGTGCCGTGGGCGATCATCGCAACACTGCTGGCCCGGGACCTGCTGTTGGCGGCCACCCTGCCGGCGCTGCGCAGCCGGGGCCTGACCGCACTGCCGGTGACCTACATCGGCAAGGCGGGCACCTTCGCGCTCATGTCTGCGTTTCCCCTGATCCTGCTCGGACAGTGGGATCAGCTGTGGAGCCGGGTGGTGCTCTCGGCCGGATGGGGCTTTTTGATCTGGGGCCTGGGCATGTACCTGTGGGCGTTCGTGCTGTACCTGATCCAGGTGAGGCTGGTGATCCGCACCATGCCGAAGGTCGCCGGTGGCTGAACCGTTCTTCGCGCTGAGCGGATACGACTCGCAGGGGGCGAGCGCCCACCAGGCCGGCGCGCCCCAGAGATTCGCGGTGCCCTCGCTGCTGCGTTCCCTGTTGTCCGAACATCTCGACCCCGGCTATGCCGCGGCGGCAGCCAGACGGGCACGCCGCAGCACGCCGCCCAAAGCCACCACCCGGGTCGCGGGGTGGGCCTGGGAGACGGCGGCGGCGCTGCTGGTGGCCACGGTGTTCGCCGTCGGGGTGGCCCAGGCGCGGTCGCTGGCACCCGGCGAACACGACGCTCAGCAGGTGCTGGCGTCCAATGTGCGAGCGGCCGAAGCCGTCACCGGCAGGCTGGCCGACAAGCGCGACACCGCCGCCAATCGGCTCGACGACCTGCGCCGGCACCGACTGGCCGACGATGCCCAGGGGCAGCGGGTGCTGGCCGGCCTGGATGCGCTGAGCCTGGAGGCGGCCAGCACCGGTGTGACCGGTCCCGGGGTGATCGTCACCGTGACCGACCCCGGGGTCGGGCGAAATCTGTCCGATGCCTCCAAACAGCGGGTGTCGGGCAGCCAGCAGATCATCTTGGACCGCGACCTGCAGCTGGTCGTCAACTCGCTGTGGGCCAGTGGGGCCGAGGCGATCGCCGTCGGCGATGTGCGTATCGGCCCGAACGTCACGATCCGGCAGGCCGGTGGGGCCATCCTGGTCGACAACAAGCCGATCAGCAGTCCCTACACGGTGCAGGCGATCGGACGTCCCGGCGTACTGCGGGACGTCTTCGACCGCAGCCCCGGGCTGTACCGGCTGCGGCTGTTGGAGGCCTCCTACGGGGTGGTGGTCCGCGTCGACGGCCATAACTCCGCTGACATCACGCTGCCGGCCGGATCGGTGCGAGATATCCGGTTTGCCAAACAGATAGGAGCATCGTGACGCAAGCTTGCGCTACGGGGGGCGTCGTGGCCGTCTGCACCCGCGGGGTCCGGGAGGCTGGAATGATGGCGCAATGATCGGTATCGCCGCGCTGATCGTCGGCATCGTCTTGGGGCTGGTCTTTCACCCCAGCGTGCCGGAGGTGGTTCAGCCCTATCTGCCGATCGCCGTGGTAGCCGCGCTGGACGCGGTGTTCGGTGGCCTGCGCGCCTATCTGGAGCGGATCTTCGACGCGAAGGTGTTCGTCGTGTCGTTCGTGTTCAACGTGTTGGTGGCCGCACTGCTGGTCTACCTCGGCGACCAGTTGGGGGTCGGCACGCAGCTGTCGACCGCGATCATCGTGGTGCTCGGCATCCGCATCTTCGGCAACGCCGCGGCGCTGCGGCGACGGCTGTTCGGGGCCTGACACCGATGCGGAGCACCGACCCGGCGTCACACGGCCGCCACGAGCTGCCGCAGCCGCCCCCACAGAACGGCGTACCGCCTCCGCGCGGCCGATCCGGGCCGCTGTTCAGCGTGCTGGGGATGGTGCTGTGCCTGCTGCTGGGCGTGGCGATTGTCACTCAGGTCCGCCAGAACGACTCCGAGGACGCGCTGGAGACGGCCCGGCCCGCCGACCTGCTGGTGCTGCTGGACTCGCTGCGCCAACGCGAGGCCACCCTCAACACCGAAGTCGCCGAACTGCAGCAGACCCTCAACACCCTGCAGGAGTCCGGCAGCAGTGACCAGGCCGCCATCGAGAACGCCCAGGCACGGCTGGCGGCCCTGGCCATCATGATCGGCACCGTGGGCGCGGTCGGGCCAGGCGTGGTGATCACCGTCGACGATCCCGCCCGCGGGGTCGGACCCGAGACGATGCTCGACGTGATCAACGAGCTGCGGGCCGCCGGCGCCGAGGCGATGGAGGTCCGCGACGCCACCAACGCGGTGCGCATCGGGGTGGATTCGTGGGTCTCCGGTGCCCCAGGCGAGGTGGAATTCGACGGCACCGCGCTGACGCCCCGCTATTCGGTTCTGGCGATCGGGGATCCGCCCACCCTGGCGGCCGCGATGAACATACCCGGCGGGGCCGTCGACAACGTCAAACGACTGGGCGGCGCCATGGGCGTGCAGCAGGCCGACCGGGTTGAGGTGACCGTGTTGCGGCAACCGAAACCACGCCAATACGCTCAGCCAGTCAAGTGAGCCCCACAGCGCAAGGAGCACAATCACCGTGAGCTCGGAAAGCCAAGTTCCAGCCGACCTGTATTACACCTCTGAGCACGAGTGGGTTCGCCGCACCGGCCCGGACACCGTCCGCGTGGGCATCACCGACTTCGCCCAGGCCGCTCTCGGTGACGTGGTCTTTGTTCAGCTGCCGGCAGCGGGCACCGGAGTCACCGCGGGAGAGCCTTTCGGCGAGGTGGAGTCCACCAAGTCGGTCTCCGACCTGTACGCGCCGATCACGGCGTCGGTGAGCGCCGTCAACGCCGAACTGGACGCCAGCCCGCAGTTGGTGAACTCCGACCCCTACGGCGCGGGCTGGCTGGTGGAACTTCAGGTCGCCGACGCGGATTCGGCGGCGTTGGACCAGAAGCTGTCGGAGCTGCTGACCGCCGATGCCTACCGGGCGACGTTGTCGGAATGACGATTGCTAGCCTGCCTGCCGGGACTCGCCGGGCATCCGGCGACACGATCCCGCGGTGCGGGGGACATGACGGACCGCTGCGCGGTACGGTCGACTCAACGATTCAGGGTTGGGCGCAACACATGTCCGGCAGGCGCGACCAGGTAGCACAACAGCGGCCAGTGAGGAGTAGCGGGTGACGGAGAAGGACCCGGCAACGGGGCAAGACCAGGCAGGCGACGAGGTCACCGCGGAAACCACTTCGGTTTTCCGTGCCGACTTCCTGAACGAACTCGACGCTCCCGCTCAGGCGGGCGGCGAGAGCCTGACCTCGGGTGTGGAGGGGCTGCCCGCGGGTTCGGCGCTGCTGGTGGTCAAGCGCGGTCCCAACGCCGGATCGCGGTTCCTGCTCGACCAGCCGGTCACCGCGGCCGGCCGGCACCCGGACAGCGACATCTTCCTCGATGACGTCACGGTCAGCAGGCGTCACGCCGAGTTCCGCCTGGAGGGCAACGAATTTCAGGTGGTCGACGTCGGCAGCCTCAACGGCACCTACGTCAACCGGGAGCCCGTCGATTCGGCGGTGCTGGCCAATGGCGACGAGGTACAGGTCGGCAAGTTCCGCCTGGTGTTTCTGACCGGCCCGAAGACGGGTGAGACCGAGGCCGGGCCGGGCAGCTAATGACCGCGCCTGACAGCCCTGAACTGGCCGGGATGTCAATCGGAGCGGTACTGGATCTGCTTCGGCCGGAATTTCCCGACGTCACGGTCTCCAAGATTCGTTTCTTGGAAACCGAGGGGCTGGTCATGCCGCGGCGAGCGGCCTCGGGCTACCGCCGTTTCAGCGCGTACGACTGCGCACGGCTGCGTTACGTGCTGACCGCGCAACGTGACCATTACCTGCCGTTGAAGGTGATCAAGGCGCGGCTGGACGCCGAGGAGGACGGTGCACTGCCGTCGCCGGAGTCGCCGTACCCCACGCCCCGCCTGGTGTCGGCCGACGGCGACACACCGCCGTTGCCCGCGCCGGCCCGGCAGGTGCGGCTGAGCCGGGAGGATCTGCTGGCGCGCTCGGGCGGCGACGACGCGCTGTTGACGGCATTGCTTCGATCGGGCGTGATCACCGCCGGACCGGGCGGGTTGTTCGACGAGCATGCGGTGGTGATCGTCCAGTGCGCGCGCGGGCTGGCCGAATACGGCGTGGAGCCGCGGCACCTGCGGGCGTTTCGCTCTGCGGCCGACCGGCAGTCGGACCTGATCGCCCAGATCGCGGGCCCACTGGTCAAGGGCGGCAAGGCGGGAGCGCGCGACCGGGCCGACGACTTGGCACGTGAAGTCGCGTCACTGGCGATCGCCCTGCACACGGCGCTGCTCAAGTCCTCGGTACACGACGTACTGCACGGCTGAGGACTAGACTTCGCCTCGACGGCTCGTTGCGGGGCGTGCGGTTGTCCGACCGGAGGTTTCGCAGTGAGTCACACTGGTACGACAAGGACTTGAGACAATCGCGAACGCGGAGGGCTGACTGGAGATGGGTGAAGTACGCGTGGTCGGCATCCGCGTCGAGCAGCCGCAGAACCAGCCGGTGCTGCTCCTGCGCGAGGCCGACGGTGATCGATATCTCCCGATTTGGATCGGGCAGGCCGAAGCCGCCGCCATCGCCTTGGAGCAGCAGGGCGTGGAGCCGGCCCGGCCCCTGACTCACGACTTGATCCGCGACCTGATCGGCGCACTGGGACATTCGCTCAAAGAGGTCCGAATCGTCGATCTGCAGGAGGGCACGTTCTACGCCGACCTGATCTTCGACCGCGACATCACGGTCTCGGCGCGCCCGTCGGACTCGGTGGCCATTGCACTGCGGGTGGGTGTGCCGATCTACGTCGAGGAAGCGGTGCTGGCCGAAGCGGGTCTGCTCATCCCCGACGAGGGTGATGACGAGACGGCCGGCGCGGTGCGTGAAGACGAGGTGGAGAAGTTCAAGGAATTCCTCGATAGCGTGTCGCCGGACGATTTCAAAGCAACCTGACCCGGCGCGGCGGACTCAGGCTCGTCACAGATCCGTTGCATCTCTTTGCGCCCGGCGCGACACGCCCGTAGCTAAACAATGCGGGCAAATGGCGGCCCCCATACTTGAACCACGGCGGGAACAACTGCACGGCAGCTCGTCGGACGGCGTATGCTCACGACCAACTCGGGCAAGAGCAAACGCGGCCACCGGCCAGCCAGTGGCAACGAGCGCGATCGGCGAGAGGAAGCAGCGTGGGCGACCAACCGGGGCAGGAACAGCTGGACTTCACGGCTCAGTCCGAAAAGGATGACCGCGAGGTGCCCGCGGCCCCTTCCAGCGCCGGCCAACCCGTACAGGGCGGCCTGTTCCCGGACGACTCCGTCCCCGACGAACTCGTCGGGTATCGCGGCCCCAGCGCCTGCCAGATCGCCGGCATCACCTACCGCCAGCTCGACTACTGGGCGCGTACCTCGCTGGTGGTGCCCTCTATCCGGGGCGCGGCCGGCTCCGGCAGCCAGCGGCTGTACTCGTTCAAGGACATCCTGGTTCTCAAGATCGTCAAGCGACTGCTCGACACCGGGATCTCGCTGCACAACATCCGGATCGCCGTCGACCACCTTCGTGAGCGCGGTGTGCAGGACCTGGCCAACATCACGCTGTTCTCCGACGGCACCACCGTCTACGAGTGCACCTCGGCAGAAGAGGTCGTCGACCTGCTGCAGGGCGGCCAGGGTGTGTTCGGCATCGCGGTCTCGGGTGCGATGCGCGAGTTGACCGGCGTGATCTCCGACTTCCCCGGGGAGCGCGCCGACGGCGGCGAGTCGATCGCCGCCCCCGAAGACGAACTGGCCAGCCGTCGCAAGTTCCGCGACCGCAAAACCGGTTAGGCCGCGCCGCCGCTCTTAGCCGACGGCCCGTTCGGCCATCGGCGTGAGGACTTCTTCGGCGAAGCGCCGCAGTGCCGCGTCATCGCGGAAATCCGGATCGGTCGACGGCAGCGAGACATAGGTCAGGAACAACCGGGCGAACACGTCGGCCACCCAGCGCACCGACCGGCTCGGCTCACCGGGCGCGTCGCCGTGAATGTAGTTGGCGATGAACGCCGATCCCATCGCCAGCAGATCCGCGGACTCGGCGGGAGGCAGCGGCTCGAACTGCCCGGCCCGACTCAGCATCGGATGCTCACGGGCGAACGCGATGGCTGCGACGAAGGCCTCCGCCACCCCGTGGCGAGGGTCGGGTGTGTTGTCGATGGCGTCGGCCACCACAGCCAGAAAGCGCTGCGTCTCCCGGCGAATCAGGGCTTGGATCAGATCTTCGCGACGGGGAAAGCGGCGATAGGCCGTCATTCGCGACACGCCGGCGCGCCGCACCACGTCTTCGATGGTGAGGCGTCGCAGCCCCACGGTCGCAGCCTCGGCAACGGCGGCGTCCAGAATGCGCTGGGCGGTCCGATCGTTGGCATGTTCGGCCGGCGACCCCGCGACGGCCTCGCCGATGACCGTGACGAACTGGGAGTCGATCACGGCGCGGCTGCGGTCGCCAGACCGGCGGCGCGTTGTTGCGCCAGCCGGGCGTAGGGGGGAAGGCCGTAGGCCCATCGCAGCCGGCGGGCGTCGAACTGCAGCGCCGGGCCGATCAGGCGCCGAACCAGGACAGACGGCCGGTCGAATCCGGTGAGTTCTCGCGCCCATCGCGGTGCGTAGCTCATGCCGGCATGGACCGCGAACCGGTGTAATGCGCGGTCCAGCGGATCGGGCAGGTCGGGGTAGAAGGGGGCGGTGAGCAGGAACTCGATGAATTCGCGGGTCTGGGCGTTGACGCACAGTTGCGGGCGCATCCGGGCCACGTAGTCGTCGAGCTCGGCCATGGTCGACGGCACCCACTGCGCGCCCGCCATCCGGCCGATCGTGGCCTGTTCGGCCAGGTATCGGTCGCGTTCCTGCGGTGTCAACGGACGATTCGTGCGCTCGAATGTGCGCATGATCATCCACGGAATGCAGGTGTGCACCCAGGCCAGCAGATCGGGGTCCAGGGCCCGATAGGCCACCCCGTCGGGTCGGGTGCCCGTCACCTGGGCATGGATGGACTTGACCTGTTCGATCAGCCGTGTCGCGGCTTCGGTGTTGCCGAAGGTCGTCGTCAACACATAACCGAGGGTGGTGCGAGCGCGCCGGAACGGATCCTGGCGGTACGTCGAAAGATCCTGCACGCCGGCGATCACCGACGGATGCAGTATCTCCAGCACGATCGCCGGCAACCCCGCCTGTGCCACCGCGGCCACGTCCGCGTTGATTTCCCAGGACACACTGCCCGGCCCGATCAGACCGGCGTCGCCGGGCCGGCCGCCGTAGACGGCGGGATCGTCATGCCGGCCGGTGATGTTCTCGAATTCGTCGACGATGCGCGCTCGCAGCGAGACCATCTCCACCACCTGAACTGGTAGGAATGTGACAGATTTGCTCTCATGTATACCACGATCGAGGTCACGTCCGGCGGTGCAGGTCGGGCCGGGTTGAGCGGGTAAGATAGGCCCCGCATCAGCCTCGCGCGGGAGAGTTCCGTGGCAGCCAGCCGCGGACGCCGAAGGAGCAATACCTCTCCGTCAACCTCTCAGGCACCCGGGACCGCGCCGGCAGTGATGCCTCTGGAAAGCGGTGACGCCCGTTCGGGCTGCACCCGCCCATGGGGAAAGGCGCCGAATCTCGGCGCCGAATCTCTCAGGCGCCCGGGCCGGGCAGACGACAGAGGGGGAGGACACGAATTCGTCTAGCGCCCAGGAGATCCCGTGTCCGAGCCCACCAAATCCCGCTTTGTTGACCGGCACATCGGTCCCGACACCGCCGCGATCAACACGATGCTCGCCACCATCGGTGTCGCCTCGCTGGAGGACCTCGCCGCCAAGGCGGTGCCCGCCGGCATCCTCGACGCGCTCGGCGCCGACGGCACAGCGCCCGGACTCGATGTCCTGCCGGCCCCGGCGAGCGAAGCCCAGACCCTGGCCGAACTGCGCGAACTGGCCGACGCCGGCACCGTCGCGGTGTCGATGATCGGCCAGGGCTACTACGACACCCTCACCCCGCAGGTGTTGCTGCGCAACATCATGCAGAACCCGGCGTGGTACACCGCTTACACGCCCTACCAGCCGGAGATCAGCCAGGGCCGGCTCGAGGCCCTGCTGAACTTCCAGACCATGATCGCCGATCTGACCGGCTGCGAGATCGCCAACGCCTCGATGCTCGACGAGGGCACCGCGGCCGCCGAGGCCATGACGTTGATGCACCGCGCGACCCGCGGCACCTCGCAGCGGCTGCTGGTCGACGCCGACCTGTTCACCCAGACCGCGGCGGTGCTGGCGACCAGGGCCGAGCCGCTGCGCATCGAGATCGTCACGGCCGACCTGCGGGAGGGCCTTCCCGACGGCGACTTCTTCGGCGTGATCGTGCAGTTGCCGGGCGCATCCGGCCGGATCACCGACTGGTCAGAACTGATCGAGGCCGCCCACGAGCGGGGCGCGATGGTGGCGGTGGGTGCCGATCTGCTGGCCTGCACGCTGCTCACCCCGCCCGGCGAGATCGGCGCCGACGTGGCGTTCGGCAGTGCGCAGCGGTTCGGGGTGCCGATGGGCTTCGGCGGCCCGCACGCCGGCTACCTGGCCGTGCATTCGCGCCACGCCCGCCAGCTGCCGGGCCGGCTGGTCGGGGTGTCGGTGGACGCCGACGGTACGCCGGCGTTCCGGCTGGCACTGCAGACCCGCGAACAGCACATCCGCCGGGACAAAGCCACCTCCAACATCTGTACCGCGCAGGTGCTGCTGGCGGTGATGGCTGCGATGTACGCCAGCTACCACGGCGCCGACGGCCTGACCGCCATCGCGCGGCGAGTGCACGCCCAGGCCGAGAAGATCGGCGCCGCACTCGGCGAGGCGCTGGTGCACGACCACTACTTCGACACGGTGCTGGCCCGGGTGCCCGGCCGCGCCGACGAGGTGGTCGCCACGGCCAAGGCCGCCGGCATCAACCTGTGGCGCGTCGACGCCGACCACGTCTCGGTGGCCTGCGACGAAACCACCACCGACGCGACGGTGGCCGCGGTGCTGGACGCCTTCGGACTGGCTGCGGTCGAGCCGGCCGGTGCGCCCATCGCCACCCGCACGTCGGAGTTCCTGACGCATCCGGCCTTCACCCGCTATCGCACCGAAACCGAGATGATGCGCTACCTGCGCTCGCTGTCGGACAAAGACATCGCCTTGGACCGCAGCATGATTCCGCTCGGGTCGTGCACGATGAAGCTCAACGCCGCCGCCGAGATGGAGTCGATCACCTGGCCGGAATTCGCGCGTCAGCACCCCTTCGCTCCGGCCGGCGACGCGGTGGGCCTGCGGACGCTGATCGCTCAGCTGGAGACCTGGCTGGCGGGCATCACCGGCTATGACGCGGTGTCGCTGCAACCCAACGCCGGTTCGCAGGGGGAGTACGCGGGTCTGCTGGCGATTCACGCCTACCACGCCAGCCGCGGTGAGTCGCATCGCGACATCTGCCTTATCCCGTCCAGTGCCCACGGCACCAATGCCGCATCGGCGGCGCTGGCCGGGATGCGGGTGGTGGTGGTCGCCTGCCGTGAGAACGGCGACGTCGACCTCGACGACCTGCGCGCCAAGGTCGACCAGCACGCTGCGGCGTTGTCGACGCTGATGATCACCTACCCCTCCACGCACGGTGTCTACGAGCACGACATCGCCGAGATCTGCGCCGCCGTGCACGACGCCGGCGGCCAGGTCTATGTCGACGGCGCCAACCTCAACGCGCTGGTGGGGCTGGCCCGGCCCGGAAAGTTCGGCGGCGACGTCAGCCACCTGAACCTGCACAAGACCTTCTGCATCCCGCACGGGGGCGGTGGCCCCGGCGTCGGGCCGGTGGCGGTGCGCGCGCACCTGGCCGAGTTCCTGCCCGGGCACCCGCTGGCCGCCGAGTTGCCCGGTGAGCGTCCGGTGTCCGCGGCTCCGTACGGATCCGCGTCGATCCTGCCGATCACCTGGGCCTACATCCGGATGATGGGTGCCGACGGCCTGCGTGCGGCGTCGCTGACGGCGATCGCGTCGGCGAACTACATCGCCCGGCGGTTGGACGAGTACTACCCGGTGCTGTACACCGGCGAGAACGGCATGGTCGCCCACGAGTGCATCCTGGATCTGCGGGAGATCACCAAGCGCACCGGCGTGACCGTCGACGATGTCGCAAAACGGTTGGCCGACTACGGTTTCCACGCCCCGACCATGAGTTTCCCGGTGGCCGGCACCCTGATGGTCGAGCCGACCGAGAGTGAGAGCCTGGCCGAGCTCGATGCGTTCTGCGAGGCGATGATCGCCATTCGCGGCGAGATCGACCGGGTCGGATCCGGTGAATGGACGGTGGAGGACAACCCGCTGCGTGGGGCCCCGCACACCGCGGAGTGCCTGGTGGTCGACAAGTGGGAGCACCCCTACACCCGGGAGCAGGCCGCCTACCCGCTGGGCCGTGGCTTCCGGCCGAAGGTGTGGCCCCCGGTGCGGCGCATCGACGGCGCCTTCGGTGACCGCAACCTGGTCTGCTCGTGCCCGCCGGTGGAGGCCTTCGCCTGAGCCGCCGAGCGCGGCAACGCCTGTGATATTCGGCAAATAGCCAGCAAAGTCTCAGGAGAAGCGCGAAAGCGTCTAAGATCGCCTTACCCATTTGTGGGCTGAGGTCGTATCTAGGAGGACTCGTGCCGGAGCCCATTTCCCGCTCACGGGTCACCGCCGGAATCGCCCTGGTCAGCGCTGGACTGCTCACCGCCGTCCCGGTCACCGTGCCACCGCAGGCGTGCGCGGCATCGCCCGCCGTGGCGCTGACCGCCTCCTACCTCGACCTGCCCGCCGACACGGTCGCCGGCATCGACGGTGTGATCGACCAGGTCCGCCTCGGCACCCTGACCCTGGGCGGTCTGGTGAGTGGCCTGGGGCTCAGCGGGGAAGGCCTGGGGGATCTGCTGAACTGGGCCACCAATGTCAGCACCCTGGGCGATCTGCTGGATTATCTGGGCCTGGGCGACCTCGGATTGAGCGGGTACAGCCTGATCGATGTGGTGGCCGAGCTGGTCCCCGACGCCGACTTTCTCCGCAATCTCGATCTGGACCTCGCGTTCGACAACTTCAGGCTCGCCGATGTGGTCAGCGCATTCGGCATCAACGCCGAGATACCGCTCGCCGTGGGCCAACTGCTGGTCAGTCTTGGCGACGGCACGTTGGCCACCGAGCCCTTCGGCAGCCTGCTGTCCGACGTCGGTCTGCTGACGCAGGCCATCAACTGGCTCAATGAGACGGCGGCCGAACAACTCGAGACCATTCCCCTGGTGGGGCCGCTGCTGACGGAGCTCGTCAGCACCCTTCTGGGGGCTGACGAGCTGGAATCGTTGCTCAACACATTCACCCTCGGCGATCTGCTGGGTGACCTGGACATCGACGAGACCCTGGGCGCACTGCTGGGGACCGTGGGCGGCGCCTTCGTGTCCCTGGGCAACGTGACCATCGGCGGCATCCTGCAAGATCTCGGCTTCGACGACTCCCTCGGCGCCCTGACCCTGAACGACCTGATCAGTGGGCTTGGCGGCCCACTGGGCGGAGTGCTGACCGATGGCCCACTCGGACTGGACCTCGTCTGGCTGTTCAACGGACTGGACCTCGCAGACCTGCTCGGCTTCCTGCAACTCGACGACTACTCACTCAATCCCGGTGACCTCGTCGGCAACTGGGTGAATCCCTACCTGGCCGACCTGCTGGTGGACTTCCTCGAAGGTCAACTGCCGCAACAGATTTTCGACCTGCTGGCCTGGTAGGCCTCAGCTCAGCAGCGAGTTCAGGGCACCGGCCAGTTCGGGGGAGTCCGCCCCGCGCAGATTCTGGTAGGTGCCGCCGGAAAGCTGTGCCACCGACTGCCAGGTCGCCTGGTCGGCGTCGTCGCCGAAGTCGATGACGTTGACGGCCACCGGTCGCTGCGGGTCGATGTTGGCCCGGATGAAGTCTTGCAGGCCGGCGCCGTCCAAGGTGCGGTCGGTGTGCGGGCCCGCGGTGATGACAAGCACCGAGTTGGCCTGCCCGGGCCGGTAATTGGCCAACGCCTGGTTGTAGACCAGGCGCAGCGTCGTGAAGGACACCGCACCCCCGGGCGTCGAGCTCAGCTCATTGAGTTCGCTGGTCAAGGCCTCCGCGCGAGTCCCGCCGTTGAGCGGCTCATCCAGCGAGCCGCCGGTGACCACATTTCGGCCCTCGGTGCCGTCGAAGGTCCACAGGCCCACCGACGAATCCGGGGGCAGCGCTTTGATCCGTTGATCCAGCGCAGCGATCACATGGGCCAACCGGCTCTTGCCGCCCTCGTCGGTGACCATCGACTGGTCGAGCATCACGGTGGTGACCGCCGCGGCGCCGGGCAGGGTGGTCAGGGCATTGGCCAGGGCGGCGCGGGTGGCATTGTCGCCGACCGACAGCGTGTCCGACACCGGCGGGAAACCGGTCACCTCGCTGCTGGGCGGTGCCACCCCTTCCACCCGGAACCCGGCCTTGGCCAACTCGGCGAGCTGGTCGGGCTTGCGGGCGAATCGAGCGAATTCGCTGGCCGCACTGACCTGTTCCTGCGACAACCAGGATCCGGCGAGCAACACGGTGGGGTAGTCGGCCACCGCCGCCGGCCCCGGCGGTCGCCAGGAACTCAGTTCCGTCGCCGGATCCGACAGCGACTGGCCGCGGGTGAACAGTTGCTGCTCGGTGGTCACCACGGCGTGCACGGGTGCAGCCGCCAGATCGCCCTGGCGCAGAAGCACGTTCATAGCCTCGGCGAGTGACGCGTCGGCGAGCTCGGGTTGTCCGCCCACCAGCCGCTGCACCCCGGCGACCCCATCAAGGACGGGGGCGTCCTTGGGCGCCACACCGGCGGCCACCGCCTCGCCGGCCAGGAACGCGGCGTCGCCGTTACCGCCGATCGGCAGCGCCAGTCGCAGCGACCCCCAACCGGGCAACCCGAGTTGCCCCAGTCCGTCGGGGTCGGCCTGCAGATCCGGCAGGCTTGCCCAACTCTGGTTCTGCAGGGCGGTTTTGAGTTCGGGACGGATCGCCAGCAAGACCGGCGTGCTGACCAGTGAGCGACTGTCGCTGACCGTCTCCGACCCCGCGGACTCCTGGAGCCGGGCCGTGGAGACCGAACTGCCCGGAATCCACAGTGCCGGCCGCTGGCCCAGCTGAGCCGGCCAGTCGCCGATGAAACCGCTGACCACGGCATCGGAATCGACCGGCTTGACCTGCACCGACACACAGCGATCGCCGATCGGCTTGGCGGTCTTGTTGAACCGGTCGGCGAAACCCTGCACGTGATCGGCGATCGACGGGTCCGCGACGACGGCAACCGTCAGATCACCTTCCGGGCAGTGGCCGGCGGCGACGGCGGAACGATGCGACAGCGAGTTGCCGAAGAAGCGCCACAGAATCACCGCGCCCACAACGACGATCACCGTCACCAGTGCGGTGACCACGCCGACGCTGACGCCTCGCGGACTCGAGTCGTTGCGATGCCGGCGCCACCGCTCGAGATCGCGATGGCCGCCGCGCGCCTCATCGGACTCGGAGGCCGACGACTCGGCGGCCCCGCCGCCAATGGCACCGAAGGGCCCGGTGCGGTAACGCGACTGCGGATCGGGTTCACCGCTGCGACGCATGTACTGCGCGGGGTCGACGGTCTCGGATCCGGTGCGCTCGTATCGCGCGTCGTCGTAGCGCGATCCGGCGCCGCCGGAAAGCCCGTCGTCGGAAAACTCCTCGTCATCGAACGCCTCGTCATAGAACGCGTCGTGATAGTCGTCGACGTAGTCGTCGTCGTCGGGGTCGCCGTAGCCGAACAGTTCGGGGCCGTCGGAGAAGGTGCTGTCGTCGGGCTGGTCGGCGCCCACGTCGTCGGAATCGTCCGGGCCGGGGAAACTGTGCCTACCCACGGTGGCTGCGTCCTCTCCGCCTGGTCAGTCGTCCATCAAGGGTGATGTCCATCGGATCCGGGTCGGTCAGAGACCGGCCTGGGCTTTGAGTTCCCGCCGACGCCGGTGCAGGATCGGCTCGGTGTAGCCGTTGGGCTGCCTGGTCCCCTCCAGGATCAGCTCACGCGCGGCGGCGAACGCGATGCTGGATTCGAAGTCCGGTGCCATCGGCCGGTAGTTGGGATCGCCGGTGTTCTGGCGGTCCACCGCGGGGGCCATCCGCTCCAGGCTGGACTGCACGTCCTCGGCGGTGATCACGCCGTGTCGCAACCAGTTCGCCAGCAGCTGCGACGAAATCCGAAGTGTGGCACGGTCTTCCATCAGCGCCACGTCGTGGATGTCGGGAACCTTCGAGCAGCCCACGCCCTGGTCGATCCAGCGCACCACGTAACCCAAGATGGACTGACAGTTGTTGTCGACCTCTTCGCGGATCTCGTCGGGCGCCCAGGCCAGACCCTCCGACAGCGGGATGGTCAGCAGCTGTTCGACTGTGGCGCGCCGCTTTCCGGCCAGTTCCTTCTGCACCGCGAACACGTCCACCTGGTGGTAGTGCATCGCGTGCAGGGTGGCGGCGGTCGGCGAGGGCACCCATGCGGTGCTCGCGCCCGCGCGCGGGTGGCCGATCTTCTGGGTGACCATGTCGGCCATCAGATCGGTCATCGCCCACATGCCCTTGCCGATCTGGGCGTGCCCGGGCAAGCCGGTGGCCAGGCCCGCATCGACGTTGTTGTCCTCGTAAGCCAGGATCCACGGCTGCGACTTCATGCTCGCCTTACGGACCATGGGCCCGGC
This sequence comes from Mycolicibacter nonchromogenicus, assembly GCF_002101775.1. Lineage (GTDB taxonomy): Bacteria > Actinomycetota > Actinomycetes > Mycobacteriales > Mycobacteriaceae > Mycobacterium > Mycobacterium nonchromogenicum. The sequence goes on along the minus strand of NZ_LQPI01000085.1, from coordinate 30,191 downwards.
TTCCATGGACGTGTGGATCTCGTCGCCGGTGCGGTCCAGGAAGCCGGTGTTGATGAACACCACCCGGTCGGCGGCGGCCTTGATGCACGCCCGCAGGTTGAGCGTGGTGCGCCGCTCTTCGTCCATGATGCCGATCTTGAGGGTGGTCTGCGGCAGCCCCAGGACATCTTCGACCCGGCTGAACAGCTCGGCGGTGAAGGCGACCTCGTCCGGACCGTGCATCTTGGGCTTGACGATGTAGATCGACCCGGTGCGGCTGTTGACCAGCGGCCCGTTGGCGTCCGAGGCGTTCAGGCCGTGCGTCGCGATCAGCCCGGTGAACAGCGCGTCCTGGATGCCCTCGAACACCTCGTCGCCGGCGCTGGTGAGGATGGCGTCGTTGGTCATCAGGTGACCGACGTTGCGGACGAACATCAGGCTGCGACCCGGCAGGGTCAGGGTGCTGCCGTCCGGCGCGGTGAACTCACGGTCGGTGGTCAGGGTCCGGGTGAAGCTCTTGCCGTCCTTGCTGACCTGCTCGGACAGGTCGCCACGGTTCAGGCCCAGCCAGTTGCGGTAGCCGAGTACCTTGTCCTCGGCGTCGACCGCGGCCACCGAGTCTTCGAAGTCCATGATCGTGGTGACCGCCGCTTCGAGCACCACGTCCTTGATGCCGGCGGCGTCGGTGGATCCGATCGGTGAGTCCGGGTCGATCAGGATTTCGATGTGCAGGCCGTGGTGGGACAGCAGCACCGACGACGGCGTACCGGCCTCACCGGTGTAGCCGACGAACTTCGTGGGAGCGGCGACGCCGGTCTCCTGACCGTCGGCCAGCGTGATCACCAGCGCGCCGTCGTTCACCGCGAAGCTCTTGACCTCGGTCCAGGTGCCGTCGGCCAGCGGCACGGAGTCGTCGAGGAACCGCCGGGCGTAGGCGATCACCTTGTCGCCGCGCACGGGGTTGTAGCCGGTTCCCTTTTCGGCGCCGTCGTCCTCGCTGATCACATCCGTGCCGTAGAGGGCGTCGTACAGCGAGCCCCAGCGGGCGTTGGCGGCGTTGAGGGCGAACCTGGCGTTGAGCACCGGGACGACAAGTTGCGGACCGGCCTGCACCGCGATCTCGTCGTCCACGCCGGCCGTGGTGACCGTGAAGTCTTCGGGTTCGGGCAGCAGGTAGCCGATCTCGGTGAGGAAGGCCCGGTAGGCCTCGGCGTCCAGGGGCTCGATGGCGCGGTGCCGGTGCCACTTGTCGATCTGCGCCTGCAGCTCGTCACGACGCGCCAGCAACTCCTGGTTCTTGGGCGTCAGATCGGCGACGACTTTGTCCACGCCGGCCCAGAAGCTGTCGGGATCGACGCCGGTACCCGGCAGGGCCTCGTCGGTGATGAAGTCATACAGCACGCGTGCGACCTGCAGGCCGCCCACCGACACCCGGTCCGTCATGATTTCCTCCCTCATAGCCGACCTACCACCTTACCGGCAGGTCGCGAGGCTATTGGCATCCGGCGAAATCTGTCAGCAGGTCGCACCGGGCCAGCAGCGCGGCCCGCAGCGGTGCGGCGCGCTGCGCGATCTCGCTCTGGCAGCGGACGTATTCGGCACGGCCGGCCGCGCTTTCGATGGTGATCGGCGGGTAGCCGTAGTCGCTCAGGTCATAGGGGCTGGCCCGCATGTCGACCTCGCGCGCCGAGGCGGCCAGCTCCAGACAGGCCAGCAGCAGTTCAGAGTCGATCAGCGGCCCCAATTTGTAGCACCACTTATAGAGATCCATGTTGGCGTGCAGGCAACCCGGCTGTTCCCAAGCGATTTGGGTGGCCCGGCTCGGTGTCCCGGCATTGCGCGGCGCTGCCGCCGGGGTGAAGAACCGGAACGCGTCGAAGTGGGTACAGCGCAGCGGAATCGACTCGACCACCGTGTCGGTCTCGGCCGCGCTGAGCCGCAGCGGAACGTGGCCGTGCCGCACGGTGTCGCTGCGATAGACCATCGCCCACTCATGCAGGCCGAAACAGTTCAGCTGGGCCGGCCGCTCGCCGGTGGCTCGCAACAGCCCGGCGATGAAGGTCACCGTGTCAACTCGCTCACGCAGATATTCCGCGGCCACGCCGACCCCATCGCCGTGCACCGCGTAGCCGCGCCGTGCGCGGTAGTGCTGGACCGCCTCCGGCCCGGCGAGTGTGACACCGAAGCCGGGATGCCAGCTGCGCAACTGCGCCGGCCGCAGGCTGTAGTAGCTGAACAGGAATTTCGGCACCGGGTCGCCGGCCGCTGTCGCGCGCAGACGCGGGGCCAGGAAGTCGTCGAGCTGCTGCCGGTACGCCTGGGCCCGGGCTTGCCACTGCACGCCGGTCAGAACCCGTTCTGCCAGGTCAAACACGGTGTGTCCCGTCGCGGACGGTGCCCACGACATCCTGAACCAGGTCTTCGAGGGTCACCATCGCCACCGGTGTGCCGTCGTCGGCCACCGCCAGAGCCAGGTGGCTGTTGCGCCGGCGCATTCGTGACAACGCGTCGGCCAGCGGCAGGGCCGCGGGGATGCGCGGCAGCGGCCGGATCGCCGCGGCGTCCACTACGGCGTCGCCCGCGGGGCCGGCCGAGGCCTCGCCGAGCAACAACACATCTTTGATGTGCAGATAACCGACGAATTCGCCCGCATCGACGACGGGGAATCGGGAGTAGCCGGTCTCGGTGAAGGCCTGTTCGATCGCCGCCACCGTGGGTCCGTGCCCGGCGGCCGCCACCGGCACGGCGCGGACATCGCGGATCGGCAGCGCGACATCGGCGACCACCCGGCTGCGGATCTGCAGGGCGCGGGTCAGGCGGGTGTACTCCTCGACGTCGAGCAGTCCCGCCGAGACCGATTCGGCGATCATCTCGCTCAACTCGACGGTGGACACCGTGATCTCCAGCTCATCCTTGGGTTCGACCCGCATGGCGCGCAGGGTGATGTTGGCGCACCAGTTGTAGAAGACGATGAACGGTCGGGCCGCGGCCATGTAGACCAGGTAGGGCGGGATCAGCAGCATCGCCGCCGTCTCCGGGCCCGCCAGGGCGATGTTCTTGGGCACCATCTCGCCCAACAGCAGATGCAGCACCACCACGATCGTCAGCGCGACGACGAACGCCGCCGTGTGCAGCAGCGGATCAGGCATTCCCGCCAGCCGAAATGCCGGCGCAAGCAGCTCGGCGACGGTCGGCTCACCGATGCGGCCGAGCATGATCGAGCACACCGTGACGCCCAACTGGGCCCCGGCCAGCATGCGTGACAGCTGCTCACCGGCCCGGATCACCGTGACCGCGCTCTGCCGGCCCTGTTCGGCCAGCGCCTCGAGCCGGTCGCGCCGTGCCGAGATCAGCGAGAACTCGGCGGCGACGAAGAAGGCGTTCGCCGCGATCAGCAGCACGGTCAGCACGATGTTGAACACGTCAGGCATCGCCTGCCCCCAGCCGGGTGAGTTCCAGCAGGTCGATGCGCCGGCCGTCCATCCGGACCACCCGGGCCAGCCAGCGCGGCGGGTGGTCGGCGAGCTCGTCGGGCTCGAACGCGGTCAGCTCGACGGTGTCGCCGGCGGCGGGGATGTGGCCGAGTTCCTGCAACACCAGTCCGCCGATGGTCTCGTAGGAGCCTTCGGGTGCGCGGTAGCCGGTGGCGGCGGCCACCTCGTCGATCCGCAACAGCCCCGAGACCTGCCAGCCGCCCCTGGTGACCACGACATCCGGGGTGGCGTCGTCGTGTTCGTCACGGACATCACCCACGATCTCCTCGATGAGGTCTTCGACGGTGACCATGCCGGCGGTGCCGCCGTACTCGTCGACCACCATGACCGCCTGCTGGCCGTTGGCCCGGAGCTGTTCCATCACCGCGTCGCCGTCGAGCGTCGACGGCACCACCGCGACCGGCTGGGCCACCTGCGTCACCGGGGTGGTCGCCCGGTCGGCGACGGCGACCGCGAACACCTGCTTGACGTGGACGATCCCCACGGTGGCGTCCAGATCGCCGTCGACCACGGGAAACTTCGAGAAGCCGGTGTCGATGGCGGCCGCGGCGAGGTCGGCGACGGTGTCGCCGGCCTGCAGGCTCACGATCATGGAGCGCGGTGTCATCAGTTCCTCGGCGGTCAGCGCGCCGAACCGCAGCGAACCCTCCACCACGGCCGCGGTCGTGGGGTCGAGGTCGCCGCTGCGCGCCGAGTTGCGCACCAGCGACGCCAACTCCCGCGGCGAGCGCGCCGATGCCAACCGGTCGGCGGGCTCGATGCCCAACCGCCGCAGGATGCGGTTCGCGGTGCCGTTGGTGGCCCTGATCGCGAGCGCGAACACCTTGGAGAACAGCAGCTGCGGCCCCGCGACGGCGCGGGCGGTCGGCAGCGGCCGCGCCACGGCCAGGTTCTTGGGCACCAACTCGCCGATGACCATCGAAACCGAGGTGGCGATCACCAGCGCGATGATCAGCGCAACCCCGGCTGTGGTCCGCTCGGACAGGCCCGCGGCTGCCAGCGGTGGGCGCAGCCAGCGTGCCAGCACCGGTTCGGCCAGATAACCCGTGGCCAGCGTGGTGATGGAGATACCCAGCTGGGCGCCGGACAGCTGAAACGACAACGTGCGGTGGGCGTCGGCGACGTAGCCGTCCCGGCGGCCACCCCGGCGGGCGTTGGACTCCACGACGCTGCGTTCCAGGGTGGTCAGCGAGAACTCGGCGGCCACGAACACCGCGGTGCCCAGGGTCAGGATCGCGAATGCCAGCAGGCTGGCCACCGTGTCGACGATGGTCATGGCGACATTCCGGTGGTGACGCCGGTACGCCTGCTCGCGCCCACGGGTCTCACCAGCCGAACGGTAGCGGATGGCCCTCGGCGAATCCCGATGCCGACTGCACTCCGAGCACCACCCGATCATGCAGCTCGGCCACGCTGGCCGCTCCGACGTAGGTGCAGGTGCTGCGCAGACCCGAGGTGATGTGGTCCAGCAGATCCTCCACGCCGCCGCGTTCGGGGTCCAAGGCCATCCGTGACGTCGAGATGCCCTCCTCGAACAGTGCCTTGCGCGCGCGGTCGAACGGACTGTCGGCCGCGGTGCGCGCGGCCACCGCGCGTTTGGATGCCATTCCGTAGCTTTCCTTGTACGGCCTGCCGTCGCGGTCGTGCATCAGATCGCCGGGTGACTCGTAGGTGCCGGCGAACCAGGAGCCGATCATCACGTTCGAGGCTCCGGCGGCCAGGGCCAGCGCGACGTCGCGGGGATGGCGCACCCCGCCGTCGGCCCACACATGAGCGCCGAGTTCGCGCGCCGCGGTCGCGCATTCGAGCACGGCGGAGAACTGGGGCCGCCCCACTCCGGTCATCATCCGGGTGGTGCACATGGCGCCGGGGCCGACGCCCACCTTGACGATGTCGGCGCCCGCGGCGAGCAGGTCCCGGGTGCCCTGCGCCGACACCACATTGCCGGCCACCAGGGGCACATCCGGTTTCAGCGCCGCGACCGCGCGGATGGCCTGCAAGGCCTTTTCCTGGTGGCCGTGGGCGGTGTCGATGACCAGCAGATCCACCCCGGCCGACAGCAGGGCCTCGGCCCGTGAGGTGACGTCCCCGGTGATCCCGACCGCGGCGGCCACCCGCAGGCGCCCGGCCGCGTCGGTGGCGGGGGTGTAGATCCCGGCCCGGATCGCGCCGGTCCGGGTCAACACGCCGGCCAGGGTGCCGTCGGGATTGGTCAAGACCGCGACGTCGACCGGCGCGTGCTCCAGAAGGTCGAACACCGCGTGCGCATCGGTGCCCACCGGCGCGCTGACCAGCTCGGCCACCGCGACATCGCGGACCCGGTTGAACCGATCCACGCCTTCGCAGCACGCCTTGGTGACCAAGCCGGTGGGCTGGCCGTCGACCACCACCACCGCGACGCCGTGCGCGCGTTTGGTGATCAGGGCCATCGCGTCGGACACCGAGTCCTCGGGGGAGAGCACCACCGGGGTGTCGGCGACCAGGTCGCGGCTCTTCACGAAGGCCACGGTCTGCCTCGCCGCGTCGATCGGCAGGTCCTGGGGCAACACCACGATTCCGCCGCGCCGGGCCACCGTCTCGGCCATCCGCCGGCCCGCCACCGCGGTCATATTGGCCACCACCACCGGAATGGTGGTGCCCGACCCGTCGCGGGTGGACAGGTCGACATCCAGGCGCGAGTCGACGGCGGAGCGGTTGGGGACGATGAAGACGTCGTTGTAGGTCAGGTCATGGGTGGGGTCGTATCCGCTCACGAATCTCATCGGGCGGCCACCACCGGTCTGTCGGGTTCCGAAGAGCCCATCTGTTCGCCTCCACACGTCATAAACCGGACTGCGGCACCCTGGCGACACCGTTTTCAGCCCGGTCAGCCACGCTACCGCCAGCCTGACGGCGGATACCACCTGGCGGGTGCCCGACACGCGCGGAACGAAAACTTGATCTCGGCCACACCGGGATCCGGCGCGCGAGGCCCGGCCCTCGCCGATTTCCTGCGCTGATCTGCGGGCGCAGCGCACAATGACCGCGATGACGAATACGACGTGGCGCAGCAGTGTGAGTGAATGGCAAGACGGCGGCCGGTGGATGTCCACCGACGCGGGCCGGGTGTTTGTGCGATCAGGCGTGGGGGACGGGCCGACTGTCCTTCTGCTGCACGGATTTCCCTCCTCGTCATATGACTTCCGGTCGGTCACCGAGCGGCTCAGCGGCCGATCCTGGCTGACCATGGACTTCCTCGGGTTCGGCTTGTCGGAGAAGCCGCGCCCGCATCGCTACAGCCTGTTCGAACAGGCCGACCTGGTGGAGCAGGTGGTGGCGGCGAACGTGAGCGGACCGGTGGTCCTGGTCGCTCACGACATGGGCACCTCGGTGGCCACCGAACTGCTGGCCCGCGACATCGACGGCGCGCTGAGCTTCGACCTGCAACGGGCGGTGCTGACCAACGGCAGCGTGATCTTGGAGCGGGCCAGCCTGCGGCCGATCCAGAAGGTGCTGCGCAGCCCGTTCGGCGCCATCGCGGCCCTGTTGCCCAATCGGCGCAGTTTCGTTCGCGGGTTCGGCCGGCTGTTCAGCCCGGATCACCCGCTGAGCGCCGATGAGGGCGACGCGCAGTGGGCGTTGATGACCCACAACGGCGGAAACCGGATCGCACACCTGCTCTCGGCCTACCTCGACGAACGGGTGACGTATGCCCAGCGCTGGCACGGCGCGGTGCGCGACTGGCCCAAGCCGCTGGGCTTCGTGTGGGGCCTGCGCGATCCGGTGGCGACCACCAATGTGCTGGACGGCCTGCGCGAGCTGCGCCCCGCCGCCGACGTCGTCGAGCTGCCGGAGCTGGGCCACTATCCGCAGATCGAGGACCCGCAGGCCTTCACCGAGGCCATCCTGCGCCTGCTGGTTGAGGCCTAGACCGGCACTTCGCTGCGGTCGGCGCTCCACAGCGTGTGGAACTTGCCCTGCGCGTCCACCCGGCCGTAGCTGTGCGCGCCGAAGTAGTCGCGCTGGGCCTGGGTCAGGGCGGCCGGCAGCCGCTCAGTCCGCAGGCCGTCGTAGTAGGCCAGGGCCGAGGAGAAACCGGGGGCCGGGATACCGAGGCTGACCGCCGTGGTCACCACCCGCCGCCAGGAGTCGATGGCCGCCTCGACCGCGTTGCGGAAATACGGCGCCGCGAGCAGGCTCACCAGGTCGGGGTCGGTGTCGAATGCCTCTTTGATGCGGTTGAGGAACTTCGCGCGGATGATGCAGCCGCCGCGCCAGATCGTCGCCAGGTCTCCCGGGGTGACATTCCAGCCGTACTCGGCACTGCCGGCCTGAATCTGGTTGAAGCCCTGCGCATAGGCGACGATCTTGGAGGCATACAGCGCCTGCCGGACGTCCTCGGTGAAGCGGGCCGCATCCGCGGGGCGTTCGCCGAGACTGCCCGCCGCCAGACCCGCCGCGGCGCGACGCTGCGGCACCGAGCCCGACAGCGCCCGGGCGAACACCGCCTCGGCGATGCCGGTGACCGGAACGCCCAAGTCCAGAGCGGACTTCACGGTCCAGCGCCCGGTGCCCTTCTGCTCGGCTTCGTCGACGATGACGTCGACCAGGGGCTGGCCGGTCTTGGCGTCGACCTGCCGCAGCACCTCGGCGGTGATCTCGACCAGGTAGCTGTCCAGCTCCCCGGAGTTCCATTCGGTGAACACCTCGGCGATCTGCGGAGCCGACAGTCCCAGCCCGTCGCGCAGCAGTTGGTAGGCCTCGCCGATCAGCTGCATGTCGGAGTACTCGATGCCGTTGTGCACCATCTTCACGAAGTGCCCCGCGCCGTCCGGCCCGATGTGGGTGCAGCACGGCACGCCGTCGACGTGGGCCGAGATCTCCTCGAGCAGCGGCCCCAACGACTCGTAGGACTTCTTGGGGCCGCCCGGCATGATCGAGGGGCCGTTGAGTGCGCCTTCCTCGCCGCCGGAGATTCCGGCTCCCACGAAGTGCAGGCCGCGGGCGGCCATCGCCTTCTCCCGGCGAATGGTGTCGGTGTAGAGCGCGTTACCGCCGTCGATGATGATGTCGCCCGGCTCCATCGCGTCGGCGAGTTCATTGATGACGGCGTCGGTGGGATCACCCGCCTTGACCATGATCAGGACACGGCGCGGCTTTTCCAGGGCGGCCAGGAATTCCGGAATCGATTCACTGCGCACGAAACTGCCTTCGGAGCCGTAGGCGTCCAGCAGTGCGTCGGTCTTGGCGACCGAGCGGTTGTGCAGCGCCACGGTGTAGCCGTGGCGGGCGAAGTTGCGCGCGATGTTGGATCCCATGACCGCCAGTCCGGTCACGCCGATCTGGGCGGTGCCAACAACGTCCGACGCGCTCATGTATTCGCCTCTCGGTGGTAGGTGATCCGATGCCCGGGCCGCCGGGCGGCGCGGGTTACCCCGCGATCAGTCGGTGCAGCTCGGTCAGCCACGGTACCGCCAGCGCCACCGTCGGCACCGCCAGCACCCCGGCTGCGGCCGAATAGGCGGCCGCAGCCAGCGCTGGACTGTTGCCCCGCCCCGACAACCGCTGCACCCGCAGCACCGTGTTGGTGCCGCCGGCCGCCAGTGCGCCGGCGGGGACTTTGGCCGAGGCGCAGGTCACCAGGGCCCGGGCCAGGGGAGGGGCGCCGGCAACGCGAACGGCGGCGTCGTCGGCGAGCAGCTCGATCAGCAGCCGTACCGCGTCCAGGGCGCTGGCGCTGCGCACGAACCAGGGGAACGCGGTGTGCACCGCCGAGAAGGCCTCGAGAACCAAGTCGTGCCGGGCGCGCAGGTGGGCCCGCTCATGGCAGAGCAGCGCGGCCAATTCGGTGTCACCGAGTGCGTCGAGGGTGCCGGAACTGACCACCACCCGGCTCCGCACGCCGGGAAGGCAGTAGGCCAGTGGCTGCATCACCTGCAGAATGCGCAGCCCACTGGTGCGCACCGCGGGTGGGCGGTCGGTGACACTGACCAGGTCGACGAGCATGCGGTGGTGGGCCCGGCGCTGCCGGGTGCGGATCGCGACCCGCAACACCGTCCAGGTGAGGCGCATCCCGACCATGAGGGTCAAGACGAAGACCGCGACGTAGAAGGTCCACAGCGGCCAACCCAACCGATCGAGCGAGCCGAGAATCGTCGACGTGGGACGGCCGTCGGGGCCGGGCATCAGCAGCCGGCTTGCGGTGGCCAGACCCGCGCTGAACGCGGACAGCACCGCCGCGATCGCGATGGCCTGCCAGAGCACCAGTGCGGCACGGGGAGCGCGAAGCGGCCAGTCAGCGCGCGCCAGCAGGGCCGGTACGGGCCCTACGAGCAGCAGCGCGACGATGGAGAAGGCCAGCGCGGACACGCTGTAAGTCTCCCTCAGGACGCAGGTCGGCCGCTACCTGGGAGGCGGACGCGATGCTTGGCCTCCAGTTCGTCCAGCGCACGCCGCAGTGCGGCGGCCTCGTCGACGCCGACGCGTTCGACGAAATGCACCAGCGCGGCCCGGCGGTCTCCGGAGTCGGCGGCCTGATCGAGTGCCTCGACCATCAGTCCGGCGACCAATTCGTCGCGGCCCCGGACCGGGGTGTAGCGGTGTGCACGGTCATCGCGAATCTGCGACACGAGATTCTTCTTGGCCAGTCGCTGCAGGACCGTCATCACGGTCGTGTAGGCGAGGTCGCGCTGGGTCGACAGGGCTTCGTGGACCTCGCGCACCGTCTGAGACTCCGGCGATGACCACAGATGGTCCATCACCGCGCGTTCCAAGTCCCCTAGATGGGTCTGCTTCGCCATGTTTGTCATCAACTCCCCGGGCAACGGAGCAAGCCTACCCTTAATTACTACCGGGCGTCGTATCAGAAGCTGAGCGTCTGCTGCGACGGGGTCGGGGCTCGGCTCGTCCGTGCGGGCATCGTGTAAAACCATCACATGGCTGCCACCGGGATTCCGTCCGAGTTCTCCGCGCCCTTCGACTCCGAGATCGGTCTGGTCTACACCGACGTCGGTCCAGACGGTGCGCGCGCCGAACTGGAACTGCAGCCCAAGCTCTGCCAGCCGGCGGGCATCGTGCACGGGGGCGTGTACTGCTCGATCATCGAGAGCGTGGCCAGCGTCTCGGCGCACAGCTGGCTCAACCGCGACGGCTGCCCGGCGGGCGGCACCGTGGTCGGAGTCAACAACAACACCGACTTCCTTCGAGCGGTGTCGTCGGGAACCGTCTATGCCGAATCCACCCCGATTCATCGGGGCCGGCGCCAGCAGTTGTGGTTGGTGACGATCACCGACGCCGAGCGGCGGGTGCTTGCCCGCGGCCAGGTCCGGCTGCAGAACCTGTCGGAGTGAGCCGACTCGGCCGACAGCGCCGGCGCTGTCGGCCGGCTAACTGACCGCGCGTTCCGAGCCGCGTTGCGCCTCGGCCGCCAAGACCTCGAGCTGTTCCAGACGTGTCCTGGCGAAGGCCTGCTGCTCGGTGATGGTGAGCTGGCCACGCCGGGTGCTCAAGAACGTGACGTTCCAGGACAGCAGAGTGCTGATCTTGTTCTTGAACCCGACCAGGTAGATCAGGTGCAGTCCCAGCCAGGCGAGCCAGGCCAGGAAACCGCTGAACTCCAGGGGCCCGATCTTGGTGACCGCGGAGAACCGGGACACGGTGGCCATGGAGCCCTTGTCCAGGTACTGGAAGGGCTCCCGGTCAGCCGGGTCGGCGCCGCCGAGCTCGGCTTTGATGATGTTGGCGACGTGTTTGGCGCCCTGGATGGCGCCCTGCGCCATACCGGGGACACCGTCGACGGCCGCCATGTCGCCGACGACGAAGACGTTCGGATGGCCCGGCACGGACAGGTCCGGCAACACCTTGACCCGCCCGGCGCGGTCGAGTTCCACATCGGACTGTTCGGCGAGATCGCGGCCCAGCGGGCTGGCAGCGACACCGGCGGACCACACCTTGCACTGGGACTCGATGCGCCGGAGCGTGCCGTCGGGGTCCTTGACGGTCAGGCCGTTGCGGTCGACGTCGGTGACCATGGCCCCGAGTTGGATCTCCACGCCCATCTTCTCAAGCCGCTCGGCGGCCCGGCGGCCCAGCTTCTCGCCCATCGGCGGCAGCACCGCCGGTGCGGCATCGAGCAGGATCACCCGCGCCTTGGTGGAGTCGATGTTGCGGAACGCGCCCTTGAGCGTGTAGTTGGCCAACTCGGCGATCTGCCCGGCCATTTCGACGCCGGTCGGTCCGGCGCCCACCACGGTGAAGGTCAGCAGCTTTTCCCGCCGGGCCTGATCACGGGACCGCTCGGCCTGCTCGAAGGCGCTCAGGATGCGACCCCGCAGCTCCAGCGCGTCGTCGATGGTCTTCATGCCGGGTGCGAATTCGGCGAATTGGTCGTTGCCGAAGTAGGACTGCCCGGCGCCGGCGGCGACGACCAGAGTGTCGAACGGGGTGTCGTAGGTGTGGCCGAGCACCTCGGAGGTGACGAACTTGCCGGCCAGATCGATACGGGTGACATCACCGAGCAGCACCTGGACATTGCGCTGTTTGCGCAGCACAACGCGGGTGGACGGCGCGATCTCGCCCTCAGACAGAATGCCGGTCGCCACCTGGTACAGCAGCGGCTGGAACAGGTGGTGGGTGGTGCGGGCGATCAACTTGACGTCGACGTCGGCTCGCTTGAGCTTCTTTGCCGCGGTCAGCCCACCGAAACCCGAGCCGATGATGACGACCTGGTGTCGTCGGCTCTGCTGCGCAGTGACTTCAGGCTGGGCGCTCATGGGAATCCGGTTGCTCCTCGACGGTGACTGCGTTCACCCAATACGCTAGTCGACCTAACAGGCGGTCACTGCATCCAGTGGTTGTGGGATTAGCCACTCCTGTCACAGTCAGCCGAAGCTGGCCAGTGCTCCTTGGCCGACGTGCAGCGTCTGGCCGGTGATGTGCCGGGCGGCCGGTGAAGTCAAAAACACTGCGAGACGGGCGATCTCGGCTGCTCCGGTGGGCGGAACCCGGGTCAGCCCGTCGTAGCCCGGCCGGGCGTGTTCGCCGGCTGCCACCACATTGACGGTGATCCCGCGAGTGCCGAAGGTAGTTGCCTGGCCGGCGGTCCAGTTGGCCAACGCGGCCTTGACCGCCGCCTCAGCGCTGCCGTCGCGGGGGTTGTCCGGCACCACCGAGATGATGGAGCCGCCCGAGCGCAGGTGGTCGCCGATGGTCGAGACGGTCAACACGGCCGAGAGCACGGTGGAGTCGAGCGCGCTGCGCCAGGCAGTGGCCTGGTCGGCCAGCGAATAGCCGCGCGGGTCGCCGCCCTGCCAGCGCGGCGCCGGGACGTTGACGATGGTGTCGAGGTGGTGCGGAAACAGTCCGCGGGCCTGCAGCATGCTTGCCGGGTCGGTGTTGTCGCAGACGACCGCGTCCGCGTCGAGCTCCTTGGCGGCGACCTCAAGCTCGGGGCCCCGCAAACCGGCGAGCGTCACCTTGTGGCCAGCCTCGCTGAAACCCTCGGCAATGGTGCGACCCAAATCGGTGTCACCACCGGTGACCAGCACATCCATCGGTAGTTCCTCCTCGTGTTCCGAGCTATGTTACTGGACGGTAGCCGATTTGCGGGGATAGGGCGGAACTCGGCACAGACACGATCCGGACACAGACCTGCGAGCACCGCCGTATGGCCCGGTGGGGGACCCGCGGCGCTCCTTCGCAGCGCTTGCGATCACCGCTGTGCTGCCGGCGGTGACCCGCGGCGCGCTGCTTCGCCGCGCTTGCGATCACCGCTGTGCTGCCGGCGGTGACCCGCGGCGCGCTGCTTCGCCGCGCTTGCGATCACCGCTAGGCTCCCAGGCTATGGGGCGTAGCCAGGTGCTCTGCGGCGCAGCGGCGGTCATGCTGGCCGCGGGACTGACCGGCTGTGGCCTTCAGCCGGCGGCACCGTCGATCACGGTGTTCGCGGCCGCTTCGCTGGAGCCCGCTTTCACCGAGATCGCCCAGCAGTTCAAAACCGACAACCCCGGAGTGGAAGTTGCCTTCAACTTCGCCGGCTCCTCAGATCTGGCCACCCAACTGACACAGGGAGCGCGGGCCGACGTCTTCGCCTCGGCCAACGCCGCCCAGATGGAGAAGGTTTCGCAGGCCGGCCTGCTCGACGACGCGGCGGTGCCGTTCGCCAGCAACACGCTGGTGATCGTGACGGCACCCGGAAACCCGCACCGGGTGCGCTCCTTCGCCGACCTGACCGCACCCGGACTCGCGGTGGTGGTGTGTCAGACCCCGGTCCCGTGCGGCGCGGCCACCCACAAGGTCCAGGCGGCCACCGGCGTCACACTTCACCCGGTCAGCGAAGAGCCCGACGTCACCGATGTCCTCAACAAGGTCACCACCGGCCAAGCCGATGCCGGAGTGGTGTACCGCACCGACGCGCAGTACGCCGGCGACAAAGTGGCCACCGTCGAGTTCCCCGAGGCCAGCGACGCGGTCAACACCTACCCGATCGTGCTGTTACGTCAGGCTCCGTCGCCCGGGCCGGCCCGGGCGTTCGTCGACCTGGTCACCGGCGAGGCAGGGCAGAAGGTGCTGCACGCGGCCGGCTTCGGTAAGCCCTGACCCACCGTGGTCCGCCGGCCTGATGATCTGCCGGGCTGGGTCTATGTGCCCGCCGCGATCGGCGCAGCGTTCGTGGTGCTGCCACTGGTGGGGATCGCCGCCAAAGTCGACTGGCCGCATTTCTGGTCGTTGATCAGCAGTCCGTCGGCCACCACGGCACTGCGGCTGAGCGTGCGCACCGCCGCGGCCAGCACGGTGCTGTGTGTGGTGCTCGGGGTGCCGATGGCCCTGGTGCTGGCCCGCAGCCAGGCGCGGGTGGTGCGCCTGCTCCGGCCGCTGGTGCTGTTGCCGCTGGTCCTGCCGCCGGTGGTGGGCGGAATCGCGCTGCTGTATGCCTTCGGCCGGCTCGGCCTGCTGGGACGCTATCTGGAGGCAGCCGGAATCCACATCGCGTTCACCACCACCGCGGTGGTGCTGGCGCAGACCTTCGTGTCATTGCCGTTCCTGGTGATCGCCCTGGAAGGCGCGGCGCGGACCGCCGGGGCCGACTACGAGCGGGTGGCGGCCACCTTGGGGGCCCGGCCCAGCGCGGTGTGGTGGCGGGTCACCCTGCCGCTGTTGACCCCGGGCCTGATCTCAGGAGCGGTTCTGGCCTTCGCGCGCTCCCTCGGGGAATTCGGCGCGACGCTGACCTTCGCCGGATCCCTGGAAGGCGTCACCCGGACGCTGCCGCTGGCCATCTATCTGCAGCGCGTGTCGGACGCCGACGCCGCGGCGGCGATGTCGCTGGTGCTGGTGGCCGTTGCCGCTGCGGTGGTGCTGGTCGTGGGTGCTCGACGGCTGGGCAGCATCGGGTGAGCGCCGAAACCGCTGGGCTCACGCTGCGCGCGGTGGTCGCCGAACGCGGCCTGGACGTGACGCTGAGCGTCGCGCCGGGCGAGGTGCTGGCGGTCTTGGGGCCCAACGGTGCGGGGAAGTCGACCCTGCTGCACGTGATCGCGGGCCTGCTGCGACCGGACGAAGGCCTGCTCCGCGCCGGTGACCGCGTGCTGACCGACACCCGGGCCGGGGTGCAGGTGCCGACCTGCGATCGCCGGGTGGGCCTACTGCTGCAGGATCCGCTGCTGTTCCCGCATCTGAGTGTGGCGGCCAACGTGGCGTTCGGTTCGCCTCACCGGCGTCGCCTCGACCTGCGCCGGAAACACACCCGAACCCTCGCGGCGCCGTGGCTGCGCGCGGTGGACGCCGAAGAGTTGGCCGAACGCCGGCCGCGGCGGCTCTCCGGCGGGCAGGCGCAGCGCGTCGCGATCGCCCGTGCGCTGGCCGCAGAACCGGAGGTGCTGCTGCTCGACGAGCCGTTCGCCGGGCTCGACGTGGGCGCGGCGTCGGCCGTGCGCACGGTGCTGCACGACGTGCTCGGCAAGGCCGGTCGCAGCACCGTGCTGGTCACTCACGACCTGCTCGACGTATTCGCCCTGGCTGACCGGGTCCTGGTTCTGGAATCCGGTCGGGTCGCCGAGGTCGGCCGGGCAGCCGACGTACTGGCCGCGCCCCGCAGCCGCTTCGGGGCGCAGATCGCCGGATTCAACCTGGTCGCCGGGGTGATCGAGGCCACCGGAGTACTGCGCACCGAGTGGGGAGACCAATGGCATGGCCGCCCCGACGACGGTGTCGAACCGGGCCGGCCCGCGGTGGCGGTCAGCGCGCCGCGGGCGGTGGCGGTCTACCGCGAGCCGCCGCGCGGCGGCAGCACCCGCAATCTGCACCAGGTCGTCGTCGCCGAGCTCGACGCACGCGGCAGCACGGTTTCGGTGCGCGGCATGGACCAGCCGGACGGATCGCCGGGACTGGCCGCCCACATCACGGCCGAAGCCGCGGCCGAACTGCGCCTGGTGCCGGGCCAAACGGTCTGGTTCGGGGTCAAAGCCCAGGAAGTGACCCTGCGCGCGACACACCCCGGCACGGCGTAACTTGCGTACCGATGGCAACGCGGTAGGTTTTTCTGCCATGAAGCAGGTGGACCTGACCTCAAAGGGAATTCGGGCGATGACCGTGGCCGCGGTCGCGGGTGCGTTGGCATTCGCCGTCGCAGCGCCGGTGTACGCGGACCCGGTGCCGCCGCCTCCTCCCGCGCCGACGGCCGACACCGACGCTCCGCCGGCCGACGCTCCGCCGGCCGACCCCAACGCCCCGGCTGCGCCTGGTGAGCCTGCCGAGCCTGCCGCACCGGAGGTGGGCCGGGTGGATGACGTCGCGGGCGGGTTCAGCTTCGTGCTGCCCGGCGGCTGGGTGCAGTCCGACACCAGTCACCTTGAGTACGGTTCGTCGCTGCTGAGCAAGAAGACTGGCGAGCCGATCCTGCCGGGCCAAGCGGTGCCGGTGGCCAATGACACCCGGATCGTGCTCGGCAAGCTCGACCAGCGGCTCTACGCCAGCGCTGAGACCGACAACGCCAAGGCCGCGACCCGCCTTGGATCGGACATGGGCGAGTTCTTCATGCCCTATCCCGGCACCCGGGCAAACCAGGTGAGCGCTCCGCTCAACGGCGGTGGCCTGACCGGTAGCGCGTCGTACTACGAGGTCAAGTTCACCGACCCGGCCAAGCCGGTCGGCCAGATCTGGAGTGGCGTGATCGGTGTGCCGCCGGCCGACGGGACCGGCCCGCAGACCGAGCGGTGGTTCGTGGTGTGGCTGGGCACCGCCAACAACCCGGTGGACACCAACGCCGCCATCGCGCTGGCCGAATCCATCCGGCCGCTGGGGGCCGAACCCGCCGAAGCCGCGCCTGCCCCGGAGCCGGGCGTTCCGGGAATCCCGGCGCCGGCTCCCGCACCGGCACCGGCTCCCGCACCGGCTCCTGCGCCCGCACCGGCACCTGCTCCGGCTGCGTAAACCCCACTGGTCGCACCGATGGCCGGAGGCTGTCTCGCTGCCGCACTGTCCACCCCGACGTCGGTCAGCTGGCTGGCCTATGTCCTGATCGGTGGCATCGCCGGCTGGTTGGCGAACCGCATCCTCAAGCGCGGCGGCACGGGGATCCTGCTCAACATCGCGATCGGTGTGATCGGCGGATTCCTCGGTGGCATGCTGCTCGGCTGGCTCGGTGTCGACGTCGAGCACGGCCGCAGGTGGTTCACCTTCTTCGTCTCCCTGGGCGGGGCCATCATCCTGCTGTGGGTGGTGGGGCTGGTACGCCGCAGGTAGCCGTCAGGGCGGTCGGACGCGCACCATAGGTCCATGGGATCGCAGGTAGCCGGTATGTCGATGACGGGATGGCGCGTCCAGCGACCCGGTCCGATAACCGACGGGCCACTCGAGCGGGTGACCACGGAGGTGCCGCGACCGGGGCCGTCGGAACTGTTGGTGGCGGTGCAGGTCTGCGGCGTGTGCCGCACCGATCTGCACGTCGCCGAAGGCGACCTTGCGGTACACCGGCCGGGGGTGATTCCCGGCCACGAGGTGGTCGGCGAAGTCGTCGAGGTCGGCGCGGACGCCGGTGCTGAGTTCGCAGTGGGGGACCGGGTCGGAATCGCCTGGCTGCGTCATACCTGCGGCACCTGTCGCTACTGCCGCCGGGGCGAGGAGAACCTATGCCCGCAGTCGCGCTACACCGGCTGGGACGCCGACGGCGGGTACGCTGAATTCGCCGTCGTGCCTGCAGCTTTCGCGCTGCGCCTGCCCAGCGGCTACCGCGACACCGAGTTGGCGCCGTTGCTGTGTGCCGGCATCATCGGCTACCGGTCTCTGCTGCGGGCAGACCTGCCCGCGGGCGGCCGGCTGGGAATCTACGGATTCGGGGGCAGTGCACACATCACCGCGCAGGTCGCACTCGCCAACGGCGCCGAGGTGCACGTGATGACCCGCGGGGAGCAGGCGCGGGAACTGGCCCTGGCGCTCGGCGTTGCCTCGGTTCAGGGCGCCGCCGATCCGCCACCGGTGCCGCTGGACTCCGCGATCCTGTTCGCCCCGGTCGGCGAGCTGGTGCTGCCGGCCTGCCAGGCGCTGGACGCCGGCGGCACACTGGCCATCGCCGGTATCCACCTGAGCGACATCCCGCCACTGAACTACCAGCGCCACCTGTTCCGTGAGCGTCAGATCCGCTCGGTCACGTCCAACACGCGCGCCGATGCCCACGCCTTCCTGGACTTCGCCGCAACCCACCACATCGACGTGACCACGCCGGAGTACTCGCTGGGTGACGCCGATAAGGCGTTGGCAGACCTGGGTGCGGGCCGGATCGCAGGCGCGGCCGTGCTGCTGGTCTGAACCGCGGTGTCTATGCAGCGGTCCCAGCTTCGCCTCTCCTGCGTCGAGCCTCGCTGAACCGCCGGGGTTTACGGCGGCTCAGGACACCTGCCACACCAGAGCGGCGGCCAGCGCGCCGACCCCGTTGAGTGACCAGTGCAGCGCGATGGGCGCGATCAGACTGCCGCTGCGGCGCCGCAACCAGCTGAATATGAATCCCGCGGCGCCGGTGGCCAGTACCGCCAGCGTCACACCGGCCAGCATGCCGAAGAACCCACCCCCGAAAACGCGGGTGAAACCGACGTTGTTGCTGGTCAGGCCCAGCGATGTCGCAACATGCCACAGCCCGAACAACAACGAGCCGGCCGCAGCCACCCCGCGAAACCCCCATGCCCGGTGCAGTGCGCCGTGCAGCGCGCCGCGGAAGGCCAACTCCTCGGGGATCACGGTCTGCAGCGGGATGACGACCATCGACGCAACCAGCGCACCAGAGACCGTGGCGTAGTGATTGTTCAAGAACATCGGCCGGGTCGCCGGCATCATCACGCCGATCGCGATCACCGACACCACGACCAGGACTGCGGCCAGCGCGTAGCCCAACCCCGCTTTCCACTGTGCGCGACCCAGGCCGAGCTCGCTCCAGCTCAGGCCGTTGTAACGGACCAGCGCGATCAGGCCGACGGCGGTGGCCGGAACGGTGGCGACCGCGGCCCAGGGAGTGGTGAAGTGGGCGATCAGATTGGCAAGGGCCAGCACCACCACGACGACGGCGACATCGACGAAGGTGCGGAAGTGATTCAGCGCCGAGAGTTGCGACACCAACGGGTGCCGCCCCCAGGGCACCGCGAACTCGTGGCCAGACATTGCACGGAATTCTACGCGCGACTCCGGGACGGAGCAGTTCGTCGCGGGGGCGGCCTACCGTTCTTGACCCTGCCGGCCTACTTGGGGCCGTGGGTTTCGCACAGCACCCGCGCCGGGTTGCCGGTGGCGGTGTTCTCGCTGACCACCTTGCCGTTGACGGTGATCGTGCAGGTCAGGGCGCCGGGACCGGCGCTTTGAGCGCTCAGCGAATAAGAGCTGGGACTGGCGGCGTTCGTCATCGAGCCGGCCAGCTGGATGGACCACGGCAGCGGGGCATTGGTGGCGTGCGCCTGACCGTTCTGGCTCTGGTAGGTGATGTAACTGGCAACCCCGCTACCGGAGAGGTCGTAGCGGACCGGCACCCTGGTGTGGTCCGGCGTAGCGCCGGCCACCCCGGCGCCGGCGATGGTGGCCGACGCGACGAGGGCGCCGATCAGCAACGACATCGCCTTGCGGCGCATCCCGACCGATGAGGGGTGAGCAGTCATGGCCGTCACCCTATCTCGCCGCCGCTGGGGTCGGCGCCCGATCGCCAGGTCCAATTGGTGATCTGGGGGTCGTCCTCGCCGTGCTCGCGGGTGTAGCGCCGCGCGGCCATCCGCGCATCGACCATCCGCTGGCGCAGGACCGCGCAGCGGCCGCCCAGTTGCGGCACCCGGTCGATCACGTCCATCACCAAGTGGAATCGATCCAGATCGTTGAGCATCACCATGTCGAACGGTGTGGTGGTGGTGCCGCGTTCGCGGTAGCCGCGCACATGCATCTGATCGTGGTTCGCGCGCGAGTAGGTGAGCCGGTGGATCAGCCAGGGGTAGCCGTGATAGGCGAAGATCACCGGCTTGTCGCGGGTGAACAGCGCATCGAATTCGTTGTCCGGCAATCCATGCGGGTGCTCGGTCGCCGGTTGCAGGCGCATGATGTCGACCACGTTCACCACCCGCACGGCGAGGTCGGGCAGTTCGTTGCGCAGGATGTCGGCAGCGGCCAGGGTTTCCAGGGTCGGAATATCCCCGGCGCAGGCCAGCACCACATCCGGCTCACCGGTGGTGGTGCTTGCCCACTCCCAGATACCCAGACCACGGGTGCAGTGCGCCACCGCGGCGGGCATATCGAGGTAGGCCAGGGCAGGTTGCTTGCCGGCGACGATCACGTTGACGTAGTTGCGGCTGCGCAGGCAGTGATCGGCCACCGACAGCAGTGTGTTGCCGTCCGGCGGCAGATAGACCCGCACCACCTCGGGCCGCTTGTTGGCCACCAGATCGATGAAGCCCGGATCCTGGTGCGACGCCCCGTTGTGGTCCTGGCGCCAGACGTGCGAGGTCAGCAGATAGTTCAGCGAGGCGATCGGCTGTCGCCACGGGAGTTCGCGGCTGGTCGCCAGCCACTTGGCGTGCTGGTTGAACATCGAGTCGACGATGTGCACGAACGCCTCGTAGCAGTTGAACAGCCCGTGCCGGCCGGTCAGCAGATAGCCCTCCAGCCAGCCCTGACACAGGTGCTCCGAGAGCACCTCCAGGACACGTCCGTCCGGGGCCAGGTGATCATCATCGGGGAGGGTTTGCGACAACCACACCCGGTCGGTCGTGTCGAAGACCGGCGAGAGCCGGTTGGAGGCCGTCTCGTCGGGACCCATCAACCGGAACCGATCACGGTTGCGGTCGATGACGTCGCTCAGATACGTCCCCAGCACCCGAGTGGCCTCGTGCAGCTCGGTGGCGGGCCGGGTCACCGGCACCGCATAATCGCCGAAGTCGGGCAGGTCCAGATCCCGCAGTACCGACCCGCCATTGGCATGCGGGTTGGCGCTCATCCGGCGGTCCCCGCGCGGTGCCAGCGCCGCCAACTCCGGAATCAGGCGTCCGGATGGGTCGAACAGTTCCGCCGGGCGGTAGCTGCGCAGCCATTCCTCCAGTTGGCGGCGGTGCTCGGGGTCGGTACGGGTCTGCGCGAGCGGCACCTGATGTGCCCGCCAGGTCCCCTCCACTTGCTGCCCGTCGACCACCTTCGGTCCGGTCCACCCCTTCGGGGTGCGCAGCACGATCATCGGCCACACCGGCCGCATCGACGAGCCCTCGGTGCGCGCAGCCCGCCGGATCGCCGCGATGTCGTCAAACGCGTCATCGAGGGCGGCGGCGAGCAGCCGATGTACCGCGGCGGGATCGTCGCCGGCGACGGCGATCGGCCGGTACCCGTAGCCGCGTAGCAGAGTCTCCAATTCTGTCTGCGGAATACGAGCCAGCACAGTGGGATTGGCGATCTTGTAGCCGTTGAGATGCAGGATGGGCAGCACTGCGCCGTCCACGGCGGGGTTGAGAAACTTGTTCGAGTGCCAGCTGGCCGCCAGCGGCCCGGTCTCGGCCTCGCCGTCCCCGATCACGCAGGCGACCACCAGCTCCGGGTTGTCGAATGCCGCACCGAATGCGTGCGCCAGCGCATAGCCGAGTTCGCCGCCCTCGTGGATGGAGCCCGGTGTCTCAGCTGCCACGTGACTGGGGATGCCGCCGGGAAATGAGAACTGCCGGAACAGCTTCCGCAGACCGTCGACATCCTCGCCGATGCCGGTGTACACCTCGCTGTAGGCGCCCTCGAGATAGGCGTTGGCCACCAGAGCCGGTCCGCCGTGGCCGGGGCCGGTGATGAAGATGACGTCGGCGTCGCGTTCCCGGATGATCCGGTTCAGGTGCAGGTACAGCAGGTTCAGGCCCGGCGTGGTTCCCCAGTGCCCCAGGAGCCGGGGTTTGACGTGCTCGGCCCGCAGCGGTTCGGTGAGCAGCGGATTGTCCAGCAGATAGATCTGCCCGACGGAGAGGTAGTTGGCCGCCCGCCAGTAGGCATCGAGCAGGGCGAGGTCGTCGTCGGAGAGTGCTGGGGTCGATGGTGGCGCGTCGGCTGCACTCATCTTTGCGATTGTCCCGCCGAACAGGGACCGCAGCAACCGATTCATTACCCTGTCACCGTGCTGTTGCAATCCGTACGTGTACTCGACCTGGCCGGCGGGGACGCCGATGCGGTCACCCGACTGCTCGCCGACCTGGGTGCAGACGTGCTGAAGGTGGAGCCGCCCGGGGGCAGCCCGGCGCGGACGGCTCCGCCGCTACTGGGCGGGGTGAGCATTGCGTTCGCGCTGCACAACGCCAACAAGCGCAGCATCATCTTGGATCCTGCCGATGAGCGGGACCGCCGCCGGTTCGACGAGTTGGCCGGCACCGCCGACATCGTGGTGGACAGCGGCGGGCCGGGACGCGCCGCGGCGTTCGGCACCTCCTGCGCGGAACTGGCTGACCGGTTCGCCCACCTGGTGACGATGTCGGTCACCGACTTCGGGACGAGCGGCCCCCGCTCCACCTGGCAAGCCACCGATGCGGTGCTCTACGCACTGTCCGGAGCCCTCTCGCGGTCGGGGCCGACCACCGGAACGCCGGTGCTGCCGCCCGACGGGATCGCCTCGGCGACCGCGGCGGTGCAGGCCGCCTGGGCGGCGCTGGTCGCCTACTACAACCGGCTGCGCAGCGGCACCGGGGACTACATCGACTTCTCCCGGTTCGACGCGGTGGTGGCTGTCCTCGATCCGATCTTCGGGGCGCACGGCCAGGCCGCCGCGGCCCAACGCAAGTCGAGCCGGTGGCGCGGCCGGCCCCGCAATCAGGACGCCTATCCGATCTACGCGTGCCGCGATGGTTACGTCCGGCTCTGTGTCATGTCCCCGCGCCAGTGGCGGGCCCTGTGGACCTGGCTGGGGGAGCCGGCCGAGTTCGCCGACCCCAAGTACGGCGTGATCGGCGAACGGTTTGCGGTCTGGCCGCAGATCAGCGTGCTGCTGCGCAAGCTCTTCGCCGACCAGGACATGGTGGATCTGGTCAGCGCCGGGCAATCCCGGGGGGTGCCGATCGCGGCGGTGGGAGATCCGGCGAAGGTGCTGACCGAGGAGCACTTCGTGGTCGCGGGGGCGGTCGCCCAGACCGAGCTGGTTCCCGGGCTGACCGCGGCGATCCCGACCGGTTACTACGTGGTCGACGATCACCGGGCCGGATTCCGGGCCCCGGCTCCGGCTCCCGGCGATGCTGCGAGCGCCGGCTGGCTGGCCGAACCGCTGGAGCAGGCAACGGCCGGCGAGGTCGGTGCCCGCCCGTTCGAGGGACTGCGCATCATCGACCTGGGGATCATTGTGGCGGGCGGGGAGGCCAGCCGGATCTTCGCCGACCTGGGTGCCGAGGTCATCAAGGTGGAGAGCGCGGCCTACCCGGACGGACTGCGTCAGGCCCGCCCGGGTGAGGCGATGAGCGAGTCGTTCGCCTGGACCCACCGCAACAAGTCGGGATTCGGTTTGGATCTGCGCAGTCCACAGGGCAAGGAGATCTTCACCCGACTGGTCGGCGAAGCGGACGTGGTGCTCGCCAACTTCAAGCCGGGAACGCTTGCCGCGCTGGGCTTCTCCTATGAGGTGCTGCGTGGCATCAATCCGCGGATCGTGTTGGCCGAGAGCAGCGCTTTCGGTGAGTCCGGGCCGTGGAGCGGCCGGATGGGATACGGCCCGCTGGTGCGTGCCACCGCCGGGGTCACCTCGCTGTGGACTTCCCCGGATGGTGCCGCCGACTCCGAGCGTCATCCGTTCTACGACGCCACCACGGTCTTTCCCGACCACGTGGTTGCCCGGGTCGCCGCGATCGGCGCACTGGCCGCGCTGATCGGAACCCGGCGAACCGCCGCCGGCAGTCACGTGCACGTGTCGCAGGCCGAGACCGCCATCAACCAACTCGACACCAGCTATGTCGCGCACGCCGCGGGCGCTGCGGTCGCACCGGACACCGCGGTGGACCTGGTCTGCCCGTGCGCGGGCGATGACGAGTGGTGTGTGATCTCGATCCGCACCGACGCCGATATGCGATCTGTCGCTTCAGCTTTCGGCGATCACGAGTTGGCAGCCGAGCAACGCTTCAGCAGCGGTGCCGGTCGTGCCACCCATCGCGGGGAGCTGGCGGAAGCGTTGGGCCGCCACACCGCGACCCGCAGCCCGTCGGCGGTGGCGGAACTGTTGCAGGCCGGCGGGGTGGCCGCCGCGCCGATGAACCGGCCACCCGACGTCGCCGACGACCCCCAGCTGGCGCACCGGATGCTTTACGCGGCGATGACTCACCCGCTGATCGAACACCCGCTGCCCGCCGAGACCGGTCCCGCGCCGTTCCGCAACATCCCGGTCGCGCCGCAGCGCCCCGCCCCGCTGCCCGGTCAGGACACCCGGGACATCTGCCGTTCGGTGCTCGGACTCGACGACGCCGAGACCGACCGCCTGATCGCCGACGGAGTGATCTTCGCCGCCGATTAGCGACAACGAACCTCCGGGGCTGCGTCGGGCTGGTCTACGCGGGAGGAAGTTGTGCGTAGTGGAGCGCGAATACATCGGCTGGAACCGGCCATTGGTCGCCCGCTTCGCCTTTGACCACCCAGTCGCCGTCAGCGGCGGCAGTGGGGCCCTCGGCGGTCTCGATCGTTTCACCCGGGCGCGCGGGTCGCGCGAGAACCGTTCCGCATCTCTGCCATTTCTTTCCCCCGATATGCCGGTAGGTGGAACGGAAGATGTCGTTGCGTACCGACCAGGCCGCACCCCCGTCATGGACCAGCCAGTCACCGGGGTCCGCCTGCATCGTCGCCCCGGACGGCGATATCCACGTCCACGGCGCATCGCGCTGCTCGGCGGTCACGGTCCCGGCTCGGGCGTAGGGCCACCACACCGGGTGAGATCGGTAGCCGAGCTGACGCAGGCTCCACAGTGTGTTCGCCACACTCCGGAGGACTCCGTCGAGGAGTCGCTGATCTGACTGGACGACAGACCAGCCGACAAGCTTGTCGTGGATCTGCCGTCTGTCGTCGCGGTTGGGGCCGTATTTCCAGCTGTTCTTGCGGTAGTAGCGGCACCAGTCCTCGTGCTCGGCTCTAGCCATCTCGATCGCCGAGGCGTGGTCGAAACCCATTTTCTCGAGCTGCTTGAGTGGGGGGAGGCCGACAATGTCGCGTTCTGCCAGCGGTGTCGGTACGTCGCCCCAGGGGTTCCAGGTGTGCCCGGCAATCTGCTCGACCATCCACAGGGCGTTGCGGACCTGCCGTCGATTGGACCCGCGGTAGAACTCGTTGAGTTGGGTCCACGGCAATCTCGATGGAAGCAATGTGTCCTCCGGGTCCAGGGTGGACAGGTAGCGCTCATGAATGAGGCTGGCGGCCCGCTCCCAAACGTCAGGGGCATCACAGTCGGGAAACTCCAGCATCAGCCGAAAGGTGCGTAACCGCCCGACGATGGGCACCGGCTTGTTGCTCACCTGGCTGTCTGGATCCCAGCTGTACACCGGCAGGGTGGGGAAGCGGGCAGCCAGCCGGCTTCCCAGAGTTGCGGCTCCTCGGGGTCCACGTGTCCAGTCATCGACGAATATCACGGCGCTGGTAGCCGGGTCGCCGGTATTGATCAGCCGTTCCAGCACCGGAATTGTCGGTGTGGTCGGCTCCACGTCAATGGTCGGTCCCGCTGCCAGGAGGCCGAACTGTTCGCGCTGGAACTCCTGGTCACGGTGACTCTCGTCGGCGTCTTCGCCGACGAGAGTGAACGCCGGCAATTCGGCTTCCGTTGGGGGGCTGTAGTAGTCGCGCTCCAGCTTGCGGCGAGTCAGATCTGCGCAGAGCGCCAGAGTCAGCTGGGACGTGCCGCAGACGAAGACGCGGCGAACGACCTTGATCGCGAGAATGGTGTCCATCAGCCAACTGGCGGTGAGCTCATATTTTCCGAGGGTGTCCACGGCCCATTGGGAATCGGCTCCGCCGAGTTGCTGAGTTCGCCAGGCCTCTGCTTGCCACGGGTCATCTACCCGAACGACCAGTGGCAACCGCCCCCGATTGCCCGCGCGCTCACGTGCCTCCGTGACGGCTTCCAGCCACAGCAGGTTGTTGGACGGATCGCCCGAGAGCAAGTACAAGCGCTGGAGGCGCCGCCACAACGGGAGCGAGGTGAGCGACGACGGGGCATTGAGATCGACCGTTACCACTCGGGCGCCCAGAGTGCGGGCGCCGTGCGCGCTGTGTTCGTCGGCCGTGTCGACGATGACCACGAGGGTGTCGCGTCGGTTCAGGGTCCGCGCGATACCCCCCAACATCGCGCTCGAGTCGGTGTCGACGCCGATGACGGCGGTGACCGAGGAGGCGTGGTTTGCCTGCAGCCGGTCGACCTGTGACCGGAAGAGTGCGAATGCCACGCCGGAGAGCCCGGTGAAGATGGCTCCCAGCGCCGCGAGCTGAGCCACCACCAGGGCCGCTGGAGTGGGGTGGGGGCAGGCCCCGCTTTTGATCGCAGCCTCGGCCGAGCCCCCTTTGATCAGCTCTGCAGTCCAGATCAGCGGCTGGAAGACGGGCATGTGATCGCCTCCGTGGCAATCCCACAAGGAACTGAGCCCCAACAGCGCACCTGTGGCAGCCAGTCCCACCGCAATGGCGGCCGCCGCAGTCCCCGGCCGTCGGTCACCACGTGCACGCAGAACCAGGACGCACACCGAGGTCAGTGCTATCACGGTCAGCGCGACCAGCACTGACTCTGGAATGTCGAGCCAATTCGCTGTCTGCGGCCACTTGGCGAGCACGCACAGCCACGCCACCAGCGGAACCGCGCCGGCAATTGCCAACCGGGCGAGTCGGCGAGGTCTGGTGAGCGAGTGCCATCGCCTCGTTAGATGCTCTGTGGTGCACCGAATTGGAATTGGGCTCATTAAATCCGTCTTTCAGTATTGTCTTACGGAGTTTAAGCAGTAGATTCAGTCGGTAGTTGATTTTTTCGGAGGCGATGATGCTTTTTGTCAGTCACGCCAGCCAAGACAGGTCGGCGATCGACGGCTTGCTGGCCGTGCTGCGGCGCACTGGTAGGGAAGTGTGGCTGGACGATGAGCTCGGCGGCGGCGAGGCGTGGTGGCAGTCAATTCTGGAGAAGATCCGCGACAGCAAGGTCTTCATCATCGCCCTGTCGAACAACGCATTGGCGTCCAAACCCTGCGCGGCAGAGTTGCGGTATGCGCAGGCGCTTCGCCGCCCCATTCTTCCGGTCCAAATCGGCTCGGTAGACAGTGTGCGGGTCACACCACTTGCTGCGACACACATCATCGATTTTCGCAATCCGTTCCCCGACAATGAAATCCGGTTGCTCGCGGCTGTGCAGAAGTGTCGGGCGCAGTGCGGTCCGCTGCCGGAGGTCCTGCCCGAGGAGCCGGAGGTGCCCTTCGCCTACCTGATGCGGATGGCCTCGGTTCTCTCCCATCCCGCGCTGAGCCACCACGATCAGGCGGGGCTGGTGTTGGAGTTGCGGCACAAGCTCGCCGAGGACTGTGCCGATCCGGCAGCGCTGCGCGACATCGTTCGACTGCTGTATCTCTTACGTGATCGTCCGGATGTGACGTGGCGTATTCGCGGTGAGGTGGACGCCCTGCTGTCCGCGTGCGACGCCAATCTCTCGGCGCCCATCGGGCTGACGACGGTGCCCTTCTCCAGTCCCCGACTGGTTGAGTCGCCCGCAGAGCAGATCTCGGTGGAGCGGCCGCGATCGAGTCGCGGATCAACCGAGTCATCTCCCGCGGAGCCGGGGTCAGACATCGCCCTGCCGGCGTCGTCGGACACGATCGACTCCGGGGAGTCGACGGCCACCCGGGCGCGGCCGGTTGTCATTGCTGCCAGCAGTTCCCGTATCGCAGAGGCCGGCCGGACGGGCTTGGCGCACAGCAGGTGGATCCTTGGCTCCGCGGTCGGGTTGGCGGTCCTCGCCACGGTGGTGGTGGCGGTACTGCACAGCCAGCAAGACCCGAAAGGACCCGACGTCGACCTGCTCGAAGACAGCACGTTGAACACCATCATGGGGACCGCTGGGATGACGACCGCCGAAGGCGGGGTCCGCAAGGCTAAGCACATAAAGGGCGAGATCGAGGTCTCACCCCCGGAATGCGCGAGCGTTCTTTATCCCGGCCTGGACCGGGCGTATCGGGACAGCGGAGGGGGGAAACCCACCTGGCGGGTATCGGAGGACCGCGGCGGCATGGCGCGTGCGGGACTCGACAACAATTTCTTCGTCGACCAGGACGTCACGGCGTTCCCGCCTGAGACTGATCGGCCGGAGGCGTTTGTCCGGGCTTCAGCGCTGCCATGGAAGGCCTGTGCAGGACAAACAGTCAGTGCGGCCTATCGCGGAGGGGAAACCTACACCTGGCAGGTCGGGGAGGTGGTCGGGGATGTTCCTCAGATCGCCCAGACATTCACCCGGGTGGGCGGTGAGCGCTACACCTGCCAGCGTGTGATGCGGGTGGTCAACGACCTGGTCCTCGATATCAAAGCCTGTGGTGACCGGGTCGATGATGAAGCCAGCAAGATCGCCGGCCGGCTGGCGGCCGCCCTGATGGACGAGTCACCGTTTTGATCCGGCTGTGCCGCGCAGCCGGTCAGAACCGTGAATGCCGGGCTGTAGCCGCCTCCACCCCGGTGCGCCTGGCCGACGGAGTGATCTTCGCCGCCGATTAGTCTGACGTCCATGCCTGTGGACCCCC
Source organism: Mycolicibacter nonchromogenicus (assembly GCF_002101775.1). Classification (GTDB taxonomy): domain Bacteria; phylum Actinomycetota; class Actinomycetes; order Mycobacteriales; family Mycobacteriaceae; genus Mycobacterium; species Mycobacterium nonchromogenicum. Next base: position 1,537 of record NZ_LQPI01000085.1, on the reverse strand, counting down.
GGACCCCGGTGCTGATCGGCTACGGCCAGATCAGTCACCGTGACGACACCCAGCCCGTCGAACCCGTCGATCTGATGGTGGCCGCGGTACGCCGCGCCGTCGACGAGAGGGTGCTGCGCGCGATCGACTCGATTCGGGTGGTGAACCTGCTCTCGGCCCGGTATCGCGACCCGGCCGCGCTGATCGCACAGCGGATCGGCGCGCAGTGTTCCGACACCCGCTACACCCCCGTGGGCGGCAATGTGCCGCAGTCCCTGGTCAATCAGGCCTGCCTGGATATTCTCGACGGACGCTCAGGAGTTGTGCTGCTGACCGGCGGCGAGACGTGGCGTACGCGCACCAGGCTCCGGCGCGCCGGAAGCAAACTGGTCTGGACCCAGCAGGACGACACCGTCCCGCTGGCGCGCTGCGACGGCGAAGATGTGCCGATGGTCGGACCGGCCGAAGAGCGGATCGGGCTGGACCGTCCCGCCAACGTCTACCCGCTGTTCGAGCAGGCGTTGCGGATCGCCGCGGGGGAGAAGATCGACGACCATCGCCGGCGCATCGGTGAACTGTGGTCGCGGTTCAATGCGGTCGCCGTGGACAATCCGCACGCGTGGATCCGTCAACCGGTCAGCGCCGTGGAGATCTGGCAGCCGGGTCCGAAGAATCGAATGATCAGCTGGCCCTACACCAAATTGATGAACTCCAACAACATGGTCGATCAGGCGGCCGCACTGGTGCTGACCTCGGTGCAGACCGCCACTGATCTGGGAGTTCCGTCGCACACCTGGGTCTTCCCGCAGGCCGGCACCGACGCTCATGACACCTACGCCATCGCCAACCGCGCGGAACTGCATCGCTCGCCGGCGATCCGGATCGCCGGGGCTCGGGCGCTGGAACTGGCCGGGGTCGGTGACATCGCCGAGATCGATCACGTCGACCTGTACTCGTGCTTCCCGTCGGCGGTACAGGTTGCGGCCGCCGAACTGGGCCTGCCCACCGATGATCCCGCTCGGCCGCTGACGGTGACCGGCGGGCTCACCTTCGCCGGTGGCCCGTGGAACAACTACGTCATGCATTCGATCGCCACGATGGCCGAACTGTTGGTGGCCAATCCGGGGCGGCGCGGTCTGATCACCGCCAACGGTGGCTATCTGACCAAGCACAGCTTCGGGGTCTATGGGACGCAGCCGCCAAGCGACGGATTCCGTTGGGAGGATGTGCAATCCGAAGTCGACGCCCAACCCACCCGGCCATCGTCGGTGGAGTGGCAGGGGACCGGTGAGGTCGAGTCGTGGACCACTCCGTTCGACCGCGACGGGAACCCTCACCAGGCGTTCCTGGCGGTCCGCACCCCCGACGGGGCGCGTTGTCTGGCGGTGATCGCCGACCCCGATGCCGCCGAGGCGACGGTGCGCGAAGACATCGCCGGTGCTGCGGTCGAGGTACACGAAGACGGCACCGCGACGCTGCGTTAGCTGTGATGTCCAGGGAGGTTGGTCAGCCGGGTGATCGGCGGTTTGCCTCCGATGGCGGAGTGTGCGCGGTGGTG
>NZ_LQPI01000084.1 GCF_002101775.1 Mycolicibacter nonchromogenicus | reverse complement strand
GAGGTCCGCTCCGCCAGACCACCCCAGCCGGCACCGGAGATGTTGGTCGACGACGCCCACATCCGACGAGCCTCGTCCTCGACCGTCTGAGCGTGCACATCGAAACGGCCCGCCATCGCACGCATCGCGTCCGGGTCGGTCATAAAACGACTTGCCATGATTTCTCTCCTTCTTGAAAGTCGTTGGGTATTAACGGTATTTGGGACTATCCAGCCGCTGCGGCGTTCGCGGCCTCGGTCTCGGCGTAGGTGTTGGCGCTGGCGTTCAGGGTCGCGACGAACGCCTGGTGGATTGCATCCGCCTGGGCGCTGATGGCCTGGTACATGTTGGCGTGCGCGGCGAACTGCGCAGCGGTCAGCGCCGAAACCTCGTCAGCCGCGGCCGGCACCACACCGGTGGTCGGCGCCGCCGCGGCGGCGTTCTGCGCGCTGAGCGACGAGCCGATGGCAGCCAGGTTGCTCGCGGCCGCGGTCAGCGCCTCGGGCTGGGTGTTCACAAAAGACATGGGGTTCTCCTCCAAGATTGTCGGCTCGGGGGCCAACGCTCACCGGCTGCGCCGGACAGTTGCTCCGTGACGACGTCGTAGCGGAGCGTGATCAACGCAAACTGGTATCAAGTACTGGAAACGGTGCCGGAGCGGGATCGGGACCAAACAGTCGCCGATTCCGGGCGGGCATTATCGCCGGGACACAACTTTCGTCCTCACCTCCTGACACCGACAGATACTGACTGGGGCGAGCAACGCGCCGCCCCCTTACCTGCGCAATGGTGGCATCGGTACCTCAGAGCGTCAACCCGGACAACCAGTCGCGACGCTGTGAATTGCCTGTATGCCGGCTGTTAGGGCAGGAGAATCAGGTCAGGAGGACTTCTTCTCGGCAACCGCCGCACTGAGTCCTTCGGCGAGGTCCTCGCTGGTCAGCTCTTTGAACTTGAGCAGCCATTCCTCGGTGAAATCCGTTACATCACCGGCGAGCACCGCGTCAAGTTCAGAATCATCGAGACGGAAACTCCGGTGGTCGCGTGCCTTCTCCACGACGTTGCGAACGAAGCCGGCGTTACCCAGCACGTCGATGCCGCGGATCAGGTCACCGTCTTCGGAGTAACTCTCGTCGGCGTAGAACCGGGTGTAGTGCGGCAGCAGTCCTGCCGCCGCCTCGTCGCTGATCACGTCCTCGTTCTCGGCGCCCATCATCTTGGTGAGTTCCACCAACTCCGGCGGGGTGTAGCTGTAGAACTCGATCACCGTCGAGAACCGGCGCCGCAGGCCCTGGTTCACCTCGAGCATCTTCTCCATGGCATTGGCGTAGCCGGCGCCGAAAACCACCAGCTCGTCGCGGTGATTCTCCATGTAGAGCAGCAGGGTGTTGATGATCGCGTTGCCGTAGGCGTCGCCCTGGCTGTAACCGCGTTCGTGCAGGGTGTGCATCTCATCGAAGAAGACCGCACCGCCCAGCGCGCCTTCGAGCAGCTCTTCGGTGTTCTTCTCGGCATCTGCCATGTAGCGGCCCAGCAGCTTGGACCGGTTGGTCTCCACCACCAGCGGCTTGCGCAGCACGGTCAGGCCGCACAGCTGCTTGGTGAAGGCGCGCGCCACCGAGGTCTTGCCGGTGCCGGGAGGACCGAGCAGCAGCGTGTGCCTCGACGTCACCGGAACCGGCAGTCCCATCTTGGCGCGCGCCAGATTCACCTTGGTGGTCGCCTTGATCAATTTGATCTCGCGCTTGGCCTGCTCCATACCGAGCATGGCGGCCAACTCCGCGTCGCCCTCGGCCAGATAGCGGGCGGCCTCCTCGGCATGCCGATCGGCTTCGGCCTGCTCACGCGTGGGTGCGCTGTCGGGGTCCCACGGGTCGGTGCGGGCCTCGATGGTCTCCGGGTCGGTCAGCACCAGCCGAAAGTCGGGATTGTCGATCGCCTCACGCGCAGGCGTGAATTTCGAGTCCCGCGAGTAGACCCGGCGCAGCAGCTCAACGGCCTCGTCCTCACGGCCGAGATGCCGCAGACACATGCCCTGGGTGTAGAGCGCGACGTTGGCCGCGGCCGGCAAGAGGTCGCTCTCGATCGCCTCCTGAGCACGTCGAGTCGCCTCCTCGAACACCCCCAGTGAAGCCAGCGCGGAGGTGGCCATCGCCGCCGCGGCCACCTTGAGCTCGGGTTGGCGCCAGGGCGCCGACGCGGGGAACTGCTGGAGCACATCGGGCCAGCGGCCGGTCCGGAAGTACAGCAGTCCGCGGATGTAGCTGACCAGTTCGGCCTCGAAGGGGTTCCGCGGCTCGATCTCATCGAGCAGCTTGGCCGCCTCCTCGTAACGCTTGGCCTCGGCCAGCGCCGCGGCGTAGGCAGCGGCCAGCGACTCCGGACTGGTGATCAGCACCCGCAGGAACATCCCGTCCGAAACCTCCGGACGGAACTCCAGGTCGGACAGGCCGAGTCGGCGGATCTCCCAGCCGAACGTGCGCACCGTCGACCAGGCGTTCGCCAGCACCTCGAGATCGGCGTCCCCGGCCAGCACGCGGGCCAGCCAGGCGTCGCACATGGTGGGGTCGATCGCGCTGGCGGTGGTGAACATCTGCAGCGCGACCTGCGGATTGTGGCTGGGCTGCAAGCCGTTGACCGAGATCCCGGAGGCCAGCAAGCCCGCAACCATCGCGTTGCGGGCGTCGCTAGTCGCCGGTCCGGTCACCCGCGCGCTCCAGCTGCTGCAGGCTTGTACTCCTCGATCACGTCGACCGACAGCGGCAGTTGCTCGCCGTCGAGCAGGTCGCGGCCCGGCACCGACATCCGCCGGTGGGCGGTGGGCGCAGGCAGGCTGGCGCAGACGGCTTCCAGCTGACGCCGGCCCACGAAGCGATTCAGCGCCGACCGCAGGTTCTGGCCGGGCTTGTCGGCAGTGTGGTAGCGGGCGATCACCGAGATCTCGCTGGTTCGGCTGCCACCGCGGGACAGCCGCACCGTCACCACTGTCGCATCGCTCTCCGGGTACCAGAGGTGTTCCAGATTCTCCGGATCGATGTCACCCGGCGACACCCAGTAGCTGGTGATATGGCCCTCCGGCCGTTTGCGGAACAGCCGGTGCCGCAATTGGGTCGCCTCCAGACCCGCGAGCACCGCCTCATCGACGGCGTCGAACTCGTCGGCGCGCAGCACCTGGGCGCTGAGCGAACGACCGGCGATCTCCTCGGCCAGGCGCTCGGTGGCGGCGGCCAGGGTGGCAGCCAGCGAGTCGCGGGTGGCGACGGCGTTGACGTTGCGTTGCGGGTCCATGCGCAGCACCACCCAGGTCTGGCGGCGGTCGGGCATCGACGGGTTCTCTTCGACGTCGGGGTCGTCGGCGGGCCGGGGATCCTTACGGGTTCCCACCGAGACCACATCGATGCTGTCCAGTCGCACGTCGAACTGGCGCAGTCCGGCGGCCAGGCGCTCCACCGGCAGGGTCGCCTCGGCGGTGCGGCCGTGCCGGCCGGTCACCGGCGCGGCTCGCCCACCCACGGCGATGACCGACACCAAGCGGCCCTCGTGTTCGCGGACCCCGACCGGCTCCCGCCCGAACTTGCGGTGATGATCGATGGCGGTGCCACGGCCGCGGTGCAGAGCCGCGTCCGGGTCGGTGAACTGGTCGGCCACCCAGGCACCCCAGATCGTGCTGATCGGCACCCGCCGGTAGGTGAGCAGCGCGATGAGCGCCACCACCACGGCCAGGCCGACGCCCGTCCACCAAACGTAGTCAGCGACCTTGGGGTCACCGGGCCAGCGACCGGCGAGGACCAGGATCCCCACGTCGATCAGAAAGACGGCGGTGACCCGTGTCCAAGACAGGTTCAGACCTAATGCGTGCTGTGCCTTCATCGGTTCCTTGATGATCGTCGCAGTGCTGCCACTCCCAATGCCACGCCGGCCGCGGCAAGCGCCGCCAGCAGCCCGGCTCCGGCCACCCAGGCCGGCGTCATGTCGCGCTCGGGCGGCATCGGCGGCACCTCCAGCGGTGCCGACAGCCGCTCCGGCGGCTGTGCCGGAACGTCGGGGACGTCCCAGGTCAGTGCCGCGACCGGGTCAACGATGCCATAGCCGACCACATTGTCGACCCCGCGCGCCGGTGGCCGGGCCGTGCGGACCAGCCTATTGATCACCTGGTGCGCCGACAGTTCCGGGTACTTGGCCCGTACCAGGGCCGCCACACCGGAGACGATCGCGGTGGAGAAGCTGGTGCCGGTCGGGACCAGCAGCGAGTTCTCCGGGCCATCGACGGCGTTCATCAGCCCGTCATCGCGAGGCGAGAGGCCCTCGATGTCGGTGCCGGGCGCGGCGATCGAAACCCAGGGGCCGGCCACACTCGTCTTGCTCATCGGTCGGCCCTGCGAGTCGACCGCGCCGACGGTCAGCACGTATTCGTCGTACCAGGCTGGTGTCACCACCGTGTTGACGCCGTTCCAGTCCCGCGGGTCGTCCGGGCGCATCGCGTTGTAGGTGGGGTTCTGCTTGCAGTCGCGCCAGCTGACGTCACCGGCGGCGGCGACGATCACCACGTTCTTCTCCACCGCGGCGTAGCGCACCGCTGCACCCAGATCTGCCTGATCGAGCATGCTCCGCACATTCATGCAGACGGCCGAGGAGATGTTGATGACCTGCGCACCCATGTTGGCGGCGTGCACGATCGCTCGCGCCATGGTCCGCATGCCCTCGGTCTTCTCCCGCAACTGCGGGTCCTGGCCGGCGCCGAACGGCTCCTTGGGGCCGAAGGCCGCGCTGTACTGCCGAATGGAGATCAGCTGCACGTCCGGTGCCACACCACTGAAGGCATCCGGTCCGTTGCCGGGCGGCGGGGCGCTCGGGGCCCGGAAGTCGACCGGAGCGGTCCGGGCCTGCCCGGAGAAACCGGCGGTCCGCACCACACCTGAGCTCGCACCGGTGTGCGCCGACGACTCTGCCGCGCCGGGTCCGGGCGCCGGTCCCGGAGCCGGTCCCTGCGGCGGCGCCGGTGGGGGCGGTGGCGGCGCCGCCGCAGGG
>NZ_LQPI01000083.1 GCF_002101775.1 Mycolicibacter nonchromogenicus | reverse complement strand
TGCGGATTCAACTGGTCGTCGCAACGCCTTGACTGTGGAGGTGTTCAACAGTGGCGACGAAGGATTGGGCTGCGAAGACCAGCGATGTGCCCGAGGGTGCGCGTCGGCAGTGGCGTGCGGATCGGGCGTTGCGTCCGCCGATGCGGTCACCTGGACGGCCTGAGCCCTCGCGGGCGGTGCAGCGGCAGTTCTGGGGTTTGATCGCGACGGGCGTCAGCTCGGCCGAAGCGGCGCTGAAGGTGGGCGTGTCTGTGCCGGTCGGATCTCGTTGGTTTCGCCACGCTGGCGGTATGTCACCGATTTCGCTTGCCGCGCCCACAGGCCGCTACCTGTCCTTCGAGGAGCGCGAAGAGATCGCGCTGCTGCGCGCCAAGCAGCTTGGCGTTCGTGAGATCGCGCGCAGGATCGGCCGCGACCCGGCAACGATCTCTCGCGAATTGCGCCGCAACGCGGCCACGCGCAGCGGGCAGCAGGAGTACCGGGCGCTGGTGGCGCAGTGGAAGTCTCAGCAGGCGGCGAAGCGACCGAAAATGGCGAAGCTCGCGACGAACGACAGGCTGCGTGAGTACGTCCAGGAGCGGCTCGCCGGGAACGTGTGCCGCACGGACGGCAGCATCGTTATCGGGCCGGAGCCGCCCGCGTGGAAGGGGCTGAACAAACCGCACCGGCAGGACAGGCGGTGGGCGACCGCGTGGAGCCCCGAGCAGATCTCGCACAGGCTGAAGGTCGACTTCCCCGATGATGAGTCCATGCGCATCAGCCACGAGGCGATCTACCAGTCGCTGTTCATTCAGGGCCGCGGTACGCTCAAACGCGAGCTCGTTACCTGCCTACGAACCGGCCGTGCACTGCGTCAGCCACGGGCTCGCGCGCAGAATCGCCCGCAAGGGCATGTCACCGCCGACGTCGTGTTCTCTGCGCGCCCCGCGCAGGCAGCCGACCGCGCCGTCCCCGGGCACTGGGAGGGCGACCTGATCATCGGCACGGGCCGGTCGGCGATCGGCACGATCGTCGAACGCAAGAGCCGCTCGACCCTGTTGGTGCACCTACCGCGACTGCACGGCTATGGCGAGATACCGCCCGTCAAAAATGGTCCCGCGCTGGGCGGCTACGGCGCCGTCGCGATGAACGACGCGCTCATAGCGTCAATGACGAAGCTTCCCGAACAGCTTCGCAAGACGCTCACCTGGGACCGCGGCAAAGAACTCTCCGGCCACGCCCAGTTCGCTCTCGAGACGGGCACGAAGGTATTCTTCGCCGACCCCCACTCGCCCTGGCAGCGGCCGACGAACGAGAATACCAATGGGTTGCTGCGCCAATACTTCCCGAAGGGCACCGACCTCTCACGGTGGTCCGCCGACGACCTCGAAGCAGTCGCTCTGGCGCTGAACAACCGACCCCGCAAAAGTCTTGACTGGAAGACACCTGCCGAGGTGTTCGAAGAGCAGCTACGCTCACTCCAATAACCCGGTGTTGCAAGGACCAGTTGAACCCAGGCA
>NZ_LQPI01000082.1 GCF_002101775.1 Mycolicibacter nonchromogenicus | reverse complement strand
CCGGCCTATCAGTCGGTTCCCCCCAGCCCGCCCGCCGATGCGTCACTGCGTCCGGGCTATCAGCCGCCCGCGCAACCTCCTGCGCCGCCGGTGGGGCCCGCCGGGGCGTTCTCCGCGCACCAACCCGCCACCCGGATGGCTCCGGTGTCGTCGACGCCGCCGGAAGCCGGCAACATCGCCACCCGCATGATGGACATCCTGCGGCCGGCCTCCAGCTCGGTGGCGGCCGCACCGGCCGGTGCTCTGACCATCGGTCGGGCCACCGACAACGACGTCGTGATCTCCGACGTGCTGGCCTCGCGCCACCACGCCATGCTGATCCCCACGCCGCTGGGCACCGAGATCCGCGACAGCAGAAGCATCAACGGCACGTTCGTCAACGGTGTCCGGATCGGTTCGGCGATCCTGTCCGAAGGCGACCTGGTCACGATCGGCAACGTCGACCTGGAGTTCACCGGTGGCACCCTGGTGCGTCGCGTCGAGTCCGCCCCGGGCAGCGGCGGACTCGAGGTCCGCGACGTCTGCTTTGACGTCGAGGGCGGCAAGCGGCTGCTCAACAACATCTCATTGACGGCCCGGCCCGGCACCCTGACCGCGATAATCGGCGGTTCGGGCGCCGGCAAGACCACGCTGGCCCGCCTGATCGCCGGCTACACCAGCCCCAGTTCCGGCACCACCCTGTTCGAGGGCCACAACATCCACACCGAGTACGCCTCGTTGCGCAGCCGGATCGGGATGGTGCCGCAGGACGACGTGGTGCACCGCCAGCTGACCGTCAACCAGGCATTGGGCTACGCCGCTGAGCTGCGGTTGCCGCCCGACAGCAGCCAGGCCGACCGCGATCAGGCTGTCGCGCGGGTCCTCGAAGAACTCGAGATGACCAAGCACGCCGACACCCGCGTGGACAAGCTCTCCGGTGGCCAGCGCAAACGCGCCTCGGTGGCCCTGGAGCTGTTGACCGGACCGTCGCTGCTGTTGCTCGACGAGCCGACCTCAGGCCTCGACCCCGCGCTGGACCGCCAGGTGATGCTGATGCTGCGCGGCCTGGCCGACGCCGGGCGCGTAGTCATGGTGGTCACTCACTCGGTGGCCTATCTCGATGTCTGCGACCAGATTCTGCTGCTGGCCCCCGGCGGCAAGATTGCCTATTACGGCCCGCCCAAAGAGGTCTTCCCGGCCATGGGTGCCGACAATTGGGCCGATATCTTCGCCAACGTCGGCGCCGACCCCGACGAAGCCAACCGGCGCTTCCTTGAGCGCAACGGGGGCCAGCGATCCTCGACGGCATCAGCCGAGGCACCGCCGGCCGACCTCGGTAAACCGGCCGCCACCAGCCTGCTCAAACAGCTGTCGACAATCGCCCGCCGTCAGGTGCGGCTGATCGTCTCCGACCGTGGTTACTCGATATTCCTGGCCTTACTGCCGTTCATCGTCGGCATATTGTCGTTGACCGTCGAAGGCAGCCATGGCCTTGGCGTGCCCGGGCCTGATGCGCCGACCGAACCGCGGTACATCATGGTGCTGCTCAACATCGGTGCGGTCTTCATGGGTACCGCGCTGACCATTCGAGATCTGATCGGCGAACGCCCCATCTTCAAACGAGAACAGGCCGTGGGCCTGTCGACGGTGGCTTACCTGCTGGCCAAGATCGCGGTGTTCTGCGTGTTCGCCACGGTCCAGGCCGCCATCGCGACCACGATCGTGGTGGCGGGCAAGGGCGGCCCCGCGCGCGACGCAGTGCTCTTCGGCAGCGTGAACTTCGAGTTGTTCCTCGGGGTTGCCGGCACCTGCGTGGCCTCGGCGATTCTGGGCTTGGCGCTGTCGGCATTCGCGCAGTCCAACGAGCAGATCATGCCGATGCTGGTGGTGTCGATCATGTCGCAGCTGGTGCTGTCCAGCGGAATGATCCCAGTCGGCGGCCGGACCGGCCTCGACCAGCTGTCCTGGCTCACCCCGGCGCGCTGGGGTTACGCGGCGGGCGGGTCGACCGTCGACTTCAACACCCTGATGAATGCGCCCCAGATCCCCAAAGACCGTCTGTGGGACCACACCAAAGGCATCTGGCTGCTGGACATGGCCATGCTGGCATTGCTGTCGGTGGGTTACTCCGTGCTGGTGTGGTGGAAGATCCGGCTCAAGCGCTAGGGAAATTCAGGAATCCTCGGCACTGTCGAGGCGCAGCCCGTGGGCAGCGGCGTAGGTCAGCGCCTGGGCGATGTCGATCCGAGCGCCGGTCAGTGAGGCCGTGGTCCACAACGTGGGGTCGGTGCGCGCACCACGCAGGTCCGCCTCATCCAGCCGGGTGCCGATAGTCCGGGCGCCGGTCAGGTCGGCGCCCCGCAGCACCGCTTTCCGCAGATCCGCCTCCACCAGGTTGGCCTCGCGCAGCCGACAACCACTGAAGTCCACCGCCCGCAGGTCGCTGCCGCCGAGTCCTGCCAGGGTGAAGTCCACCTCGTCGAACACCAGCGGCCGCAGCCGGCAGTGCACGAATTGCGAGCCCAGCATGCTGCACTGGACGAATTCGGAATGCCACAAGGAGGTCCGCTCGAAGCGACAGTTGCGAAACGCCGAACCGCGGTGCACCGACTCGCCGAGGTCGGCACCGGTGAAGTCGCACTCGTCGAACACCACCCGCTCGGTGCGTAACCGCGACAGGTCGGCATCTCGAAAGTCATGGCCGGTGAATTCGCGTCCGGCCCACTGTTGCGAATCGCTCAAGCCTGCGTCGCCAGGGTGGACAGCGCGTATTCGCTGATCGCGATGAGCGCGTCGCGGGCCGACCGGGGGTCTCGCGCATCGACGGCGATCACCGGGATGTGCTCGGCCAGAGCCAGGGCCTTACGCACCGCGGCGACCGGGTAACGCGGTGCGCCGTCGAACTCGTTGACCGCGATCAGGAAAGGCAGATTGCGGTGCTCGAAGAAGTCCACAGCGGCGAAGCTGTCCTGCAGCCTGCGACAGTCGACCAGGATGATCGCTCCGATGGCACCGCGGACCAGGTCGTCCCACATGAACCAGAATCGGCGCTGGCCCGGAGTGCCGAACAGATACAGCACCAAGTCGTCGGCCAGCGTGATGCGGCCGAAGTCCATCGCCACCGTGGTGGTCCGCTTGTCGGGGGTGGGCTCCAGGGCGTCGATGCCGGCGGAGGCGTCGGTGACCAGGGCTTCGGTGCGCAGCGGCATGATCTCCGAGATCGTGCCGACGAACGTGGTCTTGCCGACCCCGAATCCGCCCGCGATGACGATCTTCGTCGAGGCCGAGTCTCGCGGAGTCGCGGACCTGTCCGGGCGCTGCTCTGGGGGCCTATCCCAGCGCTCGTAGGCCACGAAGGGTCCTTCCTATCAGGTCTCGGCGTTCGTCCCGGGTGGATGCCTCGGTCAATGTGGCACGCACCCGAAGGTATCCCGACGTGACCAGGTCGCCCACCAGGACGCGTGCGACGCCCAGCGGCAGGTTCAGCCGGGCCGAGATCTCGGCGACCGACGGCGCCCCCTGACACAGTTCGACGATCCGTCCGCGCGGATCGTCGACCGGCCATTGGTTGGGCCGGGCCACCTTCAGGGCCTGCACCGGAGCCTCCAACGGCAAGGGCACGTCGGTGTGGGTTCTACCGGCCGTCAGCGTGTAGGGACGGACCAGATTGGCCTCAGTCTCCTGGTCCTCTCGGGACTCTTGGGCCACCGGAGTCTGCGGGCGCGACCAACGCTCGGGGATGTCCATCACCATTCACCGTCGCCTCACGCGTGGCCGCCCTGCGACGGCGCCGACCGACGCACCGATGCGACCACCGCTCCGACTCGTTCCACCAGAACCGCCATCTCGTACCCGATTTGGCCGATATCGCAGGACGCGCTCGCCAACGTCGCGAGGTGCGAACCATCTCCGACTCGCATCAGCAGCAGGTAGCCGTGCTCCATCTCCACCACCGACTGCAACACCCGGCCGCCTTCGAACAACTGCGACGCCCCTGTCGCCAGGCTGGCCAATCCGGACGCCACCGCAGCCAACTGGTCGGCCCGCTCGGGGGGCAGGTGCTCGCTGGCGGCCACGGTCAGACCGTCGACGGACACCAGCACCGCATGCGACACCCCGGGCACCTCGCGGGCGAAATTGGAAACCAACCAGTCCAAGGAGTTTGCCGCAGCGCGGCGCTGGTCGGTGGGATCGGTGGGGAAGGTCATTGCTGGTTCTGTCCCTGGTCGGTGTCGAAGCCCTGTTCAGAGCCCTTGTCCAAGCCCTCTTCCCGGGCGTGCGATCGTGCGGCGTGCACCCCGCCGAAGTGACTGCTGATCGAGCGGCGAATGGCCGCGGGATCCCGTTCCAGTGGCTCGTGGGCGGGCTGGGACGGTACGCCGTTGGATGTTACCGGCTGTTCCGGCTCCGCTGCACCGGGCGCGGGACCGTGGGGGGCGTCCTCGACCGCCGCCGGTGGCTCTGCGGCCGAGCCGGGTACCAGCCGGGCGCCGGGCTCGCGGACGGGCAGACCGTGCTCGGTGTGGGCGGTGACCGGCACATTCTCTGCTTCGACGGCCACCGACCATCCCCGGTCCCACACCGACTGCCAGTCCAGGTCGGCGCGCAGGCTGGGCTCGTTGGGGTCATTGGCCACAGACTCTGAGAGCATCCGCTGGTAGATCGCGTCGTGCTCCGGCTCGGGTTCGGGCTCGGGTTCGGGTTCGGGCGCAGCGGATCTGACGCGGGCGCGCGCCGCGAAATATCCCGACGTATCAGCGGGCGCGAACTGCTCGGCCACCGGTCCGGGCGTCCGCTGGGAGGTGGGCTCCTGCGGCTGCTCCTGGGCTTCCCACCATGGTTGCGGCAGCTCGCGACGTTCGGGAGCCGGCGGCTGCGGTGGCTCCGCGGGCACGCCGGTGATGCCGCTGGATCCCGGGGTTCGTCGCGGCAGCAGCGAGACGACGGGACCGGCCTCGGCAGCGTCGGCGTCCTGGTCGGGCTCATCCGACTGTGGGTAGGGATCGGGCTGGTACTCATCCGGTTGGCCCGGCGACGGTTCGGGCGGTAGCGGTTTAGCCGGGGCGAACGAGGGCTGTTCGGACGGTGCGGGTTCCGCGACGGGGCTGACGGTCAACAGGTGCGGCGGCAGATACACCTCGGCGGTGGTGCCGCGAGATCCCGGCGAGGCCGGGAACAGCCGGACCTCGATCTCGTGCCGAGCCGCCAGCCGGGAAATCACGAACAGCCCCATGTGGCGGGCGTTCTCCGGACTGAACTCACTCCCAGCCGCCAGACGCATGTTGGCCATCCGCAGGTCAGCGTCGGTCATCCCCAATCCGAGGTCGACGACCTCGACCACCACCCCGCCGTCGTTCGCGAAACCGGCGACCACCCGCACGGGCTCGGTCGGCGGCGAATAGCGCAGCGCGTTGTCGATCAGTTCCGCGAGCAGGTGCACGCAGTCCGCGGCAGCTGCGCCGATCACGGTGGTGTCGGGCACCAGCACGGTCTGGACCCGCTCGTAGCCCTCCACCTCCGAGGCTGCTGCGCTGATCAGGGTCGCCAGCGGAACCGGCCGGCCCCGCTCCTGCGGCACCCGCGCACCGGCCAGCACCAGCAGGTTCGCACCGTTTCGCCGCATCCTGGCGGCCAAATGGTCCAACCGGAACAGGCTCTCGAGTCGGTCGGGGTCGTCCTCATCGCGCTCCAGCCGGTCGATGAGCGCCAGCTGCTGATCGACCAGTGACCGGTTGCGTCGCGACATCGTTTCGAACATCTCGTTGACCAGGCGCCGCAGCCGTGCCTCGTCTCCGGCGAGCAGCAGCGCCTGGGCGTGCAGCTCGTCGACGGCGTGGGCGACCTGCCCCACCTCCTCGGTGGTGTACACCGGCAGTTGGTCGGGATCACGGTCTGAATCGACCTCGCCGGCACGCAACCGGGCGATCTCCTGTTCGAGGTCGGTGTGGGCGACCTTCAGCGCGCTGTCGCGCAGAGTGCGCAGTGGTTGCACCAATGACCGCGCCACCAGCCACACCGCCAGCAGCGTGGCGGTGATCGCGGCCAGCACCAGCACGGCGTCGCGGAGGGCGGCGGCGCGCCGGTCTGCGGCCCGATCCTCCACCGCGGCGGTGACCGCACCGGTGTTCTCGCTGATGATCCGGGCGGCGATCTGGTCTGTGGTACGGATCGAATCGCGCAACACCGGGTTGTTGGGCAACACCTGTTCGGGGTCGGACATGATCGACATCCGGGTCACCAGCTGCTGTTGCAACGACTTGGCGTCCGGCGAGTCCACCCCGAGCACCTCGGTCATCCCGAACAAGGTCGACGGCTCGGTACCGGCCAGGGTCATCATCGAGGTGCGCAGCTCCGGATCCGGCAGCTCGCCGCCCCGGTTGACCAGCAGCTCCTGCATCATCATCTGGCCCCGAGCGCCGACCGCACGGCTCAGCGCCTCGGTCTGCGCGCGAATCCGCTCGCTGTCCACCCGTACCGACCCGTTGATGGCATCCTCGGCGGTCAGCAGGATCGGCGCGTAGCCGGTCACCTCCTCACGCAGACCGACGCCGGTGGTGGAGACCGAATTCAACAGGGCTTGACCGCGATCGATCAGCGACTCCACCCCGGAACGCACATCGGTCGCCACGTCGGTGTGCGTGAGCCGAGACTGCAGCTCGTATCTGCGGTTCTCGAAGTTCTTCCTGGCGCCTTCGGCGTCGCCGTCGGAGGATGCGGCCACCAGCGCGTCGCCCAGCGCGGACATGTAATTGGTGATCGCCGGGATCATCTCGGCGCGGTCGGCGACCAATTGGAGCCGGTTGGACTCGGCGAGCGCGTTGGACACCCGCAGTCCACCGAAGAGTCCGGCCAGGGCCAGCGGCAGCAACGCGATCGCCAGCACCTTCCACCGCACCGGCCAGTTGCGCACCGACCATCGCGACGGGCGTTTGAGCGCCGCGGACTCCGGCTTGGGGCCGTCCTCGGCTGGTTCGTCCAGGACCTGATCCACCTCTTCCGGGTGGTCAAAAAGCGTCACCGGTCGGCGGCCGACTCGTCGACCGATCGGCTGAAATTCACCGTCTGCGCCTCATTCATCGGACTCTCCGGACATCGCACCCGCACAGCGGGTTTGCGGTGTTGTTCACGGCATAGCAATTCGACGAGTATGCCAGTTGGCCGCAGAGCTGGCCAGAATTTTTACTGAACAGAACACTTTCCGAGACCTTCGCGTGTCTTGGCGTACTTCAGTCGAGCAAACAGACCAACGAGCTGTGATCGCCCCTCGATGTGGTGTCCGTTGACGTCGCGAGGTGTAGCCTGCCTGCCGCGGCGAGCGGAGGTCGTTCGCTTCTCGGCTGGCGGCATACCAAGATGCTGTTGTGTTCCGCGTGATGTTCTACTCGCCCCGCATCCCACCCAATACGGGCAACGCGATCCGGATGGTGGCGGCGACCGGTGCGGAGCTTCATCTGGTGGAACCCATGGGTTTCGACCTGTCCGAGCCGAAGCTGCGACGGGCCGGCTTGGACTATCACGACCTGGCCTGGGTACGGGTGCATTCGTCACTGCCGGCGGCGTGGGAGGCGCTGGGCGACAGCCGGGTGTTCGCGTTCACCGCCGGCGCCCACACGCCCTACACCGACGTGAGCTATCAGCCCGGGGACGTATTGATGTTTGGTCCCGAACCCACCGGTCTCGATGAGGCAACGTTGGCCGACCCCCACATCACTGCGCGGGTACGCATCCCGATGCTGGCCGGGCGACGGTCACTGAACCTGTCGAACGCCGCCGCCGTGGCCGTCTACGAAGCGTGGCGCCAGCACGGTTTCTCCGACGGGGTGTGACCCGCCGCGCTTGCGATCACCAGTGCCATATTGGTGACCCGCCGCGCCCGGCTCCGCCGCGCTTGCGATCACCAGGTGTCGAAGTGCGCCACCTGCTCGGCCGGCAGCCGCTTGGCCGGCTTGAAGTCCGTGCCCTTGGTGTAGGCGATCGGGAACAGCCCGCCCTGGCTGTAGTTCTCGTACGGGATGCCCAGAATTTCGGCAGCCTGCCGCTCGCCATCGCCCAGCAGGTGCAGGGTGGTCCAGCACGAACCCAGGCCCCGGTTGCGCAACGCCAGGCAGTAGCTCCACGCGGCCGGGAACAACGACGCCCAGAACGATGCGCCGAACCCCAGCGACCCGGTCTCGGGCTTTCCCTCCAGGCACGGGATCATCAGCACCGGCACCTCCTGCAGGTTCTCAGCCAGATATCTGGCTGATTCGCCGATGAACTCCATCCGCTCGGTGCGCACGTCGCCGTCGCCGTAGTCGGGCTTGGCCCGGTCCAGATACGGCAGGGCGTTGGCGCGGTAAATGTCGGCGATCGCCTGCTTCTTGACCGGGTCGGTGACGAACACCCACTGCCAGCCCTGAGCGTTGGAGCCGGTGGGCGCCTGCAGGGCGATCTCGAGACACTCCATCAGCACCTCGCGGGGAACCGGCTTGTCGAGATCGAGTCGCTTGCGAACCGATCGCGTGGTGGTCAGGACTTCGTCCGCGGACAGGTTGAGGTTCATGGGTGGAGGTTACCGTTGGGCTTGATGCGGCGGTCCAGCTTCGCCTCTCCTACGTCGAACCTCGCTGACCGCCGGGCTTACTGCGGCGGCCCAGCTTCGCCTCTCCTACGTCGAACCTCGCTGACCGCCGGGCTTACTGCGGCGGCCCAGCTTCGGCTCTCCTACGTCGAACCTCGCTGACCGCCGGGCGAGGCTACCGGAAGTCCCGGGAGCGCGAACTCACCGCCAACTCAAGGGGGTCCAGCCGCTCGGCCAGCACGGTGACCGCCCCACTGGCGTTCTGCACCCGCCCGCGGATCAGCAGTGCCGTCGCAGTCTGCGCCAGCCGTCGATGCCGCTTCCACACCCCCGGCGTGCACAGCACGTTGACCATCCCGGTCTCGTCCTCGAGGTTGACGAACGTGACCCCGCGAGCGGTCGCCGGCCGCTGCCGATGCGTCACCGCCCCGGCCACCAGCACCCGGGTTCCGTCGGGAACCGCGGTCAGCCGCACGGCCGGAATCACCCCGAGCGCATCGAGATCGGCGCGCAGGAACTGGGTCGGGAAGCTGTCGCAGGACACCCCGGTGGCCCATACGTCGGCGGCAGACAACTCGATCTCACTCATCCCGGGCAAGGCCGGGGTATGTGTCGCAACCCCCACCCCGGGCAGCCGGTCCGGCCGCTGTCCCGCCGCAGCTCCGGCCGTCCACAACGCCTCACGGCGGGACACTCCGAAACAGGCGAACGCGCCGGCGGTCGCCAGCGCCTCAACCTGGGGAACCGAAAGCTGAACCCGCGCAGTCAAATCCAACATCGATGCGAATGGCCCATGAGCCTCACGGTCGGCCACCAGCCGCTCGGCCAGCTCGGTGCCGATGCCACGGACCGCACCCAGCCCGAGCCGAACCTGCGTGCCGGCCTCGGCCAGTGTGGCGTGCGCCAGGCTGGCGTTGACGTCCGGGCGGTGCACCACGACCCCGTGCCGGCGGGCGTCGGCGACCAGCGACTGCGGCGAATAGAAGCCCATCGGCTGAGCCCGCAGCAGCGCAGCGCAGAACGCCGCCGGGTAGTGCAGCTTGAACCAGGCCGAGTAGAACACCAGCGACGCGAAACTCATCGCGTGACTCTCCGGAAATCCGTAGTTGGCAAAGGCTTCCAGTTTCTCGTAGATTCGGTCGGCCACCTCGCCGGTGATGCCGTGGCACTGCGCCATGCCGCTGTAGAACCGGTCGCGCAATCGGCGCATCCGCTCCGGCGAGCGCTTGGACCCCATCGCGCGGCGCAACTGGTCGGCTTCGCCCGCGGTGAATCCGGCGCAGTCCACTGCCATCGTCATCAGCTGTTCTTGAAACAGGGGAATTCCCAATGTTTTCTCCAGCGCCCGCACCATGCATGGATGCTCATAGGTAACCGGGTCGATGCCGTTGCGGCGGCGGATATAGGGATGCACCGACCCGCCCTGGATCGGCCCGGGGCGGATCAGCGCCACCTCCACCACCAGGTCGTAGAACACCCGCGGGCGCAGCCGCGGCAGGGTGGCCATCTGCGCGCGCGACTCCACCTGGAACACCCCGACCGTGTCGGCACGCGCCAGCATCTCGTACACCGCCGGCTCGGACAGATCGATCGCGGCCAGGTCCACCTCGACACCGCAGTGCTGCGCCACCAGGTCGATCGCGTAGTGCAATGCCGACAGCATCCCCAGACCCAGCAGGTCGAACTTCACCAAACCGATTGCCGCGCAGTCGTCTTTGTCCCACTGGAGCACGCTTCGTCCGGGCATCCGGGCCCATTCCACCGGGCACACGTCGGCGATCGGGCGGTCACAGATCACCATGCCGCCGGAGTGGATGCCCAGGTGCCGCGGCAGGTCGGCGACCTGGTCGGCCAACTCGATCACCTGCTCGGGGATGCCGTGAAGATCGGCGTCCTCTCGGCCCGGTGGGCCCCACCGGCTCAACTGCTTACTCCAGGCGTCCTGTTGCCCCGGCGAATAGCCCAGCGCGCGAGCCATGTCCCGCACGGCACTGCGGCCCCGATAGGTGATGACGTTGGCCACCTGAGCGGCGTGGTCTCGGCCGTACTTGTCGTAGACGTACTGGATCACCTTTTCGCGTTCGTCCGACTCGATGTCGATGTCGATATCGGGTGGGCCATCGCGGGCCGGAGACAGAAAACGTTCGAACAGCAGTCCGTTGGCCACCGGATCCACCGCGGTGATACCGAGGGCGTAGCAGACCGCGGAGTTGGCCGCCGATCCCCTGCCCTGGCACAAGATGTCGCTGCGCCGGCAGAACTGGGTGATGTCGTGGACCACCAGGAAGTATCCGGGAAAACCCAGTTGGGCAATGACTTCCAGTTCGCGTTCGATCTGGGCATACGCGGCGGGCATGCGTTCGGGCGGGCCGTAGCGCCGCATGGCGCCATCGAGGGCCAGCTGCCGCAGCCAGCTGTCCTCGGTGTGCCCGTCCGGGACGGCAAACGGCGGCAGCCGCGGGGAAATCAGCGTCAGCGGAAAAGCGCACCGTTCACCGAGCTCGGCCGCAGCCGACACCGCCGACGGATGGGCTGCGAACATTCGGGCCATCTCCGCGCCGGATCGCAGATGCGACCCCCCCAGCGGAGCCAGCCGGCCGGCGGCGGCGTCCAGTGACTGGCGCGCCCGCACCGCTCCCAGCGCCATCGCCAGCCGGGCCCGATCCGGCCGGGCGAAATGCGCGCCGGTGGTGGCCACCAGCCCCACCCCGAACCGGGACGCCAGGCCGGCCAGCACCGCATTGCGTTCGTCATCGCACGGATCACCGTGCCTGGTCAGCTCCACGCTGACCCGCGCAGCCCCGAACCGGTCCACCAGATCAGCCAGCGCGGCGGCGGCCGCATCCGGGCCACCGGTGGCCAGCGCCTGACGGACGTGGCCCTTACGGCAGCCGGTCAGGATGTGCCAATGTCCGCCCGCCGCCTCGGTCAGCGCGTCCAGATCGAAACGCGGCCTGCCTTTCTCACCGGCCAGGTGCGCGGCCGCGATCTGCCGCGACAACCGCCGGTAACCCTCCGGACCGCGGGCCAACACCAGCAGGTGCGGACCGGGCGGGTCCGGGGCGTCGGTACGGGCCACCTGCCCCAGCGACAGCTCCGCGCCGAACACGGTGGCCATATCCAGCTCGGCGGCCGCCTCGGCGAACCGGACCGCCCCGTACAGACCGTCGTGATCAGTCAGTGCGATCGCCCGCAGGCCCAGCCGGGCAGCCTCGGCGACCAGCTCCTGCGGTGTGCTGGCCCCGTCCAGAAAGCTGTAGGCCGAGTGGGCGTGCAACTCGGCATAGGGCACTGTTCGCCCACTCGGCCGGGGAGGCTCGACCTGCGGAGATGGCGGACGATGATCCGTCGATGCACCGGCCGAAACACCGGTGTGACGAGGCTTACCATCGAGCACCCGCTCCATTTCCGCCCAGCTCGGCGGCCCACTACCCCAGCCCACACCCCTGAGAATATCGAACATACGTGCGAAACGGCCTGTGCTGGGTGTGAAAAAGAACTTTGATGCACTAATCTGTGTCAGATTCCGGCACGATGCGAAAGGGCCACCTACTTCCATGTTCGGCGCTCTCAGACGCGCGTGGCTACCCCTGCTCATCGTCCTAGTCGTCGCGGTAGGGGGGTTCACCGTGCAACGAGTCCGTGGCTTCTTCGGAGGCGACGACAGCAGCTCTGCATCGGTCCCCTTCGAGGACACCAAGCCGTTTCACCCCAAGGTCGTGGTCTACGAGATCTTCAGCCCGGACGGCACCTACGCCGACATCAACTACCTGGACCTCGACGCCACGCCGCAGCGCCTCGACGGCGCCAGCCTGCCGTGGTCGCTGACCCTGTCGACCACCAACCCGGCGGTGAGCCCCAACATCGTCGCCCAAGGTGACGGCACCACCATCGGCTGTCGCGTCATCGTGGACGGCGAAGTCAAAGAAGAACACATCTCCACCAGCCCTGTGAGCGCCCAGACCTTCTGCATCGTGAAATCCGCATGAGCAAACACACCAACGACCCCAACGGCGAAACCCCGACCGAGACGCTGCCGGCCGCGCAGCCGCCCAAGCGCAGCGGTATCCCCGCGTGGATCCGCCGCCTCGCGGTGCCCATCATCTTGGCCTGGCTGGCGCTCACCGTGGTGGTGAACGTCATCGTTCCGCAGCTCGACGAGGTCGGGAAGATGCGAGCGGTGTCGATGGCCCCCCGCGACGCCCCCGGGATGATCGCGATGATGCGCATCGGCAAGGTGTTCGACGAGTTCAAGTCGGACAGCTCGGGCATGGTCGTCATCGAAGGCGATGAGCCACTGGGCGACGAGGCGCACCAGTACTACGACGAACTGGTCGCCAAAATGGAGGCCGACCACGTCCACATCGAGCACGTCCAGGACTTCTGGAGCGACCCGCTGACCGCAGCGGGGTCGCAGAGCCCGGACGGCAAAGCCGCCTATGTTCAGGTGTACCTGGCCGGCAATATGGGCGAGACCTTGGCCAACGAGTCGGTCGAGGCCATCCAGAAGATCATCGCCGACACCCCGGCGCCCCCGGGAGTGCAGGCCTACGTCACCGGCGGGGCCGCCCTCAACGCCGATCAGCACATTGCCGGCGACAAGAGCCTCAAACTCATCACCGCGCTGACCTTCGTGGTGATCATCACCATGCTGCTGTCCATCTACCGGTCGATCGGCACGGTGCTGTTGGTGCTGGGCATGGTGGTCTTCGAGCTGAGCGCGGCGCGCGGCGTGGTGGCCGTGTTGGGCTACTACAACATCATCGGCCTGTCGACGTTCGCGGTGAACCTGCTGGTGACCCTGGCCATCGCCGCCTCAACGGACTATGCGATCTTCCTGCTCGGCCGCTACCAGGAGGCCCGATCGCTCGGCGAGGACAAAGAGTCCGCCTTCCACATCATGTATCACGGCACCGCGCACGTGATCCTGGGTTCGGGGCTCACCATCGCGGGCGCGACCTTCTGCCTGCACTTCACCCGACTGCCCTACTTCCAGTCGCTGGGTGTTCCCCTGGCGATCGGCATGATGGTCGTGGTCCTCGCGGCGCTCACCTTCGGCTCCGCAGTGGTGGCGGTCGCCAGCCGCTTCGGCATGCTGGAGCCCAAGCGCGCCATGCGAATCCGCACCTGGCGGCGCATCGGTGCGCTGATCGTGCGCTGGCCCGGACCGGTGCTGGTCGCCACCACAGCGGTCTGCCTGGTGGGGCTGCTCACCCTGCCGGGGTATCGGACCAACTACAACGACCGTGACTACCTGCCGGATTATGTGCCGGCCAACATCGGCTATGCCGCCGCCGACCGACACTTCTCCCAGGCCCGGATGAGTCCGGAACTGCTGATGATCGAGACCGACCACGACCTGCGCAACCCGGCGGACTTCCTGGTCATCAACCGGATCGCCAAGCGCGTGTTCGAGGTGCCGGGTATCGGGCGGGTGCAGACCATCACCCGGCCGCTGGGCACGCCGATCGAGCACACCACGATCCCGTTCGCGATGAGCATGCAGGGCACCACCCAGCAGCTCAACATGAAATACATGCTCGACAGCATGAAGAACATGCTCAAGATGGGCGACGACATGCAGGTCTCCATCGACAGCATGAAGCAGATGCTCGAAGTCACCCGTGAGATGTCGGCGACCACGCACAGCATGGACGTCAAGATGCACGAAATGCTCGACGACATCCAGAAGATGCGCGACTCGATCGCCGACTTCGACGACATGTGGCGCCCGATGCGTAACTACTTCTACTGGGAGCCGCACTGCTTCGACATCCCGATCTGCTGGTCGATCCGGTCGATCTTCGACGTGATGGACGGCCTCGATCAGATGACCGAGGATTTCGAGAAGGTGCTGCCCGACATCGACAACCTTGACCGGTTGATGCCGCGGATGCTCGAGATCATGCCGCCGATGATCGAGACGATGTCGAACATGCGGGTCACCCAGCTGAAGATGCAGTCCACCATGGAGGGCCTGCAGCTTCAGATGGAGAAGATGATGGAGGGCCAGAACGCCATGGGCAAGGCGTTCGACGAGTCCAAGAACGACGACTCGTTCTACCTGCCGCCGGAGGCGTTCGACAACCCCGACTTCAAGCGCGGCATGAAGATGTTCCTGTCCCCCGACGGGCACGCGGTCCGGTTCATCATCTCCCACGAGGGCGACCCGATGTCCGAAGAGGGCATCTCGCACGTCCTCCCGATCAAACACGCTGTGCACGAAGCACTCAAGGGCACCCCGCTGGAAGGCTCCAAGGTCTACCTCGGTGGCACCGCAGCCATGTTCAAGGACATGAAGGATGGGTCGTCCTACGACTTGATAATCGCCGGCATCGCCTCGTTGTGCCTGATCTTCATCATCATGTTGCTGATCACCCGGGCCGTGGTGGCCTCGGCGGTGATCGTCGGCACGGTGTTGCTCTCGCTGGGCACGTCGTTCGGGATCTCGGTGCTGATCTGGCAGCACATCATCGGGCTGGATCTGCACTGGATGGTGCTGGCGATGTCGGTGATCATTCTGTTGGCGGTGGGTTCGGACTACAACCTGCTGTTGGTGTCCCGGATGAAGGAAGAGCTGCACGGCGGACTCAAGACGGGCATCATCCGCGCCATGGGCGGCAGCGGCTCCGTCGTCACCTCAGCCGGCCTGGTGTTCGCGTTCACCATGATGTCGATGGTCGTCTCCGACCTGAAGGTGATCGGTCAGGTGGGCTCCACCATCGGGCTGGGTCTGCTCATCGACACCCTGGTGATCCGGTCGTTCATGACGCCCTCGATCGCCGCGTTGCTCGGCCGCTGGTTCTGGTGGCCGCAGCGGGTGCCGTTGCGGCCCTCACCGGCGGCGCAGCACGTCGTCGCGCGACGGGCGGCCACCGAGCCGGTATCGGTCGGCTGACGCCCCTCGTCAGACCTCGTCAGGCCGAGCGGACGACCATGACCGGGGTGTGGGCCGACTGCACCACCGCCTGGCTGACCGAGCCCAGCAGCATGCCGGTGAAGCCGCCGCGGCCGTGGCTGCCCACCACCACCAGCTGAGCCTCCTGGGATTGGTCGACGAGCTGGTCGGCCGGCCGGTCGTCCACGACCACCCGGCGCACGGCGACGTCGGGGTAGCGCTCCGCCCAGCCCGCCAACTGTTCGGCGAGGGCCAGCTCGCCTTCGGCTGCCAGTGCCGCCGTGTCGACGCCGGGGAAGTCCTGCAGACCGGTGTCGTGCCAGGCGTACACCGCGACCAGGTCCACCCCGCGCAACGAGGCCTCTTCGAACGCCAACGCCGTTGCGGCCTCCGACACCGGGGAGCCGTCGACACCGACGACCACCGGTGCGGTGTCAGGGCGCCGATGGTCTTCGTGGATGACCACGACCGGGCAGTTCGCGTGGCGCACCAGTGACGAGCTGACCGAACCGAGCAGCAGCCGGCGCATCCGCCCGTGCCCGCGTGATCCGATCACCAGACGGGCGGACTCACGACTCATATCCACCAGCATCGGCACCGTGGAGCCCACGACGATCTCTGCGGCGACTCGTGTCGCGCCGGCCGCCTCGGCGATCTCGACGGCCTCACGCAGGTGGCGTTCGCCCTGCTCGCGCTGCCACTCGGTATAGCCCGGCGGCATCGGCGTCTCGGGAAAGGTCATCACCACCGGCGAAGCAAGCACGTGAACCAGGTTGAGCGGCAGGTTGTGCAGCACCGCGTTACGCGCTGCCCAGTCGACTGCTGCCACCGACGACGGTGATCCGTCGACACCGACCAGGATTCCGGGAGTGGACGACATTGGGCGCTCCTCTGCGTTCCGGGACCTCTCTTGACCCCTACCACGCTAATCGGAGCACGACTGTGGCACCGTGGTGGACATGGTTGGCATGTCGGTCACGATCGACCCGCGCCGGCATGACGCGGTGCTGCTGCGCCTTGACGTCGGCGCCGACACAGCGTTGACCGAGCGACTGCGACGCGCCGGCGTGCGGGTGGGTGCGACCCCCCGCAGCCACGACAGTCCAAGCGCCGAATTGGTGGCTGCCGCCGCCGACCTGGCGGTACGGCCGGGCCGCTGCGTGGTGCTCACCGACTCTGAATCGGTGGTAATCGCCGCTCACAGTGCCGGATTCGCCCTGGTGATCGGCGTGGGGTGCGACGGCGGTGACGCGATGGTGGCTGATCCGAGTGCGGTCGACGTGCGCACCGGCGATCGGCCGATGTCGGCGTTGCCGGATGCGATGACGGCTGCGGAGCTGCACGACCTCGATCATCCGGCGGTGTTCTTCGATTTCGACGGCACGCTCTCCGACATCGTCGACGATCCCGACGCGGCCCGGCCGGTGGCCGGCGCCATGGAGGCGCTGGCGGCATTGGCCGCCCAGTGCCCGGTCGCGGTGCTGTCCGGTCGCGACCTGGCCGACGTACGGAACCGGGTTGGGCTGGACGGGATCTGGTATGCGGGTAGTCACGGCTTCGAGCTGATCGGGCCCGACGGAGCCCACCACCAGAACGATGCCGCCGTCGATGCGGTCCAGATACTGGCCGACGCAGCCGGTTCGCTCGCTGAGCAACTCGGTTCTATCCCGGGAATCATGGTGGAACACAAGCGCTTCGCGGTCGCCGTACACTACCGCAACGCCGCCCGGGATCGGGTCGGACAGGTATTGTCAGCGGTGCGTGAGACCGGTCGGCGCCGCGGACTGCGGGTCACTACTGGGCGCGAGGTGATCGAGCTTCGGCCCGAGATCGATTGGGACAAGGGCCGTACGCTGCACTGGCTGCTGGATCGGATGCCCGGGGTGAAGACACCACTGTTCCTCGGCGACGACATCACCGATGAGGACGCGTTCGATGCGGTGGCCGAACTGTCCGGTGCCGGGATAGTGGTGCGGCACAACGACGACGGCGATCGTGCGACCGCCGCGCGGTACGCGCTGGAGAGCCCGGCGCAGGTCGCCGAGTTCACCGCGCGGCTGGCGAAACGCCTGGCCGACTAGCTAGGGCACGTCGTCGTCGCTTTCCTGTAGTAGCCGCTCTGGGTGGTGGTAGTGGTTGGTGCGGGGTTGGCCTTTGTCGTGGTGGGGTGGGGGCAGGGTTTGGGTG
>NZ_LQPI01000081.1 GCF_002101775.1 Mycolicibacter nonchromogenicus | reverse complement strand
ACCAACGCCCCAAACGGGACGCCGACCGACCACGACCACACACCCCCTTGACTCGACCTACAGCCAGCTAACCGCCGGGTTGCGTCACGAAGTCGATCAACTCCTCGACCCGGCCGATCAGCTCCGGCTCCAAGTCGGTCCAGTCCCGCACCCGGCCCCGGATGCGCTGCCAGGCAGCCGCGATGTCGGCCTGCCCGGCGTGCGGCCAGCCCAGTGCGGCACAGATCCCATGCTTCCACTCCACGTTGCGCGGAATCTTCGGCCACGCCTTCAGCCCGAGCCGCCCCGGCTTCACCGCCTGCCAGATGTCGACGTAGGGATGTCCCACGATCAGGGTGTGCGCACCATACGGGCCACGACGCACCGCCTCGGCGATGCGGGTCTCCTTGGAGCCGTCGACCAGGTGGTCGACCAACACCCCCAGTCGGCGGCCCGGCCCGGGCTGAAATTCGGCGACGATGCCGGCCAGGTCATCGATTCCGCCGAGGTACTCCACCACCACGCCTTCGATGCGCAGGTCTTCACCCCAGACCTGCTCCACGAGTTCGGCGTCGTGACGGCCCTCCACATAGATCCGGCTGGCCAGCGCGACCTTGGCGCGGGCACCGCGTACCGCCACGGAGCCCGAAGCGGTCCGGGCGGGCGCCGTCGGAGCAGTCGGGCGGGGCTCGGTCAGAATCACCGGCTTGCCGTCGATCAGGTAGCCGGGGCCGACGGGGAATCCGCGAATACGGCCGTGTCGGTCTTCCAGGTCCATCCGTCCGTAGGCGATCCGGACGACGGCCCCTACGTAGCCGCTTTCGGCGTCTTCGACCACCATGCCGCGTTCCACCGGTACCTCCACCGAGCGGACTCGGCGGGCGGTGTGCGGGTTGTCGGCGAGGATGTCGGTTCCATAGCGGTCGGCCACGCGAGGCAGCCTAGGGCGTCCGGCCACGCCGCCGGGGAACCGAGCGCGCGATTCCGGCGAATTTTTCTCAGCTGGCCCGCCTCGGGGCGACCCCGCTCCCGCGACTCACATCTATCACTCTGGCCACAATTGTCACTGCAGCAACATTAGTAACAGAATATTCTCTTAATTTCTAAGAGATCTCTCGCAACATACGTAACAATCACAACTTCGTTAACTCAAACCACTTTTGTTAACTTCTACCTCAATAAATAACACAAAACCCATTTGCATCTTTAGGTAACCAAAATGTGCAATTTCATCATTTACCGCGTTATGCTCGGAAACCTCACTAATAGACACCTATCACGGAGGTCGTGATATGCACCGGAACGCGGCACGGCGTGTCGTGCAGTTTGGACGGCGCCGGCTGACATGGGCCACGTCCGGGCTGATCACCGGGGGGATTGTGGGCACGCTGTTGTCCTCGGCAGGCGTGGCCCATGCGGAAAATATGGCGATCGGCTGGGATGCGGTCGCCCAATGTGAATCGGGTGGCAACTGGGCCGCCGACACCGGCAACGGTTTCTACGGCGGTCTGCAGTTCAAGCCTTCGACGTGGCGCGCATTCGGTGGCGTGGGATCGCCGGCGAAAGCATCGCGGGAAGAACAGATCGCCGTCGCCAATCGGGTGCTCGACGAGCAGGGCCCGTATGCCTGGCCGAAATGCGGCCCGGGGCGCGTATTCCCGTCGTCGGTGAAAGGCTGGGTTCCGCCGGCGATGCGCCAGCTGCTCAAACCGTTCTGGTGAACCCGGTCACTCCGGCTTCGGCGACAGCACCGCCTGGGTCTGGGTGACCCGGGCGACCAGCTTGCCGTTGTCGTCGGTCAGGTCGGTCTGCACGACGATCGTCGTCCGCCCGACATGCAGGGGAACGCTGGTCGCCGTCACCGTGCCGGCACGCACCGCCCGGAAGAAGTTGGTCTTCGACTCAATGGTCGAGGTGCTCGCGCCCTGCGGCAGATTGACCACTGCGCACACCGCGCCGGCGGTGTCGGCGAAAGCCATCAACGCTCCCCCGTGCAGCATGCCGCCGGTGCTGCAGCGCTCCGGCGCCCATGACATGGTCGCGCGCACCTGTTGCGGTGACAGCTCAGCGATCTCGATCTGCAACGCCGCGGCGAACGGCATGTTGGCGACGACCAGCCGGGCGAACTCGACCGAATCCATGACCGTCAGC
Source organism: Mycolicibacter nonchromogenicus (assembly GCF_002101775.1). Classification (GTDB taxonomy): domain Bacteria; phylum Actinomycetota; class Actinomycetes; order Mycobacteriales; family Mycobacteriaceae; genus Mycobacterium; species Mycobacterium nonchromogenicum. Next base: position 3,255 of record NZ_LQPI01000081.1, on the reverse strand, counting down.
CTTGCCGACCGCTGCGCGCGTGTCCAGGCCCCGCGGTCTCAGCGCTGCTGAGGCACCGCGTCGATGCCGGCTTCCTTGCGCTGCGCAGCGGTGATCGGCGCCGGGGCGTCGGTCAGGGGATCGATGCCGCCGCCGGACTTCGGGAACGCGATGACCTCGCGGATGGAGTCGACACCGGCCAGCAACGCCACCACCCGGTCCCAGCCGAACGCCAGCCCGCCGTGCGGTGGAGCACCGTAGCTGAAGGCGTCCAGCAGAAAGCCGAACTTCTCGTCGGCGGCCGCCTCATCGATGCCCATGACCTTGAAGACCTGCTGCTGAACGTCGCGGCGGTGGATACGAATTGAGCCGCCGCCGATCTCGTTGCCGTTGCACACCACGTCATAGGCGTCGGCGAGCACCGAACCAGGGTCGGTCTCCACGCTGTGGGCGTGCTCCGGCTTGGGCGAGGTGAAGGCATGGTGGACCGCGGTCCAGGCTCCGGAGCCGACCGCCACATCACCGGCAGCGGTGGCGTCATCGGCCGGTTCGAACAGCGGGGGGTCGACCACCCAGGTGAACGCCCAGGCGTTCGGGTCGATCAGGTCCAGCCGACGGGCGATCTCGCCCCGCGCGGCCCCCAGCAGCGCCCGCGACGCCTTGGCGGGTCCGGCCGCAAAGAAGATGCAGTCCCCCGGCGCGGCCCCCACATGTCCGGCCAGTCCGGCGCGTTCGGTGTCGGACAGGTTCTTGGCCACCGGCCCGGACAGCTCACCGCCCTCGCCCACCAGCACGTACGCCAGGCCCTTGGCCCCGCGCTGCTTCGCCCACTCCTGCCAGCCGTCGAGGGTGCGCCGTGGCTGTGAGGCCCCACCCGGCATGACGACGGCACCCACGTAGGGAGCCTGGAACACCCGGAACGTGGTCTCGGAGAAGAACTCGGTGCACTCCACCAGTTCCAGTCCGAATCGCAGGTCGGGCTTGTCCGAACCGAACCGGCGCATGGCGTCGGCGTAGGTCATCCGGGGCAGCGGCAACGGCAGGTCGTAGCCGATCAGCGCCCACAGCGCCTTGAGCACCTGTTCGGCGATGCCGATCACGTCCTCGGCGTCGACGAAGCTCATCTCCAGGTCCAGCTGGGTGAACTCCGGCTGACGGTCGGCGCGGAAGTCCTCATCGCGGTAGCAACGGGCAATCTGGTAGTAGCGCTCCATCCCCGCCACCATCAGCAGTTGCTTGAACAGCTGCGGGCTCTGCGGCAGCGCGTAGAACGAGCCGGGCTGCAGGCGCGCCGGAACCAGGAAGTCTCGGGCACCTTCCGGGGTGGAGCGGGTCAGGGTGGGCGTTTCGATTTCGACGAAGTCGTGCGCGGCCAGCACCGCACGGGCAGCGGCGTTGACCCGCGAACGCAGGCGCAGCGCGGCGCCGGGCCCGTTCTCCCGGCGCAGGTCCAGGTAGCGGTGCTTCAGCCTGGCCTCTTCACCGGCGGTTTCGTCGAGCTGGAACGGCAGCGGCGCGGCCTCGTTGAGCACGTTCAGTTCTGTCGCGTTGATCTCGATGGCGCCGGTGGGCAGGTCAGGGTTCTCGTTGCCTTCGGGACGGACCTCGACGACACCGGTCACGGTCACGCAGAACTCCGCCCGTAGCCGGTGCGCCTGCTCCAGCACACTGGTGTCGCGGAAGACCACCTGCGCCACCCCGGAAGCGTCACGCAGGTCGATGAAGATGACACCACCGTGGTCGCGCCGGCGTGCCACCCACCCGGCAAGGGTGACGCTGCGCCCGGCGTCGGTGACCCGCAGTGAGCCGGCGTCGTGGCTGCGCAGCACAAAAACCCCCTGGGAGATGAGACCTTTTAGGTAACGGTTCGACGGTCGCCCAGTCTAGAGCCCTCTCGCAGCACTGCCCCGCGCCGGTCGGTGCTTTAAGCTGGCTCACTGTGACTAACGGCACCGATGACCTCGACTTTGACTATGACGACGATGATGACGAAGACGAGGACTACGGCGAGGCCGAGGCGCCCCGACAGAACAAGAGCCTGAAGTGGGGATTGGCCGCGGTAGTGGTGCTGGCCGTCGTCGCGCTGGTGCTGGTCGGGGTGGTGCTGCTGGGTGGTGACCCCGGTAAGGGGTCGCTGGACGGCTCGTCCTCCAGCCGCAATGCGGCGGCGTCGGGCATTGCCAGCGCGGACGACACCGGCCCGGTCTCGATCATCATCAACGACCCCAGCTGCACCGCGTGGACTTCCATCAGCAGCAACCTGTCCAGCACCCTGTCGATGCTGGGGCAGGGCAAGTGGAACGAGCGCGACCAGTCGATTCCGGCATCGGCGTGGGACGAGGATCAGAAGAGGCAGTACATGGCCGCCGGCCAGGTGGTGCGCAATGCCGCCGCCCAGACCGTCGGTCTGGTGAAGCTGACCCCGCACCGGGTGATGCGCGAACTCTACGAGCAGTTCATCGCGTACGCGCGCACGTTCGTCGAGCACATTCCCACCTACACTGCGCGGGACGCCGCCCTGGCCGGCACCGGGCACAGCGCGGCCTCGGCGCTGGCCGCCATCTGCGCGGCCGCCGGCAACGGCTCAGCGGCCGCGCGCGGCCCGCTGGTCGAGGCGGCGTCTGCCCCCTCCAAGACCGCGTCGCCGGGCAATCCGGCTAATCCGCAGCGCTTTCTGACCGGGCCCAATCCGGTGTGCCCGGACTGGAAGGCCACGCTGGACAAGTTCGGCGCCGACGCCGTCGAATGGCACAGCATCGATCCCAGCATCCCGGGGACGTACTGGAACCCGCAGCAGAAGGCGGTCAACCTGGCGGTCGGGCCCATCATGGTCAGCCTGGCCAACAAGCTGCAGCAGCTGGGCCGGCGCAGCAACAACCCCACCCTGCAGGACTTCGCGGAGCTGTCCGCCCAGTACCGGCGGGCATTCGTGTTGGCGCTGCCGACCTACGACCCGTCCGACAACCATCTGGCCAATGCCGCGACGTTCCTGTCCACCACGGTGCTGGGCGCGTGTGCGTCGGCGGCGACCACCGGCTGACCACCGCACGGGCGAATCCGAAGTGGCCGGGGCGAATTCGCCCCGGCCACTGTCGGCTTCCGGGGCCTCTGGCGTCGCCCAGGGCTGCTGTGCCACAAGATGCAAGAAACCGGCGCAGCCTGCTGGCTGCGCCGGTTTCTTGATCGAGCTTGGCTCGGGTCAGGCCCAGCTGGATCCGACCGACGCGTCGGTGTTGGCCATGTTGTGGCCGGCCGACTGCACCTTCTGACCGTGAG
>NZ_LQPI01000080.1 GCF_002101775.1 Mycolicibacter nonchromogenicus | reverse complement strand
CCCCCGCACCAACCACGCCCACCACCCCCACGAACTCCTCCAACACGACCCCGACCCACCCGAATGACGTGGTCGCACAGACCGCGAATTGCCCGCGCAATTCTGTGAGTTTGCCGGGAGCCGCAGAATGCGCACTAGCGTCTCGCCACACCGTGGGGTCCGAGGGGATTTTGGCTTCAATGATTCTCGAACCCCGTTCGTGGACAATAAGTTCCGGGCACCAGATGACCTCAGCGACCCGCTGTGTGACGCGTCACACAAGCCACATTGATTGCACTGCTGACGTTTGCCGGAGCGGACTCACCGCCCGAATGCGAGCAACCGGTAACGAGCATTACCAGAGCGCCAAGATATGTGATTGAACTGAGAAAAAATCCCGAGTAATTTGTCGCCAGATCAGCAACATTCCAGTCGGGGGGCCTGTTCCACGAAAGGAACCGCACATGGTCGACCGCCGATTAGTCTCGCTTGCTGTTGCGCCGCTACTGATCGCCGGCGCCGCGCTACCCCCGAGCGTTGCGGCAGCGGGACCGGGGTCGGTCTCCGCACCGGTGGTCCTGCTCGACACCGAAGCCTGGGGCATGGGCGGCAGTGGCACTCCGATCCCATCGCAGGCGCTCATCGACGCCATCAGCTCGCGCTACATCATGCCGTCGTCGCCGATCTTCCCCGGCCAGCCGGTCTTCCCGGTCGACTCCATTCATCCCCTCTTCACCCCGGAGGGCCTGTATCCGATCACCGGCACCAAATCCCTGGTACTCGACCAGTCACTGGCGCAGGGCGTGCAGATTCTGGACGCCACCATCAAGGAGCGGCTCGCATTGGGCCACGACTTGGTGGTGGTGGGCGGCTCGCAGAGCTCCACCATCGCCTCCCTGGAGATGCGCAATCTACTGGCGCTGCCCGCCGATCAGATCCCCACGGCTGATCAGCTGTCGTTCGTGCTGCTGGTCGACCCCAGCAACCCCAACGGAGGTCTGCTCTCCCGCTTCGGCGACCCGAGCCTGCCGCCGCTGACCGTCCCGAGTATGGGAGTGACATTCAGCGGGGCCACCCCGTCGGAAACCCCCTGGGACACCGCCATTTACAACATCGAATACGACGGCTTCTCGGACTTCCCGCGCTACCCGCTCAACTTTCTGTCCGTCCTGAACGCCGTCCTGGGGATCGCATTCGTGCACAGCACCCCGCCGGATCTCACCGACGAGCAGATCGCCCAGTCCGTTCTGCTGCCGGTGTCGGACGGCTATGGGGGCCACACCGATTACTTCATGATCCCCACCGAGAACCTGCCGTTGCTGGAACCCTTGCGGTTCCTGCCGATACTGGGCGACCCGCTGGCCGATCTGCTGGAACCGGCGCTGCGCGTGCTGGTCAACCTCGGTTACGGCAACATCGAAAACGGCTGGGACCCGGGCCCGGCCGACCTGTCGACACCGTTCGGGGTGTTCCCGGACGTCGATCTGGGAGACGTCCTCACGGCATTGGGCAACGGTGTCCAGCAGGGCTGGGAGGACTTCATCGACGATCTGGGCTCACTGCCGAGCCTGCCCGAGGCCCTGGCGAACAGCGCGGAGGCCATTGGCGACTTCACCGACATGGTCAATGACTTCTCCGCGGCGCTGTCCAAGGGCTACTCGGCCCTGCTGCCGATCGCCGACCTGGTCAATGCTCTGCTGACCAGCCTGCCGGCCTACAACGTCAGTCTGTTCGCACAGGAGATCGCCTCGGGCGACCTGCTGGACGCGTTCTTGATGCCGCTCGCCGCGGACGTCGGGTTGGTCACCACCGGCCTCGGTATCGGACTGCTGAGCGTGGCGTCTGCCTTCGGGGTGTTCTGAGGGGCACGCCGCTGCGGTCAGTCGACCGTGTCGCGCGCCCAGGACGGCGTGATGAAGACCCCGTCTGCTTCCACGGTGACCCCGTCGGCGTCCGAGATATGGCCGCGGGCATAGGTTTTCACGCCGTCCCTGCGGTAGATCGAGGCTTCGGCGTGCAACGGCCCCAAGGGTGTCCCGCGCAGATATTTCACCGTGATCGTGCCGGTGTAATTCGGCTTGGTCAGGCCATCGCTGGCCGCCTCGCCGAGCACATGGTCGAGCACCAGCGCGCTGACCCCGCCGTGGACCAGCGACGGCGGGCCCTCGTAGGCCGCGCCCAGGTGAAAGTCAGCCCAGCAGTGCCCGTTCTCCCCGTGCTGGATCACCAGCGGTGGGGCGATCGGGTTACGCAGGCCCACCACGGCGTTGCCCCACGCCAGTGGCCGCCCGTCGACGACGTAGCGCAGTCCCGGTGACTCGCTGAGGGTTCCGGCGCGAAGCCGCTCGGTCAGCTGCTGCACCTGGGCGGTCACCTCGCGAACCGTGGCTTCGTCGGCCTGGGTGCGGATGGTGGCGTCGATCAGGCCGCGAACCGCCTGGGCCAGCGGTCCGTAACGCTCTAACAGCTGCCCACTCTCGTCGGCGCTGATCGTGGGCACGTCCGATCGTGCCCCGAAATCCACCACAGAAGTCCTCCTTCAGTCTCCGAATACCTTGCGCGTGACGACCTTCGCGCGCCGTGTCACCCGGAGGTAGTTGTCCAAGAACTCACCGCCGTCGCCGCCGGGCCAGCCGGCGGCCACCGCGACCGCGTTCAGCGCGCGGCCCGGCCCGGGCAGTTGATCGGTGGGTTTGCCACGAACCAGCACCAGCGCGTTGCGAGCACGCGTGGCGAGCAGCCAGGCCTGCCGGAGCCGGTCCACTTCGTCTTCTTCGAGCAGCTCGGCATCGGCGATGGCGTCCAGAGTTTCCAGCGTCGAGGTGTTGTGCAGCGCCGGCACATGATGGGCATGGCGCAACTGCAGCAACTGCACGGTCCACTCGACATCGGCCAGGCCGCCCCGGCCCAGTTTGGTGTGCGTGTTGGGGTCTGCCCCGCGCGGCAGCCGCTCGGCGTCCACGCGCGCCTTGATCCGGCGGATCTCGCGCACCGCATCCGGCGACACCCCGCCGGGCGGATAGCGCGTGGCGTCCACCATCTGCAGAAACCGCAGGCCCAGGTCCGCGTCGCCGGCCACGCAGTGTGCCCGCAGCAGCGCCTGGATCTCCCACGGCTGCGCCCACTGGGCGTAGTAGGCCTCATAGGAGGCCAACGTGCGTACCGGCGGGCCGTTGCGGCCCTCGGGGCGAAGGTTGATGTCGACTTCCAGCGGCGGGTCGGCACTGGTGGTACCGAGCAGCGCCCGGACCTGCTCGACGACCGTGGTCGCCCAGCGCACCGCGTCGGCGTCGCTCGCCCCCGCCTGCTCATTGGCCTCGCAGACGAACATGACGTCGGCATCCGAGCCGTAGCCGAGTTCTCCGCCGCCCAGCCTGCCCATGCCGATCACCGCGATCCGGGCCGGTGCGGACTGCGGGTCCGCGTCCGGTGCACCCGGAATGTTGACCCGGACTATCGCATCCAGGGCGGCCTGCAACACCGCCGCCCACACCGCGGTCAACGCCCGGCAGACCTCGGTCACGTCGAGCATCCCCAGCAGGTCCGCCGAGGCGATTCGGGCCAGCTCGTGGCGTCGCAGACTGCGAGCCGAGGCGATCGCGCGCTCCGGCTCGGGATGGCGTCCCGCCGAAGCGATCAGCGCCCGCGCCACCGCGTCCGGATCGGTGTCGAGCAGCTTCGGCCCGGACGGCCCGTCAGCGTAGGCCTGGATCACGTCGGGTGATCGCATCAGCAGATCGGGAATGTAGGCCGAGGTACCCAGCACCCGCATCAGCCTCTTGGCCACCGCGCTGCTGTCCCGCAGGGTGCTCAGAAACCAGCGCTGCTGGGCCATCGCCTCGCTGAGCCGCCGGTAGGCCAGCAGCCCCGCGTCGGGATTGGGCGTGTCCGACAGCCAGTACAGCAGCGTGGGCAGCAACACCGCCTGCACCCGGCCCCGGCGGCCGCTCTCGTTGGTCAGCGCGGCCAGATGCGTCAGGGCGTTGTGCGGTACCTCGTAGCCGAGTGCTGCCAGTTGCCGTTCCGCGGCGCCGGGAGTCAGACCCCGTGCCAGCTCCAGCCCCGCCGGGCCGACCGCCTCCAACAGCGGCTGGTAGAAGAGCTTGGCGTGCAACCGCGACACCCGCCGGTTCTGGGCTTTGAGCTCTTCGCGAAGGACGCCCAGGGCGTCGTGGCGGCCATCCGGGCGGACATGGGCGGCGCGGGCCAGCCAGCGCAATGCCTCATCGTCATAGGGCGGCGGCAGCATGTGCGTGCGTTTGAGCCGCTGCAGCTGCAGCCGGTGTTCCAGCAGTCGCAGGAACTCGTAGGAGGCGGTCAGGTTGGCCGCGTCATCGCGGCCCACATAGCCGCCGGCGCCCAGGGCCGCCAGCGCATCAACCGTGGATGCCACCCGCAGTGTCTCGTCGCTGTAGCCGTGCACCAGCTGGAGCAGCTGCACGGCGAACTCCACGTCACGCAGACCCCCCGAGCCGAGCTTGAGCTCGCGTGAACGAATGTCCGCCGGCACCAGCTGCGCCACCCGGCGGCGCATCGCCTGCACATCGGCGACGAAATCCTCACGCTGGCAAGCGGTCCAGACCATCGGCAACAAGGCGTCGATGTAGGCCCGGCCCAATTCGGCGTCCCCCACCGCCGCACGCGCCTTGAGCAGTGCCTGGAACTCCCAGGTCTTGGCCCACCGCTGGTAGTAGGCGATGTGTGATTCCAGGGTCCGCACCAGCGTGCCCTGCCGGCCTTCCGGGCGCAGATTCGCGTCCACCTCGAAGAACGCCTCGCCGGCCACCCGCATCAGCTCGCCGGCCACCCGGGTGCTCAGCGAATCGGCCTTCTCGACCACGAAGATGACATCGACGTCGCTGACGTAATTGAGTTCCCGTGCACCGCATTTACCCATCGCGATCACGGCGATCCGGGGCGGGGTGACATCGCTGCCGCACACGCGGACCTCGGCCACCCGCAGCGAAGCCGCCAGCGCTGCGTCCGCCAGGTCCGCCAAATGCTCGCCGACCGTCACAAACGGCAGTACCGGCAGGTTCTCCACCGTGGCCGCCACGTCGATCGCCGCCAGCACCAGCAGCCGATCGCGGTACAGCGTCCGCAGTCGCTCCACATAGGCGCCGTCAGTGACAGCGGCAACCGCGTCGGCGAACATCGTGCGCAGCTCGGCCGCCGACGGCAATGCGATCGTGAAGTCGCGGGAATCCTGCGGGCTGGCCAACAGCTTCCAGGAGTCCGGGTGGGTGACCAGGTGATCCCCCAGCGTCACTGAGGATCCCAGCACCGCGAACAGTCGCCCGCGCAGTCCCCGGTCGCATATCAGTGCTGCGTTGAGTTCGGCCCAGTCGACGCCCGGAGTTTCGAACAGCCGAACCAGGGTGCGCAGCGCGAGGTCGGCGTCGGGCGCGCGCGACAGTGCCCAGAGCACGTCGACGTGCGCTTGGCTGGGGGTGCTGTACCAGCCCAGTGCGGTCAGGTCTGCGGCGGCATTAGGGTGTACCAGCCCGAGGCGCCCGACGCTGGGCAGCTTCTGACGCGAAGATCCGGGAGCGGACACGGACGGTACTTACAGTGCCAAGTAGTTCTGCAGCTCGAAGGGGGTCACGTGGCTGCGGTAGTTGGCCCACTCCTGGCGCTTGTTGCGCAGGAAGAAATCGAAGACCTCCTCCCCCAACGCTTCCGCGACCAGTTCGGAGTTCTCCATCTCGCTGAGCGCACGCTCGAGGGTGCCGGGAAGCTCGCGATAGCCCATCGCCCGGCGCTCCTCGGGAGTCAGCGCCCAGACGTTGTCCTCAGCCGCCGGCCCCAGTTCGTAACCCTGCTCCACGCCCCGCAGTCCGGCGGCCAGCAGCACCGCGAACGCCAGGTAGGGGTTGCACGCCGAATCCGGGCTGCGCACCTCGATACGCCGCGACGACGTCTTGTGCGGGCTGTACATCGGCACCCGCACCAGCGCCGAGCGGTTGGAGGCGCCCCAAGAGGCCGCGGTGGGTGCTTCACCACCGTGGATCAGCCGCTTGTAGGAGTTCACCCACTGGTTGGTGACGGCGCTGATCTCGTTGGCGTGCTCGAGGATCCCGGCGATGAACGACTTGGCGGTGGCCGACAGTTGCAGCGGGTCGTCCGGACTGTGGAAGGCGTTGACTTCGCCCTCGAACAGGCTCATGTGGGTGTGCATCGCCGAACCGGCGTACTCGCGGAACGGCTTGGGCATGAACGACGCCCGCACGCCTTCCTTGAGTGCAATCTCTTTGATCAGGTAGCGGAACGTCATGACGTTGTCGGCCATCGACAGTGCGTCGGCGTAGCGCAGGTCGATCTCCTGCTGGCCCGGGGCGTTCTCGTGGTGGCTGTACTCGACCGAGATGCCCATCGACTCCAGCGCGTCGATCGCGTGCCTGCGGAAATTGGCAGCCGAACCGTGGACCGACTGGTCGAAGTAGCCCGCCTCGTCGGCGGGAACCGGGGTGCTGCCGTCGTAGGGGCCGGGCTGAAGCAGGAAGAACTCGATCTCGGGGTGCACGTAGCAGGCGAAGCCCATCTCCCCTGCCTTGCCCAGTTGCCGGCGCAAGACGTGGCGCGACGACGCCCAGGCCGGCGATCCGTCCGGCATGGTGATGTCGCAGAACATCCGCGCCGAGTACTGCCGCCCCGAGTCCGACGTCCACGGCAACAGCTGGAACGTCGACGGGTCGGGGTGGGCGACCATGTCGGATTCGAAGACGCGGGCGAAGCCCTCGATCGCCGATCCGTCGAAGCCCACGCCTTCTTCAAAGGCGCCCTCGAGTTCGGCCGGAGCGATCGCCACCGACTTCAGGTAACCGAGTACGTCGGTGAACCAGAGTCGGACGAAACGGATGTCGCGTTCCTCCAGCGTGCGGAGCACGAACTCCTTCTGACGGTCCATACCGCGAAGCGTATCAGCGCTCAGCACTTGGCACCGGATGGTGGCAACGTGCCGTCGACCAGGTATCGCGCGGCGAATCGGTCCACGCATTCGTTGCCCTGGAATACCACCGTGTGCTGGGTTCCGTTGAACGTCAGCAGGCGACCGCCCAGCTGCTTGGCCAAGTCCACACCGGCCTGATACGGGGTGGCCGGGTCACGGGTCGTGGACACCACCAACGTCGGCGGCAGATCGGGCACCGAAAGGGCATGCGGCTCGGATGTCGGCGGCACCGGCCAGAAGGCACAGGTGCCCAGCGGGGCGTCGCCGGTGAACTTTCCGTAGCTCATGAACGGCGCCACCTCACGCGAACGCCGGTCTTCCTCGATCACCTTGGCGCGGTCGGTGACTGGCGGCTGGTCGACGCAGTTGACCGCGACCCGGGCATCGGTGGCGTTGGTGTAGTGGCCGTTGCTGTCACGGCGCATGTACAGGTCGGCCAGGCTCAGCATGATGTCGCCGCGCCCTTCAGCCAGATCGAACAGGCCGTCATTGAGATGCGTCCAGAACGACGGCGAGTACAGCGCCATGATCGTGCCGACGATCGCGTCGCTGTAGCTCAGACCGCGCGGGTCCTTGGTCTTGGCGGGCTTGTCCACCAACGGGTCGACCAGGCTGTGGTAGACGTCGACGGCCTTGGCCGGGTCGGTGCCCAGCGGGCAGTCTTCGTCTTCAGCGCAGTCTGCCGCGAAGTCGTCGAACGCGCCCTGGAAGGCCTGCGCCTGGCGAAGGTCCTCTTCGATCGGGTCGGCGTTGGGGTCTACCGCGCCGTCCAGGATCATCGCGCGCACGTTCTGCGGGTAGGCCTCGGCATAAGCCGCGCCGATCCGGGTGCCGTAGGAGTAGCCGAGATAGGTCAGCTTGTCGTCACCCAATCCCTCGCGGATCGCGTCGAGGTCGCGGGCGACGTTGACGGTGCCGACGTTGGCCAGGAATTCCTTGCCGGTCTTCTCCAGACAGCGCGCCACGAATTCCTTGGTCTCGTTCTCGATGCGCGCCACGCCTTCGGGGCTGTAGTCGACCTGGTTCAACGCCCGCAGGCGATCGTTCTCCTCGTCGGAGTTGCACCAGACCGCCGGCCGCGACGACGCCACTCCGCGCGGGTCGAAGCCGACCAGATCGAACTGCTCACGGACCTGGCGCGGCAGGGTGCTGACCATGCCGACCGCGGTTTCGATCCCGGACTCCCCCGGCCCGCCCGGGTTGATCACCAGCGAGCCGATCTTGTCCTTGGTGGCCGGGAATCGGATCAGGGCCAGCCGGGCGACATCGCCCTGCGGCTTGGAGTAGTCCACCGGAACCGCGAGGAACCCGCACTGGGCGTCCGCAGGCACCTTGATGTTGGTGTCGGCGGTGAAGCGGCATTTGTCCCATTGGACCGGCTGGCCGACCCGCGGCACGGCGAGCACCGCGTGACCCGGCGTCATTCGGGTGCAGCTGCCGACGGTGATTGCCACCATAACTATCGCGAGGCAGGTCAGGGCGGTGCGCGTCATCCTGTTGCGGCGCGTCGGCGAGCTCATGACATCACATGCTGCCATGCACGCCGGGGCCACCTCGCTCACCTGCTGCGCTCCGCGTGTGGCGGTGTGAGGAAATCCACTCCGTCGGGAGGTTCAGCTGCGCCGCGGCAGGTGGCACACTGGGCATGTCAGACGACCCGGGGACCCGCATGACGGGCTTCGAGGATCGACCCGACCAGTCCGAGGGACAACGATGTCTGAGCACGTTTATGGCTCTGCGCCCGCTTCCAACCCCGGCCCCGCCCGGGTGGCACCGCAGACCCGCGTCCACCATCTTCTGCAGATGAAGAACGAGGGCCGTAAGTGGGCGATGCTCACGGCCTACGACTACTCCTCTGCCCGCATCTTCGACGACGCCGGCATTCCGGTGCTGCTGGTCGGTGACTCGGCGGCCAACGTGGTCTACGGCTACGACAGCACCGTTCCGGTCACTATCGACGAGCTGATCCCCCTGGTCCGCGGCGTGGTGCGCGGCGCCCCGCATGCGCTGGTGGTCGCCGACCTGCCCTTCGGCTCCTACGAAGGTGGTCCGGCGGCGGCGTTGGCCACCGCCACCCGGTTCATGAAGGAAGGCGGCGCGCACGCGGTCAAGCTCGAGGGTGGCGAGCGGGTAGCCGACCAGATCGCCACGCTGTCCGCCGCCGGCATCCCGGTGATGGCGCACATCGGGTTCACCCCGCAGAGCGTCAACACCCTGGGCGGTTTCCGGGTGCAGGGGCGCGGTGACGCCGCCGAGCAGACCGTTCACGACGCGATCGCGGTGGCCGAAGCCGGTGCCTTCGCGGTGGTGATGGAGATGGTGCCCGCCGAGCTGGCCACGCAGATCACCGGAAAGCTGACCATTCCCACGGTCGGGATCGGCGCCGGGCCCAACTGCGACGCCCAGGTTCTGGTGTGGCAGGACATGGCCGGGATGACCGCCGGCAAGACCGCTCGATTCGTCAAGCGCTTCGGCGACGTGGGCGCTGAATTGCGCCGTGCCGCAGAGCAGTACGCCGCCGAAGTGGCGGCGGGCACCTTCCCCGCCGAAGAGCACTGCTTCTAGGGCGAGCGTTCTTGAAACACTTGCATTCGTAAGCCCTGTCCGGATGGTTCGGATGTGACAGGCTGAACGCCGTGCCTGCAACCGACCCGAGCACCTCTCGGTATCGCGAGGTGGAACGCAAATTCGACGTTGACGCGTCGGCGATCTCACCGTCCTTCGAAGGCATCGCCGGGGTGGCCCACGTTCAGCCGCTGCCGCCGCAAGACCTTGCGGCCGTGTACTACGACACACCCGGGCACGACCTGGCGGCCCACCGGATCACACTGCGTCGGCGCACCGGTGGTCCCGACGCCGGCTGGCACCTGAAGCTTCCTGCCGGGCCGGCGACCCGCACCGAGGTGCGTGCGCCACTGGGCCCGGAGATTCCCGACGACTTGCTGGACGTGGTGTTGGCGATCGTGCGGGATCGGCCGCTGGCACCCGTGGCACGCATCGATACCGCCCGCAGTGTGGTGGTGCTGCGCGACGAGCGGGGTGAGGTGCTGGCCGAGTTCTGTGACGATCAAGTCAGCGCGTCGGTCGAAGACTCGCAGGACCCTCAAGCCGAACAGCACTGGCGGGAGTGGGAACTGGAACTGGGCTGCGGGGACCTCAAGCTGTTGGACCGGCTGAGCAACCGGCTGCTCGACACCGGGGCCAGGCCGGCCGGCCACGGCTCCAAACTGGCCAAGGTGCTCGGTGATCCGGCGGTGCCCCCGCACCCGACCGACCGCCTGCATCGGGCGCTGGCCAAGCAGATCGAGCAACTGCTGGTCGCCGATCGTGCGGTGCGTGCCGATGCCGATGACTCGGTTCATCAGATGCGGGTGACCATCCGACGGATTCGCAGTCTGTTGCACGGCGAGGAGACGGCGCACGCCGCGCTGCTGGGCGAACTACAGGAATTGGGTGCGGTGCTCGGCGTCGCCCGCGATGCCGAAGTCCTGGCCCAGCGCTATCAGCTGGCACTCGACGAGCTGGCGCCAGAGCTGGTCCGCGGGCCGGTGGGCGAACGGCTGGTGGGCGGTTCGCTGCGCCGCTATCAGACGGGACGGCGCCGCATCCTGGCCGCATTGCGCTCCCCCCGGTACTTCCGGCTGCTCGACGGCCTCGACGAGTTGGTCAGCGCGCCGGCAGCCGAGCGGTACGCCACGGTGGGCATCGCCTACCGGCGACTGCGCAAAGCGGTGAAAGCCGCCAAGAAGGCCGCCGACCGCGACGCCGCGCTGCACCGGATCCGCAAGGCCGCCAAGCGGCTGCGCTACGCCGCCGCAGCCGCGAACAAAAAGAAGATCGCCAAGCGGGCGAAGGCGATTCAGACCGTGCTGGGTGACCATCAGGACAGCGTGGTCAGCCGGGCGCATCTGATTGCGCAGGCCGATGCCGCGGCCGCTGCCGGCGAGGACACCTTCACCTACGGGCTGCTGTATGCCCGCGAGGTCGACCTGGCCGCGCGGAGCCGGGCGGCGTTGCGGCCCGCACTGCGCAGGCTGGGCCGGGCGGTTTAGGCGGGCGTACCCACCGCTGACACAGCTTTCCCATCGAAATACACTGCATCACACGGCATTTGACGAACAGGTCAATGAACAGCCTGCCTATTCTCCGGTGGGTGTGCGTGCCAGTGCGTCCAGGACCCGATCGATGAACCGGTCGGCGTGACCACGAAGGCTGTCGTTCGTGTGTTGGGTCGTGTCGATCTCGATCGAAGGCCCCGAGGCGAAGCGCACCACCACTGCACGCTGGTACGTCCGCTCCCCGAATGCGTTCGTCGAACAATAGGAGTTGACGGCGACCCCGGTCACCTGGCTCAGCGGCCGGATCATCGCAACCAGATTCTGCTCCTCCGCAGCGTCGGCGATGTAGTCCAGCTGCCCGATCGCGTGCCCGTCGATCCACACCAGCCGGCCCTGCTGATCTGGCAGCTTCTCGCGAGCGAAGCCTTCAACCGGCCATCGCCTGACCAGGTCGCCGATCTGCTCAACCACGATCCTGGGCGGCCGCGACCAGTCGGGGAAGACGTCCCGGGCTATATGCCGGAGTTGTTCTTCGTTCGCCATGGACGACAAAATAACCCGCATCGACCACAGTCGCGCGCCGGCGCGGTCGGGCGCAGGGCAGGCAGGGACTGGCGAGGCGGACGAGTTGGCCTGTAAGCCGGATTCTGTTCCGCACCGCCGAAGCGATGCGGCGGCGACCATCCATCTGGGCACACCGTCGCCGGGTACCTCAAGCGGCCTACCCGCAGATTCGGGCGAGCAGCCCTCAAACACCTGCGCGACCGCACCGAAGTGCGGCCTTCTTGGCCTTGCTTCGGGTGGGGTTTACCAAGCCGTCCCGGTCACCCGGAACGCTGGTGCGCTCTTACCGCACCGTTTCACCCTTACCACCTTGCGGTGGCGGTCTGTTTTCTGTGGCACTGTCCCGCGAGTCACCTCGGATTGCTGTTAGCAATCACCCTGCTCTGTGAAGTCCGGACTTTCCTCGACCCGCTTGACGCGAGCCGCGGCCGCCCGGCCAACTCGTCCGCGCTGATCACCGTACTACGCGGCGCCGCGCTATGCCGCACCATAAACGGCGACCACCACGGATCGGTCGAAGCTGTTCTCTGACCACACGCCGATCGCGGTGTTGGCGCAGTCGGACATGATCGCGAAATCGGCGGGGTTGTAATACCAACGGTTGAGGATCTCGAGGCCGCTGATGGCCACCGCCGGGTTGATCGCCACGGTCTCCGCCGCCCTGCCCGGAAAGCCCGCGGCCTGCGCGCGCGTCTGTGGGGTGGACCCGTCGGAGCCGAGATCGCCGTCCAGATCCCGGTGTCCGAGAAGGTCTTTGGCGTGCCATTCGGCAGCAAGGACCAGCCGGGGATCGACCATCACCTTCTCCGCGCAGCCGGCCTGGTGGTGAATCGTGTACACGTTGGTCACCACACCGTCGTTGAGGCGCGAGTTGTCGGCCCCGGCGCACGGCGACGTCCCCGCCCCGACGATCAGGATCGCCAGCACAACCGCGCGGCGCACATCAATTCCCATCTGCCACCTAGCCCTACACCGGATCGAACTGCGAGACCAGCCACCGGCCGCCGACTTTGTCCAACGTGACCCGCACGCTCGATGCGCTCATGGTGGGCGGGCCGTTGCCGATCGTGGTCTCCTGATCGACAAAGAGCAGGACCACCGCCTGGTGAGCGCTGGCGGTCACCGACGCCGCCGCGGGCACCGTGACCACGGTCGAAATGTGCTGCTGTTTGGCACCGGGCGCCACGACCTCCTTGATCAGTTGGGTGTACTCCTCGCGGAATGCACCGGTCATGCCCTCGGCCGCGGCCGCCGACGCACTGTCGACCGTCTCGGGGCGGTAGGACAGCATCGCGATGGTGGCCTCCGTCGCGGTCTGTACCGACTGTGCTGCCGCCTCCTGCGCGACCCGTGCCGAGACGTCCTGCCAGCGGAAGTATCCGGCCGCCAGCGTCAGAACCGTCGCCAGCGCGGACAGCAGGGTGACCAGCAGCAGACGACGCAAACCCGGCCGCGGTGAAGCGGTGTCATCGGCGACCGCGGCGGCTGCGCTCTCCGGCTCAGCGCTCTCGGGCCCAGCGCCTTCGGGCACATCCCCCTCGGGGGCATCACTGCTGGGAGTCACTGTCACGGCTGCACCCCCGCTCACTGGACGAACCCGATGTTGGACACCTTGGGGCCGTCGTCGGTGCGTTGCAGGCTGATTCGCATCCGCCAATGTCGCGGCTCTGGCTGGACTGTCCCGGCGATCGTGGTGCGCACCGAGACCGCCAGCAACACGTCGGCCCGGTCGCCGTCCACCGATTCCAGGCCGGCCTCGGTGACGGTGCCCTCCGACTCCGACTGCGCCTGCCTGACGACGTCGAGGAAAGGCCGTGATCGCGCAGCGAAGTCGTCGCGGAACTCCCCCGTCGTCGAATCGATGATGCGCTGCACATCGGCGTCGGCTTGGGCGTAGCTGATCGTCGTCAGGTTGATCGCCGCCTGACGCGCCACCTGGACGTAGCTCTCACGCTGCTCCTGCGCCTGGTGGATCTGATGGTCGCGGTAGCCCAGCCAGCCGACCGCACCGGCCAGCGCCGCCACGGCCACGCTCGCGGCGGCGGCCACGCGCCGTCCTACGCGTCCGGGGGCAGCAGCAGGGTCTGCCATGTCTGCTCCTTCCGCTGGGGGGCCAAGTCGGCCCGGGTCTGCCGCTTGCCGTCCGGGCCGATGTAACTGCCGGTCTGCGGGTCGTAGGGAACGTAGGCGACCGGGGGTGGCTGCGCAGGAGGACGCGGCGGATCCTGCGGCACACTCTGACCGGACAAGGTGGCGTTGGGATCGCCCTTCCAGTTGTAGCCGTCGTTGAGCGGGACATACCACTCGTCGCTCTCGCACATCTCGACCGTGGGCGCACGCTTGGCGGGATTGTTCTCACACGGGATATTGCGTGCGCCACGCACATTGAGGGGTGAGTCCTGCGGGACCCGGCAGTACAGCTCGCCGGCGGGCCGGTCCGGGTAGTCGACGGCGGCGGGTGCGCGCTGCTGGCGGGCCGGGAGGAATCCGGTGTTGCAGGGCGGCGGGTAGTTCATATTGAGGTTGAAGTCCAGGTAGATGCCGCGATAGGGCGTGTCAAGGCCCGAGTCGGCCAGCGTGATCGCCGACATCACCGCGGTGCCCTGCGGGAACAGCACCAGCAGCTGCTCGATGCCCTGGTGGAACGTCACCGCGATCTGGCCGAGGCTGACCATGTTGGCCAGCAGTACCGGCAGCGCCGGAACCACCCGGCGCAGCAGCGCATTGGCTTCATCCAGCGCTGGGGCGCCCACACCGACCATGCCCGCGAACGCCCGGTCCTCGGCGCTGAGCTGGCCGGTGATCGCGGCCAGCCGCTGCGCCCATATCGCGATCGAATTGCCGGTTTCCACCTGTGAATTCAGCACCGGCGGGGTCTGATCGATCAGCTGCGCGAAGGGTTGCGCGGCCTCGCCGCCCTCGATGGCCAGCGAGGTCGATCCGGCGACGATGCGTGACAGTTCCGCGCCCAGACCGCCCACCGCTTTGTCCGCCTCGTCGATGACGGTGCGCAGATCGTCGGGCGGGATCGCCAGCAGCGCACGGTTGGTGGCGTCGAGCAGGTTGGCGATGTCGGCGGGAATCTGCACCTTGTCCGCCGGGATCACATCACCGGCGCGCAGCATCCGGTGCTCGGCGGCGTCGGCGGTCGGGGTGAGTTCGAGGAACTGTTCACCGATCGCGGAGCGGCTGTGCACCGCGGCCGTCACCTGCGCCGGAACCTTGATCGAGGAATTGAGTTTCAGCACCGCGCGTACCCCGTCGGCGTCGACGTCGATGCTGCTGACCCGGCCGATCTCGGTGCCGCGGTAGGTCACCACCGACGTCGGGTACAGCCCGCCGGAGGCCGGCAGTTCGACGGTCACCGTGTAGCGGCCGATACCGAAAAGCGCCGGGACTTTGACGAAACCCAACGCCATCACCCCGCCGGCGATCACGGTGACCGCCGCCAGGATCGCCAATTGGGTCCACACGGTGCGAGACAGCCGAAACACCTCAGTA
Source organism: Mycolicibacter nonchromogenicus (assembly GCF_002101775.1). GTDB lineage: Bacteria > Actinomycetota > Actinomycetes > Mycobacteriales > Mycobacteriaceae > Mycobacterium > Mycobacterium nonchromogenicum. The sequence goes on along the minus strand of NZ_LQPI01000080.1, from coordinate 24,748 downwards.
CCCCCCGAAGTGGTACGGGGCCACCAGCGGGTTGCCTGCGGTGTACGGGCTGGGCATCTGACCGACGGTTCTGCCCCACTGCATTTCCAGCTCGGTGAGGTCGCCTTCCCAGCGGGTGCCGGTGAACAGACCGCTGTCGATCCGGCTCAACGTCAGGTCGACCACCAGGCTGATGTTGGCGAAGTCGCCGCGAAACCAATTGGGGATGTTGCTCTTGACCCAGGGATAGGTGGACAGGAAGTCGAGCCCCTGCGTCAGCGCCGGACCGGCGTCGGCCAGCGAGCGCAACACCGGGGCGATGTTGCGCAGGTTGGCCACCAGAGCCTCCCTGCTCTGGTTGACCGTGGACACAGCGATGGCACTGAACTTTCCGAGTGCGTCGGCGGCGTCGGCGATCTTCGCGCGCTCCTCGGCCAGCACCCCCAATGCCTGCGGGATCGTCGTCAGCGCCTTGTCGACGGTCGGGTTCTGCTGGGCGAACTGGCCGACCAGACCGTTGAGCTTCTCGGTGGCCGAGATGATGTCATCGGTCTGATCGTTGAGCGCGGCGATGAAGGTGTCCAACTGCGTGAGCAGGCTGCGCATGTCGTTCTCGCGCCCCGCCAGGGCACGGGCGAAGCTTTGGTTGATCTCCTGCAGCTGAGCCAGTCCGCCGCCGTTGAGCAGCAGCGAGACCGATGCCAGGGTCTGCTCGGTGGTCGGATAGGTGGCGGCCCTCGACAGCGGGATGACTGCGCCGTCCTGCAGTTCACCGCGCGGCGGCTCGTCGGTCGGTGGCGCCAACTCGATATGCATGGAGCCGAGCAGACTGGTCTGACCCACCTTGGCGGTGCTGTTCGCCGGCAGGCGCACGCTGTTGTCGATGCGCATGGTCACCAGCGCGTGCCAATCCTGGACCTCGATCTTGGTCACGTTGCCCACGTTGACGTCGGCGACTCGCACCCGGGAGTTCTGCTGAATCACCACGACATCCGGGAGTTCGGCCGAGATCGTGTAGGTGCCGTCGGAGCCTGCCGTGCCCGGCAGGCTCAGCGAGTTCAGCCCCCGCCACTCACAGCCGCTGACCGCAAGCGCGACGCCCAGCGCGATGATCACGAGCCGCTTCACGAGGTGCCCTCGGGTGGTGCGGGCAGCAACAGTCCGGGCAGACCCAGCTCGGGGTCGACGGGCTGGCGGGTCCGCTCGGCCGGCTGTTGGGCAGCATCGGGCCGGAGCCGGTCTTCGCTGTAGGTGATCTCGTTGGGCCGGGCGGCGGTGCCCACGAACGGGTTTCCGCCGATCGGCAGAAAGTTGTACTGGCGGTTCTTGATGATCGGCGCCAGGTACTGCACGCACAGCTTCGATGCCTGCAGTGAGTTGGCCCGTGCCAGGGCTTCGATTCCGCTGCAGATGAATTGGACGGTGTTGGCGAAGTTCCCGAGCGCCATCACACCGGTGATCGCGCCCTGGGCCGGTTGATAGATGTTCACGAAGTTCTGGAACACCGATGGCGCGATGTGCAGAATCTGCTTGAGGTCGCCGCGGCTTTCGTCGAGCGCGCTGGTGATGGCCGTCAGGTGATCGACGGTGGTGCCGAAGCCCTCGCGGTTCTCACTGATGAAGTCGCGCAGGTCTTTGACCGCAGCGTCGAGACCCGTCATGGCGTCGGCAAACTCGCGGGGTGAGTTGCTCAGCACGCTGGTGATGTCGGCGAGGTTGACGTTGAACGACGCCAGCAGGTCGCTGCTGGAGGTCAGCGCCGAGACCAGCAGTTGCATGTTGCGGACCGTGCTGAAGATGTCGGTGCTGTGATCCCCCAGCGCCGACATCGCCTGCGACAGTTTGATCACCGTCTCACGCGCGGTGTCGCCCTGCCCCCGAAGGTTGGCCGCCGCGGTGTTGACGAACGCGCCGACGGCACTGCGGCCCTCGGCGTCGGACGGCTGCAGGGAGTCGGTGAGTTTCTCCAGCTGCTCACGCAGGTCATCCCACTCGACCGGAACCGCTGTGCGATCCGGTCCGATGCTGGCACCGTTGGCCAGTTCGGGACCGCCGGTGTAGGCCGGGACGAGCTGAATCGCCCTGGCGCTGACCAATGACGGCGACAGGATCGCCGCGCGGACGTCGGCGGGCACCTGGTACTGGGCGTCGACGGAGAAGGTCACCTTGGCGGTGTCCGGGAGCGGTTCGATGCGCTCGACGGTGCCGACGGCCACCCCCAGGATGCGCACTTCGTCTCCGGTGTAGAGGCCGTTGGTGTTGGCGAAATAGGCGGTGTAAGTGTGTTTGCGGGGCGGCCCGACCACCAGGAACAGTGCGAGCACAAGACTCGACACCAGCACAGCGGCGGTGCCCAGCCGCAGCAGTCGCACGCGGTCGGCCGGCAGGTTCGCGCCGGCGACGAAGCGGGTGCTCATGTCAGCTCCCCCCGTCCGGGCCGAGCGCCGGCGGGCCCGGGGGTGGCCCGCCCGGGGGCGGCGCCGGCAACGGCTCCCGGTAGGGATAGCGCGGGTCTCCGGGTTTGCCGGTGATGGCGTCCGGCAAAGTCAGGTTGGGCTCGCCGCCCTGCCCGGTGCGGGGGAACGGCATCGGCAGTGGTGGGGTGCCCGGTTGGCCGACGGGCGGATCGTTGAGCTGCGAGGGCAACAGCACGTTGGGGTCCAGGCCCAGGTCGGAGAAGGCGGCTTCGATGGCCGGCTGGGCCAACTGGCCCGGAATCAGGTTCACCACGGATGCTTTGAAGAACGGGCCCGAACCCAGCACCTCACCGAAGGACATGGCGTAGCGGCGAAACAGGTAGAGGGTGCGCTGCAGTTCGGCTCGGCGGTCGTCGAGGACCTCCAGGACGCCGTTGAGGTTGTCCACCGCGGGTTTGAGTTGCTGTCGGTTGTCGTCGACCACGGCCGACACCTGTCGCGATACCGCGGTCAGGTTGGTCATCAGGGCGTCGACGGAATTGCGTTGTGACAACAGCTCGCTCAGCAGGGCATTGCTGTTGGCCACCAGGCCGGCGATCTGCTCACTGCGTTGCGCCAGCACCCCGGTGACCTTGTTGGCGTCGGCCAGCAACTGACGCAGGGTGGCGTCGCGTTTGTCGAGGGTGTCCGAAAAGCGCGCCACGCCCTGCAGCGCCATCTTGAGGTCCGGCGGGGTGTCTTTGAAGGTCTCCGCCAACGTGGTCAGCGCCGAGGACAACTGGGTGGTGTCCAGGCCGCTGATGACCGCGGTCAGATCTCCCAGGGCGTCCGGCAGGTCGTAGGGGGAGGTCGTGCGTTCAACCGGTATCGGTCCGGTGAGGCGGCCTTCGCCGCGCGGTGTCAGTTCCAGGAATTTGTTGCCCAGCACCGTCTCGGTCTTGATGGCGGCTTCGGTCCGATCGCCCAGCTCGACTCCCCTGCGGACGGTGAACGTCACCCGGACTCGGTTGCCCTCCAGCCGTAGACCGACCACCCGGCCCACATCGAGTCCTGACACGCGTACGTCGCTGTTGGACTTGATGCCACCGGCCTCGGTGAAGTAGGCGGCGTAGTCGGACGTGCCCTTGATGAACGGCAGCCTGTCGTAGCTGAAGACCGCGACCACCAAGGCGACCACGAAGAGTATTCCGGCGACGCCGACCGCAGGCCGGTTACGTTCGGCCAGCGGCTTGATGGTGATCCGCGGCAGTTTCGGTCTGGTCATTTCGGCGCGCACCGTCCGGTCGTCTGGTTCATGATCTTGGAGTAGAGCGGTTGGCCGCCCTTGCCGTTCACCTTGATCACCAGGTCACACATGTAGAAGCCGAAGTAGTCACCGTAGAGCCCATTGCGCGCCAGAACCTGGTAGGCGTCGGGCAGCGTCTTGAGCAGATCGTCGACATACTCACCGTCGGCCAGCACCTGGCCGGCGGCACGATCGGTCTGCACCACCACATCTCGAATGGGTTCGCGGGCCACCGCCAGCAGGTCGGCGACGGAGCCGGCCGCGGCGTTGATGTAGGCCACCCCCTTGGTGATGTCGTCACGGCGATCCGCGAGTCCCTGAACCATCTGGGTCAGCGAATCCAGTCCATGACTGAACTCGCGATCATGCGAGCTGATGGTGCCCAGCACGGTGTTGAGGTTGGTGATCACCTGACCGATCAACTCGTCGCGGCCGGCCAGCGTCGTGGTCAATGCCGACGTCTGCGACAACACCGAGGCGATGGTGCCGCCCTGGCCTTGGAACACCTTGAGCAGTTCGCCGCTGAGCACATTCACCTGATCGGGGTCCAGCGCACGAAACAGCGGCCGGAAGCCTCCGATGAGGTCGTCCACGTCGAGGGCGGGTTCGGTCCGCGCCAGCGGAATGGTCTGACCCGGTTGCAGTTTGCGGACCGACCCCGCACCCTGCTCCAGGGACAGGTAACGGTCACCGATGAGATTTTCGTAGCGCACCGCCGCGCGGGTGCCCTCGGTGAGGGTCAGGCCGCGGTCGATGGAGAAGTCGACCGTGACGGTGCCGTCGGGGTGCAGCGCCATCTTGGTGACCTTGCCGATCTCGACGCCGGCGATACGAACGAAGTTGCCGCCCTTCAGACCCGACACGTTGGTGAATTCGGCCCGATAACCGACCCGGGAGTCGAACCGGAACTGGCCGAACACCGTGACCAGGATGAAGATGAACACCAGACAGGTCACCGTGAACAGCACGACCCAGGTGAGCGTCTTGCCGATGTTGCCTCTCATGGCCCCTCCGGTCCGGGCGCAGGCGGTCCGTAGTAGCGGATTCGCGGCGGTTCCGGCTCCGGCTTGGTGACCGGGAAGTAGTTGGCGAAGCCGGGGAAACCGATGCCCGGGTTGGGCCGGACGTCGAGTCCGGTACCGAATCCGGTGTCGGTCACCAAGTACTTCACCGGGAAGTTCTTGCTCACATCGGGCAGCGAGCCACAGCTGGGCCGGCCGCCCGGGCCGCCCCGTGCGTTGATCAGCGGCAGGTTGTCCGGGTAGCGATACGGGTCGTCGCCGGCGAGCATCGCGGCGTCCATGATCACCGATCTACCGTTGCCGCCCATGGCGTCTCGTCCGCCGTTCTCCAGGAACCATTGCGCCCCCTGGAACAGGCAGGTGTAGGTGGGCGAATACTCCTCGAGCAGATCGGTGGTCGGCGCCATCAGATTCAAGGCCTGGACCAGACCGGGCTGGTTCGGCCCGATGGTGTCCACCCCGGTCGCGGAGAAGCCGACCGCGGCGAGCAGCAGCGCATCGAGTTCGCCGGCATGTCCGGTCACGGTCGTGCTGGTGGTGGCGGCGGAGTCCAGGATGTTCAGAATGTTCTGCGCGGCACCGGAATACACCTGGGTGGTCTGGCCGAATAGTTGCCAGTCGCGCTGCACGGTCGGCATGCGCGGATTCACCGCTGTCAGCATGGTGTTGGCACCGGAGATCGCTTGACCCATGACGTCTCCGCGGCCCCGAACCGATTCGGCCACTGCCGAGAGCACCGAGTTGAGCTTGGCCGGATCGATGGCGTGCACCACCGCCTGCAGGTTCTCAAACATGGTGTTGACTTCGACCGTCACGTTGCGTGAGCGCAGCACCGCGCCCGGCTTGAGCCGCTGGCCGCTGGGGCCGTCGTCGGGAATGACCAGATCGACGTACTTGGCCCCGAACGCGGTACTGGACTTGATCTCGGCTTCGACGTTGCTCGGCAGGTATTGGAACGGCCGCGGGTACATCTTCAGACTCAGGGTGGACAGTCGGGTGCTATCCGATGCCGACTGGGTGCCAATGGATTTCACCTCGCCGATCTGGATACCGCGCAGTTTCACCTTCGCGCCGTCTTCCATGACCAAACCGGCTCGATCGGACACCAGCGTCAGCGGGACGTAACGCCGGAATGTTCCTGAGAACAGCACGGCGGTCATGGCGCACAGGGCCGCGATCACCAGCACCAGGACGGGCGACCACCAAATCGGGTCGATCCCGCCCGCGCGGGATCTGTTGGGAGTGCCTCCGCTCATCGACTCACCCCGACAGGTGGAAGTTGCCGGACTGCCCGTAGACGGACAGCGTGATGGTCAGCAGCACAAACACCGTCGCGGTGACCGAGGTTCGCACGGCGCGGCCGACGGCCTCGCCGACGCCCGCCGGGCCACCGCTGGCCGTGAACCCGTAGTAGGTATGCACCACCATGACCGCGGTGGCCATCGACAGCGCGGCCAGAAACGACCACAGCAGATCGGTGGGTTCTAAGAAGGTGGAGAAGTAATGGTCATAGACGCCTCGTGACTGCCCGTAGACCACGGTGGTGCCAAAACGCGTCGCCAGGAACGCCATCAGGACGGCGACGGTGTAGAGCGGGATCACCACCAGCACGCCGGCCACGATCCGGGTGGCGGCCAGATAGGTGATCGACCGAATTCCCATCGCCTCCAGGGCGTCGATCTCTTCGTTGATCCGCATCGAGCCGATCTGTGCGGTCGCACCGGCGCCGATGGTCGCCGCCAGCGCCACCCCGGCGGTGGCCGGGGCGATGAAGCGGACATTGAGGAAGGCGCCCAGGAAGCCGGTCAGTGCCTCGATGCCGACATTGGACAAGGTGTTGTAGCCCTGCACGGCGATCAGTGCCCCGGTGGACAGCGTGAGGAAGCCGACGATCACCACGGTGCCGCCGATGACGGCCAGTGCGCCGGAGCCCATTCCCATCACCGCGATCAACCGCAGCACTTCGCCGGGATAGCGACGGACCGCGTCCCCGACGGAGGCCAGTGCGGTGCCGTAGAAGGCGGTCTGTTCGCCCAGTCGCCGGGTGGCCTCGACCAACGACGAGCGCAACTCACCGACACGCAGCGCGGTCGTGTTTCCGACGGCGGTCACGGTGCGACCTTCACGCCGAAGGCCGTGGCCAGGATGTTGATCAGAAACAGCGCCATGAACGCGAACACCACGGTCTCGTTAACCGCATTGCCCACCGCGGTCGGGCCACCGCCCACCGACAGTCCCTTGTAGCAGGCGATCAGCCCGGCCGACAGGCCGAACAACAGCGCCTTGGCCAGCGACACCACCACCTGCGGCAGTCCGGTCAACAACGTCATCCCGGCGACGAAGGCGCCCGGCGTGACGTGCTGGACGAACACCACGAAGGCATAGCTTCCGGTCAGGCCCACCACCGCGACCACCGAATAGAGCATCACCGCAACGAATGTCGCCGCGATCACACGCGGAACGACGAGTGCCTCGACGGGATTGACGCCGATCACCTTCATCGCGTCGATCTCCTCGCGGATCGTGCGGGCCCCGAGATCGGCACACATGGCGGTGGCGCCCGCCCCCGACACCACGATGGCGGTGACCACCGGCCCGACCTGGGTGACCGCCGCCAGCGCCGCGCCGGCGCCGGACAGGTCAGCGGCGCCGATCTCCAGCAGCACGATGTTGAGCGTGAAGACGATGAGCACGGTGTAGGGAATCGACAGCATGATCGTCGGGACGATCGAAACCCGGGCCACAAACCAGATCTGGTTGATCAACTCGCGCCACGCCCATGGGGGTCGCGCCATCGCCGCGAACGTCTCGCCGGCAAGCACGACGAAATCGCCGACCGCAATCGCGGGCTTGGTCCAGGAGGGCCCGCTCACCGCTGCCTGCCTCTGGTGCGCACCAACGCGTCAGCCCGTTCGCGCGCGAACGAGCCGCTCGGTCGGCGACGGCTCCGTCGCTGCTCCGTCAGGTGCGCAAATCACTGCTGATCTCCCGCGCATGGCCAGTCCCCTCCTGTAGTGGGCCGAACAGTAGGAGGGCAGGAATTAGCTGTCAACGGCCCCAAATGGCCCACTACCGCGCTGTTCACGGAAGTTGCAGGTTGCCAAGTGCCGGTGGTTTGACGCACGGCGATTTAATCGAACCGACCTGAACGGGGGCACTGAGCGCGTCCCTGCGCGCGGCGTGTGAGCCGTGGAGCACACTCGTTAACACCTCGTCGGAAGGAACCGGAAGCCATGGCGACGGCGATGACGCGCTGGGAACGGCGGGTGAATGCCGGCGACTGGGATGCCGTCGCCGCCGAGCTCGACGAATCCGGTGGCGCCCTGCTGCCGCGGTTGCTGACCGCGGCCGAGGCCACGCGGCTGCGGCGGTGCTACGCCGACGACGAGCGCTTCCGCGCCACGGTCGACATGCAGCGCCATCGGTACGGGTCCGGGCAATACCGCTATTTCGCGGCACCGGCGCCCGAACCGGTCGACGCGCTCAAACGGGCGCTGTATCCGCGTCTGCTGCCGATCGCCCGGGACTGGGCGAGCCGGCTGGGCCGCGACGCGCCCTGGCCTGACGATTTCGACGACTGGCTGCGGCGTTGCCACCAGGCCGGTCAGACGAAGCCGACCGCCCTGATGTTGCGCTACGGCCCCGGCGATTGGAATGCGTTGCACCGGGACCTCTACGGCGAGCTGGTTTTTCCCCTGCAGGTGGTGATCAACCTCAGCGACCCGGCCGTCGACTACACCGGGGGTGAGTTTCTGCTCGTCGAGCAGCGCCCACGTGCGCAGTCGCGGGGCGTGGCCACGCAGTTGCCGCACGGGCACGGTTATGTGTTCACCACGCGGGATCGCCCGGTGCGCTCCACCCGCGGGTGGTCGACGGCGCCGGTGCGCCACGGAGTCTCACCGATTCGCTCGGGTGAGCGCTACACGCTGGGGCTGATCTTTCACGACGCCGCGTGAAGGCTGCTCGCGGTACGCCGCAACAGGATGACGTTGTCGGGCACCACCGCGGTCTGGCCGTCGGGTCGGATGGCTTGGCGGTCAGCGGTTCCGAGCCGCAACAGCTCCCACTGCGCGTCGTCGATGCCGAGTTCGGCCAGTACCTCCTCGGCCGTGGCGAAGTGATGCTCGCGGGCATGCTCGCCGGCCCACGGCGGCACGGCGGCGTGGTCGACGATCAGCAGTCGGCCGCCCACCGCCACGGCGTCGGCCGCTCGGCGCAGCACGGCCGCACGGTCCAGCGCCACCGGCGAGTGCAGGAACTGCGCCGACACCAGGTCGAATCGGCCGGCCGGGAAGCTGGCCGACAGATCGTGGCGTTCAAAGCGGATGCGCCCGGCCACCTGCCGCTGTTGAGCGGTCGCGCGGGCCCGCTCCAGCGCGTTGGCTGAGACATCGACCGCCACCACCTGCCAGCCGTGTTCTGCCAGCCAGATCGCGTCGGCGCCCTCACCGCAGCCCAGGTCCAGTGCCCGGCCGGCAGCCAGATCCCCGGCGATCGCGGCGAGCTGCACGTTGACTCGTCCGCTCCACACCGGATCACCGCCACCGTAGAACTCGTCCCAGAATTCGCGCGGGTCGCGCACTGCGTCGCTCATCGGTTGTTCGCCCATGCCTCGAGCATGCAGGCCGCAGCTCATAACAGCACGGTCATTTGCCATCCAGGCAAATACTCCCCCGCCCGGTTCAGGAGGCGGCCACGCCCCAGCCCAGCCACCGCGAGGTCACCAGCACCAGCCCCAGCGACACCGTGGCAACCACCACCAAGCCGATGACAGCCACCAGCAGGGGCCGCCACCCCGCGCGGGCGATCTGCCGAAAGTCTGTGGACAAACCGACGCCGGCGAACGTCAGCAGGAACGCCCACCTCGACACGTTGCCCAGGCTGGTCAGTTGAGCCTTGTCCAGCCATCCCAGCGTGGCCACCGTCGACACCACCAGGAATCCCAGAACGAATTTGGGGAACTGGCGCCAGAGGAACACCGCCTTGGCCCGGTAGCCGGATGCCACCTGGTCGGCCTGCCCGCGCGCCGCCCAGTACAGCGCAAAACCCAGGACCACAAACCCGATCAGGGCATTGCGTACGGATTTCACCAGCACCGCGATCTTGCCGGCCTCCTCAGAGAACAGGTAACCGGTGGCGGTCGTCTCCGCGGTGTTGTCCACCGACAGGCCTGCCCACAGCCCGCACTCGTGGTCGCTCAACCCGATCAGATGGCCCAGCGGCGGCAACACGAACAGGGCCACTGCGCCCAGCGCCAGGATGGCGGCAATCGCATAGCTGACGTCGGAGTTCTTGGCCCGGATGGCGCCCTTCGACGCGATGATCGCCGACACCCCGCAGATCGAGGTGCCGATGGCCAGCAGCGAACCGAGCTTGCCCGACAAGCCGAAAAGATGAGCCGCACCAAGGATTATCGCGCCGGCGATCGTCATGTCGAGCAGGATCTGAATCAAGCTGATACCACCCAGTTTGGCGATGTCGCCCAGCACGAATCGCGAGCCCAGCGCCACGATGCCGACCTTGAGCCAGAATTCGTAGGTCAGCACGCCGGGCAGAAAGATCCGGTGCAGCCCGACGGTGTTTCGGATCACGAGTCCGATGACGATGGCCCACAACACGTATTCGATGTCGGGCACCGTCACGTGCAGGTGATGGCCCAGCTCCAGCCACCACCGCTGGGCGTACTTGCCGAGCAGCCCGACGGTCAGCAGCAGGGCGAACCCGGGCAGATAGTCCAGCGGACGCCGGCTGGTGAAGATCGCGTCGGAGTCGGCCTGGTCGGAATCCAGATGTGCGGTGGTCATGTCCCTCACCACGGAATCTTCGGGAGCAGATCTGCCAACGCCAGCACAATGAGCACACCCACCAGCAGGTTCGCCCATCCGTCCACGCCCAACCACTTCATCTGCGGCCTCTCTTCAACGGTTCGCGCGCGTAACGCTATGACACCGCCGGGGCGGGACGACAGAGTTCGAATCACCGTCTCTGAAATGGGATGCGCATGCTTGCCGTCCGCCTGGAGTGCTGGCAACCTGAGTTGCTATGCAGGCAAGCACCGACGACGGTGGCGTCGATCTGCGGGTGCGGCGACGGCTGCGTGAGTTGCGCACCCGGCAGGGGCTGACCCTGGAGGACGTGGCGACGCGCGCGCGTATCGACGTCTCGACGTTGAGCAGGCTGGAGTCAGGCAAGCGGCGCCTGGCGCTGGATCATCTGCCCCGGCTGGCCGAGGCGCTCTCGGTCAGCACCGATGAGTTGCTGCGCGCCCCGCAGCAGCAGGACCCGCGGGTGCGCGGCAGCTCGCACAGCCACAACGGCATCACCTATTGGCCGCTGACCCGGCACGGTCCGGCCGGCGGTCTGCATGCCTTCAAAATCCGGGTGGGGGTGCGCCGTCGTCGTCCCGCCGAGTTGCCGGTGCACGAGGGCCACGAATGGATGTACGTGTTGTCCGGCCGGCTCCGGCTGGTGCTGGGCGACGACGATTTCTTGATCGGCCCCGGTGAGGCCGTCGAGTTCTCCACCTGGACACCGCATTGGTTCGGCGCCGCGGACGGACCCGCCGAGGCGATCGTGATCTTCGGAACCCACGGCGAGCGCGTACACCTACACGAGTAACGCGCAGGCCGGCCGGCTACAGGTAGGCCGTCTGATTCACCAGGCGCACCGAGGAGGGCCCGTCGCCGTAAAACTCGGCGATGCTCAGCGAGGCGAGGTCCAGGTGCAGCCGGTACAAGATGGCGGGGCCGGCGTCCAGCGCCAGGCGCAGCACGGTCTTGATCGGTGTCACGTGCGACACCACCAGGACGGTGCTGCCGGCGTGGTCGGCGACGATTCGGTCGCGCGCGGCTGCCACCCGCTGCTGCACGGCATCGAAGCTTTCGCCGCCGGGAGGCTGGGTGGAGGTGTCCTTCAACCAGCGGCGGTGCAGGTCGGGATCGCGCTCGGCGGCCTCGGCGAAAGTCAGGCCCTCCCAGGCACCGAAGTCGGTCTCGGTCAGGTCTTCATCGACTGTCACTTCCAACCGGAGCTGCCGGGCGGCCGCCTCGGCGGTGTCGCGGCAACGCTGCAGCGGCGAACTGATGACTGCTGCGATGCCGCCGCGCTCGGCGAGGTAGCGCGCCGCCGCATTGGCCTGTCGCCGGCCGATGTCGGTCAGCGGCGGGTTGCCGCGTCCGGAGTAGCGCCGGTTCACCGACAACTCAGTCTGGCCGTGCCGCAGCAGCAGCAGCCGGGTCGGCGTTCCGGTGGCGCCGGTCCAACCGGGAGCCGCCGGCGCGGGCGCCTTCCGGGCCGGCTTCGGGTCGGGGTCGGGGTCAGCGCTGTCTGTCACCTCACCCTTTTGGGCGGCGTCCATCGCCTGGTTGGCGAGGCGGTCGGCATGGGAATTCTTCTCCCGCGGAATCCAGGAGTAGCGGACGTGGTCGAATCTCGACGCCAGCTCGCGGGCCTGCCGGTGCAGCGGGATCAGGTCGGGGTGCTTGACCTTCCACCGACCGGCCATCTGCTCGACCACCAGCTTGGAGTCCATGAAGACCGCGACCTCAGCGGCGCCCAACCGGGCCGCCTCGGTCAGTCCCGCGACCAGGCCCCGGTATTCGGCAACATTGTTGGTGGCGACACCGATGGCCTCCTTGGCCTCGGCGAGCACCGTCGAGTGATCGGCGGACCACACCACCGCCCCGTAGCCGGCCGGGCCCGGGTTGCCCCGCGACCCTCCGTCGGCTTCGACAACTACTTTCATCCCACTACCTTCGCCGGCCAGCGCGCTAGCCGAAGTCCTTGACCCGCAGCAGGATTGCGTTGCACTCCGGGCAGCGCAGCACCTCCTCGGGAGCCGCCGCCGAGATACGGGCCAGCTCACCGCGGTCGATCTCGATGCGGCAGGCGCCGCACTGTCCCCCGCGCAGCGGGCCCGCGCCGACCCCGCTGGAAGCCCGCTGCCGTTCGTAAAGTGCCAGCAGCTCGGCGTCGATCGTGGCGGCCAGCTCGTCGCGGCTGGCCGCGCGCTGCGCCCGGGTGGTCTCGATCTCGGTCAGGGCGGTGTCGACCGCCTCCTGGACCCGAGCCAAATCGGCGTCCAGGCCTTCGATCACGGTTGCTTCCGCGTCCGCCTGGGTCTGCAGCTGCTCGCGCTGCTCCATCAACTCCAGCAGCGAGTCCTCCAGGCTGGACTGGCGCTTCTGCAGCGTCTCCAGCTCATGCTGCAGATCGACGACCTGCTTGGCGCTGGCCTGCCCGGAATCCAGCAGGGCGCGGTCACGGCTTTCGCGTTGGCGCACCGCGTCGATCTCCGATTCGAGACGACCGGCTTGAGCGTCCAAGTCCTCCAAGGCCAACTCCAGCGCGGCCAGCCGGTCGGCGGCCGCGGTGTGCTCGGCCTGGATGCGCTCACGGTCCTGCTGCTCGGGCAGATGGCCGGCGCGGTGCGCCATCCGCGCCAACTCGGCATCCAGCTCCAGCAATTCCAACAGCGAACGTTGTTGCTCTACAGCAGCCTTCATGACCGATCTCCTTCATGCGCGAGATTCCAGGGGTCGGTGCGCAGCGTGCTGACACGCACCGGCAATGTCGCACCGAAATGCGATTCGAGTATGTCGGCGGCTTGCGCGCACCACGGGTATTCACTGGCCCAATGGGCCACGTCCACCAGTGCCATCGCAGACCGGCGCGAATGCTCGTCAGCCGGATGGTGCCGCAGGTCCGCGGTGACGTAGACCTGGGCGCCGGCGGCAGCCGCAGCATCCAGCAGGGAATCCCCCGCGCCGCCGCAGACCGCCACCCGCGAGACCGCCGCGTCGGGGTCACCCGAGGCGCGCACACCCCACGAGGTGGCCGGCAGCCCCGCGGCAACACGGCCGACGAACGCGCTCAACGGCTCCGGGGTCGCCAGACTGCCGACCCGGCCGATTCCCACCCCGGCGGGCAGCGGCTGCAACGCGAAGATGTCGAACGCCGGCTCTTCGTAGGGGTGGGCGGCCCGCAGCGCCGCGTGAATCGCCGCGCGCGCCCGCGCCGGCGCCACCACTTCGACGCGGTCCTCGGGAACGCGCTCAACGTCGCCCACTCGTCCGATCGCCGGCGTCGCACCGGCGCCGGGCAGGAATTGGCCGGTGCCCGGCACACTCCAACTGCACTGCGCGTAGTCACCGATGTGGCCGGCGCCGGCGGCGAACACCGCGGCCCGCACCGCCTCGGCGTGCTCTGCCGGGGTGTAGATCACCCACTTGTCGGTGTCAGCGCGCGACTCGGCCGGCTCGAGTACCGACTCGACGGTCAACCCGAGCGCTGCCGCCAGCGCGTCGGAGACGCCGGGCGAGGCCGCGTCGGCGTTGGTGTGGGCGGTGAACAGCGCCCGACCGGTCCGGATCAGCCGGTGCACCAGCGAACCCTTGGGGGTGCTGGCCGCCACGGTGTCCACCCCGCGCAGCAGTAATGGATGGTGGGCCAGCAGCAGGCCGCCGTCGGGCACTTCGTCGACCACCGCCGCGGTGGCGTCGACCGCGATGGTCACCGAGCTCACCAGGTCGTCCGGGTCGCCGCAGACCAGCCCGACCGAGTCCCAGGAGTGGGCCAGCCCGGGCGGGTAGGCCGCATCCAGTACGTCGATGACGTCAGCAAGCCGCGCGGTCACACTGCAAGACAGTAGTGCGCCACCCGACGAGCTCTCCGCGCACGTCGGGGACAATGGGACCGTGACGCGCACCAGCACCGCCGCCGCCGAATTGGTGATCTTCGACCTCGACGGCACCTTGACCGACTCCGCGGCCGGGATCGTCGCCAGCTTCCGCCACGCGCTGAACCACATCGGCGCACCGATTCCCGAGGGTGATCTGGCTGCGCGGCTCGTCGGCCCGCCCATGCACCACACGCTGGCCGCGATGGGACTCGGCGAGCAGACCGAGGCCGCGGTCGCCGCCTACCGCGCCGACTACACCAGCCGCGGCTGGCAGATGAACACCATGTTCGACGGCGTCGCCGCGCTGCTGAGTGACCTGCGGGACGCTGGGGTCCGGTTGGCCGTGGCCACCTCCAAGGTGGAGCCGACAGCGCGCAGGATCCTCGCCCATTTCGGGCTCGACGGGTATTTCGAGGTGGTGGCCGGCGCCAGTGTCGACGGCGTCCGATCCGCGAAGTCCGATGTGGTGGCCCATGCTCTGGATCAGCTGGAACCACTGCCCGAGCGGGTGCTGATGGTGGGCGACCGACGCCACGACGTGGACGGTGCGGCCGCGCACGGTATCGACACGGTGCTGGTCGGCTGGGGCTACGGCTACGGCGACTATGCGGACACCGCCGATGCCGGTCCGGATTCCCCCGGCGGTCCGCTTGCCCGCGTGCAGACCGTCGCCGAACTACGAGAGGTGCTCGGTGTCTGAGCCGCTGCTGCATGTCACGTTCGTCTGCACCGGAAACATCTGCCGCTCGCCGATGGCCGAGAAGATGTTCGCCCACCAGCTCGCACAGCGCGGGCTGGCAGGCACCGTGCGGGTGACCAGCGCCGGCACCGCCGGTTGGCACGTGGGCAAGGGCGCCGACGAGCGCGCCAACCGGGTGCTGCGCGACAACGGCTACCCGGTGGAGCATTGCGCCGCCCAGGTCGGCCCCGACCACGAGGCCGCGGACCTGGTGGTGGCGCTGGGACGCAACCATGTCGGGCTGCTGCGGGGATTGGGCATTCCGGCCGAACGGATCCGGATGCTGCGGTCCTTCGACCCGCGTTCGGGTGCGGCCGTGCCCGACGTCGATGACCCCTACTACGGCGACCACGACGACTTCGTGCGGGCGTTCAACGTCATCGCCGCCGCGCTGCCCGGCCTACACGACTGGGTCGACGGTCAGCTGGCGCTGGGCGAGAGCGGCTGATGCGACGCCTGGCGTTCCTGCTGCGCCCGAGCTGGCTGGCTCTGGCGGCGGTGGTGCTGGGCTTCGCCTACCTGTGCCTCACCGTGCTGGCGCCGTGGCAACTGGGCAAGAACACCGAGACCTCACGGGTGAACAGCCAACTCGAAGCCGCGCTGACCGCCGAACCGGTGCCGGTGACCACGGTGTTGCCGCAGCAGGATTCGTCCGCACCGGAGCAGCAGTGGCGGCCGGTGACCGCCACCGGGCGCTACCTGGCCGATGCGCAGGTGCTGGTGCGGCTGCGAAGTGTCGACGGGGTGCCGGCGGTGGAGGTGCTGACCCCGTTCGCGGTCAAAGGCGGGCCGACCGTGCTGGTCAACCGTGGCTATGTGCATACCGACGACGGTGGCTCGCGGCTGCCGGAGATTCCGGCACCCCCGGACGGCGAGGTCACCATCACCGCTCGGCTGCGTGATTCCCAGGGTGCCATCGAAGGCAAGAAGCCGTTCACCGAGAACGGTTTTCGCCAGGTGTACTCGATCAACACCGAACAGGTCGCGGAGGTGACCGGTGTTGCGTTGACCGGTTCTTACCTGCAGCTGGTCGCAGATCAGCCCGGCGGATTGGGCGTCATCGCGCTGCCGCGCCGGGATGCCGGGCCGTTTCTGTCCTACGGCATTCAGTGGATCGCGTTCGGGATCCTGGCGCCGATAGGTCTGGGGTACTTCGCGTTCGCCGAGCTGCGGGCCCGCCGCGAGGAGCGCTCCGCGGTGCAGGCGCAGGCCGGCTCGGCGGAGCCCGCACCACCGATGACCGTCGAGCAGAAGCTCGCCGACCGATACGGCCGGCGCCGCTGAAGACCCGACACCTCTGTGCCATCCTGGGGCGATGGTGAACCTATCGGGTGTCGGGATCTGGAGTGCGCCGCTGCGCTACGGCGATCAGGGTGAGGCCGCCGAAGCGGCCGCCGAATTGGAAGAACTGGGCTTCGGCGTGCTGTGGATTCCCGACGTCGGCGGCCCGGTGTTCGACTCCGTGGGCAACCTGCTGTCAGCCACCCGCAACGCGATCATCGCCACCGGGATCCTCAACCTCTGGATGCACACCCCGGCCGACGTCGCGGCGTCCTACGCATCGCTGACCGCCGCACACGGTGATCGGTTCCTGCTCGGCATCGGGGTCAGCCATGCTCCGCTGATCGACTCCAAGGACCCCGGGCGATACCGCCGCCCGCTGCGCGCCATGAGCGAGTTTCTCGACGGGCTCGACGCCGCCGAGGCGCCCGTGCCGGTCGAGTCGCGGGTGCTGGCGGCACTGGGCCCGAAGATGCTCGACCTGGCCGCCACCCGCAGCCGCGGCGCCCACCCCTACCTGACCACCCCGGAGCACACCCGGTTCGCCCGCGAGCAGCTCGGCGAGGGACCGTTGCTGCTGCCTGAGCAGACCGCGATCTTCTGCGCCGGCCGCGACGAAGCCCGCGCGATCGGCACCAAGTGGCTCAGCTCCTACCTGGCGCTGCCCAATTACGCCAACAACCTGCTGCGGTCAGGCTTCTCCGCCGACGACATCGCCTCGGTCAGCGATCGGCTGTTCGACGCGATCATCGCCTGGGGAACCCCGGAGACCGCGCTCAGCCGGGTCGCCGAGCACCAGGCCGCCGGGGCCGACCACGTCTGCGTGCAACTGCTCGATGCCGACCCGCGCGCGTTCCCGCGCGAGCAGTGGCGGCAGCTGGCCGCGGCCCTGAGCTGAGCTCAGCCGACCGAACGCTCTGCGCCGGACCAGAACTGGGCGCGCACCGCCTTCTTGTCGGGCTTGCCCAGCGCGGTCACCGGCACGGAATCGACGACGATCACCTGCTTGGGTGACTGGACCGAACCCTTGCGCTCCTTGACCGCGGCCTGAATCTCGGCGGTCATGGTGGCGACTGCCTCGGCACCGTTGTCCACGCCCGGTCGCAGCACCACGACAGCGGTGACGGCCTCGCCCCACTTCTCGTCGGGGGTCCCGATCACGCACACCTGGGCCACCGACGGGTGCTCGGCGATCACGTCCTCGACCTCGCGGGGGAACACGTTGAATCCGCCGGTGACGATCATGTCCTTGGTGCGATCGACGATGTAGTAGAAACCGTCTTCGTCCTCGCGGGCCAGGTCACCGGTGTGCATCCAGCCGTCCCTGAAGGTTTCGGCGGTGGCCTCCGGAAGCTTCCAGTAGCCGCCGGACAGCAGCGGCCCGGACACGCAGATCTCGCCGACCTCGCCCTGGGGCACCGGGTTGCCGTCGTCGCCCAGCAGCGCCACCCGGGCGAACAGCGTGGGCCGGCCGCAGGAGGTGAGTCGCTTCTGGTCGTGGTCGCGCTTGGCCAGGTAGGTGATCACCATCGGCGCCTCGGACTGGCCGTAGTACTGGGCGAAGATCGGGCCGAACCGGTCGATGGCCTCCTGGAGCCGGACCGGGTTCATCGCCGAGGCGCCGTAGTACACCGTCTCCAGCGACGACAGGTCGCGAGTGTGCGAGTCCGGGTGATCCATCAGCGCGTAGATCATCGACGGCACCAGCATGGTGGCGGTGATCTTCTGCTCCTCGATCACCCGCAGAACCTCGGCCGGGTCGAACTTGGTCAGCACCACCAGCTGGCCGCCCTTGATGATCGTCGGCACGAAGAACGCCGCGCCGGCGTGCGACAGCGGGGTGCACATCAAGAACTTGGGGTTCTCCGGCCATTCCCACTCGGCGAGCTGGGTGGTGGTCATCGCGGTGATGGAAGCAACGGTGCCGATCACGCCCTTGGGCTTGCCGGTGGTGCCGCCGGTGTAGGTCAGACCGCCGATGTGGTCTGCCGGCAGGTCTGCGACCACCAGCGGTTGCGGGTCGTATGCGGCGGCCTTGGCGGCCAAGTCGATGGCCTTGCCCTCGAGCTCTGGCGGCACCGGCCCGATGGTCAGCACCTGCCGCAGGCTCGGCACCTTCTCCAGCAGGCCCAGGGCGCGCTCCACGAAGGCCGGCGTGGGGTCGATGATCAGCGTGCTGACCTCGGCGTCGGACAACACATACGCGTGGTCGTCCAGCGATCCCAGCGGGTGCAGGGCGGTGCGCCGGTATCCCCGGACCTGTCCGGCGCCGATGATCATCAGCACCTCGGGCCGGTTCAGCGACAACAGACCGGTCGCGTCGGCTCCCAGTTCCTCGAACGCCTGGATGTACTGGCTGATGCGCTCGGCGAGCTGACCACCGGTCAAGGTGGTGTCGCCGAGGAACAGCACCGGCTTGTCCTTGTTGCGCTTGAGGGCCCCCACGGTGAGGTGCCCGGAGTGAATGGGTTGGCGCAGTGACTGCGTCGACATCGAGTTACCTCCGCTAGGGCGCTGACAGCTTGCCCGCTGGACACTACCGACCCGCTCTTGGGCCCCTGGGACGAGCCGAGGGTTGGCGTTCCACGACCCGCGAGGCTTATTATTTGCGTATGCATGCAGATAATGGTCCAACGGAACGGTTGCCCGAGGATCAGGTCGGCCTGATCGTCGAGGTGTTCCGAATGTTGGCCGACGCCACCCGGGTACAGGTGCTGTGGGCGCTGACCAGTCGGGAGATGTCGGTCAACGAACTCGCCGAGCATGTCGGCAAGCCTGCCCCCTCGGTGTCACAACACCTCGCGAAACTACGGATGGCGCGACTGGTGCGCACCCGCCGCGAGGGCACCACGATCTTCTACAGCATGGAGAACGAGCACATCTGCCAGTTGGTCACCGACGCCGTCTTCAATGCGGAACATGCCGGCCCCGGAGTGCCGCCGCACCACCGCGCCGCCAAGATCCTCCCGGCTGCCGCCGGCGAGTCGTTGCCGAGGCAGCGAGCAATCGAACAAGGGAGATGAACAGTCATGTCGCACCACAACCACGGCCAGGACCACGTCCACGAAGCGCCGCACGCCCATGAGCACACTCATGGCGATCTGACGCACTCCCACGTGCACGACGCTCACGAGCACGACCACGTTGAGCACGAGCATGAGCACACTCACGAGGACGGGACCGTGCACAGCCATCCGCACACGCACCAGGTCGGTCTGGAACATGCCGGCCACGCCCATTCCCACTGATTAGGCCGGGTGGCCGTCGCCGCTCAGACCGCGAACACGATCACCAGGGCGATGACCCCGATGAGCACTAGCAGAGCGGCCCACAGCACCGTGCGCACGCCCGGCGGTTTCGCGGTGCGGCCCGATGGTGTCAGCTGCGGGCTGGTCGACGGCGGTACTCCCCATTTACCGGTCGGCGCGCGGTCGGGTGGAACGGGCGGCGACGGTGGGGTGGGCTCGTTCGGTGTCGGAAAGGTTGCCATGCATACCGCATTGACGGTCTACGCCGGTGTCAAACAACTGGTGGGCGCGGACGGTATCGAACCGCCGACCGCTGGTGTGTAAAACCAGAGCTCTACCACTGAGCTACGCGCCCCTGCCTCGGGCAGGTTACCTGGCGGGTGCCGGGCTCCCAAAACCGCGAGATCGGCCCCACGCAGCGAAAGTTCGAGTAGATGCCTGCGTGAGCCCGATTTCGCGGGCTTGGGTCGCGGCTAACGGGTCAGGATTTGAGGGCGTCGAGGGCGTCGAGCCAGAGCTGCTGGTCGCGCGCCTCGCCGGGCTGCTTCATCTCGGCGAACCGGATGATGCCGGACTTGTCGATGACGAACGTGCCGCGGTTGGGAAAGCCGGTGTCGGAGTTGAACACCCCGTAGGCCTCGCTGACGGCGCCGTGCGGCCAGAAATCCGAGAGCACCGGAAACAGGAACCCGCTCTGCGTCGCCCAGATCTTGTGGGTGGGCGGCGGGCCGACCGAGATCGCCAGCGCCACACTGTCGTCGTTGACATAGCTGGGCAGATGATCACGCAGCTGATCCAGCTCGCCCTGGCAGATGCCGGTGAAGGCCAGCGGGAAAAACACCAGCAGCACGTTCTTGTCGCCCCGGAAGCTGCTCAGGGTCACCTGCTGCTGGTTCTGGTCCTTGAGGGTGAAGTCAGGGGCCTGCGCGCCGACTTCCAGCATCAACGCTTCCCCGCGCGAGATTTGGGCTGCACCAGACGACTGGCACTCCAGTCCCCCAGGTTGACCGACGACGTGGGCATCAGGCCGGCGGTCGGCGCCGCTTCGGCGATCTCCGCGGGCTGCACGTGGCCGGATCGGCCGGTCTTGGGTGTCAACACCCAGATCACCCCGTCGTCGGCCAAGGCGGTGATCGCATCCATCAGGGTGTCCACCAAGTCACCATCGCCATCGCGCCACCAGAGCAGAACGACGTCGACCACCTCATCGGTGTCCTCGTCGAGCAGTTCGCTGCCGGCAGCTTCCTCGACGTCGGCACGGATGTCGTCGTCAGCGTCCTCGTCCCAGCCGAACTCCTGGACCAACTGCTTGCTCTGGATGCCCAGTTTGCGGGCGAAGCTCGGGGCGTTATCCGCCGCGACCACCGTGTGACCTCCTTCGATCGTCAGCGCTGCCTGCGATGCGAATCATCGTTGCACAGCTCACCGCACCGCGCCGGGTCAGCGGACTCAGAACGCCTTGCACAGCTGCATTCCCTTGTCCCGGGCCCGGTTGAGCTCATCCTTGCGGGCGTTGTAGACCGACACCGGCGCCTTGGATGAAATCGCGGTCGCCACACCACGTGCGGCCTGCGCATACGCGTTGAACGCGTCAGTCAGGTCCTGCGACAACTTCTCATTGATCGCCGCGACGACCTCGTCGGCACTCTGGTTGAGCGCCTCCACCGCCGGCCCGGCAGTGCCGGAAATGTCGCCGCCGTTGTTGAATGCTTCGACGTACTTGTTCACCACTTCGACGGCGTCGTTGCTGCTGGAGGCGAACCGGCCGCATGCGCCGCGGACCGCCTGGGTGGTCATCGACTGCTGACGCTGGGTCTCGCGAAGGCTTGAGGTGGCTTCCGAGGCCGACACCGACGCGGACACCGAGGAGCGGTAGGCCGGAGCTTCGGAGGTGTCCGCCTCCGGAGTGCCGTCGACGATGCTGGTGCAACCGACCACACCCATCGCCAACGCGGCTGCCACACCGACCACCGACGCGGCTACCCGAGCGTGTCGCCGCGTCTGGGCGCGCGAGGCGGTCAGCCGTCGGGTCAGCACAAGTTGAAACGTTACCGCGTACCTGCCGTCAGGCCGAGGTCAGCCCACCCCATACGTCACTCGCCCACCGCCGGTCAGGTGTCCGGTCGGGCAGGATAGAAAAGACGAGACCGACGAATCGATCGGTCCGGTGCCGTCCTGGCCACAAGCCGGGAGGCACGGCTTGACCTCCGAACCAAGGAGCAACGCGTTGACCACTGAGGCCGTAAACCAAGACCTGGCCAAGAATCCAAGCCGCACAGGGGAATCCGATCGCGTTCGGGTGATCCGCGAGGGTGTGGCGTCCTACCTTCCCGACATCGACTCCGATGAGACCAACGAATGGCTGGAGTCCTTCGACGAACTGCTGGCCCGCTCCGGCCCGGCCCGCGCCCGCTATCTGATGCTGCGGCTGCTCGAACGCGCCGGAGAACAACGCGTCGCGATTCCAGCGCTGACGTCCACCGACTACGTCAACACCATCCCGACCGAACTGGAGCCGTGGTTCCCCGGCGACGAGGAAACCGAACGCCGCTACCGCAGCTGGATCCGCTGGAACGCCGCGGTGATGGTGCACCGCGCGCAGCGGCCCGGAGTGAGCGTCGGCGGCCACATCTCGACCTACGCGTCGTCGTCGACGTTGTATGAGGTCGGCTTCAATCACTTCTTCCGCGGCAAGGACCACCCCGGCGGCGGCGACCAGGTCTTCATCCAGGGCCACGCCTCCCCCGGCATCTACGCCCGGGCCTTCCTCGAAGGCCGGCTGAGCACCCGGGATCTCGACGGTTTCCGTCAGGAGCACAGTCACCGGGGCGGCGGGCTGCCGTCCTACCCGCACCCGCGGCTGATGCCCGACTTCTGGGAGTTCCCCACGGTGTCCATGGGGTTGGGCCCGATGAACGCCATCTATCAAGCCCGGTTCAACCACTACCTGCACGACCGGGGCATCAAAGACACCTCAGATCAGCACGTCTGGTGCTTCTTGGGGGACGGCGAGATGGACGAGCCGGAGAGCCGCGGCCTGCTGCACGTCGGCGCACTCGAGGGCCTGGACAACCTGACGTTCGTGGTCAACTGCAACCTGCAGCGCCTGGACGGCCCGGTGCGCGGCAACGGCAAGATCATCCAGGAGCTGGAATCGTTCTTCCGCGGTGCGGGCTGGAACGTGATCAAGGTGGTGTGGGGCCGCGAGTGGGACGCTCTGCTGCACGCCGACCGCGACGGCGCCCTGGTCAACCTGATGAACGTCACTCCTGACGGCGACTACCAGACCTACAAGGCCAACGACGGCGGCTACGTGCGGGAGCACTTCTTCGGCCGCGACCCGCGCACCAAGGCGCTCGTGGAGAACCTGTCCGATCAGGACATCTGGCACCTCAAGCGCGGCGGGCACGACTATCGCAAGGTCCACGCCGCCTACCGCGCGGCCGTCGAGCACAAGGGCCAGCCGACGGTCATCCTGGCCAAGACCATCAAGGGCTACAGCCTGGGCAGCTACTTCGCCGGCCGTAACGCCACCCACCAGATGAAGAAGTTCCGGTTGCAGGACCTCAAGGACTTCCGTGACGAGATGCGGATTCCGATCACGGATGCCGAACTCGAGGAAAACCCGTACCTGCCGCCGTACTACCACCCCGGCGAAGACGCACCCGAGATCCGTTACCTGCTGGACCGGCGACGCGCCCTGGGCGGCTTCGTTCCGCAGCGCCGCACCCAGGCCAAAGCGTTGGAGCTGCCGGGCTCCGAGGCCTATGCGGCGGTCAAGAAGGGCTCGGGCACCCAGGAGGTCGCCACCACCATGGCAACCGTGCGGGTGTTCAAGGAGTTGTTGCGGGACAAGAAGTTAGGCCCGCGCCTGGTGCCGATCATCCCCGATGAGGCGCGCACGTTCGGGATGGACTCGTGGTTCCCGTCGCTGAAGATCTACAACCGCAACGGGCAGCTCTACACCTCGGTGGATGCCGACCTGATGCTGGCCTACAAGGAAAGCGAAGCGGGCCAGATCCTGCACGAGGGCATCAACGAGGCCGGTTCGACGGCCTCGTTCACCGCGGTCGGGACATCCTACGCCACGCACGACGAGCCGATGGTCCCGATCTACATCTTCTATTCGATGTTCGGCTTCCAGCGCACCGGCGACAGCCTGTGGGCAGCTGCCGATCAGATGGCGCGAGGTTTCGTGCTGGGGGCCACCGCGGGGCGCACCACGCTGACCGGCGAGGGGCTGCAGCACGCCGACGGACATTCGCTGTTGTTGGCCAGCACCAACCCGGCGGTGGTGTCCTACGATCCCGCGTTCGCCTACGAGGTCGCCCACATCATCGAAAGCGGCCTGCAACGTATGTACGGCCCCGACCCGGAGAACGTGTACTTCTACGTCACGCTCTACAACGAGCCCTACGTGCAGCCGGCCGAGCCAGAGGGCTTCGACCCCGAAGGTCTGCTGCGCGGCATCTACCGCTTCCGCCAAGCGGCCGAGCCCCGGTCGCACACCGCGCAGATCCTGGCTTCGGGGGTGGCGGTGCCCGAGGCGCTGCGGGCCGCCGACATGTTGGCCGCCGACTGGGATGTGGCCGCCGACGTCTGGTCGGTGACCAGCTGGGGTGAGCTCAACCGCGACGGGTTGGCCATCGAGCGCGAGCGGCTGCGTCACCCCGATCGCCCGGTCGCGGTGCCCTATGTGACGCAGGCTCTGGCGGACGTCACCGGTCCCGTGGTGGCGGTGTCGGACTGGATGCGTGCGGTACCAGAGCAGATCCGGCCGTGGGTGCCGGGCAACTACGTCACCCTGGGCACCGACGGGTTCGGGTTCTCCGACACCCGCCCGGCCGCGCGGCGCTACTTCAACACCGACGCAGAGTCGGTGGTGGTGGCGGTGCTGGCAGCCCTGGGCCGCGACGGCGTCATCGATTCCTCCGTCGCGGTGACCGCGGCGACGCAGTACCGGATCGACGACGTATTGGCCGCGCCGGAGCAGACGTCGGATTCCGGGGTGGCTTAGGAGCCTCGCTGATATAGATCGGGTTAGTCCTTCTCAAATGCCTCCGGAGGTGTCAGGAAGGGATCTGTAACTGATTCCGTG
>NZ_LQPI01000079.1 GCF_002101775.1 Mycolicibacter nonchromogenicus | reverse complement strand
TGTCCGTGGCCATGAAAAAGTACCCACTGGTGGCCACGTAGAAGTCCCCGCTGGTGGCCAGATAAAAGTACCCACCCTGTGTTCGTCGTGTCGATCAGGAACTGCGGGCCCCGATGGTGACGGTGAAGGTGCCAACCAGACACCACCACCACCGGGGAGTTCCATTGAAGTCTGCGAAGGACCGCATGGACATCATTTCTGCCTACCAACAAGTCGGGTCGTACCGAGCCGCCGCCGAGATCTGCCACACCACTCCTAAGACCGTCAAACGGATCGTCGACAAATTCGAGGCTGGCGATAGCGCACCGCCGAGGGCTCGGCGGGCCCACAACTACGACGCGGTGACCGATCTGGTCGCTGAGCGGGTGAAGAAGTCACAAGGTCGGATGTCGGCCAAGCGGATGCTGCCGATCGCCCGCGCTGCCGGATACGAGGGCTCGGCGCGTAACTTCCGCCGTCTCGTCGCTGAATCGAAGGTGCTGTGGCGCAACGAGCATCACCGCGGGCGGCGTCCGGCGGTGTGGTCACCGGGTGAGTACCTGGTGATCGACTGGGCCCAAGCCGCACCGGGTTTGTTCCTGTTCTGCGCGGTGCTGGCGTTCTCCCGGTGGCGGTTCGTCGCGTTCGCCACCGATCAGCGGGCGTCGACGACGTTGGCGTTGATCGCCGAGGCGTTCGGGGCGATCGGTGGTGTCCCGGCCCGGGTGCTGGCCGACCGGATGGCATGTTTGAAGGGTGGTGTGGTCGCCAACGTGGTGATCCCCACCGCGGAATACATCCGCCTGGCAGGCCATTACGGCTTCGCCCCGGACTTCTGCCATGCCGAAGACCCACAGTCCAAGGGTGTCGTGGAGAACTTGTGCGGCTACGCCCAACGCGACCTGGCTGTCCCCTTGTTGACCGAGGCCGCCATCGCCGGGGTGCCGGTGGATCTGCGGTCGGCCAACGCCGCGGCGAAGGCCTGGTGCGTGGAGGTCAATGCCGCCGTGCACTCGGAGATCTGCGCGGTGCCCGACGAGCGACTGAGCATCGAACGTGAACTGCTGCAACCACTACCGTCGCTCCGGTTGCAGATCGGAGCACCGTCGGTGATCCGTAAGGTCGACCGGCTGTCGTGTGTTCGGTACGCCTCGGCCCGCTACTCGGTGCCCACCCGGTTGATCGGAACCAGCGTGGCCGTCGTCGTCGATCACGGTGCGCTGTGCATCGTGGAACCCGCGACCGGGGTGATCGTGGCCGAGCACGAACTCGGCGCCCCCGGATCCGCGTCGGTCCTCGACGATCACTACGACGGGCCCCGCCCATCACCCAACCGAGGTCCACGACCCAGAACGACTGTAGAGCAACAGTTCTGCGCACTCGGCGACGATGCCCACGCGTTCCTGGTAGGTGCTGCTGCGATCGGCAACACCCGGCTGGGCTCGGAACTGGAAGTCCTGCTCGGCTTGGGTGCCGCACACGGCCCCGACGCCTTGGTCGGCGCGTTGCGCCGGGCGGTGGCATTCCGGAGGTTCCGTGCCGCCGACGTGCGCTCCATCCTGGCCGCCGGCGCCGGAACACCTCAACCCCGCCCCGCCGGGGACGCGTTGATCCTGGACCTCCCGGTCGCCCCCACCCGCTCGTTGGACGCCTACACCGTCACCCCGGCCGCCGACGGTGGTGTCACCTCATGACCACGACATCGACGAAGACCGCCAACACCGTTGCCCCTCTCGCTGTTCCGGTACTCGCGGCTGATCTGGACGCCGGGTTGCGACGGCTCAAACTGGCCGCAATCCGGCGCACCGCCCCCGAGGTGCTCCTGACCGCGAAGACCCAACGCTGGACACCCGAGGAGGTCCTGCGCACCTTGGTCGAGACCGAGCTAGCAGCCCGGGATGCCTCCAACGTGATCAACCGACTCAAGGCCGCCGGGTTCCCCGTCACCAAGACACTCGACTCGTTCGACGTGGCGTCGTCCTCGATCCAGCCAAAGGTGTTCGACTACCTGTCCAGCCTGGAATGGATCCGCACACAACAGAACCTGGCGATCATCGGACCCGCCGGCACGGGCAAATCGCACACCCTGATCGCACTGGGAATCGCCGCGATCCACGCCGGGCACAAGGTCCGCTACTTCACCGCCGCAGACCTCGTCGAAACCCTCTACCGCGGCCTGGCCGACAACACCGTCGGCAAGATCATCGAATCGCTGCTGCGGGTCGACCTGATCATCCTCGACGAACTGGGCTTCGCCCCGCTCGACGACACCGCAACCCAGCTGCTGTTCCGGCTCGTCGCCGGCGCCTACGAACGCCGCTCCCTGGCCATCGGCTCGCACTGGCCGTTCCAAGAGTGGGGCCGATTCCTGCCCGAGCAGACCACCGCGGTCAGCATCCTGGACCGGCTGCTTCACCACGCCACCGTCGTCATCACCGACGGCCAGTCCTACCGGATGAAGGACGCCCAACACCGAAAGGAGACCACCCAGCCGACCTAAGAATCACCGCACGGGGTGGGTACTTTTATCTGGCCACCAGCGGGGACTTCCACTTGGCCATTGACA
>NZ_LQPI01000078.1 GCF_002101775.1 Mycolicibacter nonchromogenicus | reverse complement strand
GGTCAAGTCCACGGACGTGGTGTACGACGTCGTCGTGTGATTCTTCGATGTGATGGTTCAGGCGGTCAGTGCCGCTGGGGTGGCCTCCTGTTCGGTCGGGGTGTCGTTGACGGTGCGTGATTTGCTCAGGACGTCGAGTCCGAGGTAGCGCCGGGATTCGGCCCATTCGTCGTGTTGCTCGGCCAGCACTGCTCCGACGAGGCGGATCAGGGCCTCGCGGTCGGGGAAGATGCCCACGACGTCGGTGCGGCGGCGGATCTCTTTGTTGAGCCGTTCCTGGGGGTTGTTGGACCAGATCTGGCGCCAGATTTGCTTGGGGAAAGCGGTGAACGCCAGCAGATCCGGCCGCGCCGCTTCGAGGTGGTCGGCCACCTTGGGCAGCTTGTCGGACAGCGCGTCGATAATCCTGTCATATTGCGCTGCAACCGATTCGGAGTCGGGTTGATCGAATACTGAATGCAGCAGGGTGCGCACCCACGGCCACGACGCCTTCGGGGTGATGGCCATCAGATTGGTTGTGTAGTGGGTTCGGCAGCGTTGCCAGGCCGCCCCGGGGATCGTCGCGCCGATTGCGGCCACCAGCCCGGCGTGGGCGTCGCTGGTGACCAGTTTGACCCCGGACAGCCCGCGGGCGGTCAGCGACCGCCAGAACGTCAGCCAGCCCGCGCCGTCCTCAGCGGTCGTGACGTCGATGCCGAGGATCTCCCGGTAGCCCTCCTTGTTGACCCCGACCGCGATCAGGGCGTGCACGTTGACCACCCGGCCAGCCTCGCGGACTTTGAGCACCAGGGCGTCAGCGGCCACGAACGTGTACGGGCCGGCATCCAGCGGCCGGGTGCGGAACGCCTCGACGGCGGCGTCGAGCTCCTTAGCCATCACCGACACCTGCGACTTCGACAACGACGTGATGCCGAGGGTCTCGACGAGCTTGTCCATCCGCCGCGTCGAGACCCCGAGCAGGTAGCAGGTGGCCACCACGGTCGTCAGCGCCCGCTCAGCCCGTTTGCGGCGCTCCAGCAGCCAGTCCGGGAAGTAGGAACCGTGGCGCAGCTTCGGGATCGCCAGGTCCAAGGTGCCCGCGCGGGTGTCGAATTCGCGGTGCCGGTAGCCGTTGCGGGAATTGGTGCGCTCAGCGGAGCGCTGGCCGTACCCGGCGCCGCACAGGGCATCGGCCTCGGCACCCATCAGGGTGTGGATAAACGTGGCCAGCAGCTCGCGCAACACGTCGGGATGTGCGGTGGTGAGTCGTTCGGCCAGCACGGTGGGCAGGTCGATACTGTGGGCAGTGGTCATCGCGTCGATTCCTTTGCTCGAGTGACTTTGGACGGTCTCTCGAAGAATCACGCGATGACCTTCAATCACTCGGCTACGACACGCCGGCACCGCTGATCAGGTCCGACTCGTACACCACTCTGCTGGACGCAACC
>NZ_LQPI01000077.1 GCF_002101775.1 Mycolicibacter nonchromogenicus | reverse complement strand
GCGACCGCGACATTGGCCGTCACAGGTCGCTTACGTCGTTCCAGGAAGCTCACCCACCTGCCATGCAGGCGGCGGTTGCCCTCGTCCCCACGAGCGCGGGCCGCCGCAGAAGCCCGATCCCACCGCGACCGCATCACCGCACCCACGTGATATCGCGGCTTGTGATGCCACGCCGCCTCGACCAACAGCCGCCGGACATGAGTGTTGCCGGTCTTGGTGATCGGGCCCTGAACCCGCGAGGAACCCGACGAAAACTCCGAAGGCACCAACCCAACGAAAGAGCCAATCGTATTGCCGGTGAACCGATTCCAATCACCAATCTCGACTGCCAACGCAAACCCGGTCAACGTGTTCACTCCCCGCAGACATGACACCCGCCGCACGATCGCGGTGAATTCCCCATCGGCGGCCATCTCCTCGATCGCTGCGTCCAGACGCCGCCGCCGGGCCTGCATCGTCAACACATGGTCATAGTCAGCGTCGAAGGCCATCCGCGCCGCCGGCGCACTGAGCTGCGGCGCGGCGACGGTGCGCAGCCACTGATCATGGGCACCGGTCCACGCCGCCCCTCCGTAGTACACGATGCCGTGGCGCAACAGCAGCTTCGAGAGCCGGTGTCGGGCCCTCATCAGATCGCCACGGCAGTCCTCGCGGGCACGCACCAGATCACGAGCCGCTTCCTGAGCCACGCTCGGGATCGACACCGAGGTGATCTCGTCCAGACGCAACAACCGGCACAGATGCAGGGCGTCGCGGGCATCGGTCTTGACTCGATCACCGGCCGGCTTCTGCAGCTTCGACGGCGCGACGACCTCACAGCGGATCCCAGCGTCGGTCAACGCTCGCTGCAACCCAAACCCGGTCGGACCCGCCTCATAGGCCACCGCCACCGGCCCCGGCAACTCCGATATCCACGACCGAATGTGCTCATAAGAAGGGGTCAACCGGGTCTGGCGCACCTCCCCGGAGTCACTGTCGATTGCCGCCGCCGCCACTGAACGTGCGTGCACGTCCAGGCCAACACTCGTACGCTCTGTAAACACCGGGGCCTCCCACCACTGTCGGATAGACCGGGCAGGCGACTCCTACTCGGTAACCCACGAACATGGGTGAGTGGGGCCCCGGCCCGCAACCCCCAGCTCAACGCCGACGGTCACCCATACCGTCTAG
>NZ_LQPI01000076.1 GCF_002101775.1 Mycolicibacter nonchromogenicus | reverse complement strand
CCATTTGGAAACAATCCCAAAACATCAGTCAAAAACTGACATCAAAAAAACGCCACACCCCCAACACGGGGCGCCGAGAGCATGGCAAAAACAACAACAAACAAAAACCACCAAACACACTATTGAGTTCTCAAACAACAGGCCCACCTGGACGCGCAGTCAACCCGCGGCTAAAAGCCGCGTATTGGCCGTGCGGGCAGATGAAAACCCCCGGAATCGCAACTGAATCCTTGTCGATTCCGCGGGCTCGTCGCGCTCCTCCGGCTGGGCCGTGTCGCGGCGACGTCGATAAAGTTACGCGAGGGAAACGTGGGAGTCAAATCCGCTGCTAGCAGGCCGTTTTCGACCGCTTCAAGATCAACTTCGCCTTGGCCGGCCGGCCCGCTTCGGCCCTGCTCTAGACCCGTTCGACCCCCGCCACGTTGCGCTTGCCGCGGCGCAGCACCAGCCACCGGCCGTGCAGGAAATTCTCCGGCTGCGGCGTCCACTCCTCGCTGTCGATGCGAACGTTGTTCACCGAGACCCCGCCCTCGCCGATGGTGCGCCGGGCCGCACCCCGACTTGCCGACAGACCGGTGGCCACCAAAAGGTCGACGATGCTGTCCGCGGCGCCCGGCTGCAGCTGCGCCACCTCGGTCTCCCGCAGTGCCGCCGTCAGGGTGGATTCGTCCAGCCGCGTCAGCTCCCCCCGGCCGAACAGGGCCTGGCTGGCCAACTCCACCGCCTCGGTCGCAGCTTGCCCGTGCACCAGGGTGGTGAACTCCCGGGCCAGCGCGCGCTGGGCGGCCCGCTCGTGCGGGCGTTGCTCGGTCGCCTCCTCCAGCGCGGCCAGCTCCTCGGCCGACAGGAAGGTGAACCAGCGCAGGTAGCGGATCACGTCGGCGTCGGCGGTGTTGAAAAAGTACTGGTACCAGGCGTAGGGGCTGGTCATCTCCGGGTCCAGCCAGAGGCTGCCGCCGCCGGTGGACTTGCCGAACTTGGTGCCGTCGGCGGCGGTCACCAGCGGCACCGTCAACGCGTGCACGGTCGCGCCCAGTTTCTGGCGCACCAGCCGTACCCCGGCGATGATGTTGCCCCACTGATCCGAGCCGCCGAGCTGCAGCGAGCAGCCGTAGCGCTGGTGCAGCTGCACGTAGTCGTTGGCCTGCAGCAGCATGTAGCTGAACTCGGTGTAGGAGATGCCCTCATCGAGGCGGCGCCGGATGGTGTCGCGGTCGAGCATCACGTTGACCGAGAAGTGTTTGCCCACGTCACGCAGGAATTCGATCGCGGATAACGGCGCGGTCCAGTCCAGGTTGTTCACCACCACCGCACCGGTGGGGCTGTCGTCGAAGTCGACGAAGCGCTCCAGCTGTCCGCGGATCCGCTCGGACCACTCGGCCACCGTGTCGGCGGTGTTGAGGGTGCGTTCGCCGCTGTCGCGGGGATCGCCGATGAGCCCGGTGGCGCCGCCGGCCAGCACGATGGGCCGGTGCCCGGCCCGCTGGAAGCGGCGCAGCGCCAGCAGCGGCACCAGGTTCCCGGCGTGCAGGCTGGGCGCGGTCGGGTCGAATCCGGCATAGACCGTGATCGGTCCAGCCGACACCTCGGCGGCCAGGGCGTCCAGGTCGGTCGACTGGGCGATCAGCCCGCGCCAGGTCAGCTCGTCGAGAATCGTGGTCGGCATGGGTCGATTTTCCCGGATCAGTCCGAGGCGCCCGGCGCCGGTGCCCGCGGGCTGCGTCGGTAGGCCGAAACCTCGGGTGTTCGCGGCGCCCACAACCGCCAGGGCCGGTCGGCGGCCTGGCTGACCCCTACCCGCGGTCCGGCCTGTGCGGCCAGTGGCCCGCCGAGCCGCAGGCGCACCGGACTGCTCGGGTCAAACAAGTCGATTCCGTTGTCTTCCATGGTGATTCCCAAGGCGGAGCACAGATTGCCCGGGCCGCGGGCCAGCGCCACGTCCGGCACGGCGACACCGCGGCGGACCCGGACCAGCTCCTGTCCCCCGGCGATCACCGCCGCGCGCAGCAGCACTGCGGCGGCCGTTCCGTCCGGGCCGCAGACCACGTTGGCGCAGATGTGCATGCCGTAGCTGCGGTAGGTGTACAGGCGCCCGGGCGGGCCGAACATCACGGCGTTGCGCGCGGTGGGTCCCCGGTAGGAATGCGCCGCCGGGTCCGGCCAGGGTCCGTCGGGCACCCCGCCGTAGGCCTCCACCTCGACGATCGTCGCGTCAACACCGCGACAGCTCAGGGTGGCGCCCAGCAGCCGCCTGGCAGCCGCGAGCGGATCCACGGCAAGCCGGGCGGCACTCACGCCGGTGATTCTGCCCGCCGGCTCCCCGGCCCTTGACAGGGCGTCGCGGCAGGCAGAGTATTCAACATATGATGATTTCATCGCGTGATGAATTCTCGGGGGCACGTCCCGCCGTCGCGATCGAGCATCTGCGGGTGGTGCGCGGCAGGCGACCGGTGATCCACGACCTGTCGGTGCAGATCGCACCGGGCACCATCACCGGCCTGCTCGGGCCCTCGGGCTGCGGAAAGACCACCCTGATGCGCTGCATCATGGGCACCCAGGTGATCACCGCCGGCCGAGTCGACGTGCTGGGCAGCCCGGCCGGCTCCCCGGAGCTGCGCCACCGGGTCGGCTACATGCCCCAGCAGGCCACCATCTACGACGACCTGCGGGTGATCGACAACGTGCGCTACTTCGCCGCGCTCACCGGCGCCGACACCGGCGACGCGGACGCCGCGATCGACGCGGTGGACCTGAGCCGGCACCGCGGTGACTACTGCGCCAACCTGTCCGGCGGGCAGCGCGCCCGCGTCTCGCTTGCCTGCGCCCTGGTCGGCCGGCCGGACCTGCTGGTGCTCGACGAGCCGACGATCGGTCTGGACCCGGTGCTGCGCGCCGAGCTGTGGCAGCAGTTCTCGGCGCTGGCCCGCCGCGGCACCACGCTGCTGGTGTCCAGTCACGTGATGGACGAAGCCGCCCACTGCGGTGATCTGCTGCTGATGCGTGAGGGCCGGCTGCTGGCGCACACCACCCCCCAACGACTGCGAGAGGAGACCGGATGTCCAGTGATGGAGGACGCGTTCTTGTCCGTCATCCGGCGCACCACCGCGCCCCGGGCCGGCTGACCGCAATTCTGCAGTGGCGGCCCTTCGTGGCCACCACGCAGCGCATTCTGCGCCAGCTCGCCGGTGACCACCGCAGTGTCGCGATGATCCTGGCGGTGCCCAGCCTGGTCATCACGCTGATGTACTTCATGTTCGGCGGCACCGCGCACCCGCCGGGCACCCCGTCGCCGTTCAACGCCGCATGCCTGGTGATGCTGGGAGTGTTCCCGCTGTTTCTGATGTTCGTCATCACCGCGATCACCATGCAGCGCGAACGCGCGTCGGGAACCCTGGAACGCATTCTGACCACCCCGCTACGCCGGGTGGACCTGCTCGCCGCCTACGGGACGGCGTTCTCGATCGCGGCCGTCGCCCAGGCCAGCCTGGCCTGCGCGGTCGCGTTCTGGCTGCTGGATTTCCGCACCGCGGGCAGCCCGGCGTGGGTGTTCGGGATCGCGATCATCAACGCGGTGCTCGGGGTCGGCCTGGGGTTGCTGTGCAGCGCGTTCGCCCGCACCGAGTTCCAGGCGGTGCAGTTCATTCCGCTGGTGATGGTGCCGCAGCTGTTGCTCGCCGGGATCATCGTGCCTCGCGCGGCCATGCCCGAGTGGCTGCAGTGGGTGAGCAACGCGATGCCGGCCAGCTATGCCCTCGAAGCGCTGCAGCAGGTGGGCACTCACCCGGATCTGACCGGTGTCGCGGTGCGCGACATCGTGATCGTGCTGGCGTTCGCCGTCGCAGCCCTGGGGCTGGCCGCGGTCACGCTGCGGCGACGGACACCGTGATGGCCGCCGCCCCGAAAGCCCGCAAGCCGGGCCGGCCGTCGGGCGCCACCGACAACCGGGAAAAGATCCTGGCTGCATCCCGAGAGCTGTTCGCCCGCAACGGTTTCGCCAACACCTCAATCCGTGCGGTGGCCGCCGCCGCGGGTGTCGACGCGGCACTGGTGCATCACTACTACGGCACCAAGCAGCAGCTGTTCGCCGCCGCGGTCGAGTTGCCGATCGACCCGATGACGGTGCTGGGGCGGCTGCGCGAGGCGCCGATCGACCAACTCGGGCGCATCCTGCCCGAAACACTTCTCCCGCTGTGGGATTCGCAGGCCGGCACCGGGATGATGGCGGTGTTGCGGTCGCTGCTCACCGGGACCGAGGTGCCCTTGGCCCGATCGTTCTTCCGGGACATCGTGGTCGCCGAACTCGCCCAGCGGGTCGACGAACCGCCGGGAACCGGGGTGCTGCGCGCCGAATTCGCCGCCAGCCAGTTGATGGGCGTCGTGCTTGCCCGCTACATCATCGGGCTGGAACCGATCGCCTCACTGCCCCCGTCGGATGTGGTGGCGATGATCGCCCCGACCCTGCAGCGTTACCTCACTGGGGATCTGCCGGACCCGCTTGGGCAATGAGCACCGCGTGCTCGTCGTCGCCGATGGCTTCGGACTCGTCGACCAGCAGCACCGGAATGTCGTCGTCGATGCGGTAGGCCCGGCGCAGGCGCGGGTTGTACAGCGCGTGCGCACCCGAGCGCTGCACCAGCAGCAGCGGGCCGCTGTCGGCCGGGCAGACCAGGATGTCCAGCAGGTCCTGGGCGATCACGGGCGACCGCCACCGGCCAGTTCGGTACGCACCGCGGCCGTCAGCCGCTTGTACTGCCCACTGGCCGCATCGAAGTACCAGGCGTTGCGTCCGGCCTTGGGCAGCCCGGCTTCACGCAGCTCACCCACCACCGGGCGGTACACCGCGCTCAGCGGCAGGTCGCGCACCACGTGGATGACATCGGGGCCGATACCAACGGGCAGTGCGGCCACCGCCTCGCTGAGGTCGGCCGCGGTGATCGTGACGCCCGGCTGCGCCGAGACCGCCGCCACCACCAGGTCGGCCCCCTCGGTCGGCACTCGATAGGTGACCGCCAGGTCGACGCCGGTGACGGCGCCCAGGGCATCGGTGATGACCACCGGGAACGCCACCCCGCGGTCGGTCCGGACGGTGGAGGCGCGCCCGCCCACCAGCCAGTAGTCGCCGTCGGCGTCGCGCCGGAACAGGAACTCCGTGGAGATCCAGGTGTCGGCGGGCGCGAACACCCCCCGCTTGACCGAGGCCGACGGGTCGATCGGTCCGCGCGGCTTGGCCAGCAGCACACCGACCTCGTCGTTCTCGGCGACCCGCACGAAGCCCCGGTCGTCTTCCAGAATCAGGTCGAGCTCGCTGTCGTAGGCGGCCAGCTGCACATCCACCGCGCCGGGCAGTGGCCGGCCCTTGCTGCCGACCTTGGCGCCGGAGACGTTGGCCAGCACGGCCTGACCGTCCTTGGTGGCGAAGAACTCGACGACATTGGCCGGTGCGAACACCTCGGTGACCCGGTTCCACAGGCCGACGGGCATACCGGAACCGATGAACAGCCGGACCGGGTGGTTGCCCGCCAGGACGAAGTTCGGGTCGTCGATGACCTCGCCGAGCATCGCCCAGGTGTAGGACACCACGCTGACGCCGTACTGACGGACCTCGGCGACGAATCGGGCCGGGTTCAGGCCGCGCGACAGGGCGATGCGGGCCCCGCCGACCACGGCACCGCCCAGACTGACCAGCAGCCCGGACTCGTGGTGCAGCGGGGTGAGGCAGTACACCGTGTCGTTGGGCCCCAGGGCCGCCGTCGATGCGGTGCCGAACGCCGAGAGCGCCCAGCGGAAGTTGGTGATCTGCTTGGCCACCAGCTCGCCGGCCACGTCGCCGAAGGCCACGAACGCCAGGTCGCGGGCGAAGCCCGGGTTGGGGCGGTACCAGCCGGGCAGCTCGACGGCGTCCGGGTCGATCTGCTCCATGTCGACGACGTCGATGTCGGTGGGCAGATCCAGGTCGCGGGCTTCACCGCCGCCGAGCACCAGCACCTGGCAACGCAGTTCGCGGGCGGCCTCGGCGGCCAGCTCCAGGGTGTCGGGGTCGACGATGATGTCGGAGAAGCCGCCCAGGCGGGCCGCGGGCAGCAGATCCTTGTCGGTCGGCATCAGCACGGCCACCGCACCCAGCCGCGACAGCGCCGCGATCGCGACCAGGGCGCTGGGCCGGGTGGCCATCAGCACGCCGACGCGCACGCCTTGGCGCACCCCGACCTCGATCAGGCCGCGGACCACGTTGTCGATGCGCTTGTTGACCGCCTCGTAGGTGTGCACACGCCCGTCGAACAACAGGAATTCGCCGTCGGGTGAGTCGGCGGCCTGCTCATCGATGATGCGGCCCAACGAGATTCGGGTGTGGTCGTTGATCTGGCCGAGCCGGGCCAGCCGGGGCAGGGTGCGCGCGGTCTCAACGGCCATGGTGCGCACCGACTTCTGCGCCGCCACCATGGCGTCGGCCGCGCCCCGCGCCAACGTCAGGGCGACCTCGGAGGCCTCGCCCAGCCCGTGCGCGATCCGCGACGTCATCGCGACGCCGCCCTTGGCACCTTCGGACGGCTGCTCGGACATCAGCGCCACACCTGCCGGCTGCGGCCCCAGCCCGGACTGCCACAGCACCCAGCCCGCCACGGTCGGCCAGGTCAGTTCGGCGGCCTTGGAACCCACCACCAGACCGAAATGGCCTGCTCGCAGCAGATATTCGAAGACCTTGGCGTCGGGCGCGGCCCGGCGGATCCCACGCACGGCCGCCGGCTGCCCGATGTCGTCGACCTCACCGACGAATGCCAGCACCGGGCAGGTGATGTCGGTGAGGGTGACCAGCTGGCCGTTGATGGCGAAGCCCCCGGTCATCATCCGGTTGTGGGCGATGAACTGCTTGAGCAGCTCGGAGATCGCCGGACCCGACCAGGCGATCCAGCCCTCGGACTCCAGGAAGCGGCGCTGCGCCTCGCGCGGCAGCAGGGCTTCGCGGTCGTGCAGCTGGCGCAGGAAGTCCACCCGAGCCTTCGCCGTCTTGAGCGGGTCCATCATCTGGAAGCCCACGCGCGCCTGCCATCCCGAGATGTCCAGCCGGTTGAAGACGTGGTCGGCCATGAAGCCGGCCACGTTGGAGGCCAGATTGGGCGGCAGGCCCATCGGCAGTGCGGCCAGGGTGTCCACCGGCGAACCGAACGCGATGATGCTGGCGATCTTCTTCGAATGCCGGTATGCCCCGGTCTGATAGGCGAACATGCCGCCCTGGGAGTAGCCGGCCAGGTGCACGTCGCGCCCGGTGGTCTCGGCGACGGTGTCGACGGCCTGACTCAGGGCGACGATGTGGTCGGCCAGGTTGCGGCGCATGCCGCCTTCGACCTGGTCCGGTGAACCGAAGTCGATCACCCACGGGTCCAGGCCGGCGTCGTGCAGGATGCCGACGGCGCCCTCCTCGTGGGTGACGTCCCACATGTTTGCCGACATCATCATCGGGTGCACCAGCAGCACCGGCGGTCCGGGCTGCGGTTGTCCGGGCCGGCTGTCCGGCGGGAAGTACCGCCGCAGCTTGTACATCGGGGTGCTCTCGACGATCTGGAATGGCGACGGCACCGCTCCGGTCTCAAGGCCGCCCCAGCGCAGCACCTCCAGACCATTCTGTGCGGTGGCCATCAGCCACTCGACCGGCCGGGTGATGGCCGACAAGTTCAGATCCACGCTGCTCCCCTACTGGTGCATTCGATCCCGGAATGACGTGCACATTCTGGCACATCAGAGCTGCCGGTCCGGCTGGTTCACCGTTCGCCCAGGGGCAGGCAGTACCGTTCCACCGGTGGCACACCTGCTCGGAGCTGAGGCCCTCCATCTGCGCTACCCCACCGGTGTGGTGTTGGACTCAGTCACCCTCGGGGTGAATGACGGTGCGCGGATCGGGATCGTCGGACGCAACGGAGACGGAAAATCGTCGCTGCTGCGCCTGCTGGCCGGCGCCGCGACCCCGGATTCGGGCCGCGTCACCCGCCGCAGCGGGCTGCGGGTGGGGTTGCTGGATCAGGCCGACACGCTGGACCCCGGCGCCACGCTGGGGGCGTCGCTGGTCGGTGATCAGGCCGACCACGAGTGGGCGTCCAACCCGCGAATCCGCGACGTGGTCGACGGTCTGGTCTCCGACATCGCGTGGGATGCGAACATCGCCGGGCTGTCCGGCGGGCAGCGCCGGCGAGTGCAGCTGGCGGCCCTGCTGATCGGCGACTGGGACGTGATCTGCCTCGACGAGCCCACCAACCACCTCGATGTGGAGGGCATCACCTGGCTGGCGCGGCATCTTCAGCAGCGCTGGGCCCGCAACACCGGCGGCCTGCTGGTGGTCACCCACGACCGGTGGTTCCTCGACGAGGTGGCCACCACCACCTGGGAGGTGCACGACCGCATCGTGGAGCCGTTCCAGGGCGGCTACGCGGCGTACGTGCTGCAGCGGGTGGAGCGTGACCGGATGGCCGCGGCCAGCGAGGCCAAGCGGCAGAACGTGTTACGCAAGGAGTTGGCCTGGCTGCGCCGCGGCGCACCGGCGCGCACCTCCAAACCGAAGTTCCGCATCGAGGCGGCCAACGCGCTGATCGCCGACGTCCCCCCGCTGCGCAACGACGTCGAGCTGATGAAGTTGGCGACCGCGCGGCTGGGCAAGGACGTGATCGACCTGCTGGACGTGTCGGTGTCGTTTGACGGCAAGCCGGTGCTGCGCAACGTCGAATGGCGCATCGGCCCCGGTGAGCGCACCGGAATCGTCGGCGCCAACGGGGCCGGCAAGTCCACCCTGCTCGGTCTGATCGCCGGCACCGTGGTGCCCGACAGCGGCCGGGTCAAGCGCGGCAAGACGGTGCGCCTGGGCATGCTGGATCAGCAGTCGGCGGAGTTGGAGAAGCTTGCCGCAGACCGGGTGGCCGATGTGCTGGGCCGGCTGCGCAGCGACTACCAGGTCGAGGGCAAGGAGATGACCCCCGCCCAGCTGCTGGAGCGGCTCGGGTTCGGCCGCGCCCAGCTGTCGGCCCGGGTCGGCGAGCTCTCCGGCGGGCAGTGGCGGCGGCTGCAGTTGATGCTCACCCTGCTCGCCGAGCCGAACGTGCTGGTGCTCGACGAGCCCACCAACGACGTCGACACCGACATGCTGACCGCCACCGAGGACCTGTTGGACTCCTGGCCGGGCACCTTGATCGTGGTCTCCCATGACCGGTATCTGCTGGAGCGGGTCACCGACAACCAGTACGCGATCCTCGACGGCCGGCTGCGGCACCTGCCGGGCGGGGTCGACGAATATCTGCGGCTGGCCGCCGAGGCGCGTCGGGCGCCGGTGGCGCGACCCGCCGCCGCGGCTGCCGACGCGCCGCTCTCAGGAGCCGAATTGCGTGCGGCACAGAAGGATCTGGCTGCCGTCGATCGCCGGTTGGCGAAGCTGGCCGAGCAGATCGAGGCCAAACATCACGAGCTGGCCGCCTTCGACCAGTCCGATCACGTGGGGCTCGCGGAGCTCACCCGCCAGTTGCGGGCGCTGGAGGCCGAGGTGGCCGAGCAGGAGGCCCGGTGGCTGGAGCTGTCGGAGCTGCTGGAGTAGGACTCTCGAAATGCTGGTAGTCCACCGGTGATTTCCAGGCGCCGCCCCAGCGCCACCCGGCGTCGGTGAAGGCGCGCACCGCGGCGTCGCCGGCATGCAGCAGGCCCGGCTCGATCCGACGGCGATTCAGGTACACCCCGGCATTGCGCGGCGCGAACGTGTCGTGTTCGACCCACGGGTTCAGCAGCGGATTGACGTCGATGGCCCGGCCGTAGGCGTGTGGCGACCAGGTGCCCGAGCCGGGGATGCGCCGGCAGTTGAACGCCGAGGTGTTGTTGTCCTCCATCGACAGCTCGTCCTCGCCGCCGCGATAGCGGGCCACCGACTGCATCCGCTCGATCGGGAACTCCAGGCGGTAGAGCCGGTCGAACACCGCGACGACTTGGGGAACCAGCTCCTGGTGCACGATCAACTCGCCGCGATGCGGGCGGTCGTCGAAGCCCAGGTGGGTCACGGCGACCCGCCGCAGCTGCGCGGGGGCCACCGGGCAGCCGCGGTGCCAGGTCGAGCCGAGCTCGGCGGCCGTGACGCCGGTGACCTCAGCGGGTTCGGGGGCTGGGCGGCGCGACGAGGTGGTCGGCTCAGAGGTGGGGGCCTGTGGTGTGCCGCCGGTGCACTGCGGCAGCAGCCCGCACAGTGCGATCGCCATCATCAGACGCCACGCGGTCGAGATCATTCGGCTGCCGTTGATCTCTTCACGCTAGCGCAGCGCCCGGTCTTGGCTGGCGGACGCGGCCGCAGTCATTACTCTGGCGGAAAATGCATTCGGCAACGGCGCCGCCACCCCGATGATGCCGGGAAGCACCGCGAAGGGAACGGATCACACCCATGCCGCTGAAGGCCCCCGTCGAACCCGATGCCGTCCGGTCGTTGTCCACTGCGATGCGGGAAGGATCGCAGGCCGCCCACGACGCCGCCGAGGCCTCGCCGTTTGTGTCCGAGCTGATGGACGGCAGGGTCAACGAGCAGGGCTACGTCGACTATCTGCTGCGCCTGCGGGTGGTCTACGCCGCGTTGGAGGCCGCGGTGCGGGCGAACCGCGCCGATCCCCTGGTCACGTCGGTGTACGACCCTGCCCTGGAGCGGCTGTCAGCGATCGAGGCCGACCTGGAGTTCTGGGCGGGCGGCCCGGTCGCCGATGTCGACTCGCCCGCCGCCCAGGCCTACCGCGACCGGATCGCCGCCGCCTCGAGCAGCGCGTTGCTGGCGCATCACTACACGCGCTACCTGGGGGATCTCTCCGGCGGGCAGGCGATCGGGAAGGTGCTGGACCGCACGTTCGCGCTCGGGGGCCGCGGCTTGGCGTTCTACGAGTTTCCGGTGCGGGCCAAGCCGTACAAGGACGCCTACCGGGCCCGCCTCGACGCGCTGGGCCTGGCGCCCGAGGAGATCGACGGCGTGGTCGACGAGGTCAGGCTGGCGTTCGGACTCAACCAGGCCCTGTTCGACGAATTGGCCGTGAACCTGCCGTCGTACTACCGCGAATCCCCTTAGGTCGACTCTGCGGTTCGGCGGCGCGCCTGGCTGACGGCTGCGCGGACCGCTTCGAGCTGTTCGGCCACCCGCTGCGGCGCGGTGCCGCCGCGGGCGTCGCGAGAGCTCACCGAACCCTCGACGGTCAGCACCTCGCGGACCTGCGGGGTGAGCTCGGGGCTGATGGCGGCCAGTTCGTCGTCGGTCAGCTCGTCGAGACCGACGCCGCGCTGCTCGGCCGCCTGGACCGCCGCACCGGCCGCCTCGTGCGCGATGCGGAACGGAACGCCTTGGCGCACCAGCCATTCGGCGATGTCGGTGGCCAGGGTGTAGCCGGCCGGCGCCAGCGCGGCCATCCGCTCGGTGTCGAAGCGCAAGGTGCCCACCAGCCCGGCCATCGCCGGCAGAAGCAGCTCGAGCTGCGCCGCCGAGTCGAACACCGGCTCCTTGTCCTCCTGCAGGTCGCGGTTGTAGGCCAGCGGCTGCGCCTTCAGCGTCGCCAGCAGACCGGTCAGGTTGCCGATCAACCGGCCGGACTTGCCGCGGGCCAACTCGGCGATGTCGGGGTTCTTCTTCTGCGGCATGATCGAGCTGCCGGTCGACCAGGAGTCGTGCAGCACGGCGTAGCCGAATTCCGTTGAACTCCACAAGATGATGTCTTCGGCCAGCCGGGACAGGTCCACGGCGATCATCGCGAACACGAACGCGGCCTCGGCGGCGAAATCGCGGGCGGCGGTGGCGTCGATCGAGTTGTCGGCGGCCGCGGTGAAACCGAGTTCGGCGGCGATCGCGTCGGGGTTGAGGCCCAGTGACGAGCCGGCCAGCGCGCCCGACCCGTAGGGCGAGATCGCGGCGCGGGCGTCGAAGTCGATGATCCGGTCCACGTCGCGCAGCAGCGGGTGGGCGTGGGCCAGCAGGTGGTGGGCCAGCAGCACCGGCTGTGCGGACTGCAGGTGCGTCTTGCCCGGCATGATGGCGCTCGGGTGGGCAGCGGCCTGGTGGGCCAGCGCCTCGACCACGTCGAGCACCCCGGCCGCCACCCGGCGCACCGCGTCACGCAGCCACATCCGAAACAGCGTGGCCACCTGGTCGTTTCGCGACCGCCCGGCACGCAGCCGGCCACCCAGATCCGCACCCACCCGGTCGATCAGGCCGCGCTCCAGCGCGCCGTGCACGTCCTCATCGGTGACCAGCGGGCCGAAGCTGCCGTCGGCCACGTCTGCGCCGAGACTGTCCAGGCCGGCCAGCAGGCCGTCCCGCTGTTCGTCGGTGAGCAGCCCGGCGCTGTGCAGCACCTTCGCGTGGGCCTTGGATGCGGCCACGTCGTAGGGGGCCAGCACCCAGTCGAAGTGGGTGGATTTGCTCAGCGCGGCGAGTGCGTCAGACGGTCCTTCGGCGAATCGCCCGCCCCACAGCGAGCCCTCGTTGGTGCTCATCGGGTCACTTTCTTCCGGCGAGCAGACGCGAAAGCCCCCAAATTGGCGCCGCGGAGGGGGCTTTGGCGCCTGTTCGCGGTGGGAAAAGTCACGAGTTCAGGTCCCGGCGGGCGGAGATCTTGGAGCTCAGCCCGTGAATCTGGACGAAGCCGCGCGCCGCGGACTGGTCGAAGGTGTCGCCCTCGTCGTAGGTGGCCAGGTTGAAGTCATACAGCGACTCCGCGCTGCGGCGGCCGTTGATGATGATGCTGCCGCCGTGCAGCACCAGGCGGATGTCGCCGGAGACGTGCTGCTGGGTGTCTTCGACGAACACCTCCAGCGACCGCTTGAGCGGGCTGAACCACAGGCCGTCGTAGGTGAGCTCGCCCCACTTGCGGTCCACACCGCGCTTGTAGCGGCCCAGCTCGCGCTCCAGGGTGACGTGCTCGAGCTCGGTGTGCGCGGTGATCAGCACCATGGCGCCCGGCGCCTCGTAGATCTCGCGGCTCTTGATGCCCACCAGCCGGTCCTCGACCACGTCGAGCCGTCCCACACCCTGCGCGCCGGCCCGGGCGTTGAGCTCCTGGATGATCTGCAGCACGCTGAGCGGACGGCCGTCGATGGCCACCGGGCGGCCCTTGTCGAAGCTGATGATCAGCTCGTCGGGGGCGTTGAAGTTGACCGTCGGGTCCTCGGTGTAGTCGTAGACGTCCTTGGTCGGGGCGTTCCACAGGTCCTCGAGGAAGCCGGTCTCCACCGCGCGGCCCCACACGTTCTGGTCGATGGAGAACGGTGAACGCTTGGTGACGTTGATCGGGATGTCGTTCTGCTCGGCGAACGCGATGGCCTTCTCCCGGGTCCAGGCGTAGTCGCGGACCGGGGCGATCACGTCCAGTTCGGGGGCCAGCGAGGCGAACCCGACCTCGAAGCGGACCTGGTCGTTGCCCTTGCCGGTGCAGCCGTGGGCGACGATGGTGCCGCCGTGGCTGCGAGCGGCCTCCACCAGGTGCTTGACGATCAGCGGGCGGCTGATGGCCGACACCAGCGGGTAGCGGTCCATGTAGAGCGCGTTGGCCTTGATGGTCGGCAGGCAGTACTCGTCGGCGAACTCGTTGCGGGCGTCGACGACGACGGCCTCCACCGCACCGCAGTCCAGGGCACGCTGGCGGATCACCTCCATGTCCTCGCCGCCCTGGCCGAGGTCGATGGCCACGGCGACCACTTCACGGCCGGTCTCTTTGCCGATCCAGCTGATCGCCACCGACGTGTCCAGGCCGCCGGAATACGCCAGGATGACGCGTTCGGACATCGAGTTCTCCTTGCTGTGCTCTGTGCTTCGAGTGTTACTGCAGGTCGTTGAGGGTGGCGGCGAGTTCGGCGCCGGTCATCGGCTCCCGGGCCGCCACGAAGATGGTGTCATCCCCGGCGATGGTGCCGACCACGTACGGTAGCGCGGCCCGATCGATGGCACTGGCGAGGTAGTCCGCCGCCCCGGGCGGGGTGCGCAGCACGGCGAGGTTTCCGGTGGCATCGGTGGAGACCAGCAGCTCGCCCAGCAGCCGAGACAGCCGGTCGGTGCCGCCGGAGACGGCGCGCACCGGGCTGCCGTCCTCGGGCACCACGTACACCCCGGCTCCCCCGTCGACACCGCGCAGTTTCACCGCGCCCAGCTCTTCGAGGTCGCGCGACAGGGTGGCCTGGGTGACCTCGATGCCGTCGGCGGCCAGGATGGCGGCCAGTTCGGTCTGGCTGCGCACCGAGGCAGACGACAACACCTCGACGATGCGGGCCTG
The DNA here is from genome assembly GCF_002101775.1 of Mycolicibacter nonchromogenicus. Taxonomy (GTDB): domain Bacteria; phylum Actinomycetota; class Actinomycetes; order Mycobacteriales; family Mycobacteriaceae; genus Mycobacterium; species Mycobacterium nonchromogenicum. The sequence goes on along the minus strand of NZ_LQPI01000076.1, from coordinate 22,969 downwards.
GCGGCCCACTCGCGTGACGGTGCTGTCGGCGCGGCTCATCGTGACCGGTCCAGCAACCACACCAACAGCGCCTTCTGGGCGTGCAGGCGGTTCTCGGCTTCGTCCCACACCGCGCTGCGCGGCCCGTCCATCACCGAGTCGGTGATCTCGTCGCCGCGGTGCGCCGGCAGGCAGTGCAGCACGGTGACGTCCGAGTCGGCCAGCGCGACGAGTTCGTCGTTGATCTGGAAGGGCCGAAACGGCGCCACCCGGTCCAGGCCGTCGTCTTCCTGACCCATCGAGGTCCAGGTATCGGTGACCAGCACATCCGCGCCGGCGGCGGCCTTGGCCGCATCGGTGGTCAGTGTGACCGAGGCGCCGGTGTCGGCGGCGCGGGCCTGCGCGGCGGCCACCACGGCGGGGTCGGGGGTGAAGCCGTCCGGGGCGGCGACGGTGACGTGCATTCCGGCGGTCACCCCGCCGAGCATCAGCGAGTGCGCCATGTTGTTGGCGCCGTCGCCCAGGTAGGTCAGCCGCAGCCCCTTGAGTGAGCCTTTGCGTTCGGCGATGGTCTGCAGATCGGCCAGTACCTGACAGGGGTGGAACTCATCGGACAGGGCGTTGACGATCGGGACGGTGGCGGTGGAGGCCATCGCGGTCAGCCGGTCCTGGGCGAACGTGCGCCACACGATGGCGTCGACGTAGCGCGACAGCACCTGGCCGGTGTCTTCGAGGGTTTCGTCGCGACCGAGCTGGGTGGACCGGCCGTCCACCACGACGGCGTGCCCGCCGAGCTGCGCGATGCCGAGCTCGAAGGAGAACCGGGTGCGAGTGGAGTTCTTGTCGAAGATCACCGCGACGCCGCGGGGGCCCTCCAGCGGCCGGCGACTGAACGGCGCGGCTTTGAGTTCGGCTGCCAGCGCGAGGATTTCGACCTGCTCGGCGGGGCTGATGTCGTCGTCGCGCAGAAAGTGACGGATCATTGTGCGGCATCCTTCGCGGTGTCGAGAATTCCCGGCAGGGCGGTGATGAAGCTGCCGATCTGCTCTTCGGTGACGATCAGTGGCGGCGCGAGCCGGACCACGCCCGCCGCGGCGGCGTTCACCAGGAAGCCGGCGTCGCGGGCGGCCGCCTCGACGGCCTTGGCCTTGGGCTCGGTGAGCACCACACCGGCCAGCAGACCCTTGCCGCGGACGTGGTCCACCAGCGGATGGCCCAGTTCCTCGATGCCGTGGCTCAGCGTCTTGCCGAGCGTGGCGGCGTGGGCGATCAGGTCTTGGTCGGCCAGTGTCCGCAGCACCGCCAGCGCGGCCGCGGTGCACACCGGGTTGCCGCCGAAGGTGCTGCCGTGCAACCCGGGGGTCAACAGGTCACCGGCCGCGCCGACCGCCAGGCAGGCGCCGATCGGCAGGCCGCCGCCCAAACCTTTGGCCAGCGTGACGATGTCGGGGGTGATGCCGTCGTGCTGGTGGGCGAAGAAGGCGCCGGTGCGGCCGATGCCGGTCTGGACTTCGTCGAGCACCAGCAGGGCGCCGTGGGCGGCGGTGATGCCACGCGCCTCGGCCAGGTAGCCGGCGGGCGGGGTGACGACGCCGCCCTCCCCCATGATCGGCTCCAAAAACACTGCGGCGGTGTCCGAATCGACTGCCGCGGCCAGGGCTTTGGTGTCGCCGTAGGGCACGTGGACGACCTCGCCGGGCAACGGTCGAAAGGGCGCCTGCTTGTCGGGCTGACCGGTCAGCGCCAGCGATCCCATGGTCCGGCCGTGGAAAGCGCCTTGGGCGGCAACGATCTTGGTCTTGCCGGTGAGCCGCGTCATCTTGAACGCGACTTCATTGGCCTCGGTGCCGGAGTTGCAGAAGAACACCCGCGCCGGCGCGCCGAGATGATCGACCAGGCCCTCGGCCAGGGCGATGCCCGGCTCGGTCGCGTACAGATTGGAGGTGTGGCCCAACGTGTTCAGCTGGGTGGTGACGGCCTCGATCACCGCGGGGTGGCGATGGCCGAGCACATTGACCGCGATGCCGCCCAGCAGATCGAGGTAGCTCTTGCCGGCCTCATCGGTCACCACCGCGCCCTGCCCGCTGACCAGTGCCAGCGCCGGGGTGCCATAGTTGTTCATCATCACCGCGGACCACCGGTCCTGCAGGCTCGTCATGGGTTCACCACCTTGGTTCCGGTGCCGGCGTTGGTGAACAGCTCGACCAGCACGCAGTGTTGGACGCGGCCGTCGATGATGTGGGCGCTGGGCACCCCACCGCGCACGGCGCGCAGGCAGGCTTCGACTTTCGGGATCATGCCGGACTCCAGGCTCGGCAGCAGACGCTCGAGCATCACGGTGTCGATCTCACTGATCAGCGAGTCGGTGTTGGGCCAATCGGTGTAGAGGCCGTCGACGTCGGTGAGCATCAGCAGCTTCTCCGCCTGCAGCGCCTCGGCCAGAGCGGCCGCGGCGGTGTCGGCGTTGATGTTGTGCACCACCCCGTCGGTGTCAGGAGCCAGCGTGGAGACCACCGGAATCCGGCCTGCGGCAATCAGGTCCAGCACCGCGGCGGCGTTGACCTTCTCGACGTCGCCCACCAGCCCGATGTCGGTGTCGATCCCGTCGACGGTGACGCTGCGCCGCACCGCGGTGAACAGCGCCGCGTCCTCGCCGGTGATGCCCACCGCGTAGGGGCCGTGGGCGTTGATCAGGCCGACCAGCTCGCGGCCGACCTGACCGAACAGCACCATGCGTGCCACGTCGAGCACTTCGGGTGTGGTGACCCGGAAGCCGCCCTTGAAATCACCTGCGATGCCGAGCTTCTTGAGCATGGCACTGATCTGCGGGCCGCCGCCGTGCACCACCACCGGGTGGACGCCGCAGTTGCGCAGGAACGCCATGTCGGCGGCGAACGCGTGCTTGAGGGTGTCGTCGGTCATGGCGTTGCCGCCGTACTTGACGACGACGATCTTGCCGTGCAGCTGCTTGAGCCACGGCAGGGCTTCGGCCAGGATCTGGGCCTTGACGGCGGTGCTGGGTTCGGTCATGAGGAGTACCTCCGCCGACGATGCAGAGCGGAGCTTGCGGAGCGATGAGGAGGAGGGGGAATCATGAGGAATACGCAGAATTCTCTTCGACGTAGGCGTGGGACAGGTCGGTGGTGCGTACGGTGGCCTGCCCGGTGCCCAGGTGCAGTTCCACGGTCACGTTGATGTCGGCACCGGACAGGTCGACCTCCCGGGCGCCCGGCATCGGCAGGCCGTCCTGGAAGACCGGGAATCCGTTGAACGACACCGTGGCCCGGTCGGGGTCGATGGTGAACGGCACCATCCCGACGGCGGCCAGCACCCGGCCCCAGTTGGGGTCGGAGCCGAACAGCGCGGTCTTGACCAGGCTGTCGCGGGCCACGATCCGTGCGGCGGTCAGGGCGTCGTCGTCGCTTCCGGCGCCGCTGACGGTGATCGACACCCGCTTGGTGACCCCCTCGGCGTCGGCCTGAAGCTGAGCGCACAGGTCGTCGCAGACGGCGCGCACCGCGGCGTCCAGATCGTCCTGGCTGGGGGTGATCTCACTGGCCCCCGAGGACAGCAGCAGCACCGTGTCGTTAGTGGAGCAGCTGCCGTCGATGTCGAGCCGGTCGAAGGTCACCGCGGTGGCCCGGCGCAGGGCGGTGTCCAGGGCCTGCGCGTCGACCTTGGCGTCGGTGGTCAGCACCACCAGCATGGTGGCCAGCGACGGGGCGAGCATGCCCGCACCCTTGGCCATGCCGCCCACCGTCCAGTCGCTATTGTGGTGGGCCGCAACCTGTTTGGGGACGGTGTCAGTGGTCATGATGGCGCGGGCGGCTTCGTCTCCGCCGACCAGTCCCCCGGCCATGGCCTGCACCACGTCGGTGACTCCGGCCAGCACCTTGTCCATCGGCAGCCGGTCACCGATCAGGCCGGTGGAGCAGACCGCCACCTCGGCCGCACCGGTCTCGGTGCCCCACTGCGACAGCGCCGCCGCCACTGCCTCGGCGGTGGCGTGGGTGTCCTGGAACCCGCCCGGCCCGGTGCAGGCGTTGGCGCCGCCGGAGTTCAGGATCACCGCCCGCAGCCGGCCGGCCTTGAGCACCTGCCGGCTCCACAGGACCGGCGCGGCCTTGACCTGGTTGCTGGTGAACACCCCTGCCGCGGCGTAGTCCGGGCCCTCGTTGAACACCAGCGCCAGGTCCGGATTCCCGGAAGCCTTGATGCCGGCGGCGATTCCGGCGGCCCGGAAGCCTCCGGGTGCGGTGACGCCCTGTTCGCGCACCAACCGGACCTCGCTCATGGCGCCACTCCTACGACGGACAGTCCTTCGGTCTCCGGCCAGCCCAGCGCCAGGTTCATCGCCTGTACGGCCGCGCCGCCGGTGCCCTTGACCAAATTGTCGATCGCCGAGATCGCGATAAACGTCGAGGCGTCCTGATCGACGGCGACCGAGATGTGGGCGGCGTTGCTGCCGATCACCGATCCGGTCTTGGGCAGCTGCCCCTCCGGCAGCAGGTACACGAACGGCTCGTCGTGGTAGGCCTTTTCGTAGACCGCGCGCAGTTCCGCCAGCGGCGCCGTGGTTTTGGCGGTGCAGGTGGCCAGGATGCCCCGCGAGGTGGGGATCAGCACCGGGATGAACGCGACACTGACGTCGCGGTGGGTGACCGCGCGCAGCCCCTGGCCGATCTCCGGGGTGTGCCGGTGCACCCCGCCGATGTTGTAGGCCCGCGCCGAGCCGATGACCTCTGAGCCCAGCAGGTCGACCTTGGCGGCCTTGCCGGCACCGGAGGTACCACTGACAGCGACCACGGTGACGTCGGGTTCCACCAGGCCGGCGGCGATGGCCGGGAACAGCGCCAGCAGCGCCGCGGTCGGGTAGCAGCCGGGTACCGCGATGCGCCGGGCGTCCTTGAGTTTGTCGCGGCCGCCGGGCAGTTCCGGCAGCCCGTAGGGCCAGGTGCCGGCGTGCGCCGAGCCGTAGAAGCGTTCCCAGTCGGTCGGGTCGCCCAGCCGGAAGTCGGCGCCGCAGTCCACCACCAGGGTGTCGTCGTCGAGCTGTTCGGCCAGGACTGCCGAATGTCCGTGCGGCAGGCCGAGGAACACCACGTCGTGTCCGGCGAGGGTGTCGAGCTCGGTGGGTTCGAGGACGCGGTCGGCCAGCGGCAGCAGGTGTGGGTGCTGTTCGCCCAGGGTGCTGCCCGCGTTGCCGGCGGCGGTCAGTGCGCCGATGGTCAGCCGTCCGTCGGCGTAGGCGGGGTGCCCGAGCAGCAGCCGCAGGATCTCTCCGCCGGCGTAGCCGCTGGCACCGGCCACCGCCACTTTGATCGCTTTGGTCACTGGAAGATTCTGCATGACTATGCGCGGAGATGCAAATTAATACTGGCGCGAGCGTGCGTGTCTGCCCCACAATCTGCGGCGTGTCGCGTACAACGACGCACTGTCACCGCCCGGTGACTGACGGTAGTCGAACGCTCAGGCCGTCCGGGCATCGCGGTAGGCCTCCAACAGGCGCAGCCAGATCTCGCTGATCGTCGGGAAACACGGCACGGCGTGCCAGAGCCGGCTGATCGGCACCCGGCCGGCGACGGCAATGGTGGCCGAATGCAGCAACTCGGCCACGCCGGGCCCGACGAAAGCCACGCCGAGCAGGTACGACTCGCCGGCGTCGACCACCATGCGCGCCCGCCCGCGGTAACCGTCGGCGTGCAGGTTGGCGCCGGTGACGGTGTCGCCGATCTCCACGTCCACCACCTGCACCCGGTGCCCGGCCCGCTCGGCCTGCTCGGCGGTGAGCCCGACCGCGGCCGCTTCGGGATCGGTGAAGAACACCTGCGGCACGGCGTGATGGTCCGCGGTCGCGGCGTGGACGCCCCACGGCGCGGCGTCCAGCGGCGTCCCGGCGGCCCGGGCGCCGATCACGTCGCCGGTGATGCGGGCCTGGTATTTGCCCTCGTGGGTCAGCAGTGCGCGGTGGTTGGCGTCCCCGCACGCATACAGCCACCCCTCCTCGACGGCACGCACCCGGCAGGTGTCGTCGACCTCGAGCCAGTCGCCCGGGGTCAGGCCGACGGTGTCCAGGCCGAGGTCGTCGGTGAGCGGGGTGCGGCCCGTCGCGAACAGAATCTCGTCGACCTCGAGCTCGCTGCCGTCGGTGAGCTCCAACCGCACCGGGCCGGCGGCATCGGGGCGGTGCAGTGCGGCGACCGAAACACCCGTGCGCACATCGACTCCCGCGTCGGCGAGGCCGCGAGCGACGTATTCGCCGACGAACGGCTCCATCCGCGGCAACAGCGCCGAGCCGCGCACCAGCAGCGTCACCGCCGAGCCCAAGCCCTGCCAGGCGGTGGCCATCTCCACTCCCACGCCGCCTGCCCCCACAACGGCAAGGCGCCCGGGCACCGAAGTGGCTTCGGTGGCTTCACGATTGGTCCACGGACGCGCTTCGGCTATGCCGGGCAGATCCGGCAGCGCCGCGCGGGTCCCGGTGCAGACCACCACAGCGTGCCGGGCGATCAGCGTCACCTCGCCGTGGGGCGTGCTGACCACGACGCGCTTCGGCCCGGCCAGGCGACCGTGGCCGCGAACCAGTGTCGCGCCGATCCCAGCGATCCAGTCGGCCTGGCCGGAGTCGTCCCAGTCCCCCACAAAGTGATTGCGCCGCTTGAAGACCGCGGCGGCGTCGATGGAGGACGTGACGGCTTTGCTCGCCCCGGCCACCCGGCGGGCGTCGGCCAGCGCGAGCACCGGTCGCAGCAGGGCCTTGCTGGGCACGCAGGCCCAGTAGGAACATTCGCCGCCGATGAGTTCGCGTTCCACGACGGCCACGCTCAGTCCGGCGGCCCGAGCGCGGTCGGCGACATTCTCCCCGACGGGACCGGCTCCGAGTACGACGACGTCGTGGGTTTCGGGTTCGTGCATCGAGTCGACCCCCTCGGGGTTCGCGCGCGGCAGTGGATGCCCCTCAGCATGCCCGAACGCGGGCCTGCGCGATAGCCCCGCGTGCGTGCGCAGTTGTACGCCCGGCCGCGGCGTGTCGGCAGACAAACACGCACGCTCGCGTGAAGGAAGTGCTTACCCGCGGAGGGTGGCGCCGACGAGTTGGCCCGCGCGGGCGACGGCGGCGTCGCGGGCGGCGCTGGCCTCGTCCTCGGTCAGCGTGCGGTCGGCAGCCCGGAAGCGCAGCGCGAACGCTAACGACTTACGGCCCTCGCCCACCTGGGGGCCGGTGTAGACGTCGAACAGCGCGATGTCCTCCAGCAGCTCGCCGGCGCCCTCGCGCACCGCGTCGGCCACCGACTGGGCGGTCACCTGCTCATCGACCACCAGGGCCAGGTCCTGGAACACCGCCGGGAACGGCGACACCCGCGGGGCCGGCAGCGCCGTGGCCACCGGGATGGCGTCCAGGTTCAGCTCGACCGCACAGGTGCCCTTGGGCAGTCCGGCCCGCTCGATGACGGCCGGGTGCAGTTGGCCGGCGTGGCCGACCAGCGTCTCGCCGACCAGCACCTCCGCGCAGCGGCCCGGGTGCCACGGCAGGTAGGCCCCGGAGCGCAGGGTGACCTCGACGCCGCTGGCCCGGGCGATCACCCGGGCCGCCTCGATGGCGTCGGCCGCTTCGACGGGCCGGCCCGGCCCCCACGGCCCACGGGGTTCGGCCAAGCCGGTCAGCGCGACCGCGATGTGCTGCGGCTGACGCGGCAGGGCGGCGTCGATCCCGGCGATCTCGGCGTCGGTGGGACGGCGGGCAGGCGTGACGTCGGGGAACTCGGCCGGGCCCGCTGACTGCACCACCTGCGCGATCGCGAACAGTGCGACGTCGTTGATGCCGCGGGACACGTTGCGGCCCAACGCTTCCAGCAGTCCGGGCAACAGTGTGCTGGCCAGTTGCGGCCGGTCGGCCTCCAGCGGGTTGAGCACCGACACCGTGGCGCGGCGCGGGTCGTCCTCGGGCAGGCCCCAGGTGTCGAACACCCCGGCCGGCAGGAACGGCGTGGTGAGCACTTCGACATAACCGGCCAGCGCCAGCGACTTGCCGATCGCGCGGCGCCGGCGCTGAGTGGCGGTCAGACCACGCCCGGCCGGTGCGGTGGGCAGCACCGAGGGAATGGACTCCAGCCCCTCCAGCCGCAGCACGTCTTCGACCAGGTCGGCGGGCTGGCGCAGGTCGGGACGCCAGCTCGGCGGGGTGACGGTCAACCGATCCCCGGCGGCCACCACCTCGCAGCCGATCTGGGTCAGCCGCCGCACGGTGGTGCCCTCGGGGTAGCTCACCCCCGCGGTGCGGTCCGGCAGGTCGGCGCCGATCTCGATGGGCGCCTGGCTCCAGTCCTGCACCGGCGGGTCGCCGCGCCAGTCGGTCAGGCCCGACTCGATGGTTCCCCCGGCGATCTCGGCCAGCAGGGTCGCGCAGCGGTCCAGCACGGCCACCGAGATGGCCGGGTCCACGGAACGCTCGTAGCGGCGGGCGGCCTCGCTGGGCAGGTGCAGCCGCCGTGCGGTCCGCGACACCGCCGCGGGGTCCCAGATCGCGGCCTCCAGCAGCACATCGGTTGAGTCGTCGCGCATTTCGGTACTGCCCGAGCCCATCACGCCGCCGATCGCCGCGGTGGCGACGTCGTCGACGATCAGCACGTCGGCGGGTTCCAGCTTGCGTTCGACGTCGTCGAGCGTGGTGACGGTCTCGCCGGGGCGGGCGAAGCGGACGTCGAATCCGCCGGTGATGCGGGCCCGGTCGTGGGCGTGCATGGGGTGGCCGAGTTCGACCATGACGTAGTTGGTGGCGTCGACGGCCGGGGAGATCGCCCGGATGCCGCACAGCGCCAGGCGCCGTTGCAGCCACCAGGGTGAGACCGCCGCCGGGTCGATTCCGGTGACGCTGCGCAGCGCGAAGCGGCGCACCCCGGTGCCCGGCTGCACACTCAGCGGCCAGGCCTCGCCCTCGGCGGGCAGTGCCGGAACCGCAGCGGGGTCGGCGAAGTCCAGGTCCAGTGCGTTGGCGATGTCGCGGGCCAGTCCCCGCACCGACATGCAGTAGCCGCGGTCGGGGGTGATGGCCAGCTCGTAGACCACGTCGTCGAGGCCCAGCACCGTCGCGGCGTCCGCACCCGGCTCGGCGGTGCCCGCCGGCAGCACCAGGATGCCGGAATGGTCGGTGCTCAACCGTATTTCGGATGCCGAGCAGATCATCCCGTCGGAGGTGCGACCGTAGGTCTTGCGACTGGCGATGGCGAAGTCGCCCGGCAGCACCGCACCGGGCAGCGCCACCACCACCAAGTCGCCGACGACGAAATTGGTGGCGCCGCAGACAATGTCGCGCGGCTCGGCTTCACCGACGTCGACGCGGCAGGCCCGGATCGGCTTCTTGAACTCGGTGAGTTCCTCGATCTCGACCACCCGGCCGACCTTGAACGGTCCGGTGACCGGCCCCAGGGTGTGCACGCCCTCGACCTCGTGGCCGATCCGCAGCAGCGCATGCTCGAGTTCGTCTGCGGTGATGTCGAAGCCCGGCGCGCCGGCGATCAGGGTCTCGCGCAGCCAGCTGTAGGGAATACGCATCAGGCACCCACCCCGAACGGCAGGGAGAACCGGACATCACCCTCGACCATGTCGCGCATGTCGGGGATTCCGTTGCGGAACTGCAGGGTTCGCTCCAATCCCATGCCGAAGGCGAAGCCGGAGTATTCGGTCGGGTCGATGCCCACCGCGCGCAGGACGTTGGGGTGCACCATTCCGCAGCCGCCCCACTCCACCCAGCCGGGTCCGCCCTTCTTGCCCTCGAACCAGATGTCGACCTCGGCCGACGGCTCGGTGAAGGGGAAGAAGTGCGGCCGGATGCGGGTCTTGGCGGCCGGCCCGAACTCCGACTGGGCGAAGGCGTCCAGGGTGCCGCGCAGGTGCGCCATGGTCAGGCCGCGATCGACCGCCAGCCCCTCGACCTGGTGAAACACCGGCGTGTGGGTGGCGTCGAGTTCGTCGGTGCGGAAGGTGCGTCCGATCGAGACGACGTAGACAGGCAGCTCGCGGGCCAGCAGGGCACGGATCTGCACCGGCGAGGTGTGGGTGCGCAGCAGCTGCCGCGATCCGGGCGGGGCGATGTGGAAGGTGTCCTGATCGCTGCGCGCGGGGTGGTCGACCGGGAAGTTCAGTGCGTCGAAGTTGAAGTGTTCGGCTTCGACCTCGGGACCTTCGGCCAGTTCCCAGCCCATCGCTACGAAGGTGTCGGCGATGTGCTCGGCCAGCATGGTGATGGGGTGCCGCGCACCGACCCGGGTGCGGGCCGAGGGCAGGGTGACGTCGATGCTCTCGGCGGCCAGGACGGCGGCGTCACGCTCAGCACGCAGGGCAGCCAGGCGCTGATCGTAGGCCTGCTGGGCCTGGGCACGCACGGCGTTGACGCGCTTGCCCGCCTCGGCGCGGTCGGCCTTGTCCAGCTTGGCCAGCGCTTGGCGGGCCAGTGCCAGCGGCGCCTTGTCACCGAGGTGCTCGGTTTTGGCCTGCGCCAGTGCATCCAGGTCGGCGGCCGCGGCAAAGGCGGACTGCGCTGCCTGCAGCGCCGAGGTCAGGGTCGCCTCGGAGACGACGGACGGGTCGGCCGGTTGTTCGCCCACGCGAGGAAACTCCCCCTAATTGGCTGTGATTGTGGCTGAGACGCAAGCGTCGATCTTATCGACATCACGACGAAAGCCCCGCACGCGGTGTGCGGGGCTTTCACCGGGTGGGTCAGCTGGGAGCCTTGGGCTCGGCTCCCGCGCCACCGGCGCCGCCGTCGGTACCGGCCGTGGTGGTGGCCGCCGGGGCTTTGGTGCCGGCCTTGCCCGACACGCTGCCCGCCTTACCACCGGCGCCACCGGTGCCGCCGGTGCCGCCCTTGACGGTGCCGACGCCGTTGCCGCCCTTGCCGCCGTCGCCACCGTCGCCACCTGTGCCGGTGGTGTCGTTGGCGGTGCTGCTGCCGCCGGCACCGCCCGCGCCGCCGGCGCCGACGGCGACGGCCTTGCCGTTGACGGGCGCGGTACCGCCACCGGCGGCCAGGCTTCCGCCGATGCCGCCGATGCCGCCGTCACCGCCATTGCCGCTGGTGCTGGCCCCGCCGGCCCCGCCGGCGCCGCCGTTGCCGGCCCGCCAGCTGCCGCCGCCGCCGTTACCACCGTTACCGCCCTTGCCGCCATCACCGGTGGTGCCGGTGCCGCCGGCCCCACCAGCGCCGCCGGTGCCGCCGGAGCCGAACTTGAGCCCGCCGTCGATGCCGTTCGCACCATTGCCACCCTGACCGCCGGCGCCGCCGGTCGCGCCGTTGCCGCCGGCGCCGGCCTTGCCGCCGTTGCCGCCGAAGCCCAGGATCTGGCCCTTGCCGGTGATGGCGCCATTGGCGTCATGCCAGCCACTGCCTGCGGCGCCATTACCGCCGTCGCCACCCTTGCCGCCCGTGGCGCTGGTGCTGGTGCCGCCGGCACCGCCGCTGCCACCGCTGCCGCCGGTGAGAGTGCCCTGACCACCGTTGCCGCCCTTGCCGCCGACACCGCCGTCGCCGCTGGTGAGCGGGGGCGCGTCGCCCTCCGGAGCCTTGACGGTCGCGGCTCCGCCGGCACCGCCGTTGCCGCCCGTGCCGCCCCAGATGACCGTGGTACCGGCAGGGTTTTGGGGGATTCCACCGCCGGCACCACCGGCACCACCGGCGCCGGCGTCACCGGCGGTCGAGGCACCGCCCGCGCCGCCATTGCCGCCGCTGCCGGACACCCCCAGGAGGGTTCCGGCAGTGAACCTGCCGGTGAAGCCGTCCATGCCCCAGTTACCGTCTGACCGCCAGCCGGTCGCGGCGCCGCCGACTCCGCCGTCGCCGCCGATGCCGCCCTTGCCGGTGCTGGCAGCACCGGTGACGGCACCACCGGCGCCCCCGGCGCCGCCATTGCCGCCGTACTGGGTGCCGGAACCGCCCTTGCCACCGTCGCCGCCGTTGCCGCCGTCGCCGTTGACGGCGGCACCGCCCTTGCCGCCGACGCCACCATTGCCGCCCTTGGTGGCGGTGTAGACAGCGTTGGACTCGTGGGTGTCGGGCGACGCGTCACCGCCGTTACCGCCATTGCCGCCGTCGCCCGCTACGGTGCCACCGGCACCACCGACTCCGCCCGCCCCACCGAACCCGCCGGTGAGGGCATTGCCGGTGTCCTCGGCGAGCGCGCCGTTGCCACCATTGCCACCACTGCCACCGTGGCCGTAGGTCCCGCCGTTGCCGCCGCCGCCACCGGCGCCACCGTTGAGGTGCAGGTCATTGCCGTCGGCCCCGTTACCGCCATTGCCGCCCTGGGCGTAGTCGGCAAAGCCCTCACCGTCGGCGCCCTTGCCGCCGGCCTCGCCGGTGCCCTCTGCGCCGCCGGTGCCTGCCGCTCCCCCGGCGCCACCCTTGCCCACGCCGCCGGCCGCACCGGCGTCACCGCCCTTACCGCCGGATCCGAAACCGAACTGACCCCGGAAGTCCCAGCTGCCGTCAACACCGTTGCCGCCGTTGCCGCCCGCACCGCCCCGGCCACCGGCGCCGCCGTCGCCACCATCGCCGTTGGCACCGTAGTTACCGGTCTCGGATGCTCCGCCGCTGCCGCCCGCACCGCCTATGCCGCCGTCGAAACCGTCACCGCCCTTACCGCCGTTGGCGCCGGCCCCGTTGTTGAGATCTTCTTCGCCGTCAATGCCGTGCGTGCCGGTCTCGCCGTCGCCGCCGTCACCGCCCCGGCCGCCGTTACCGCCGACACCACCGTCACCGGACTGCGAGGCGCCGCCCGCGCCGCCATTGCCGCCATTGCCGCCATTGCTGAACGACCCTGCGGCGCCGTTACCGCCATTGCCGCCGTTACCGCCGTTGCCGGTCGTTCCGGCGCCACCGGCACCGCCGTTGCCGCCGTTACCGCCGCCGTTGCCGTCACCGCCGTTGCCGCCGTTGCCGCCGTAGTCGTGCGTGTCATCGGCGTCGGCGCCGGCACCACCGTTGCCGCCCGTGCTGGCCTCGACCGGCTGCAGGCTGCCGTCATCGCCGTCCTCGCCGTCATCGGCGTCTTCACCCCCGCGCTCACCGCCGGCACCACCGTTACCACCGACCAAGCCGTTCTCCCCGGCCTGGCCGCCGTCGCCGCCGGCGCCGTCCTGGCCACCCGAGCCGCTCGCGCCCCAGACACCGGCCGCGCCGTTACCGCCGTCACCGCCGGCGCCGACGGCCCCACCGTTGCCACCACGCCCGCCGTTACCGCTCAGGCCGGCTTTGCCGACTTCATTGGTGTCCTGCAGGGCTCCGCCGGCACCGCCCTTGCCCCCCACGCCGCCGTGGAAGCCGTTGTGGCCCTGGCCGCCGTCGCCGCCGGCGCCGTCGTCGACCCCGGCGACCCCGTCATCGCCGTTGTCGCCCTTGATCCCGGCATGCCCGGCGCCACCGGCGCCGCCCACGCCGCCATTGCCACCATTACCGGCCGTGGCGCCGCTGACGCCGCCGGTCCCGCCGACACCACCCGCGCCGCCGATCGCGTCCTCATAGGTACCGCTGAGACCGCCGACGCCACCGTCGCCGCCCCGGCCGCCGTTGCCGAGCTGGCCGCCGTCACCACCGGTGCCACCGGCACCGCCGTTGCCGGCTTGATAGGTCTCATCGCCCGCGCCGCCTGCACCACCGGTACCACCGGCGCCGCCGTTGCCGCTGTCACCGCCACTGCCGCCGACACCACCGGTACCGCCGTTGCCCGCGCCGTGGCCGTCGCCGGCGTCCATACCGGCCCCGCCGGTGCCGCCGACGCCACCGTTGCCATTGATCTCGCTGTCCGCACCGTCGGCGCCGTTGCTGCCCAGTGAGCTGCCGGCCCCGCCGAGTCCGCCCAGACCGCCGGCACCACCCTTGCCACCGGCACCGCCGGTGCCACCGTCCAGGTGGTCCACGTAACCGGCCGCGCCGGTACCGCCCTGACCACCGGCACCGCCGGCACCACCCTTACCGCCGGCACCGCCGCTGCCGAAGATGGAGTCGGTGGCCGAGCCGCCGTTACCGCCCGTGCCGCCGGTCGCACCGTCGCCGCCGGTCCCACCGAGACCGAGGCTGTCGAGCCAGTCACCGGTGAGACCCATCTCGCCGGTCGCGCCCACGCCGCCGTCGCCGCCGGCGCCGCCGATACCGAACAGCCAGCCCAGGCCGTCGCCACCGTCGCCACCGTTGCCGCCCAGACCGCCGACGCCGCCGGCGCCACCGATACCCATGATCAAGCCGCCGGCGCCACCATCGCCGCCGTCAGCACCCAGACCGCCCGCACCACCGACACCGCCGTTGCCGAACCATCCGGCGTCACCGCCGTTACCGCCACCGATCAGGGGGTCGGCGTCCGGGTCGGCGCCCGCCGAATAGCCGGCCCCACCGTCACCGAACCACAGACCGCCGGCGCCACCGTTGATGCTGTCGGCGGTGCCGTCGACGCCGTCGCCCAGATAGAACTGCCCCTCGGGCGCCCAGCTGTTGATCGTGTCGACGATCCAGGCGTTGGCCGGGTTGTCGACGAAGTTGTCCATGGCCGTGTAGAGCGGCTGGTAGACCAGCACGTTGAACAGCGACGTCAGGTCGAAGACGTTGGTGTCGGCGGCGCTGCCCGGGTCAGTCGACCAGTTGAACCACGAACTGATGTCCCAGGCGGTGTTGTCCCAGCCGACCGTGGTGTCTGAGATGGGCGTGAACAGATCATCGAACCAGTCGAAGTCCCAGTCGGCGCGCGCCGTGGGAGTCGCCGCCATGGGCGACATGCCGAATGCCAGGAACGCCGCCGCCGTACCACCGGCCCCCACCAGCCGATTCGTGTTACGGCGCTTGCTCCGATGCTGCTGCCGACCTGACATGATTCCCCGCTCCTGCATAAAGACGACCTGTGTGATCCGGCCAAATAGTTACTTTGCTCACCGCAGGGTATTCCAAGGAACGGGGTTCATCCACTCGTGTGAGTGGCGGGCCGAGCCGCGCGGCGGCTGATGACACGCCGTCAGTCGGCTTGGGAGGGGCTCTGGCGAACTGCCTTGAGACGGAACATCGTCAGATCCGCCGGGACGCCGCTGGTCTTGGCCGCGAGCACTTGACGGCGCGCGCGCTTGGCAACCACCCCCAGCTCCGCCAGGGCGGCCGGATCGATGCGCTCCAACGTCGGCCCGGAAACGATGACGCCGCCCTTCACGGCACGTTCCATGACACGAGCGGCGATATTGACGTCCACCCCGAGCCAATCGTCGGCCAGCCGCTGGGGCCGGCCGGTGTGGATGCCGGCCCGCATCCGCGGCGTGTGACCGTTGACCTCCACCTCACCGATGGCCTCTTGTGCCTGAAGCACCGCGGCGACGGCCACCAGCGGATCCCGGAACACGGCCATCAGCCCGTCGCCCATCCGTTTGACGATGCGGCCACCGGCGTCCAGCAGCGGTGGCTCGATCGCGCGCGACACCCGCCGCAGCAGGGTCAGGGTGGCGTCGTCGCCGGACTGCAGCGACCAGGTGGAGAAGCCGACCAGGTCGGTGAAGACCAGCGTCGCCTCCGGATTGCCCGGTGCTCGCGAGATCCGCTGGGTCAGGGCCTGCCACACCTGCAGCGCGCCCAGGCTCACTTCACGGGAGGCCGCGGAGCGGTCCCCCATCAGGCGATCGGCCGCCCGCGCGGCGGCCTGCGGTCCACTGTCTCCGGCGGTGGACAGCGGATCGCCGAATTCCGGGTCCCCGGGCAACGCTCGCCGCACCCGGCGGACCAGGTCGACTATCCGGACGTCATTGGTGGTGCGGTTCAGCCAGGCAGCGGCCTCATCCAGGGAGAACGCTGACCGGCGGTTGGTGCTGGGCTGGTCGGTGATCTCCACCGCCTCCCCGAGCCCGTCGGCCTGCCCAGGGGCCGACTCGAGGTCCATGCGATTCAGCGTAGGTGCCGCCGCGCGACACCGGCAACGATCACCAACAGTGGTGCACCCCACGTTCGGCTGTTTTGCCGCGCCACGCCACAACTAATGTAGACAACGGCTGTTGTCACAATTATCGTGTCTTCAGATTCCGAGAAGGAGACGTGATGACCGTTACACCGACCGCGTCCGAAGAGCAGGTATCTGCGCCCGCCGAGGAAAGTGCTCCGAGCGTCACCCCCAAGCCCGCCACCGCGGTCGAGCCGCTGAACTCCGAGTCGCTGACCTGGAAATACTTCGGCGACCTGCGCACCGGCATCATGGGCATCTGGATCGGCGCCATCGAGAACATGTACCCCGGACTGGGGGCGGGCGTCACCGACCACTCCACCATCCTGAGCGAGCCCCTGCAGCGCGTCACGCGCTCGGTGTACCCGATCATGGGCGTGGTCTACGACGGCCTACGGGCCCAGCACACCGGCGCCTCGATTCGCGACTACCACCGCGACATCAAGGGGACCGACGAGAAGGGCCGTCGCTACCACGCGCTGGACCCCGACACCTTCTATTGGGCGCACGCCACCTTCTTCATGTTGATCATCAAGCTCGCCGAGTACTTCGACGGCGGGCTCACCCTGGCCGAGAAGCGGCAGCTCTTCGACGAGCACGTGCAGTGGTACCGGATGTACGGCATGAGCATGCGTCCTGTGCCGAAGTCCTGGGAGGACTTCGTCGAGTACTGGAACCGGGTGTGTGAAGAGGAGCTGGAGCTGACGCCGGCCGCGCTCGACATCTTGAACATCCGTATCCCCAAGCCGTGGTTCGTCCCCCTGCCGGACGCGGTGTGGAACCAGTTGTTCAAGCCGGGTCTGGCCGCCCAGCGCTGGGTGGCGGCCGGACTGTTCGAGCCGGCGGTGCGCGAGAAGGCCGGTCTGCGCTGGTCGGAGAGCGACGAGGTGCTGCTCCGGCTGCTGGGCAAGGTCAGCCACATCGCCTTCAGCTTCGTGCCCGACGAGATCCGGCTGCACCCGCGCGCGCTGGCCGGATACCGCCGCGAGGCGGGCAAGATCCCCAGCGACACACCGCCGGTCGAAGCCCCGTGGTTCAGCGGACCGCCCAAGGAGCGCCGCCGCAGCGGGATGCACTACGTGCCGCCGGTCAGCCCGGGCATGAAGCTGGTCGAGCGCGCCGGTGCGCTGATGCACAGCACCTTCTCGCTGGCCGCCGGCAGCGGTCTGACCCCGCTGGCGCCGCGCCGTAAGTCCAAGGCGGCCTAAGCCCGTCGCTGGGCTCGCGAGCTCTGGTAAAGGCAGATCGCTGCTGCCGCAGCAACATTGAAGCTCTCCGCGCCGCCTGCCATCGGGATATGCAGCCGATGGTCGGCGGCCGCCGCGGCCTCGGCCGGTAATCCCTGGGCCTCCGGGCCGAACAGCCATGCGGTGGGCGCGGTCAGCACCGGGTCGGCGTCGTCGAGGCTCAGTTCGCCGTCGAGGGCCGTCGCCAGCACCTGCAGGCCCGCCTCCCCCAACGCGGTGAGCACCGCATCGGTGTCGGGCGACACCACCACCGGGACGTTGAAGATGCTGCCCGCGGACGAGCGCAGGCATTTGCCGTTGTAGGGGTCGACGCTGTTGCCGGTCAGCACCACCAGGTCGGCACCGGTGGCATCCGCGATGCGGATCAGGGTGCCGGCGTTACCGGGCTCGCCGATGCCCACGGCCACCGCCACCAGTCGCGGGGCGCCGGCCAGTGCGGTGTGCAGATCCGCTTCGGCGTGCGCGCACACCGCGACCAACCCGGCCGGAGTGACGGTGTCCGACAAGGCCTTTGCCGCACGGTCGGTGACCAGATGGACCGGTACCCGCGCGGCGGCCAGCAGATCGTGATGACGTTGCGCCGCCGACTCGGTGGCGAAGACCTCAAGAACCAGGCCGCGCCCGATGGCGGCCTCGATCAGATTGGGCCCTTCGGCCAGGAAGCGCTGTTCGCGCTTCCTGGCCACGTGCCGATGCAGCTTGACCGCCGCGGCCACCCGGGCCGAACGTTCGGTCAGCATCGGCTCGGTTCGGGTCAGGCAGCCTCGCCGGAAGGCGCGTTGACATCCTCGGGCAGCGCGGCCCGAGCGACCTCGACCAGCGCGGTGAAGGCGGCCGCGTCGCTGACGGCGATCTCGGCGAGGTTCTTGCGGTCGACCTCGACACCGGCGGCCTTGAGGCCCTGGATCAGCCGGTTGTAGGTGATGTCGTTGGCGCGGGCCGCCGCGTTGATGCGGGAGATCCACAGCTTGCGGAACTCACCCTTGCGGGCACGACGGTCCCGGTAGGCGTAGGTCAGGGAGTGCAGTTGCTGCTCTTTGGCCTTGCGGTACAGCCGCGACCGCTGGCCACGGTAACCCTTGGACGCCTTCAGGACTGTACGGCGCTTCTTCTGGGCGTTGACTGCGCGCTTCACGCGTGCCATGGGATGTTCCTACTCTCGTTGGGCGTAAGGGGGTGTGCGGTGCGAAGGCGGCGTATTAGCCCTTCAGCATCGCGTTGACGCGCTTGGTGTCGGCGGCGGCAACTTCGGTGCGGCCGGCCAGACGACGGGTGCGGGTGCTCGGCTTGTGCTCGAGCAGGTGGCGAGCGTTGGCCTTCTGCCGGACGATCTTGCCGGTTCCGGTGCGACGGAACCGCTTCGAAGCGCCGCTGTGGGTTTTCGCCTTAGGCATGTTTCCTCAGTTCTGGTGTCGGGTTTTCAGTTCTCGGGCTGCGACGCTGCCGCGTCCACCGCCGGTGCGGCTGAGGGGGCGGGCTTCACCGCGCCTCCGCTGGCATCCTCTGCCGCCTTGGCGCGGGTCTTCGCGCCGCGGTGCGGTGCCAGCACCATCGTCATGTTGCGTCCGTCTTGCTTGGCGGAGGTCTCGACGAAGCCGTACTCGGCGACGTCGGCACCCAGCCGCTGCAGCAGGCGGTAGCCGAGCTCGGGCCGCGACTGCTCACGGCCGCGGAACATGATGGTCACCTTGACCTTCGCCCCGGCTTCGAGGAAGCGGACCACGTGGCCCTTCTTCGTCTCATAGTCGTGGTCGTCGATCTTGGGACGCAGCTTCTGTTCCTTGACGACGGTCTGCTGCTGGTTCTTGCGAGACTCGCGCTCCTTCTGAGCCGCCTCGTACTTGTACTTGCCGTAGTCCATGATCTTGCAGACCGGCGGTTTGGCGGTCGGCGCCACTTCGACAAGGTCGAGATCGGCATCCGCGGCGACGCGAAGCGCATCTTCGATGCGCACAATGCCTACCTGCTCCCCCCCTGGGCCGATCAAACGAACCTCAGGTACACGAATGCGCTCGTTGACGCGGATCTCAGTGCTGATGGGACCTCCTTGGGTAGTCTTCGGTCGCGGCCGCCGCAGTGCTCGTCCGGACGCAGCGGCGCTGACCCTGCCCACCAGCAAAAAGGCCCTGCACGAAGCAGGGCCCATACCGACCGATCACGACTGATGACCATCAGCCGTCTGCGCAATCACGCAGAGCAGGCGGCCTGGACCGCCTGCGACCGGACCACTGCGCCTGGTTTCGGATTGCTCCGTCGGCGAGTGGTGGGAGGGAACTCCACTTGCTGTCCTGGCTGACGCCGGGACGGTCGCAGGTCAGAGTCTAGCAGCAGTTCAGGACTTCTTCGTCCCGGCGAGCACGCCCACCGGCGCAGCCTCACACGTTTTTCGCGGCTTTTCTGCTTATTCTCCCTGCTTATGACGTTGACTGTGCCGCCGGTGCCGCGTTCACGCGACCGTGCGACGACCCGGTTGCACTGGGTTCCCACCGCGGCCGCCTGGATCGTCGGTATCGCCGCCACGCTGTCGCTGCTGGCGAGCCTGTCACCGGTGATCCGCTGGGTCATCCGGGTGCCGCGCGAATTCATCGACAAGTACCTGTTCAACTTCCCCGACACCAGCCTGGCCTGGGCATTCGTGCTGGCCCTGCTGGCCGCCGCGCTCAACGCGCACAAGCGCATCGCCTGGTGGCTGTTGATCGCCAACCTGGTGGTCGCCGGCGCCTGGAACGCCGGCCGGCTGCTGTCGGACACCTCCGATCGGGTCCAGGTGATCAGCGGCGTCGCGGGCCTGGCACTGCACGTGGTCGCGATCGTGGTGCTGGTGGCGGCCCGCGGCCAGTTCTGGGCCAAGGTGCGGCGCGGAGCACTGCTGCGGTCCACCGCGACGCTGCTCGCCGGCTGGGCGGTGGCGATCCTGCTGTGCTGGGCGCTCATCGAGCTGCTGCCCGGCTCGGTGTCGCGGCCGTTGCGGCTGCCCTACGTGGTGAACCGGGTGGTCGGCTTCGGCCTGCTCGAGCCGGACCTGTTCCCCGGCAAGCCGGAGTTCGGACTCAAAGCGCTGTGCGGGCTGCTCGGGGCGCTGGCCCTGATCGTCGCGGCGATCGTGCTGTTTCTGTCCCAGCGCGCCGACAACGCCCTCACCGGCCAGGACGAGTCGGCCATCCGCGGGCTGCTCGAGCAGTACGGCCAGAACGACTCGCTGGGCTACTTCGCCACCCGCCGCGACAAGTCGGTGGTGTTCGCCCCCAGCGGCCGCGCCGCCGTCACCTACCGGGTGGAGGTGGGCGTCTGTCTGGCCAGCGGCGATCCGGTGGGCGACCCGCGGGCCTGGCCGCAGGCCATCGACACCTGGCTGCGGCTCTGCGAGGAGTACGGCTGGGCGCCCGCCGTGATGGGTGCCAGCTACGCGGGTGCGCAGGCCTTCCGCGACGCCGGCCTGAACGCCCTGGAACTGGGCGACGAGGCGATCCTGCGGCCCTCGGAGTTCAAACTGTCCGGCCCGGACATGCGCGCGGTGCGCCAGGCGGTCACCCGGGCCCGCCGCTCGGGTCTGACGGTGCGGATGCGCCGGCACGGCGACATCGGGACCGAGGAGATGGCGCGGATCATCGAACGCGCCGACGCCTGGCGCGACACCGAGTCCGAGCGTGGTTTCTCCATGGCGCTGGGCCGCCTCGGTGACCCGGCCGACGCCGACTGTCTGCTGGTCGAGGCGGTGCGCGGCGAAGATGGCTCCCAGGGCGGCGAGGTGGTGGCCATGCTGTCGCTGGTGCCGTGGGGACGCAGCGGGGTGTCGCTGGACCTGATGCGCCGGTCCCCGCAGTCCCCCAACGGCACCATCGAACTGATGGTCAGCGAACTGGCGCTGCAGGCCGCCACCATCGGCGTCAACCGGATCTCGTTGAACTTCGCGATGTTCCGGGCCGCCTTCGAGCAGGGCGCGCAGCTGGGCGCCGGGCCGGTGCTGCGACTGTGGCGCCGGCTGCTGATGTTCTTCTCCCGCTGGTGGCAGCTGGAGACGCTGTACCGGTCGAACATGAAGTACCGGCCGGAGTGGGTGCCGCGCTACGCCTGCTACGAGGACGCCCGGCTGATCCCCCGGGTCGGGGTGGCCTCGGTGATCGCCGAAGGCTTTCTGGTGCTGCCCTTCTCGCGGCGCAACAAACAGCACACCGGACACCACTCCGCGGTGCCGGCGACGGTGGCCGCCTCCGGCCGGCTGCACAGTGACGGGTCCGCCCCCGACCTGGTCGCCGGGGAGTTCAGTGAGCCCGACGAGACGCTGCCCCGGCTTCCCGAGCAGGTCCGGGTCCGGATGGCCAAGCTGAAGTCGTTGCAGGACAGCGGCGTCGACGCCTACCCGGTGGGTGACCCGCCCAGCCACAGCGTGGCCCAGGCCCTGGCCTCCGGCGCCGAGGGGGTGTCGGTGGCCGGGCGGGTGTTGCGCATGCGCGACTACGGCGGCGTGCTCTTCGCCCAGCTGCGCGACTGGTCCGGTGAGCTGCAACTGCTGCTCGACAATTCGGTGCTCGCCCAGGCCGGCACCGAGGCGCGCGCCGCGGACTTCAACGCCGGAATCGATCTCGGTGACCTGGTCGAGGCGACCGGCCGGATGGGGCGCAGCCGCAACGGAACCCCGTCGCTGCTGGTGACGCGGTGGCGGCTGCTGGGCAAATGCCTGCGCCCGCTGCCCGACAAATGGAAGGGCCTGACCGACCCCGAGGCCCGGGTGCGGACCCGGTATGTGGATCTGGCCATCAACCGTGAGGCGCGTGAGCTGATCACCGCCCGCAGCAATGTGCTGCGCTCGCTGCGGGACACCCTGTTCGCCAAGGGCTTTCTGGAGGTCGAGACCCCGATCCTGCAGCAGCTGCACGGCGGGGCCAACGCGCGCCCGTTCGTCACGCACATCAACGCCTACGACCTGGATCTGTATCTGCGGATCGCCCCGGAGCTCTACCTCAAGCGACTGTGCGTGGGCGGCGTGGAGCGGGTGTTCGAGCTGGGCCGGGCATTCCGCAACGAGGGCGTGGACTTCAGCCACAACCCGGAGTTCACCCTGCTGGAGGCCTACCAGGCCCACGGCGACTACCTGGCCTGGATCGACGGGGCACGCGAACTGATCCAGAACGCCGCGGTGGCGGCCAACGGCGCCCCGGTGGTGATGCGCCCGGGGGCCGGCGACACGCTCGAACCGGTGGACATCTCCGGGCGGTGGCCGGTGCGCACTGTGCACGACGCGGTCTCCGACGCGCTGGGCGAGCAGATCGACGCCGGCACCGACCTGGCCACCCTGCGCCGGCTGTGCGACCGCGCCGGTGTCCACTACCTGCGGCAGTGGGATGCTGGGGCGGTGGTGCTCGAACTCTACGAGCACCTGGTGGAGGCCCGCACGCAGGAACCCACGTTCTACACCGACTTCCCCACCTCGGTGTCGCCGCTGACCCGGCCGCACCGCAGCAAGCCGGGGGTGGCCGAGCGGTGGGACCTGGTGGCGTGGGGCGTGGAGCTGGGCACTGCCTACAGCGAGCTCACCGATCCCGTGGAGCAGCGCCGCCGGCTGCATCAGCAGTCGCTGCTGGCCGCCGGCGGCGATCCCGAGGCCATGGAGCTCGACGAGGACTTCCTGCAGGCCATGGAGTACGCGATGCCGCCGACCGGCGGGTTGGGCATGGGCGTGGATCGCGTGGTCATGCTGATCACCGGCCACAGCATCCGCGACACCCTGCCGTTCCCGCTGGCCAAGCCCCGCTGACGCGGTGCCCCTCCCCCCGAGCCGCCCCGAGC
>NZ_LQPI01000075.1 GCF_002101775.1 Mycolicibacter nonchromogenicus | reverse complement strand
GGACCATGATCCACTCAACCTCCTCACGGCCGCGTTGTGAATAACGCGACCCTGCCAAAAAGTTTGAGTCAGTGGAGGAGCGATTGTTCGAACATACGTTCGATTATAGCGGGGTCCACTGACACGCGCCACCGCCAAAACGGCACGAGTCAGTGGGCGGCGGCGTCCCAACTGCGCCCGTAGCCGACGGCCACCTCCAGCGGGACGCTGAGCGGATAGGCGCTGCCCATCTTGTCGCGCACCAGCGCCTCCAACTGCTCGCGCTCCCTCTCGGCCACTTCGAACAGCAATTCGTCGTGCACCTGCAGCAGCATCCGTGACCGCAGTCCGGAAGCCTTCAGCGCCCGGTCGACCTCGATCATCGCGACCTTGATGATGTCAGCCGCGCTGCCCTGGATCGGCGCGTTGAGCGCGGCCCGCTCGGCCGACTCGCGGACCTGGCGGTTGCTGCTGTCCAGTTCGGGCAGGTAGCGCCGCCGGCCCAGCACCGTGGAGGTGTAGCCGTCCTTGCGGGCCTGCTCCACCACCTCGTGCAGGTAGTCGCGCACCCGGCCGAACCGGTCGAAGTAGGCGTCCATCTGCTCTTTGGCCTCTTCGGTGGAGATCTTGAGCTGGGCGGCCAGCCCGTAGGCGCTCAACCCGTAGGCCAGGCCGTAGGACATCGCCTTGACGCGGCGCCGCATGTCCGGAGTCACCTCGTCGATGGGCACCGAGAACGCCCGCGACCCGACGAACGAGTGCAGGTCTTCGCCGGTGTTGAACGCCTCGATGAGTCCCTCATCGGCCGACAGATGCGCCATGATGCGCATCTCGATCTGGCTGTAGTCGACCGTCATCAGCTCGGGGAAACCGTCGCCGACCACAAAGCCGTCGCGGATCTGGCGACCGGCGTCGGTGCGGATCGGAATGTTCTGCAGGTTGGGGTCGGTCGACGACAGCCGGCCCGTCGCGGCGATCGTCTGATTCAGCGTGGTGTGGATCCGCCCATCGGAGGCAACGGATTTCAGCAATCCGTCGACGGTCACCTTCAGCCGGGTGACGTCGCGGTGCGTCAGCAGGTGCTCCAGGAACGGATGCCCGGTCTTGTCGAACAGGGTCTGCAGCGCGTCGGCGTCGGTGGTGTAGCCGGTCTTGGTCTTCTTGGTCTTGGGCATGCCCAGTTCGTCGAAGAGCACCACCTGCAGCTGCTTGGGCGACCCGAGGTTGATCTGCTTGCCGATCACCGCGTACGCCGCCTCTGCCGCGTCGCGGATCTGGTCGCCGAAGCGGCTCTGCAGCTGGCTCAGGTGCTCGAGGTCGACACCGATCCCGGCGGTCTCCAGTTCCGCCAGCACCCGCTGGAGGGGCAGCTCGATGTCGGCGAGCAGTGACGACGAGTCGATACGGGCCAGTTCGACATCCAGAGCGTCGGCCAGGTCATTGACTGCGCGGGCCCGCAGGATCGCGGTCTGCACGGCCTGATCGTCGATGCCCTCGGTGTCATCCAGCAGCGAAAGCTGTTGCTGCTCATCGGACTCCGCACGCAACTCCCGGCGAAGGTAGCGCACCGAGAGGTCGTCGAGGCTGAAGCTGCGCTGACCGGGCCGCACCAGGTAGGCGGCCAGTGCGGTGTCAGAGGTGACGCCGTTGAGCGTCCAGCCGCGACCGGCAAGATCGTGCATGGCCAGCTTGGCCTCGTGCAGCGCCTTGGGTTTGTCCGGGTCGGCCAGCCAGGCGCCCAGCGCGGCGTCGTCCTCGGCGGTCAGCGTCGCGGTGTCGATGTAGGCGCCTTCACCGTCGGCCGAGGCCAGGGCCAGCGCGGTGGCGTCGCTGTCGAAGCTGCGGTGGGTGCCGATCACGGCCAGCCCGGTGCGGCGCCCGTCGGCGGCGTGCTCGGCCAGCCACCCCGCCACTGTGCCCGGCTCCAGGGCGCCGCCGCGCACCTCGAAGCCCTCCTCGGCCTCGAGCACCGCGCCGCCGGCGGTGGACAGCGTCTCGAACAGCCGGTCGCGCAGTACCCGGAACTCGAGGTCGTCGAAGAGCTGATGGATCTGCTCACGGTCCCACGGCACCAGCCGCAGCGTGTCCGGCGTCTGGGCCAGCGGCACGTTGCGCACCAGGTCGGTCAACTCACGGTTGAGGATTACGCTGGAAAGGTTGGCGCGCAACGAATCCCCGACTTTGCCCTTGACGGTGTCGACGTGATCCACCAGCCCCTGCAGCGACCCGTATTCGGTGATCCACTTCGACGCGGTCTTCTCCCCCACCCCGGGGATGCCCGGCAGGTTGTCGCTGGGGTCGCCGCGCAGCGCCGCGAAGTCCGGGTACTGGGCCGGGGTCAGGCCGTACTTCTCGACCACCGCCTCCGGGGTGAACCGGGTCAGGTCGCTGACGCCCTTGCGGGGGTAGAGCACGGTCACGTTCTCGTTGACCAGTTGCAGGGCGTCGCGGTCGCCGGTGACCACCAGCACCCGGTAGCCCTCGGCGTCGGCCTGGGTGGCCAGCGTGGCGATGATGTCGTCGGCCTCGAAACCGGGTTCCGACAAGGTGGTGATGCCGAGCGCGGCCAGCACCTCCTTGGTGATGTCGATCTGGCCGCGGAACTCATCGGGAGTGGACGACCGGGTGGCCTTGTACTCCGGGAAGCGCTCCGAGCGGAAGGTCTGCCGCGACACGTCGAACGCGGCGGCGACGTGGGTGGGGGCCTCGTCGCGCAGCAGGTTGATCAGCATCGCGGTGAACCCGTAGACGGCGTTGGTGGTCAGGCCGCTGCGCGTCTTGAAATTCTCCGCGGGCAGGGCATAGAAGGCCCGATACGCCAGCGAGTTTCCGTCCAGCAGCAGCAGCGTGTGTTTGGTCTGGGTGTCGTGCGCAGCATCGGTGGGGGCGGTCTGGGCAGGGCTCACGGGGACAACTCTATGCACTGCCGCAGACATCAGGTCAGCGGTCGCTCCTCGGTGACGTCGTACTCGGCGACCGCGGCCGACAGGATCGCCGCGGCCTGCTCGTCGCTGGGCCCGCTGCCGCGGAAGGCTTCCAACGCGGCCCGAGATCCCCAACGTTCGAAGATGTCGACGCGGCCCGGGTCGAGGAGGTCGGCGGTGACGGCGAAGTCCAGGCAGCCCGGTGCGCTGCGCGCCTGGCGGACGACGTCGCGGCACCCCTGCAGATAGGCGTCCCGCTGACCGGGATCCACCGTCAGATGTCCTGCCACGATCACCATTTCCGAACCCCTCTGTTTCGGTGCCTGACCTCGCCACCATAGGCCGCAGCGCCGGTTGGCCCGTTGACTGGAACACGTTTCAGTTTCATCGGTGCCGTTGGGTACGCTGACCGAGTGCCAGATGTAGCCTCGCAGCCCGCGATCGACGGGTGGTACGCCACCGACGACGCCGGCCTCCCCCACCTGATCGGCGCCAAGTGTCCGCAGTGCGGCACCTATGTGTTCCCGCCGCGTGAGAACAACTGCCCCAACCCCGCCTGCGACGGCGACGTGTTGGAGCCCGTCGCGCTGTCACGGCGCGGCACCATCTGGAGCTACACCGAGAACCGGTACCTGCCTCCGGCCCCCTACCCGCCCAGCGACCCGTTCGAGCCGTTTGCGATCGCCGCGGTGGAGCTGGCCGACGAGGGCCTGATCGTGCTGGGCAAGGTGGTCGAGGGCACGCTGGCCGCCGACTTGAAGGTCGGCATGGAGATGGAACTGACCACCATGCCGCTCTACACCGACGACGACGGCGTGACGCGCACCGTCTACGCCTGGAAGAAGGTGGACGCATGAGCCCCGAGCCGCTGTACATCCTGGGTGCGGGCATGCACCCGTGGGGCAAGTGGGGCCGCGACTTCACCGAGTACGGGGTGATCGCCGCCCGCGCCGCCCTGGCCGACGCCGGCCTGAACGCGCAGCAGATCCAGTTCATCGCCGGCGCGGACACCATCCGCAACGGCTACCCGGGTTTCATCGCCGGTTCGACGTTCGCCCAGAAGCTGGGCTGGAACGGCGTGCCGGTGTCGTCCTCGTATGCGGCCTGCGCCTCGGGTTCGCAGGCGCTGCAGAGCGCCCGGGCCCAGATCCTGGCCGGCTTCTGCGACGTGGCGCTGGTGATCGGCGCCGACACCACCCCCAAGGGCCCGTTCGCCCCGGTCGGCGGTGAGCGCAAGAACGACCCGGACTGGCAGCGGTTCCACCTGATCGGCGCGATGAACCCGGTGTACTTCGCGCTGCTGGCGCGTCGCCGGATGGACCTCTACGGCGCCACCTCCGAGGACTTTGCCCAGGTCAAGGTCAAGAACTCGCGGCACGGCCTGTCCAACCCGAATGCCCGCTACCGCAAGGAAGCCTCGGTCGACGACGTGCTGGCCAGCCCGGTGGTCTCCGACCCGCTGCGCCAGCTCGACATCTGCGCCACCTCCGACGGTGCCGCGGCGCTGATCGTGGCCAGCGCGGAGTTCGCCCGCAAGCACCTCGGGTCGCTCGAGGGTGTGCCGTCGGTGCGCGCGGTGGCCACCGTGACCCCGCGCTACCCGCAGCACCTGCCGGAACTGCCGGACATCGCAACCGATTCCACCGCCGTGGTGGCGGCCCCGGAGCGGGTGTTCAAGGACCAGATCCTGGACGCCGCCTACGCCGAGGCCGGCATCGGCCCCGAGGACGTCAGCCTGGCCGAGGTCTACGACCTGTCCACCGCGCTGGAGATCGACTGGTACGAGCACCTGGGCCTGTGCGCCAAGGGTGAAGGCGAGCAGCTGCTGCGCAGCGGCGCCACCACCATCGGTGGCCGGGTGCCGGTGAACCCGTCCGGCGGGCTGTCCTGCTTCGGCGAGGCGATCCCGGCCCAGGCGATCGCGCAGGTGTGCGAGCTGACCTGGCAGCTGCGGGGTCAGGCAACCGGCCGTCAGGTCGAGGGCGCCACGGTGGGCGTCACGGCCAACCAGGGCCTGTTCGGGCACGGCTCCTCGGTGATCGTCGCGCGGTAACGCACCTTTTTGGCGCGAGTGTGCGTGTCTGCCCAGCGACACGCCGAGGCGAGCCGTACAGCTACGCACACTCGCGACACTGGGATCCTGTTGCGATGACCGAAACCGTTGTTGTCAAGGTCAAACCGGGTAGCCGCAAGGGCCCCCTGGTCGAGGCCGACGACGACGGAGGGCTGACCGTCTATGTGCGCGAACAGGCCGTGGACGGCAAGGCCAACGCCGCCGTCATCCGTGTTCTGGCAGAGCATTTCGGCGTTCCGCGCAGCCGCGTCGAACTGGCGTCCGGTGCTGGCGCGCGTATCAAGCGGTTCCGGATCGACCGGTAGGCGCGACCCTTAGGAACCGGCTTGCGGCAGCAGTGATTCCAGCGTGGCGCGGTTGATCCGCCGGAACGCACGCTTGGGCCGGTTGGCATCCAGGATGGCCACCTCCAAGGTGCCCGGACCCAGATCGCGCGGCTCGGAACCGTTGCCGGTGTCGGTCTGCTTGAGCGCGTTGACCGCAATGTGCAGGGCGTCGGCCAGCTCCGCGTTCTCGGCGTAGGACTCCTTGAGCGCGTTGGTGACCGGCTCGGTGGTGCCGCCCATCACCACGAAGTGCGGCTCGTCGGTGATCGAGCCGTCGTAGGTGACCCGGTAGAGCTCAGGCGCTTTGGTCTGGCCCTGGTAGGCCACACCGGCCACACACAACTCCACCTCGTAGGGCTTTGCCTGCTCGGTGAAGATGGTGCCCAGCGTCTGGGCGTAGACATTGGCCAGCTGACGCGCGGTGACGTCGCGGCGGTCATAGGCGTAACCGCGGGTGTCGGCGAACTGAATACCGCCACGGCGCAGGTTCTCGAACTCATTGATGCGCCCGGCGGCCGCAAAACCCACTCGGTCGTAGAGTTCGCTGATCTTCTGCAGTGAGCGCGAAGGGTTTTCCGCGACGAACAGCACGCCGTCGGCGTAGGCCAACGCCACCACGCTGCGACCACGGGCGATGCCCTTGCGCGCGAGCTCGCCACGCTCGCGCATGGCCTGCTCGGGCGAGATGAAGTACGGGAAACTCATTTCTTACCCCGCTTGGTCTGCGGCCCCGAATCCCCGCCGCGAGTTCGACTCTCGACCACCGTGCGAGCCAGTTCGGCGATGCGCTCCTCGGTGATCTCCACGGCGCCGTCGGCGTCGATGGTGACCGCGGTCGGATAGATGCCGCGCACCAGGTCCGGGCCACCGGTGGCGGAGTCGTCGTCGGCGGCGTCGTAGAGCGCCTCGATGGCGACCCGCAGAGCGGAGTCGGCGTCGCTGATCTGGTTGTAGAGCTTCTTGATCGACGACTTGGCGAACAGCGAGCCCGAGCCCACCGCCTGGTAGCCCTCGCTCTCGACGTTCCACCCGCCGGCGGCGTCGAACGACACGATGCGCCCCGCGGTCTGCGGGTCGTCGGCGTCGATGTCGTAACCGGCCAACAGCGGCAAGGCCACCAGGCCCTGCATCGCGGCGCCCAGGTTGCCGCGCACCATGGTGGACAACCGGTTGACCTTCCCGGCGAACGTCAGCGGCACGCCTTCGAGCTTCTCGTAGTGCTCCAGCTCCACCGCGTAGAGCCTGGCGAACTCGACGGCGATCGCCGCGGTGCCGGCGATGCCGGTCGCGGTGTACTCGTCGGTGACGTAGACCTTCTGGACATCGCGGCCGGCGATCATGTTGCCCTGCGTCGAGCGGCGGTCGCCGGCGATGAGGACCCCGCCGGGGTACTTCAACGCGACGATGGTGGTGCCGTGCGGCAGTTGCTCACCGGCGCCGCCGGGGTGCGCGGCGCCCAGGCCGGTCGGCAGCAGTTCGGGTGCCTGCAGTCGCAGGAACTCCGAGAATGACGACAGACCTACGCCGGTGAGAGGGATTCCTGGGTTTGCTGAATTCAGGGGCAGACGATCATTCGACAACCAGGTCACTGGCCGCC
The DNA here is from genome assembly GCF_002101775.1 of Mycolicibacter nonchromogenicus. GTDB lineage: Bacteria > Actinomycetota > Actinomycetes > Mycobacteriales > Mycobacteriaceae > Mycobacterium > Mycobacterium nonchromogenicum. The sequence continues at coordinate 27,920 of NZ_LQPI01000075.1, read as the reverse complement.
CTTTTGGACATACGCACGCACGAAGTCCTCGGCGTTCTCCTCCAGCACGTCGTCGATCTCGTCGAGCAGGTCGTCGGTGTCCTCGGTGAGTTTCTCCCGGCGTTCCTGGCCCGCCGCAGTGCTTCCGGTGAGATCGTCGTCGTCTCCGCCGCCCCCGCCGCGCTTGGTCTGCTCCTGAGCCATTGCTGCCTCCTGAATCTCATCGGCCGCGCATGACCGCGGCCGGTTTCTCCACCCTACCGGTCGACGCCGATGTTGCCCGGGGTCTAGGTGGTGAGTTGTTGCACCAGTTCGGCGGCACTGTCCACCGAATCCAGCAAAGCTCCGACGTGCGCCTTACTGCCACGCAGCGGCTCCAGGGTCGGAATTCGCACCAGTGAGTCCCCGCCCAGGTCGAAGATGACCGAGTCCCAGCTGGCGGCGGCGATGTCGGCGCCGAACCGGCGCAGGCACTCACCGCGGAAGTAGGCCCGGGTGTCGGTCGGCGGATTGTCGACCGCGGCCAGTACCTGCTGTTCGGTGACCAGGCGGCGCATCGAGCCGCGGGCGACCAGCCGGTTGTACAGGCCCTTGTCCAGCCGTACGTCGGAGTACTGCAGGTCGATCAGGTGCAGTCGGGGTGCGGACCAGCTCAGGTTCTCGCGCTGCCGGAAGCCCTCCAGCAGACGCAGCTTGGCCGGCCAGTCGAGCACGTCGGCGCACTCCATCGGATCCCGCTCGAGCTGGTCGAGCACCCGAGCCCAGGTCTCGATGATGTCGGTGGCGCGCGGATCCGGATCGCGGATCTCCACCAGCTTGGCCGCCCGATCGAGGTAGATCCGTTGCAGCGCAAGGCCGGTCATCTCACGGCCGTCCGCCAGCGCGACGGTCGCCCGCAGCGTCGGGTCACGGCTGATGACGTGCACCGCCCGCACCGGCCGGGCCAACACCAAGTCACTCAAGTCGATCCCGTGCTCCGGGCCCTCCTCGATGAGGTCGAGGACCAGCGCGGTGGTGCCCACTTTCAGATACGTCGACGTCTCGGCGAGGTTGGCGTCGCCGATGATCACGTGCAGTCGGCGGTACTTGTCGGCGTCGGCGTGCGGCTCGTCGCGGGTGTTGATGATGCCGCGCTTGAGCGTGGTCTCCAGGCCGACTTCGACCTCGATGTAGTCGGCGCGCTGCGACAGCTGGAAGCCCGGCTCGTCGCCGGCGGGGCCCAGCCCGACGCGCCCGGAGCCGGTGACCACCTGCCGGGACACCAGAAACGGCGTGAGGCCGGAGATGATCGCCGAGAACGGCGTCTGCCGGCTCATCAGGTAGTTCTCGTGGGTGCCGTAGGAGGCGCCCTTGTTGTCGATGTTGTTCTTGTACAGCTGCAGCTTCGCCGCCCCGGGGACGCTGGCCACATAGCGTGCGGCCGCCTCCATCACGCGCTCGCCGGCCTTGTCCCAGATGACCGCGTCCAGCGGATCGGTGACCTCGGGCGCGGAGTATTCGGGGTGAGCGTGATCGACGTAGAGCCGGGCGCCGTTGGTGAGGATCATGTTGGCCGCGCCCACCTCGTCGGCGTCGATGATCGGCGGCGGGCCGGACGAGCGGCTCAGGTCGAACCCACGGGCATCGCGCAGCGGCGATTCCACCTCGTAGTCCCAGCGGGTGCGCTTGGCGCGCGGGATGCCCGCGGCGGCGGCGTAGGCCAGCACCGCCTGGGTGGAGGTGAGGATGGGGTTCGCGGTGGGATCTGATGGCGAAGCGATGCCGTACTCGACTTCAGTTCCGATGATCCGCTGCATGGCTAAAGCCTAGAGGGGTGACGAGGTGGACGAGGAACGAGACCGCCGAGGATCCCCGACCATCCCGCACAGCGGGGTGGGCAATCGAGACCGCCGGAGGTGTTGACCTACCCGAGGTCAGTGGCTAATTTCACCGGGATGTCCACCGAGCAGGCCCGTCAGCAGACGACCGACGTATCCGGAAAGCGCTACGGGGAGGTGCTGCTCGTCGAGATCGGTCCGTCGGGCCCGCAGGCCACCGTCTACAACACCTTTGGCCTCAACGACTGCCCCGCGCAGCTGTGGTCCGCGCTCGACGCCCAGGCGATCGCCGCCGAAAACGGTGCGGCCGCAGCACTGCTCAACGGGCCGCGGTACTGGCTGATGAACACCATCGAGAAGGCGCCGCAGGGCCCGCGGGAGACCAAGACCTTCGGCGGCATCGAGATGATCAAGCAGGCGCAGGTCGCGCTGTCGTCGATGAACCCCGGGCCCTACACCGTCAATGAGGTGACCCGCCACGCGGTCTTCGTCTTCGATGCCGGCGAGCAGATCTACGAGCTGATCGATCCCGACGGGCGACGCTGGGTGATGCAGACCTGGAGCCAGGTGGTCGATCCGGACCTGTCGCGGGCCGACCTCGCGGGGCTCGCCGACCGGCTCACGCTGCCGGCGGGTTGGAGCTATCAGGCGCGCGTCTTGGCCGGCGCGTTGCGGGTGGACACCACCACCGAGGTCGCCCGCGTGCTGCAGGACGACCTGACCAACAGCTACTCGCTGCAGACCGGCTGACGCCGCGGCGGGTGGTGCGCCCCGCACCCTGGTGCCGCGAACGTGCGCAGTTGTACGCGCGGCGCGGCGTGTCGGCGGGCAAACACGCACCCTCGCGCCAAAGGGCGCCAAAGGGGGCCTCAGCCAAAGGGGCTACAGGTACTGGCCCAGGTTGGACTCGGTGTCGATGGCACGGCTGGCGCTGGAGCTCTTGCCGGTGACCAGGGTGCGGATGTAGACGATCCGCTCCCCCTTCTTGCCCGAGATCCGCGCCCAGTCATCGGGGTTGGTGGTGTTGGGCAAGTCCTCGTTCTCGGCGAACTCGTCGACGATCGAGTCCAGCAGGTGCTGGATGCGCAGACCCGGCTGGCCCGTCTCCAGAACCGACTTGATGGCGTTCTTCTTCGCCCGGTCGACCACGTTCTGGATCATCGCCCCGGAGTTGAAGTCCTTGAAGTACATGACCTCTTTGTCACCGTTGGCGTAGGTGACCTCCAGGAACCGGTTGTCGTCGATCTCGGCGTACATCCGGTCGACGACCTTCTCGATCATCGCCTTGATGCAGGCCGCGCGGTCGCCGCCGAACTCGGCGAGGTCGTCGGCGTGCACCGGCAGCGTCTCGACCAAGTACTTCGAGAAGATGTCTTGTGCGGCTTCGGCATCCGGACGCTCGATCTTGATCTTGACGTCCAGCCGGCCGGGCCGCAGGATCGCCGGGTCGATCATGTCCTCACGGTTGGAGGCGCCGATCACGATGACGTTCTCCAGACCCTCCACACCGTCGATCTCGCTGAGCAGCTGCGGCACCACGGTGGTCTCCACATCCGAGGAGACACCGGTGCCACGGGTGCGGAAGATCGAGTCCATCTCGTCGAAGAACACGATCACCGGGGTGCCCTCGGAGGCCTTCTCGCGCGCCCGCTGGAAGATCAGCCGGATGTGGCGTTCGGTCTCGCCGACGAACTTGTTCAGCAGCTCGGGGCCCTTGATGTTGAGGAAGTACGACTTGGCCTCGTGGGCGTCGTCGCCGCGCACCTCGGCCATCTTCTTGGCCAGCGAGTTGGCCACCGCCTTGGCGATGAGCGTCTTGCCACAGCCGGGCGGGCCGTAGAGCAGCACGCCTTTGGGCGGGCGCAGCGCGTACTCGCGGTAGAGGTCCTTGTGCAGGAACGGCAGTTCCACGGCGTCGCGGATCTGCTCGATCTGGCGAGTCAGGCCACCGATGTCGCTGTAGCTGACGTCGGGCACCTCCTCGAGCACCAGGTCTTCGACCTCGGCCTTGGGGATGCGCTCAAACGCGTAGCCGGCCTTGGTGTCGACCAGCAGAGAGTCGCCGGGGCGCAGCTTGCGGGGCCGCCAGTCATCGGCGAGCCCGTCCGGGTTGCTGTCGGGAAGATCCGCGGCGACCAGCGGCTCGGCCAGCCAGACGATGCGCTCCTCATCGGCGTGACCCACCACCAACGCACGGCGCCCGTCGGACAGAATTTCACGCAACGTGGATATTTCGCCGACCGATTCGAAATTGCCGGCCTCGACGACCGTCAGCGCCTCGTTGAGCCGAACCGTCTGGCCCTTCTTGAGCGTTGCTACGTCGATGTTGGGCGAGATGTTCAGCCGCATCCGGCGACCGGAGGTGAACACATCGACGGTGTCGTCGTCGTGGCTGCCCAACAGCACGCCGTAACCGCTCGGCGGCTGACCCAGCCGATCGACCTCCTCGCGCAGCGCCAGCAGCTGCTGACGCGCCTCCTTGAGAGTGTCCATCAGTTTGGAGTTTCGCGCGGTCAGCGAGTCAATGTGGGCTTCGAGCTGTCGCACGTCGCGGCCCACTCGGGCGGAGTCCTGCGGGGTGCTCTCCAGTTGTGCGCGCAGCAGCGCGGCCTCGCGGCGCAGCGCCTCCAACTCGGCGAAGTCATCACCGGGCGTGCCCGGCCCCCCAGGCGCGTCGAAGGTCTCAGGACGCGGCGAATCTTCCATGTTGCTCATGGTGCGCTCCTTTCCCGTACTGGAAGTTGAAGCGGCGGATACCTCAACGCTACCGGCCATTGTGCATTCGCGTGCTCTGTGGCAGCCCGACACACCGTCTGCGCTGCTAGCCTCGCTCTCAAATTCGGCGATCACACGGACCTCGAAAGGATCCAACTGAGCATGAAAGACCTAGCCACACGGATTGCGGCGATCACGGGCGTCGGCGCAGCAGCCTTCGCTGTGACCTACCTGACAAATCCGACGCCGGCCACCGCCGAGGCGCCGACCACGGTGTTCTTCGCCCCGCTGCCGCTCGACCCGGCAGCCGCCGTACCCACTCCGGAACAGCTGACCGACGTCCTGAACACGCTCGCCAACCCCGACATCCCCGCCGCCGCGAAGGGGAACCTCGTCGAGGGCGGTCTCGGCGGCGCCGAGGCCATCTTGGACCGCCGGCTGAAGAAGGCCCAGAAGAACGGCTACCTCCCGCTGTCGATCAGCGTGGCCAATGTCGCGCCGGCCGGTCCCGGGACGGCTTCGGCGGACGTCACCGCGTCGGCACCGAAGCTCGACCCGCACACGGTGAACCTCACGTTCGTCGACCAGGGCGGCTGGAAGCTCTCCCAGGCCTCACTGCTGTCACTCGCACAGCTGGCACAGGGCTGACCGCAGACCCCATGTGTAGCCACCGCATCGCCTGGCCCGCCGCCCTCGCGGCGGCGGTGCTGGCGATGTCGGGCTGCTCGGGCCAACAGCCGCCCGAGCCGGTGGCCGAGGTTCCGGTGACGTCGACGACGGCACCTGCCCAGGTGCCGTCGTCGACCCTGCCCACACCGGAGGCGCTGACCGGCGTGCTGCAGCGACTGGCAGACCCCCAGGTCGAGGGCGTGGACAAGGTGGCGCTGATCGAGGGCGCCAAGCCCGCCGACGCCGCGACCATCGACAAATTCGCCACCGCGCTCAACGACGGCGGCTATCTGCCGCTGAATTTTGAGGCGGCAGAGATCAGCTGGTCGGACCGCGACCCGGGACACGTGACCGCCGACATCACCGTGACCACGGCCATTCCCGACGCCGGCACGTTCTTCTTCCCGATGGACTTCACTCCGCATCAGGGCGACTGGCAGCTGTCCGAGGGCACTGCCAAAGCCCTGTTGGCGTTCGGCAACGTCAAAACCGGGAGCACCGCGCCCGCACCGCCGCCGCCCTGATCGGATTCTCCCCGACACGCCCGCCCGCCGACGAAATATTCGCCCGGCGAACCCGCAGCGTGGCGGCTTTGAGCGGCGCATACTCCGAGAATGCCCATCGAGCAACGGCTGATCGTCAGCGTTGTTGACGAGACGCCGGGATTCCTCCCGATCATCACCTATCAGCGTGACGATCACTCGTGTAGCGGGGCGTGGTCACGCCCGAAGGTGCCGGCGCTGGTCTTCGCCGACAACTCCCACAACGGCTCCACGGTGGCCTATCACCACGGCGTGCTCGGCGGCGCGCACACCCCGGTGCAGCTGGTGTTCTGGGGAGCCTGGTGGAACGGCGCGGGTGCGGCGCAGCGCGGTCTGATCGAATCGCGCACCCGCGCGCTGCTGGCGAGCCGCTATTTCACCGAGCTGGCGCAGTACCACATCTCCGGTGCCCCGACCTGGCGCGGCTCGATCACCGTGGTCTCCCCCGCACCGCCGTCGGGTGCGGTGGATTCCACCGTGGCGATGCGCCGGGTCCTGGGGCTGATCGAAGACTGCATCGACGACGGCGTGTTCCCCGATCCCGACGACGGCCCGCGGATCGCCTACATCGTGTTGATGCCCCAGGGTTTCACGGTGGCCGGCGGCACGGTCGCGGGCGCGCACTCCAGCGACTACACGTTCGACTTCCCCTTCGACACCGATCGGTACTGGGCGGGCTGGGTGCGCCACTTCGACCCGGCGACCGAGGACATCGAACTGACCATGTCGACGCTGGGCCACGAGTTGGTGGAGATCCTGACCGATCCCGAGGCAGACGGCTGGCGGCGGGATCCGCTGGACAGCGACTGCGAGATCTGCGACTGGAGCGATTCGACGGTCGGGGCCGGCCAGGTACGTCAACGCGCCTGGGTCAATGACGTACGGGTGCAGTCGTACTGGTCGGTGCGGCACGGGGCCACCATCATCCCGATCGACGACGACTACGGGGCGCAACTCGAGGCGAGGGTGACCGAGACCAATCGGCGCGAGATCGGGCGGGGAACCATGGTGACCGACCCCGCGGTCCGCCGTGCCTGCGCGACCATACCGGCGTGCTGCATCGCCGACGATCGCTACGAGTACGTACTGTACTCGGTGTCGGAGACCGCTCGAATCCGGCTGAACTGCAAGCGATTCCGTACACCGCGGGCCAGTTGGAGCATCCGCGGTATCGCGGTATCAGGTACCGGCACCGTGCAGGTGACGGTGCCGGTGGACGGCTACAACGGCCAGGACCCGGTGACGGCGGTGCGGCGAGTGAGAGTGGGCTACAACGCGACCGACACCGTGCTGGACCTGACGGTGACCGATCCCGGCGGCAACTTCGATCTGCCGGTCAGCGCCAGCGTGACCGATGCCTCGATCAGGGGGAACGTCGCGACGAACGTGGTCGCGACACCCAGCATCGTGGTCGGATTCGTCGGGGCCGAACTGGTCGCCGACGCGAATTACCGGGCCGCGCTGAGCCGCTGCTACACGGCGATGCTGGACAAGTACAAAGTCCAGTACCAGCCGATGGGGCGACCCGGTGTCAGTGACCCGATCAAATACGACCCGACGGTGCTCAACCTGGGGCTACCGGCCTATGCGGGTCTCAGCGGGCATCAGCAGCTTCAGGAGACCGGCAAGCTGATCCGGGCCGCGGCCTATCTGCTCGACGCCGACGACGCCTATGCCTTTGTGGGACACCTGGTTCGGGCTCAGCCGGCGCTGGTGCGCACCCTGCAGAAGCGCACCGAGAAGGACCTGGTGGCCACCCTGCTCACGTCGGCGCCCTGACTAGGGCCGTCCCCGTTTCTTCCCCAACCGGGTGGGGGTGACGGTGCCCGGCGCCAGCCGGCGCGCGCAGACCAGGAACGCGGTGTGGCCACGCATCGCGTGCTGCGGGCGCACCGCCAGGCCCACCACGTTCCAGCCGCGCTGCATGGTCTCCCAGGACCGCGGCTCAGTCCAGCACTGCTGCTCCCGCAGCGCCTCGTTCACCTGGGACAGCTGCGTCACGGTGGCGACGTAGACCACCAGCACTCCGCCGGGAACCAGTACGCGCGACACGGCGCCGAGCACCTCCCAGGGCGCCAGCATGTCGAGCACCACCCGGTCGATCGAGCCGTCGGGCAGGTCGCAGTCGGCCACATCGCCCATCACCAGCTGCCAGTTGTCGGGCGGGCCCCCGAGGAAGGTCTCGACGTTGGCGCGGGCGTGCACGGCGTGATCGTCGCGCAGCTCGTAGGAGATCACCTTGCCCTCCGGCCCGACCGCCCGCAGCAGCGACAGCGTCAGAGCTCCCGATCCGGCGCCGGCCTCGAGCACCCGCGCCCCGGGGAAGATGTCGCCCTCGTGGATGATCTGCGCCGAGTCCTTGGGATAGATCACCTGCGCCCCGCGCGGCATCGACATCACGTAGTCGACCAGCAGCGGCCGCAGCACCAGGAACGGGTCGCCGTTGGCCGACTGGACCACGCTGCCGTCCGGCAGCCCGATCACCTCGTCGTGCGGAATGGCCCCGCGATGGGTGTGGAAGTCGCCGCCGGGGACCAGCACGGTGGTGTAGCGGCGCCCCTTGGCGTCGGTGAACTGGGCCCGATCGCCCGCCTGAAAAATCCCGGATTCGGACACAGCCGTCCACCCTACGCAGCGTGTTCGCCAGGGGTTGTCGGTGCATGCCCGTAATGTGCGCAGGTATGAGCAGGCCTGCGTTGTCACCGTCGCGGGCGGCCGACTTCAAGCAGTGCCCGCTGCTGTACCGATTCCGCGCCATCGACCGGCTCGCGGAACCCTCATCGGCGGCGCAGCTGCGTGGCTCGGTGGTCCACGGCGCCCTGGAGCGGCTCTACGCGCTGCCCGCACCCCAGCGCGACCCGCAGACCGCCGGCGAGCTGGTGACCTCGGCCTGGGAGCACCTGGTCAGCACCGATCCGAGTGTGGCCGCGGCACTGGACGCCGAGCAGCTGATGGCCGAGGCACGCAGGCTGCTGGCCGGTTACTACCGGCTGGAGGATCCCCGCCGATTCGACCCGCAGAGCTGCGAGCAGCGGGTGGAGGTCGAACTGGCCGACGGCACCCCGCTGCGTGGTTTCGTCGACCGCATCGACGTCGCGCCGACCGGTGAATTGCGGGTGGTCGACTACAAGACCGGCCGGGCTCCGTCGGCCACCGGGCGGCTGTCCGAGGCCGCCGAATCCAAGGCGCTGTTCCAGATGAAGTTCTATGCGGTGGCCCTGTTGCGGTCGCGTGGCGTGATGCCCGCACGCCTGCGGCTGATCTATCTGGCCGACGGGCAGCTGCTGGACTACTCCCCCGAGCACGCCGAGCTGTTGCGCTTCGAGAAGACCCTGATCGCGATCTGGCAGGCCATCCAAACCGCCGGCGCCACAGGCGATTTCCGCCCACAGCCGTCGCGCCTGTGTGACTGGTGCGCCCACCGTGGGTTGTGTCCGGCATTCGGCGGAACCCCGCCGCCCTACCCCGGCTGGCCGGCCGACAGCGCGGCATGACCGGCAGCTACTACCGCCGCGCTGCCGCTGACGGGGTCTACGAGGCCACCGATCTGACCCGCAGCAACTGGGGTCCGCTGCAGCATGGGTCGCCCCCGCTGGCGCTGCTCACCCGCGAGATCGAGGCGCTGATCGACGGATCGGGGCAGCGGATCGCCCGGCTGAGCCTGGACATCCTGGGGGCGATACCGCTGGCCGCGGTGCGGGTCTCGGCGCGGGTGCAGCGGCCGGGCCGGCGGATCGCGCTGCTGGAAGCCGAGATGCGCACGTGCGACGACGACCGGGCGGTGGCGCGGCTGAGCGCGTGGGCGCTGGCCACCTCCGACACCTCCGCGGTGGCCTCTGACCGGCACGCGCCCCTGACCAGCGGGCCGTCGCTACCACCGCCGGACTGGTTCGCCCAGGCCAGCGGCTACGCCCAGTCGGTGCGCTGGCGTGTCCAGCCGGATGCGCCCGACGGCTCGGCCGTCGCCTGGTTGAGCCCGCAGGTGTCCCTGGTGGACGACGAGCCGACCACCGCCCTGCAACGGCTGGCGATGGTGGTGGACTCCGCTAACGGTGTGGGCGCCGCACTGGACGTCGACGAGTACATGTTCATGAACACCGACACCGTGGTGCACCTGCACCGGTTGCCGACCGGCACCGAATTCGGCCTGCGGGCCCGCGCCTCGATCGGGCCGGACGGGGTGGGCGTCACCACAGCGGAGTTGTTCGACCACGACGGATTCGTCGGAACGTCCGCGCAGGCGTTACTGGTGCAGCGGCGCTGAGGCGCTCAGACCACGGCGGTCAACGCGGCGATCGCGAAGCCGCCCAGCACCGCGATGGCGTCTTCGGCCAAGGCGATCGGCAGATCGCGGCCGCCGTTGGCGGCGACCAGGCGCTGGCGGACCCGGAAACCGACCAGGGTGCCGATCACCGCACCGATGATGCCCGCACCGAGTGCGGTCCAGGTGAAGTTCCAGGCCGTGCCGAGCACCGCGCCGGCGAAGCCGCCCAGCACGAGTCGCGCGCCGAACTGCACGGGCACGGTGCGCGCCGGTGTGCTGGGCAGTTGGTCGGTGATGAGCTCACCGATCGCCAGCAGCGTCACGATGGTGACGGTCACCGGATGGGTCAGCCACTCGGCCCATGTCCCGTTCAGGTTGATCCAATGCAGCACGGCGGCCCAGGCCATGACGGCCGGCGCGGTGAAGGCGCGCAGCCCGGCTACGGCACCGATGAACAGCGCGAGCACCAGCACGATGAAATGCGTCACCACTACCTCCCGGGCCAGTCGAGCCGACAACCGGACGCTAACACGGTGACGCGTCAGTTACCGGGACTGCTCAAAATCGGCAGAACCTGATATCCGAGGCGAGGATGGCCTTCGCGCCGATCGCGGCCAGCTCGTCCATGATCGCGTTGACCCCGCGCCGCGGCACCAGGGCGCGCACCGCCGCCCAGTCCGGGTCGGCGAGCGGGGCGATGGTCGGCGACTCCAAGCCCGGGGTGATCGCGGTGGCCTGGTCGAGAACCGCACGCGGGCAGTCGTAGTCGAGCATCAGATACTGCTGGCCGAACACCACGCCCTGCACCCGGGCGGCCAACTGGTCGCGGGCAGCGGCGGTTTCAGCACTGCGGGCATTGGCGGTCGCGCCCTCGATCAGCACCGCTTCGGAATCGCAGAGCGACTCACCGAAAGCCACCAGTCCGTGCTGGCGCAGGGTGCGCCCGGAACCCACCACGTCGGCGATCGCGTCGGCCACGCCCAGCTGGATCGAGATCTCCACCGCCCCGTCGAGCCGGATGACGGTGGCCTCGATGCCCTTTCCGGCCAGATCCTTACGGACCAGGTTCGGATACGCGGTGGCGATGCGCTTGCCGACCAGGTCCGCAGCGACCCACTCCCGCCCGGCGGGGGCGGCGTAGCGGAACCGGGAGTAGCCGAATCCCAGCGCCAGCCGCTCGGCCACCGGCGCCCCGGATTCGGCGGCCAGATCCCGGCCGGTGATCCCGAAGTCCAGTTCGCCGGACCCGACGTAGATCGCGATGTCCTTGGGCCGCAGGAAGAAGAACTCGACCTTGTTGGCCGGGTCGATGACGGTCAGGTCTTTGGCGTCGGTGCGGCTGCGGTAGCCGGCCTCCGACAGCATCGCCGCAGCAGCCTCACTGAGCGCCCCCTTGTTGGGGACCGCGACACGCAACATGCTCACAGCTTTCCGTAGACGTCGGCCAGCGTCAGCCCGCGCGAGATCATCAGCACCTGGGTCCAATACATCAGCTGGCTGATCTCCTCGGCCAGGTCCTCGTCGGACTGGTACTCGGCGGCCAGCCACACCTCGCCGGCCTCCTCCAGGATCTTCTTGCCGATCGTGTGTACACCGGCGTCCAGCGCCGCGACGGTGCCACTTCCGGCCGGCCGGGTCGCGGCACGCTCACCGAGCTCGGCGAACAGCTCCTCGAAGGTCTTCACAGGCAGAGATTGTTTCATGCCCGGTCAGCGGCGGTCACAGCAGTTTCGCCGCGGGGGCCGTCGCCAACCGGCGCGAGCGTGCACAGATGCACAGCTGTCACGGCGTGTCGGCGGGCAAACACGCACCCTCGCGGATGGCGAGCGCGGCGCAGATGTCGTGCAGGTCGCTGAGCCCGAGCCCGGTCAGCGACGCCACCTGGTGACGCCGGACACCGGCGGGCACCGGCAGCGCATTGGGCACCACCAGCACCGCGCACCCGGCCGCCTCGGCCGCGGCGGCGCCCGTCGGCGAGTCCTCCACGGCCAGACACCAGCGCGGATCGGTGTCCAACAGCGCGGCGGCACGCAGGTAGGGGTCCGGCGCCGGTTTGCCCGACGGCACCTCGTCGCCGCAGACCACCGCGGCGAAGTAATGCCGGCCGATGCTGCCCAGCGCCCGCTCGGCCAGCATCCGCGGGGTGTTGGTCACCAGGGCCGTCGGCATCCCCGCACCGGCCAGCTCGTCGAGCAGTTCCCGGGCGCCGTCGCACCAGGGCAGGCCCGCGTCGAACAGTTCACCGGTGTACTCGTGCAGCCAGCGCGCCGAGTCCGCCATGTCCGCCGGATCGAGCGGCAGCCCCAGGTCGTCGTAGACGATCCGCATGGTGTCTTCCGCACACCCGCCGACCGTGGCCGCCCGCACCTGTGGTGTCAGCACCCCGCCGAGGCGGTCGTAGAGCGCGACCATCGCGACGTCCCACAGCTTCTCGGAATCGACCAGGGTGCCGTCCATGTCGCACAGCACCGCGCGCAACGGGCCCATCAGGGCAGCATCTCCGCTCAGTCCTCCGGGTTGTAGGCCAGGTTGGAGGACAGCCAGCGCTCACCTTCGCGCAGAGTCCAGCCCTTGCGCCGGGAGTAGTCGGCGACCTGGTCCTGGGCCATCCGGCCCACCACGAAGTACTGCGACTGCGGGTGCGAGTAGTACCAGCCGCTGACCGCGGCGCCGGGCCACATCGCCATCGACTCGGTCAACTCGATGCCGGTCCGCTTATGGACGTCCAGCAGCTTCCACAGCGTCGCCTTCTCGGTGTGCTCCGGGCAGGCCGGGTAGCCCGGGGCGGGGCGGATGCCCTGATACTTCTCGGCGATCAGGTCGTCGTTGTCCAACTGCTCGTCGGGCTGGAAACCCCAGAACTCCTTGCGGACCCGCTGGTGCATCCGCTCGGCGAAGGCCTCCGCCAGCCGGTCGGCGACCGACTCCAGCAGGATCGCGCTGTAGTCGTCGAGGGCTTCCTTGAACTCGGCGATCTTCTCGCCGCTGCCCAGGCCCGCGGTGACCGCGAAGGCGCCGATGTAGTCCGCCAGACCCGTGTCCTTGGGGGCGACGTAGTCGCCCAGCGACCGGTTCGGGATGCCGGGCCGGTGCTCACCCTGCTGACGCAGGTTGTGCAGGGTGGCCAGCACCTCGGTGCGGGTCTCGTCGGTGTAGATCTCGATGTCCTCGCCGCCGGGGACGGCATTGGCCGGGAAGAAACCGATCACCCCGTTGGCCCGCAGCCACTTCTCCTTGATCAGGGTGTCGAGCATCGCCTGGGCGTCGTCGTAGAGCTTGCGCGCGGCCTCGCCGGAGACCGGGTTGTTGAGGATGTCGGGAAAGCGCCCCTTCATCTCCCAGGCGTTGAAGAACGGCTGCCAGTCGATGAACTCGCGCAGCTCGGCCAGGTCGTAGTCCAAGAACTCCCGCACGCCGAGGCCCTGGGCGGGCACCGGCGGCGTGTAGCCCTCCCACTCGATCGGCGTCCGGTTGGCCCTGGCCTTCTCCAGCGGCACCATGGGCCGCTCGTTCTTCTGGGCGTGCCGCTCACGCAGGGCCGCGTAGTCGGCCTCGGTGGCCTCCAGCAGCGCCGGGCGCTGCCTGTCGTCGAGCAGCGCGGCGGCGACCGGCACCGAGCGGGAGGCGTCCTTGACCCAGACCACCGGGCCGCTGCGGCGCGGCGAGATCTTCACCGCCGTGTGGGCGCGCGAGGTGGTCGCGCCGCCGATCAACAGCGGAATCTCCAGGCCTTCGCGTTCCATCTCCACGGCGAAGTTGACCATCTCGTCCAGCGACGGGGTGATCAGCCCGGACAGGCCGATGATGTCGGCGTCGTGCTCCTTGGCCGCGTTCAGGATCTTCTCGGCCGGCACCATCACACCGAGGTCGATGACGGTGTAGTTGTTGCACTGCAACACCACCCCGACGATGTTCTTGCCGATGTCGTGGACGTCGCCCTTCACCGTCGCCATCACGATGATGCCGTTGGTGTTGTCGGCATCGCCCGGCTGCTTCTCCGCCTCGATGTAGGGCAGCAGATAGGCCACGGCCTTCTTCATCACCCGGGCCGACTTCACCACCTGGGGCAGGAACATCTTGCCCGCGCCGAAGAGGTCGCCGACGACGTTCATGCCGTCCATCAGCGGGCCCTCGATCACCTCGATCGGGCGGCCGCCCGCGGCGGCGATCTCGGCCCGCAGCTCCTCGGTGTCGGCGTCGACGTGGGCGTCGATGCCCTTGACCAGAGCGTGGGTGATCCGTTCGCGGACCGGCAGGCTGCGCCACTCGGCCGCCGCCGGATCCTCGGCCTTCTCGGAGGTGTTGAACCGTTCGGCGATCTCCAGCAGCCGCTCGGCGGCGTCGGGGCGCCGGTTGAGCACCACGTCCTCGATGCGGTCCCGCAGTTCGGGGTCGATCGAGTCGTAGGGCACCAGCGCTCCGGCGTTGACGATGCCCATGTCCAGGCCGGCCTTGATGGCGTGGAACAGGAACACCGCGTGGATCGCCTCGCGAACCGGGTTGTTGCCCCGGAACGAGAACGAGACGTTGGAGATGCCGCCGGAGATGTGCACGCCGGGCAGGTTCTCCTTGATCCAGGCGCAGGCCTCGATGAAGTCGATCCCGTAGGTGGCGTGCTCCTCGATACCGGTCGCCAGCGCGAAACAGTTCGGGTCGAAGATGATGTCCTCGGCCGGGAAGCCGACCTCTTCGGTCAGGATCCGGTAGGCGCGCCCGCAGATCTCCTTGCGGCGCTCGAGGTTGTCGGCCTGCCCCTGCTCGTCGAAGGCCATCACGACCACAGCGGCACCGTACTTGCGGCACAGCCGGGCCTCCCGGACGAACTTCTCCTCGCCCTCCTTCAGGGAGATCGAGTTGACGATCGGCTTGCCCTGCACGTTCTTCAGGCCGGCCTCGATGACCTCCCACTTGGAGGAGTCGATCATCACCGGGACACGGCTGATGTCCGGCTCGGCCGCGATCAGCTTGGTGAACCGGTCCATCGCGGCGACGCCGTCGATCATGCCCTCGTCCATGTTGATGTCGATGACCTGCGCACCGACCTCGACCTGCTGCAACGCCACCGACAGCGCGGTGTCGTAGTCCTCGGCCTTGATCAGGTTGCGGAACCGGGCCGAACCGGTGATGTTGGTGCGTTCACCGATGTTGACGAACAGGGAGTCCTCGGTGATGTTGAGCGGTTCCAGACCGGCAAGCCGGGTGGCCACGCCGATCTCGGGCAGCTGGCGCGGCGCCTTGCCCTCGACCACCTTGGCGATCTCGGCGATGTGCGGCGGCGCCGTCCCGCAGCAACCCCCGACGATGTTGACGAGACCGGCGTCGGCGAAGTCGGCGATGTAGCAGGCCTGCCGTTCCGGGGACTCGTCGTACTCGCCGAATGCGTTGGGCAGGCCCGCATTCGGGTAGCACGAGATGTAGGTGTCGGCGATCCGCGCCATCTCGGCGATGTAGGGCCGCATCTCCGGCGCGCCCAGGGCGCAGTTCAGCCCCACCGCGATCGGCTTGGCGTGCCGGATCGAGTTCCAGAAGGCCTCGGTGACCTGACCCGAGAGCGTGCGTCCGGAGGCGTCGGTGATGGTGCCGGAGATGATGACCGGCCAGCGGCGCCCGCGCTGCTCGAACAGCGTCTCGACGGCGAACACCGCCGCCTTGGAGTTCAGCGAGTCGAAAATGGTCTCGATGATGATGATGTCGGCGCCGCCGTCGACCAGGCCGCCGGCGGATTCGAGGTAGGCGGCCACCAGCTGGTCGTAGGAGACGTTGCGGGCGCCGGGGTCGTTGACGTCCGGCGAGATCGACGCCGTGCGGGTCGTCGGACCGAGCGCCCCGGCCACGTAGCGGGGCTTGTCCGGGGTGCTGTACTCGTCGGCGGCCTTGCGGGCCAGCGCGGCGCCGACGTAGTTCAGCTCGTAGCTCAAGTCGGCCATGTCGTAGTCGGCCAGCGAGATCGCGTTCGCGTTGAACGTGTTGGTTTCCAGGATGTCGGCGCCGGCCTCGAGGTACTCGCGGTGGATGCCCTCGATGATCTGCGGTTGCGTCAGGTTGAGCAGGTCGTTGTTGCCCTGCAGCGCGGTCGGCCACTCGGTGAACCGGTCGCCGCGATAGCCGGCCTCGTCGGGGCGGTCGCGCTGAATCGCCGTGCCCATCGCGCCGTCGATCACCAGGATCCGGCGGCTCATGGCGGCCTTCAGTTCCTCGGTGCAGTCAGGCCGGATGTTGGGCTCAAAGGCATTCACGCGGGCTCCTTCCGTGGGCGGAAGGCGTCCTTAACTCCGTCGAGCGTGGCGGTCACCGGCAGGGCCGGCGAACCGTTGCAACGCCTCTCGACCGTGGAAAGTCTACGTGGTCGCCCGGTGTGGGGACCAATGCCCCGACCAACCAGCCGACTCGGCCGGTCCTGCGCGGCCCCTGATCTGTGCACAGGCCTTACCCTGGCCTTGTGACCCGAGGCGATGACGGCCCTGCCCTCCCCGAACTGCACAACACCATCGTGGTGGCTGCGTTCGAGGGCTGGAACGACGCCGGGGACGCCGCCAGCGACGCGGTGCAGCATCTGAACAACATCTGGGAGGCTCGGCTGATCGTCGAGATCGACGACGAGGCCTACTACGACTACCAGGTGAATCGGCCGGTGATCCGCCAGCTCGACGGCGTCACCCGGGAGCTGGTCTGGCCCTCGATGCGCATTTCGCACTGCCGGCCGCCGGGCAGCGACCGCGACATCGTGCTGATGCACGGCGTCGAACCCAACATGCGGTGGCGGACGTTCTGCGCCGAGCTGCTGGGCGTCATCGAACAACTCGATGTCGACACCGTGGTGATCCTGGGCGCGCTGCTGGCCGACACCCCCCACACCCGCCCGGTGCCGGTCTCGGGGGCGGCCTACTCGGCGGAGTCAGCCACCCGCTTCGGGTTGACCGAGACCCGCTACGAGGGGCCGACGGGGATCACCGGGGTGCTGCAGGACGCCTGCGTGGCGGCCGGGATTCCGGCGGTCACCTTCTGGGCGGCGGTTCCGCACTACGTGTCGCAGCCACCCAACCCCAAGGCCACCGTCGCCCTGCTGCAGCGTGTCGAGGACGCGCTGGACATCGAGGTGCCGCTGGGCGACCTGCCGGCCCAGGCCGAGGAGTGGGAGCAGGCGGTCACCGAGATGGCCAGCGAAGACGACGAGATCGCCGACTATGTGACCTCGTTGGAGGAACGCGGCGACGCCGAGGTCGACATGACCGAGGCGCTGAACAAGATCGACGGCGACGCGCTGGCCGCGGAGTTCGAGCGCTACCTGCGCCGCCGGCGGCGCTGAGCGCTACTCGCCCTTTTCCAGGCCCTCGTTGTAGGCACTGGTAGAGCGGCCCAGCGCGGCGACTTCGGCGTCCATCCGCGGCACGATGGTGGCGGCACCCTTGATGAACGGACCCTCCACCGCACGCAGGGTCAGCACCGGCTTGAGCCAGCGGAACAGCCCCACCCAGCGCGGGCAGTAGACGCGGCGCTGACGGCCCTCGATGCCGGCGACGAAGGCGTCGACGCACTGCTCGACCGACGTGGTCTTGTTCAGCGGCCACGGCAGCTTGGACAGCATCTCGCCGAACGCCCCCAGATCGGCCTTGGTGTCACGCACCAGGGGCGTGTCGATCCAGCCCATATGCGCCGAACCGACCTCCACGCCCTGGTAGGCGACCTCCTGACGCAGCGCGCTGGCGAAGTGCTCGACCCCGGCCTTGGCCACGTCGTAGGAGGCCATCCCGGCCAGCGGAGCGAACGCCGCCAGCGAGGACACCACCAGCACGTAGCCGCGCCGCTCGATCACCGACGGCAGGGCCGCGCGCACGGTGTTGAACACCCCGATGACGTCGACGTCGATGACCCGCTTGAACGTCTCGGGATCCACGTTCAGCACCGAGCCGTAGCTGGCGATGCCGGCGTTGGCGACCACGGTGTCGATGCCGCCGAAACGCTGCACGGCCTGCGCGGCCACCGACTCCATGGCGCTCAGATCCCGCACGTCGGCGACCGCGGTCAGCACCCGGTCGCCGAGGTCGTCGGCCAGCTTGGTCAGGGCGGTCTCATCCAGATCGGTCACCACCACCGAGGCGCCTTTGGAGTGCAGCCGACGGGCCAACTGCTCGCCGATACCGTGCGCGCCGCCGGTGATGAAGATGACTTGGGATCCAATCGCAGACATGCGCTCAAACTACCCCCGCCGCGGGTGGTCTAGAGCGCCACACCCAGCAGCGCATCGACCGCCGTGGCCACCAGCCGCGGTGCGGCAGTGTCATGGCCGCCGTATTCCAGCGCGTCGGTCGTCCAGCCGTCCAGCGCCGCCAGCGCCTTGACGGTGTCGAGGTCATCGGCCAGATAGCGGCGCACCCGGGCGATGACGTCCTCGGCAGCCGGTCCGGCGGGAAGCGTGGTCGCGGCCCGCCAGCGCGCCAGCCTGGCCTCGGCGGCCGCCAGGGTCGCGTCGTCCCAGAACCGGTCGCTGCGGTAGTGCGCGGCCAGCAGACCCAGCCGGATCGCGGCCGGCTCGGTGCCCTGGGCGCGCAGCTTGGACACCAGCACCAGGTTGCCGCGGCTCTTGGACATCTTGTGCCCGTCCCAGCCGATCATGCCGGCGTGCACGTAGTGCCGGGCGAAACGACGCTCCCCGGTGAGGGATTCGGCATGGGCGGCGGAGAACTCGTGGTGCGGGAAGACCAGATCGGAGCCGCCGCCCTGGATGTCGAGCCCCGAACCGATACGGCTCAACGCGATCGCGGCGCACTCGACATGCCAGCCCGGCCGGCCGGCCCCGAACGGTGCGGGCCAACTGGGCTCACCCGGGCGGGCGGCGCGCCACAGCAGGGCGTCGAGCGGATCGGTCTTGCCGGCCCGGTCGGGATCGCCGCCGCGCTCGGCGAACAGCTCCAGCATGGTGGCGCGGTCCAGCCCGGACTCGTAGCCGAACTGCTCGGTGGAGTCGGCGCGAAAGTAGATGTCGGGGTAGTCGCCGTCGACGATGTAGGCCGATCCGGCCGCCAGCATCTTTTCGATGAGCTCGATGACCTCGGGGATCGCCTCGGTGGCCGCCACGTAGGCGCGCGGCGGAATCACCCGCAACGCGGTCATGTCGGCGGCGAACAACTCGACCTGGCTGGCCGCCAAGTCCTGCCACTGCACTCCGTCGCGCTCGGCGCGCTCGAGCAGCGGGTCATCCACGTCGGTGACGTTCTGCACGTGGTTCACCTGATGACCGGCGTCGAGCCAGAGCCGGTGAATCAGGTCGAACACCAGATAGGTGGCGGCGTGGCCGAGATGCGTGGCGTCATAGGGCGTGATGCCGCAGACGTACATGCCGGCCGTCGGGCCCGGCGAAACCGGACGCACCTGCCGGTCTGCGGTGTCATAGAGGCGCAGCGCCGGGCCCTGCCCGGGCAGGACCGGAACTGCCGGCGCGGACCACGATTGCATGCCCACGACTGTAAGGCCCGGCGGTTTAGCGAGACTCGCCGGAGGCGAGGCGAAGCTGGAACCGCCGAATGAGCACGGCGGTTTGGCGAGGCTCGCCGGAGGCGAGGCGAAGCTGGAACCGCCGCAAAAGCACGGCCTTACAGCACGGTCCGCCGCATCGCGTCCAACAGGATCGGCGCCACGTCGGGCCGGCACATCAGCAGGTCGGGCAGGTAGGGGTCGGGGCGGTTGTAGCGCAGGGGCGACCCGTCGATCCGGGAGGCGTGCAGCCCCGCCGCCAGCACGACACCGGCCGGGGCCGCGGAATCCCACTCCCACTGCCCGCCGGCATGCAGGTAGGCGTCCACGTCGCCGCGCACCACGGCCATCGCCTTGGCGCCCGCCGAACCCATCAGCACCGGCTCGACCGGCAACACGTCGCGGATGAGCCGCACCACCGCGGGCATCCGGGAGGCGCTGACCGCGATCCGAATCGGGTTGGGCAGCTCGGCGGGCGTGTCGGGCCGGGCGACCATGTCGCTGCGGAACACCACGTTGCTCCGGTTGGCGTAGGCCGGCAGCGACACCGCGGCGTCGGTGATGCTGCCGAAGCCGTCGGGACCGCCGCGCTGCCACAGCGCGATGTGCACCGCCCAGTCTTCGCGTCCAGGGGTGGTGAATTCGCGGGTGCCGTCGAGCGGGTCGACGATCCAGACCCGGTCTGACCGCAGCCGGGCCAGGTTGTCCGGCGATTCCTCGCTGAGCACCGCGTCCCCGGGGCGCTCCTCACGCAGTCTGCGGATGATCAGCTGGTTGGCCCGGCCGTCACCGGCGTCGCCGAGGTGCCACGGTTGGGCGAAACCCACCTGGTCACGCACCGCCAACAGGAGCTTGCCGGCCTCGACTGCCAGTTCGGCGGCCAGCGCCGCGTCGGTCAGCGTCACGTCTGGAAGTATCCCCGACGCCGCGCGGCGCCGACTTCGCGAGTGTGCGGTTTGGTAGGCCGGTAGCGATTTTCACCGATCAAACCGCACACTCGGTGGCCGCCCGCGAAGCCGACCCGCGTGATCAGAAGGCCGGCCAGGGTATCGGGCGATGACGGTTCGGGCTCGGCATCACCGGATGCTCCAGCAGGTCGGCGACCCGCACGCGCAGCGCCGCGATCTCCGGGGCGGTCAGGTGTGGTTGCAGGGCCACCGACAATGGACCGTCGAGTGCGGCCAGCAGCCGGGACAGGGCCGGCAGCGCGTCGTCGTCGAGGTCGGTCACCGGCTTGCCCGCCCACCCCCACAGCACGGTGCGCAACTTGTCCTGGGTGTGCAGGCTCACGCCGTGGTCCACCCCGTAGACCCGGCCGTCGGTGCCACACAGAATGTGTCCGCCTTTGCGGTCGGCGTTGTTGATCACCACATCGAAGACGGCCAGGCGGCGCAGCCGGATGTCGTCGGCGTGCACCAGCGTGACCGGGTCGCCGTTGTGGCCGTAGGCCTGCAACACCGGCAGGTAACCGGCCGGGACATGGTTGCCCGGAACCACGTCCACCAGGTCCGGCGCCGACGACGCGTCGTGGGTTTCGTCGTCGTCTTCGGGTTGATCGACCCAGCGCTGCACCATCCCCGGGCCGGCCGGACCATCGCGAATGATGGTGTAGGGAACCAGATTCCAGCCCAATTCGACCGAGATCAGGTGCGCGCCGAGCTCCCGGCCCGCCAGGGTTCCGTCGGGAAAGTCCCAGAGCGGCTGTTCACCGGCAACCGGCTTGTACACGCAGTGCACACGGTGCTCCCCCCGCACCGCCTGACACAGGAAGGTGGCGTTGCTCGCCGAGCGGATGCGGCCCAGGATCTCCAGTTCCCCGGAGTGCAACGCCTCCCGGTCGTCAGAAGTCTGCGTCATCGGGCTCATCGTCGGGCCCGAATGCGCCCCGCCGATAGCCGTTGGTGCGCACGCACATGTGACCCGAGGGGTCCAGCGGCTCGTCGCACAGCGGACACGGCGGGCGACCCGCCGAGATCACCCGGTTGGAGCGGGTGGCGAACTGGCGTGCCGACTCCGGGGTGAGGAACACCCGCACCGCGTCCGGGCCCTCGTCGGTGTCGTCGAGCACCACCGACGCGTCGAATTCGGTGTCAGTGACCGCGAGCAGCTCGACCACCACCGTCTGCGCCTCGGAATCCCAGCCCAGCCCCATGGTGCCGACCCGGAATTCCGCGTCCACCGGCGTCACCAGCGGGTCCAGGTCATCGATCTCGGCGGGTTCGGGCGGCACCGGGGTGCCGAATCGGCGGTTGACCTCCAGCAGCAGCGCACCGATCCGTTCGGACAGCACCGCGACCTGCTGCTTCTCCAGCACCACCGAGACCACCCGATCGTCGTGGACCGCCTGCAGGTAGAAGGTGCGGTTGCCGGGCTGGCCGACGGTCCCGGCCACGAAACGGTCGGGAGTGCGGAAGACGTGAATGGCTCGGGGCATGGCATCTCCAAAATACCGGCAAGTGCGGCGGCCGACGGTATCTGGCTTCGGCGAGGTGCAGCTAGACGGTATGGGTGACTGCCGGCGTTGAGTCGGGGGTTGCGGGCCGGGGCCCACTCACCCATGTTCGTGGGTTACCGAGTAGGAGTCGCCTGCCCGGTCTATCCGACAGTGGTGGGAGGCCCCGGTGTTTACAGAGCGTACGAGTGTGGGGCTGGACGTGCATGCACGTTCGGTCGCGGCTGCGGCAATCGACGGTGCGACCGGTGAGATTCAGCAGACTCGCCTGACCCCGTCTCATGAGCACATCCGATCGTGGATATCGGAGTTGCCGGGTCCGGTGGCGGTGGCCTATGAGGCTGGTCCCACCGGTTTCGGCTTGCAGCGGGCATTGACCGAGGCCGGGATCCGGTGCGTTGTGGTGGCCCCATCGAAGCTGCAGAAACCCGCGGGCGATCGAGTGAAGACCGATGCCCGCGACGCCCTGCATCTGTGCCGATTGTTGCGTCTAGATGAGGTCACCTCGGTGTCGATCCCGAGCGTGGCTCAAGAAGCGGCTCGTGATTTGGTGCGTGCCCGCGAGGACTGCCGCGGTGACCTGATGAGGGCCCGGCATCGCCTGTCCAAGCTGTTGTTGCGTCACGGAGTGGTGTATTACGGCGGGGCGGCCTGGACCGGTGCCCATGATCAGTGGCTGCGCAGCGTTGCCGCGCCGCAGCTGAAGGCGCAGGCGACGCGGATGGCCTTTGATGCTGGCTATGACCACGTGTTGACGATGCAGGGTCGGCGGCGGCGTTTGGACGCGGCGATCGAGGAGATGGCCGCCGACGGGGAGTTCACCGCGATCGTTCGGCGGGTGTCGTGCCTGCGCGGGGTGAACACGTTGACCGGGTTTGCGCTGGCGGTGGAGATTGGTGACTGGAACCGGTTCACCGGCAACACGATTGGTTCTTTCGTCGGGTTGGTGCCCTCGGAACACTCATCGGGTTCCTCGCGGGCGCAGGGCCCGATCACCAAGACCGGCAACACCCATGTGAGGCGCCTGCTGGTCGAGGCGGCGTGGCATCACAAGCCGCGATATCGCGTGGGTGCGGTAATGCGTTCGCGGTGGGATCGAGCATCTGCGGCCGCCCGGGCCCGCGGCGACGAAGGCAACCGCCGCCTGCATGGCAGGTGGGTGAATTTCCTGGAGCGGCGTAAGCGACCCGTGACGGCCAATGTCGCGGTCGCACGTGAACTGGCCGGCTGGTGCTGGTCACTGGCCGTTATGGACGACTGACCGCCACCTGATCGGCTTCCTCGCTAGGTCCGTGGTGGCAAGCGCGTGGATCGACCCGCGATACACCTATGAGCAACCCTTACGGGTGACGCTCGATGCTAGACAAGCGGATGCGATCCAGCCGAAACACCGTCCTGCGGTAACCAACCCGCGTATATCAGTCTGACCGCGCGTCGCCAACGACACGCTCACCACACAGACTCGCCGAGGAAGCAACGAGGCGCCGTCGGGGCAGCTCCCCGGCGGCGCCTCACCCTGCTCTCTTGACAAACTTCTCTACATATCAGGTGGTGGACCCACCGACCACGGCGTCGCCTTCACCAACCGCGCCGGCCGGCGGACCGTTGACCGCGGCGGCCAACGACGCTCCGGTGTGGTTGAGGTGAATCACGAAGGGACGCAACGGCGTGTAGCGGATCACGCTCGCCGATGCCGGGTCGGCGGTGATCCGCTGAAAACCGTCCAGATGCACGCCGAGCGCGTCGGCGATCACGGCCTTGATGACGTCGCCGTGGGTGCACGCCACCCACAGCACGTCGGAGCCGTGCCGCTGCGCCAGCTGCCGGTCGTGATCGCGGACCGCGGCGACGGCCCGCGCCTGTACCTGCGCCAGCCCTTCGCCCTCGGGGAAGATCGCCGCGCTGGGCTGCGCCTGCACCACCCGCCACAGCGGCTCGGCGACCAGCTCGCTGATCTTGCGACCGGTCCAGGCGCCGTAGTCGACCTCGGCCAGCCGCTCGTCGACGAGGGGCTCCAGGTCCAGGGCGGCGGCCAGCGGTGCGACGGTGAGCCGGCAGCGCAGCAGCGGTGAGCGCACCACGGCCTTGATCGGCAAACCCTCGAGCCGGCCGACGAGCTGCGCGGCCTGCTCCCGCCCCAGCTCGTCGAGTTCGACGCCCGCGGTGCGCCCGGCCAGCACCCCGGAGGTGTTCGACGTGGAGCGGCCGTGCCGCAGCAGGATGACGGTCATGACGTGGCCGCCAATGCCCCGGTGGCCAGGAGGATCAGGATGGTGGTCCCGAGGATCACCCGGTAGCCGACGAACCAGTACATGGTGTGGCTGCTGACGAACCGCAGCAGCCAGCTGATCGCCGCGTAGCCGACGACGAAGGTGATCACCACCGAGACCAGCAGCTGCAGGCCGGTGGCGCTCATGCCCTCGGTGACCGGGTCGAAGGCGTTGGGCAGCTCGTGCAATCCGGAGGCGAACACCGCCGGGATGCCCAGCAGGAAGCCGAACCGGGCGGCCAGGGCCCGGTCCATTCCCAGGAACAGGCCGGCGCTGATGGTCGCCCCGGACCGCGAGACGCCGGGGATCAATGCCAGACACTGGGCCGCGCCCACCAGGAAGCCGTCTTTGACGGTCAGCTGCTCGGCGTGCCGGTACTGGCGGCCGAGGTATTCGGCGACGGCGATCACCAGCGAGAACCCGACCATCGCGGAGGCGATGATCCAGAGGTTGCGGACATCGCCGCGGATGAAGTGCTGAAATGCCACCCCGATGATCACGATCGGGATGCTGCCGACGATGACGTACCAGCCCATCCGGTAGTCAGTCTCGCGTTCGGCGGGCAGCGGTGTCTTGACCAGTGCCGACACCACCCCGGACAGCCAGGCCGTGGCGATCCGCACGATGTCTTTGGCGAAATAGACCAGAACGGCGATCTCGGTGCCCAGTTGAGTCACCGCGGTGAACGAGGCGCCGGCGTCACCGGCGAAGAACAACCGGGAGGCCAAAGCCAGGTGTCCCGAGGAGGAGATCGGCAGAAACTCGGTGAGTCCCTGGACAATCGCCAGGACCACCACTTGCGGCCACGACATGGCCGCCTCGACTACCGACACGACGATGACCGTACCGGGCTGGTGTCAGCGGGTCAGACCGGATACCACGTCGCGGACCGCGGCAGCCAGGCTGCGCTCGTCGGTGACATCGATCTCGAACAGGTGCCGGCTGCCCCTGGCGACCACGTCCTCGTCGTGCGGGACCGGGCCGGCCAGGCGCGGCCGGTAGATGTCCACCACGAGCCGGTGCTGCTCGGTGTGGAAGGAGAAGCTGCGGCCGTCGCCGACCTCGCCGAACCCGCTGGCGAAGACCCCGGTCCAGATCTCCTCGATGCGGAACTCCGAACATGTCCGCTGCCAGTCATCGACCACAGTCATGGCCGCGAGGTTACTCCTAAGCGAACTTATAGTGGGCTGGACATGCGGACTTCACCTCGCCGCCTTACTTAGAATCGATTCTTTGCACCAACCCGCCCTCATGACGAGCTGGAAGAGCTGCCCTGTGCCCAAGCGCGCCACCCGCCGGCCCCGCCGGTCCCTTCCCGGCCTGTTGCTGCCGCTGCTGCTGCTCACGGCGTGCTCCTCCAACCCCATCACCGCGCCGCCCACGATCGCGCCGGCCGAACCCGCGGTGTCCCCGGTCGCCGCGGAGCGCCCGGCCGGCACGGTGCGACCGCTGGCCGGCCAGGCCACCGGCGCGGTGTTCGACGCGACCACGAAACTGCTGGCCGTGCTGTCCCCCGGCCCGGACGCCGAGGTTGGCGCCACCCTCGCGCTGGTGGGCGACTCCCCGCCGGTCACGCTGGCGTTGCCGGGCCCGGCCAGCGCAGTCGCCGGTGATGGCGACGGCACGGTCTACCTGTCGGGTCACGGGGGCTACTACAGCGTCGACCTGGCCACCCGCGGCATCCGCCGGGTCGAGGTCGACGACGCCGCCGGTGTCGACTTCACCGCGATCGGCCGGCGCGCCGACGGCATCCTGGTGCTGGGCAGCGCCGACGGCGCGGTCTACACGCTGGCCGAGGACGGCACGCAGGTGGCCGAGCGGGCCAAGATCTTCGCCCGGGTCGACCAGATCGTGACTCAGGGCGATGTGGCCGTGGTCCTGGATCGCGGCCAGACCTCGGTGACGACCATCGGCACCGACGGCAAGCCCCAGTACGCGCTGCGGGCCGGCCAGGGCGCGACCACGCTGGCCGCCGCCGCCGACGACGGCCCGGTGCTGGCGGCCGATCCCCGCGGCGGGCGACTGCTGGTGTACGGCGTGGATCCGCTGATGCTGCACCAGGACTATCCGGTGCCGCATGCCCCCTACGGCCTGGCCGGGGCGGGTGGGTTTGCGTGGGTGTCGCAAACCGGGACGAACACCGTGGTCGGCTACGATTTGACCACCGGAATCCCCGTGGAGAAGGTTCGCTATCCGACCGTGCAGCAACCCAACACCCTGGCCTTGGACGACAAGTCGGACACCCTGTACGTGGTGTCGGGCTCCGGCGCCGGGGTCCAGGTGATCGAGCACGCCGCGAGGCCCCGTTGACTGCGCTGCGCCCACGGCGAATGCCGGTCGGCTGGGACACCGACCTGTCCGACGACTACGAGTGGATCCCGCTGCGACTGCCGCCGGAGGTCACCCGGATCGGGGCGTCCACCCGGTTGTCCATCGAAGCCGAATACCGAGGTTGGGAGCTGACCCGAGTGCGGTTGTACACCGACGGGAGCAGGCGGGTGTTGCTGCGCCGCAAGAAGTCCGCCGCGGGTGCGCTCGGCGACAGCCGCTGCGTCGACCAGCCGGGGCTGTAGCGATGGGCCTCTATGGCGCGCTGCGCCGGGCGTTCTTCATGGTGCCGGCCGAGCGCATCCACACCGTCGTGTTCGCCGGACTGCGCGGCGCCACCGCGGCACCGCCGGCCCGGCGGGCCCTGCAACGCCGACTCGGCCCGCACGACCCACTGTTGGCCAG
This sequence comes from Mycolicibacter nonchromogenicus, assembly GCF_002101775.1. Classification (GTDB taxonomy): domain Bacteria; phylum Actinomycetota; class Actinomycetes; order Mycobacteriales; family Mycobacteriaceae; genus Mycobacterium; species Mycobacterium nonchromogenicum. The sequence continues at coordinate 1,008 of NZ_LQPI01000075.1, read as the reverse complement.
CACCGTGTTCGGGGTGCGATTCCCCGGGCCGCTGGGCCTGGCGGCCGGGTTCGACAAGGACGGCGCCGGGCTCAACACCTGGGGTGCTTTGGGTTTCGGTTACGCCGAGGTGGGCACCGTGACGGCGGAGGCGCAGCCGGGCAACCCGGCGCCGCGGCTGTTCCGGCTGCCCGACGATCGCGCGCTGCTGAACCGGATGGGCTTCAACAATCACGGCGCCGCTGCCCTGGCGGCGCGACTGGCGCGCCATAACCCCGACGTGCCGATCGGGGTGAACATCGGCAAGACCAAGGTCACCCCGCCCGAGGAGGCGGTCGAGGACTACCGCACCAGCGCCCGACTGCTGGCCCCGTTGGCCGCCTACCTGGTGGTCAATGTCAGCTCGCCGAACACGCCGGGGCTGCGCGACCTGCAGGCCGTCGAGTCGCTGCGGCCCATCCTGGCCGCGGTGCGTGCCGAGACCACCAAGCCGGTGCTGGTGAAGATCGCACCCGATCTGGCCGACACCGATCTGGATGCCATCGCCGACCTGTGTGTGGAGTTGGGTCTGGCCGGCATCGTGGCGACCAACACCACGGTGTCCCGCGACGGGCTGGCCACCCCGGGGGTGGCCGAGTTGGGGCCCGGCGGCATTTCCGGGCCACCGGTGGCGCGCCGGTCGCTGGAGGTGCTGCGGCGGCTGTACGCCCGCGTCGGCGACCGGCTGGTGCTGATCAGCGTCGGGGGGATCGAGACCGCCGACGACGCCTGGGAGCGCATCACGGCGGGCGCCTCTCTGCTGCAGGGCTACACCGGTTTCATCTACGGCGGCGGACTGTGGGCCCGCAACATCCACGACGGCCTGGCCCAGCGGCTGCGCAACGGCGGGTTCGCGTCGCTGAGCGAGGCGGTCGGCTCCGCCGCGAGGTAGCGCGGGCCCCTCTTGGCGCGCCCCCCTCTAGGCGCGAGCAGACGCCAAAGCCCCCAAATCGAGGCCGAAATGGGGGCTTTCGCGTCTGCTCGCGCAGG
>NZ_LQPI01000074.1 GCF_002101775.1 Mycolicibacter nonchromogenicus | reverse complement strand
ACCAAAACCCATCGAACAGGAGGACCAGACGGCAGCCGCTTAACACCCGTTGGACTCAAACACCTTGACAAATTCCGTTGCGGGCCAGGATCATGCAATCCGCTCGATAGTCGCCAGCGCTGTCGCCAGATGCTCCCGAGCAATCTCGGCGTCGTACTGCGCCTGCATGTTGATGAAAAACATGTCACTGAGCCCTAGAGCGCGCGACAGACGGAGCGCAGTGTCGGCGGTGATGCTCCGCTTGCCGTGGACGATCTCATTGATCCGGCGCGCGGGTACATCGATTGCCTTGGCGATCCGGTACTGCGTGATACCCATGGGCTCAAGGAACTCCGTCAACAGGATCTCGCCGGGATGAGTGGGGGCGAAGTCGGCCATTCGTCCTCTCCTTTCAGTGATAGTCGACGAGCTCGACATTCGAAGCGCCGCTGACGCTCCAGGCGAAGCACACGCGCCACTGGTCGTTGACGCGGACGCTGTACTGTCCGGCGCGGTTGCCGGACAGCTTCTCCAGCCGATTGCCCGGCGGGACTCGCAGGTCGTTGATGTTCTCGGCCGCATTGATGAGGACGAGTTTGTTGTAGGTGAGCCTGCTGAGCTCGAGACTGAGTTTCTTGACGTACCGGCGCTGCCAGATCGCCTCGGTGTCCTTGTCCCGGAACGAGCGGATCACGGTTCAATAGTAACGTCAGTCGTTATTAACGGCAAGCGTTACGCCGCTGGCGGATTCTGGCCCACTGAGCACCTCGCACACGCGTGCGGTGACACTCACTTTGCTCTGTGACAATCTGTGACAAATTTCGAGCTGTCGAACTTCCGTTCGACACCCACTCTTCAGAAAAGAGCAGGTCAAAGACCTTTTCTCTGTCGGGCTGACAGTGTGTGATTCCAGGACATCGGAATAGCGTGTCTCAAGACATCGGCATAGCTGGATCGGCCAGTTTCAGCTCGTGTCGAAGGCTCGCCTGGTCATCACCGCCGTACTCGTCGAAGGCCGCTCCCAGTCGCAGGTCGCCCGCGATTACGGGGTCTCCCAGTCCTGGATCTCCCGGCTGGTGCGCCGCTACACCCTCGAAGGCGAGTCCGCGTTCGAACCCCGCTCACGCCGACCACACACCAGCCCAGCACGGCTACCCGAGAACACCATCGAGCTGATCTGCACCCTACGATCGGAACTAGCCGGCAAAGGCCTCGACCACGGACCAGCGACCATCGCCTGGCACCTGCGACACCACCACGGCATCACCGTGGCAGACAGCACCGTGCACCGTCACCTACACGCCGCCGGCCTCATCGATCCCCAACCGCACAAACGGCCCAAATCCTCCTACATCCGATTCGCCGCCGAACAACCCAACGAACGCTGGCAAGCCGACTTCACCCACTGGTGGCTCGCTGACGGCACACACGTCGAGATCCTCGACTTCATCGACGACCACGCCCGCTACGCCCTCTCCGTCACCGCCCACCACCGCGTCACCGGCGCCACCGTCTTAGCCGACTTCCGCAAAGCCATTGAACAACACGGCATCCCGTACTCCACCCTGACCGACAACGGAATGGTCTTCACCACCCGCCTCGCCGGCGGCAAAGGCGGACGCAACGCCTTCGAAACCGAACTGCACCGCCTGGGCATACAACAAATCAACTCGACCCCCAACCACCCCACCACCTGCGGGAAAGTCGAACGCTTCCACCAAACCCTCAAAAAATGGCTCAAAGCACAACCCCGAGCCACCACCCTCACCGAACTACAAACCCAACTCGACGCCTTCGTCGACGAATACAACCACCGCCGACCCCACCGCAGCCTGGCCCACCACGCCACCCCAACCGCGGCCTACACCGCCCGCCCCAAAGCCGACCCAGCAGCTAACCGCACCGACACCCACAACCGCGTCCGCCACGACCGCGTCGACACCACCGGCGCCCTCTCCCTGCGCCACAACGGCCGGCTACACCACATCGGCGTCGGACGAACCCACGCCGGCACCCGAGTCCTCATGCTCATCCAGGACCTCAACATCAGAATCATCAACACCGCCACCGGCGAACTCATCCGCCAGCTCACCCTCGACCCCACCAGGGACTACCAACCACGCGGAATCCCACCCGGACCAAAACGGAAAAAGCCCCGAACCTAATGCAGGTTCAGAGCTATTCCGATGTCTTGCGACATCACACTGTCGGGCTGACAGGATTTGAACCTGCGACCACTTGACCCCCAGTCAAGTGCGCTACCAAACTGCGCCACAGCCCGCCACCGCCGGAGGCATCTCCGGCAGCGAGTCGAAAGCCTACCGCACGCCCGCCGGTGTCCCGAATCCGCGTGACGAGACCTAGACCACGTAAGCTCACTTACGAGACTGCCCCCTCGGCAGCGCCACGACACTCAGGAACAACCGCTTATGCACCCTGACGCAACGCAGCGTTATTCGGCATGCCCAACCCTCCCCGCAGCCCGATGAGCGCGCCCGAGATCAGCGGGGACCCCGCCAGCACCGCCGAGGTCGTCGACGCCGTCGACACCGCGGACACCGTCTTGCTGCTGCAGAAGATGGAGAACCGCCTGATCCGGCACACGCTGCGCCGGCCCGACGTGCTGTCGGCCGAGCAGCTGCGCCGCCTGCGGTATCTGCTGAACTTCGCTCGACTCGCCGACTTCGAGCCGGGTGCGGCCGGCCCCGGCGGCTCCCGCGGCCGCGGCGACGTGTCCGTGGGCGCCGAGCTGGCCGGGTGGCAGGCCCGGGTGGCCGACGCGCTGCGCGGCCCCCTGCGCGTCGAGCGTGACCCGGTGATCGCCTTGACCGCGGCCCGCGACGCCCTCGGCACGCTGGCCGCCGACCAGGACGACCAGCGCAGCCTGCTGGCCGAACGCCACGGCAGCCACTTCTCCCTGGCCGAACTGGACGCCGAGGTGGGCCACAAGAAGCTGGTCACGGTCCTCGGCGGTGGCGGGGGCGCCGGATTCGTCTACATCGGCGGGATGCAGACCCTGCTGGAGTCCGGGGCGGTGCCCGACTACCTGATCGGCTCGTCGATCGGATCCATCCTGGGCTCCGTGGTCAGCAGAACCCTGCCGGTGCCTATTGACGAGTACATCCAGTGGGCCAAGACGGTGTCGTTCCGCGCCATCCTGGGTCCCGAACGGCAGCCTCGCCGACACGGCCTGCCCGGCGTGTTCGCCCTGAGCTTCGACCGGTTCGCCGACGCGATGTTCCGTCGCGAAGACGGCGTGCCGATGAAGATGTCAGACCTGGCCATTCCATTCGACGCGGTGGTGGCCGGGGTGCGCCGGCAGTCGCTTTCGGCGCTGCCCTCGCACTACCGCAACCAGCGCCTGTCCAACCTGCAGCTGCGGTCGTTTCCGTACTTTTCGGTGGGGCTGGGCCCGCAGGTGGCCACGCGGCTATGGCAGACGGCGGCATTCATCGACCCGCGGGTGGTGAGCCCCATCGTCCTGGGCGGTGACAACCCCGATCGGGACGTGAACGTGGTGGACGCCGCGTCGTTCTCCTCGGCTATTCCCGGTGTGCTGCACCACGAGCCCAAGGATCCCGCCATGGATCCGATGTTCCACGCACTGCTGGCCGACAATGACTTCGACTCCCTGGTAGACGGTGGCGCCGCCAGCAACGTGCCGCTGGAGCTGGCCTGGAAGCGGGTTCGCGCGGGACGGTTGGGCACCCGCAACGCCTGCTACCTCGCCTTCGACTGCTTCCATCCGCAGTGGGATCCCAAGCATCTGTGGCTGGTGCCCATCACCCAGGCCATCCAGTTGCAGATGGTGCGCAACGCGCCCTACGCCGACCATCTGGTCCGGTTCTCCCCCACGCTGTCACCGGTCAACCTGGCGCCGTCGGCGGCCACCATCGACCGGGCCTGCCATTGGGGACGCAAGAGTGTCAGCCACGCCATTCCAGTGGTTTCCGCACTCCTGCAACCGGTCTGGTGGGAGGGCACCCGGCCCGCTGTGGTGACCCCGAAGGCTTCCACGCAACCGGAACATCCGCACGCCGCGTCGATGGATGAGGTGATGGCCACGGCTCGGGGTTCACGCAGCCGCTGGGACCGGTGGCGCCGGAAGAACTCCGCCTGAGCCGGCTACACCGCCAGCAGCCGGTACAGCCCGATCAGGCCGACCACCAGGATCACCGCACGCAGCGCGTTCGGCGACAATCGGCGCCCGTAGTGACCGCCCAGGAACCCGCCGATCAGTGAGCCGACCGCGATCAGACCGGCTGCGGGCCAACTGATCCGGTCGAATGCCGTCACGATGTAGGCGACCGCTGCCACCACGTTGACCATCAGCACCAGCAGGTTCTTCGCGGCGTTCATCCGCTGCATCGACTCGGGCAGCAGCACGCCCATCACACCGATCAGCAGAATTCCCTGGGCGGCAGCGAAATAGCCCCCGTACACGCCGACGACGAAGGTGCCGATCACCAGTGCCGTCAGCCGGCCACCGCTGATCTGGTCGGTGGAGCGGCCCTGCGCCGCCGCGCGACGCTGCGCCACCGCCTGGATCTTCGGCCCGATCACCACCAGCGCCAGGGCGCCGACCAACAGGGCCGGAACGATTCGGTTGAACACGCTCTCGGGCAGGTGCAGCAGCAGATACGCGCCGAGTACCGCGCCGAGCAGCGACCCCGGTACCTGCCAGCGCAGCCGGTCCCACTGACCGCGCAGCTCGCGACGGTAAGCCCAGGTGCTGGAGACACCACCGGCCACCAGACCGATCGAGTTGGAGATCGTCGCCGTCAGCGGCGCGAATCCCAGCGTCACCATGGTCGGGAAGGTGATCAGGGTGCCCGAGCCCACCAGGGCGTTGATCGCCCCGGCGCCCACCCCCGCCAGGAGGATCAACACCATCTGCGTCACCGGCATCTGCAGCGCCTAGACGTCAGCGAGAACGCTTGGGGCCGCGCTTTTCTCGCACGCGCACATTGATGCGGATCGGGCTGCCTTCGAATCCGAACGTCTCACGCAACCGCCGCTCCAAGAAGCGACGGTAGCCGGCCTCCAAGAATCCCGAGCTGAACAACACGAACGTCGGGGGACGCGACGCCGCCTGGGTGGCGAACAGGATGCGCGGCGCACGGCCACCGCGTGCCGGCGGCGGGGTCGCGGCAACCACCTCTTTGAGCCAGCTGTTGAGCTGCCCGGTCGGGATCCGCTTGTCCCAGGACGCCAGCGAGGTCTCCAGCGCGGGCACCAGCTTCTGTACGGCCCGGCCGGTTTTCGCCGAGATGTTCACCCGCGGCGCCCATGCCAGCCGGGCCATGTCCCGGTCGATCTCTTTGTCCAGCAGGTAACGGCGGTCCTCGTCGACCAGGTCCCACTTGTTGTAGGCCAGCACCACCGCCCGGCCCGCCTCGACCACCATCGAGATCACCCGCTGATCCTGTTCGGTCAACGGCAACGACGAATCCACCAGCACGATCACCACTTCGGCGGCATCGATAGCGCCGTGGGTGCGCACCGAGGCATAGAACTCGTGCCCGCTGGCCTGTCCCACCTTGCGACGCAGCCCGGCGGTGTCGACGAAACGCCAGATCTTGCCGTCCATCTCGATCAGCGAGTCGACCGGGTCGACGGTGGTGCCGGCCACGTCGTGCACCACCGAACGCTCGTCGCCGGCCAGCCGGTTCAGCAGTGAGCTCTTACCCACATTGGGTTTGCCCACCAGTGCCACGCGGCGCGGGCCCCCTCCGCCGCCGGCGGTTTCGGCCACCTCGGGCAGCTTGGCGACCACCTCATCGAGCAGGTCGGCCACGCCGCGACCGTGCAGTGCACTGATGGTGAACGGCTCGCCCAACCCCAGTGACCACAGTGCGGCCGCATCGGATTCGGCGCGCTCACTGTCAACCTTGTTGGCGGCCAGGAACACCGGCTTGCCGGACCGGCGCAGAATCCGCGCGGCGGCGGCGTCGCCCTCGGTGGCGCCCACCACCGCGTCCACCACCAGGATCACCGCGTCGGCGGTACGCATCGCCACCGCAGCCTGTTCGGCCACCAGCTGCTGCAGGCCCTTGGCGTCGGGCTCCCAACCGCCGGTGTCCTGCACCACGAAGCGCCGACCGGTCCACAGCGCGTCATAGGATACCCGGTCACGGGTCACCCCGGGCAGGTCCTGCACCACCGCTTCGCGCCGCCCGAGGATCCGGTTGACCAGCGTGGACTTACCCACGTTGGGCCGGCCCACCACGGCCACCACCGGCGGCGGGCCGGCGTCCTCGACCAGATCCTCGAAACCGCCGTCTTCGCCGATCTCCCAGTCGCTTTCGTCGACCCAGGTTCCATCACTCATCGGATCGCCCCGCAATGCTGCTCAACCAGGTCACGCAGATGGTCGACCACCTGCTCCTGGGTCATGTCACTGGTGTCCACGATCACCGCGTCATCGGCGGGCCGCAGCGGCGACACCGCCCTCGTGGAATCCAACTCGTCGCGGCGCAGCACGTCGGCCAGCACGCCTGCGTAGTCGTCGCGCAGCCCCGCCGCGATGTTCTGGTCATTGCGCCGCCGTGCGCGCGTCTCGGCCGAGGCGGTCAGAAAGATCTTCACGTCAGCATCCGGCAGCACCACCGTGCCGATGTCGCGGCCTTCCACCACCACGCCGCCGCCTTGCGCGGCCAACTGTTGCTGGATGGCCACCAGTCGAGTACGCACCGCGGGGACCGCGGCCACCGCCGACACCGCCCGGGTCACCTCGTCGCCGCGGATCTCTCGCGACACGTCTTCGCCGGCCAGATAAGCATGGTCGCCCTCGGGCGTGGATTCCACCGAGACCTCGACGCCCTGTGCGACCGCACTGATGCCGTCCGCGTCATCAAGGGCGACGCCCGAGCGCAGCACCGCCAAGGTGACCACCCGGTACATCGCACCGGTGTCCAGATAACGTAGGCCCAGTGCCGCGGCCAATCCCCGTGCAACCGTGGACTTTCCGGTCCCGGCCGGCCCGTCGATGGCAACTACGGCCGCACTGCCCGCGCTCACAATCCCACCGCCGCATAGAGTTCGCCGACTTCCTTGCGGGTCAACGCGCGGATGCTGCCCGGGCGCTGCTCCCCCAGCTCGACCGAGCCGATGTCGGTGCGCACCAGCTCCTGGACCGGAAACCCGACCGCGGCCAGCATCCGCCGCACGATTCGCTTGCGGCCTTCGTGCAGCGTGACCCGCACCATCGACTTGCCCGGCACGGCGTCCACCACCGCGAAGTCGTCGACCTTCGCCGGACCGTCGTCGAGTTCGACACCCTCACGCAACTTCTTGCCCAGCCCGCGCGGCACGGTGCCGATCACGGTGGCGATGTAGGTCTTGGGCACCTGATACGACGGGTGCATCAACCGGTGTGCCAGTTCGCCGTCGTTGGTCAGCAGCATCAGGCCCTCGGTGTCGGCGTCCAGGCGGCCGACATGAAACAGCTTGGCGTCACCGCGAACTCGGTGTTCGACGTAGTCGCCGATGCACGGCCGGCCGCGGTCGTCCGACATGGTCGAATGCACTCCGCGCGGCTTGTTCAGCGCCAGGTAGACGCGGGTGTCATCAACGGTCACCCGGGCTCCGTCGACCCGGATCACCGAGGTCGCGGGGTCCACGCGGGTGCCCAGTTCGGTCACCACCTGACCGTCCACTTCCACCCGGCCGTCGCGGATCATCCGCTCGGCGACGCGCCGCGAGGCCACCCCGGCCTGCGAGAGCACCTTCTGCAGGCGCACTCCGTCTTGTTCTTCGCCCGGCCACGCCATCAGAGGGTGTCCACATCAAAGGCCAGCGGCTGATCGGGCGCCGGCGCACCGCCGAGCTTCATGAAACGCGGTTCACTGTCCAGGCTTTCACTCAAGTCGTCGATCACATCGACATCGGGCAGCAGGGGCGCGATGTCGGGCAGGTCGGTCAGCGACGACAGTCCCAACCGCTCCAGGAACAGCTCCGTCGTCGCGAATGTCACCGCGCCGGTGTCGGGATCGGTGCCCGCCTCGGTGATCAGGCCGCGCGCCACCAGGGTTCGCATCACCGCGTCGACGTTGACGCCGCGCACCGCGCTGACCCGCGCCCGCGTCACGGGCTGGCGGTAGGCGACCACGGCCAGGGTCTCCAGTGCGGCACGGGTCAGCTTGGAACGCGCGCCGTCGAGCAGCAGCCGCTCCACGTACGGCGCGAATCGGGCCCGGGTGTACAGACGCCAGCCGCCGCCGGCCTCGCGCAGGTCGATGCCGCTGTCGCGCTCGGCGAACTCCTGGGCCATGGTGCGCAGTTTGGCCGTGATCCGGTAGACCGGCTGATCGGTGGCCGTCGCCAGCGCCTCCACGGTCACCGGGGTGTCCACCACCAGCAGCAGCGCCTCGAGCACCGATCCCAGTTCGGCGTCCTCGAGTTCGGGCGCCAGGGCGACGTCGATCCCCAGATTCGTCCCCGAGGGACTGGCGGACTCGTGGTCTGGCGCGGCGTCGGCGGCGTCGGGTGCCTCGAAATCCTCCGGCGTTTCGGAGTCGGGCAGGTGATCAGTCATCAATTCGTCTCGCACTACTCGGCCGATTCTGCTTTCACCAGGTCTTCATTGGTGGGACGTTCCCCGGTCCACGACACCTGGAGCACACCAAGTGGTTCTGACTGCTCAAATGCTACCGCCCGGGCCCGATACAGTTCGAGCAGCGCCAGGAAGCGGCCGACGATCTCGATCGGCATCGAGCAGTCGGCGACCAGTTCGGAGAACGACGCCCACTCCCCGACGCCGCGATCCTCCAACAGCCGCAACACCACGCCGGCCTGCTCCGGCACCGACACCATCACCTCATGCAGGTGCTCGAGGCCCACCGTCGGAACCGGGCGCGGGGTGAATGCGGCCGCCGCGATCTGGGCGAACGAGTCGGCGTCGACGCCCAGCATCACTTCGGGAAGCAGGTTGGCGAAGTTGTCCTCCAGCGACACCGCGCGCGGGTAGCTGCGCAGTGCGGCCGCTTCCAGCTCGGCGAACATCTGCGCGACGTGCTTGAACGCCCGGTATTGCAGAAGCCGTGCGAACAACAGGTCACGGACCTCCAGCAACGCCAGGTCTTCTTCGTCGTCGACCTGCCCGGCCGGCAGCAGCCGCGCCGCCTTGAGGTCGAGCAGGGTCGCGGCGATCACCAGAAACGCGGTGGTCTCTTCCAGCTCCAGCTGCGAGCCGACATCGCGGGTGTAGGCGATGAAGTCATCGGTGACCTGATGCAGCGCCACCTCGGTGACGTCCAGGCGGTGGGCGAAGATCAGCTGCAGCAGCAGGTCGAACGGGCCCTCGAAATTGGTCAACCGGACCTGAAAGCCCGGCGAGTCAGCGGGGGCGTCAGCCGTTTCGGTGTCGGCGTTCACGCGCCGAATCGGTCAATGACTTCGCGGGCCAACGCACGATAGGCCTGCGCGCCGCCGGACTTCGGCGCCCAGGTGGTGATGGGCTCGCCGGCCACCGTCGTCTCGGGGAAGCGCACGGTGCGGGTGATCACGGTGTCGAACACCAGGTCGCCGAATCGCTCCACCACCCGCGACATCACCTCGCGGGAGTTGACGGTGCGCGGGTCGTAGCGGGTCAGCAGGATGCCGCTGATCTCCAGCTTCGGGTTGAGACGGTCGCGGACCTTGTCGACGGTGTCGGTCAGCAGCGCCAGGCCGCGCAGCGAGAAGTACTCGCACTCGGTCGGGATCAGCACGCCGTCGGCGCAGGCCAGGCCGTTGACGGTGAGCAGCCCCAGCGACGGCTGACAGTCGATCAGCAGGTAGTCGTAGCGGTCCAGCACCGGAGTCAGCGCCCGAGCCAGGGAATGCTCGCGCCCCACCTCGTTGACCAGCTGGATCTCGGCGGCGGACAGGTCGATGTTGGAGGGCACCAGGTCCAGGTTCTCCACCGAGGTGTGCACCAGTACGTCGTCGATGCCGACCCGCGGCTCGACCAGCAGGTTGTGCACGGTGTGCGCCAGGTCGTAGTGCGGCACACCGAGCCCCGCCGACAGCGCGCCCTGCGGATCGAGGTCCACCAGCAACACCCGGCGGCCGTATTCGGCCAGCGCGGCACCGAGGTTGATGGTGGAGGTCGTCTTGCCGACGCCGCCCTTCTGGTTACACATCGCGATGACTTTGGCCGGCCCATGCGTTGAACGGGGCTGCGGCTCGGGGATATTCCGTGGCGGACGCCCCGTCAGACCGACGTTCGGGGTGTCGGCGTCGCTCATGGCACAACCGGCGCTGTGGTGGCGGACATCCGCAGAAGTCTAATAGGTGAGCGGCCGCTGTATTAGCCACATGACCAGTGATTGCAGCCGCAGCGGCAATAGGATCGCTGTCATGAGCATCAAACGACGTCTCCCGTTTCTGCGGTGGTCATTCCTGCGGTTGGCGACCGGTGCGCGCAACATCGGCACGACCGGCCAGATCGGCGATGGCCGCGAGGCGGCTGCGGTCGAGTTCGTGCTGGCCAACGCCCGGGCCGGCGACATCGACGACGTGCTCGCCCGGATCGACGAGTTCGCCTATGAGAAGTCCTTGCTGATCAATATCGGTGACGAGAAGGGCCTGCTGCTGGACGCCGCGGTGCAGCGGGTCAATCCGAAGCTGGTGCTGGAGCTGGGGACTTACTGCGGCTACAGCGCGCTGCGGATCGCGCGCGCCGCACCGTCGGCGCGGATCTACTCGGTGGAGCTGGCCGAGGCCAACGCCGTCAACGCCCGGCGGATCTGGGCGCACGCCGGGGTTGCCGACCGGATCACCTGCGTGGTGGGAACCATCGGCGACGGCGGGCGCACGCTGGACACCCTGACCGCCAAGCACGGTTTCGCCGCCGGTGCGCTGGACTTCTTATTCATCGACCACGACAAGGACGCCTACCTGCCCGACTTGCAGGCCATCCTCGACCGGGGCTGGCTGCATCCCGGGGCGGTGGTGGTGGCCGACAACGTCAAGTTGCCCGGCGCGCCGCGCTACCGCGAGTACATGCAGGCGCAACAGGGCTCGCGGTGGGACACCGTCGAGCACAAGACGCACGTGGAGTATCAGAGCCTGCTGCACGACCTGGTGCTGGAGTCGACCTACTTGGGCGGTTAGCTCCCTCGCCTGGCCTCGCCTGCCCCAGTAGGTCGCCCGCCCCACCTGCGCGAGCGTGCGGAAACTGACAGTTCTCACGGCGTGTCGGCGGACAAACACGCACGCTCGCGCCAAAAGAATTACCGGGCGCGGGGGTGGGCGCCGGCCCAGACCTCGCGCAGGGCGTTGACGGTCACCAGCGTGTAGATCTGGGTGGTGGTCACCGAGGCGTGGCCGAGCAGCTCCTGCACCACGCGCACGTCGGCGCCGCCGTCGAGCAGATGGGTCGCAAACGAGTGCCGCAGCGTGTGCGGTGACACCTTGGCGGTGATCCCGGCCCGCTCGGCGGCATCCTGCAACACCTGCCAGGCGCTCTGCCGCGACAGTCGCCCACCGCGGGCGTTGAGGAACACCGCGGCGGTGCCGCGGCCCCGGCCGGCCAGATCCGGGCGGCCCCGCACCAGGTAGGCGTCCAGCGCCGCGACCGCCGGCCGACCGATCGGCACCAACCGCTGCTTGCCGCCCTTGCCGTGCAACAGCACCGAGCGGTCTGCCGTGTCGATGTCGTCGATGTCCAGGCCGACGGCCTCCGAGATGCGAGATCCCGTGGAGTACAACAACTCCAGCAGGGCGCGGTTGCGCAGGGCCAACGGCCCGTCGGAGGCGCTGTCGCCGCCGGCCCCGGCCAGCAGCGCTGCCACCTCGTCGACGGTCAGGCTCTTGGGCAGGCGCCGCCCCGGCGTCGGCGGCTTGACCGAGCGCGCCACATCGGTGGCCACCAGGCCCTCCGCGGCGGCGAACCGGTGCAGGCCGCGCACCGCGATCAGCGCGCGCCCCGCCGACACCGCCGACAGGGCCGGCACGCCCTGGTCGGGGTCGCCGCGACGCAGCGTCACCAGAAATTCGGTGACATCAGCTTCGGCCACACCGGCCAGATCTTCGATGCCGCGAGCCAGCAGGTGCTCGCGGTAGCGGCGCAGGTCGCGCCGATAGGAACTCAAGGTGTTGGCCGCGACCCCGCGCTCGATGGTCAGGTGGTCCAGATACCCCTGCAACTGCCCATTGAGCGGACACACCGGCTGGGCCACCACGGTCATGGCCGGTTCTGCCTGGCGGCGAACGCCGTGGGTTTATCGACCCACTCGGCGTCCAGGTCGCGCAGGTCGGCCAAGCCCTGACTGTGCGCGTATGCGGCCAGAATCCCCGCCACCGCAATGGCATTGACGATCTCGCCGGAAAACACCATCCGGGCGGCATCGGCCAGCGCGTACCACTCGAGTTTCAGATCGGCCTCTTCGTCGTGGGCCTCCGGGCGGTCCACCTCGGTCAGTCCGGTGGCCAGATACACCCGCACCGACTCGTCGGAGAAACCCGGCGTGGAAACCAGGTCCACCAGCACCTGCCAGGTGGTGGCGGTCAGACCGGCCTCCTCGACCAGCTCGCGGCCGGCCGTGAGGTGCGCGGGCTCCCCACCCATGTCGAGCAGGCCGGCGGGCAGCTCCCACAGCCGCCGGCCCAGCGCGTGGCGGTACTGGTAGATCAGCGGAATCCGGCCCTCGTCATCCAGGGCGACCACCGCGACCGCCCCGAAGTGCTCCACCACCTCCCGGGTGGCCGTGGCGCCACCGGGCATCAAGACCTCGTCGCGGCGCAGCGCGAAGATCTTGCCGCGATGCAGCAGCTGCGACGACGTGGTCTCGAAGACGTGGTCAGCCACGACTGACGTGTTCCGGCTGCGCTTCTTGTGGGTCGGTCACCGGTTGGGCACTGCCGCCCTGCGCTCCGTTCTGGGGCTCCTCGTGATCGGCGGCGTGCGGTTCATGGGCGTGCTCGGGGATCTCCACCGGCAACCGCTCGGCGGCCTTGTAGTCCATGGCCGCACCGATGAACGCGGCGAACAACGGATGGGCCCGAGTCGGCCTGCTCTTGAGCTCCGGGTGCGCCTGGGTGCCCACCAGGAAGGGGTGCACGTCGCGGGGATACTCGACGAACTCCACCAGCTTGCCGTCCGGGGAGGTGCCGGAGAACCGCAGCCCGCTCTCGGCGATCCGGTCGCGGTAGGCATTGTTGACCTCGAAGCGATGCCGGTGCCGTTCGGAGACCTCGGTGGCCTGATACGCCTCGGCCACAATCGAACCCGGCTCCAGCACGGCCGGGTAGGCGCCGAGGCGCATGGTGCCGCCGAGGTCGGCGGTCCCGGCGACCGCGTCCTGCTGATCGGCCATGGTCGCGATCACGGGGTCGGGCGTCTCCGGGTCGAACTCCGCGGAGCTGGCCTGGGTGATCCCGGCGGTGCGGGCCGCGTCGATCACGATGCACTGCAGCCCCAGGCACAGGCCCAGCACCGGCAGCGCATGGGTGCGGGCATAGGCGATGGCGCCGATCTTGCCCTCGATGCCCCGGATCCCGAACCCGCCGGGGATCAGCACACCGTGCATCTCCCCCAGCGCGGCGGCGGCGCCGGCGGGGGTCTCGCACAGGTCGGAGGCCACCCAGTTGATCTCGACCTTGGCGTAGTGGGTGAAGCCGCCGGCCCGCAGCGCCTCGGTCACCGACAGGTATGCGTCGGACAGGTCGATGTACTTGCCCACCAACGCGATTCGCACGGTCTCGTGCGGCTCGTGGACGCGGCGCAGCAGCTCGTCCCACTCGGTCCAGTCGACGTCCTTGAACGGCAGGTTGAGCCGGCGCACCACATAGGCGTCCAATTCCTCGCGGTGCAGCACCTTGGGAATGTCGTAGATCGAGGGCGCGTCCGGGGTGGAGATCACGCCGTCGACGTCGACGTCGCACATCAGCGCGATCTTGTTCTTCAGCGCCTCGGGCACCTCGCGGTCGCAGCGCAGGATCAGCGCGTCGGGGGTAATACCGATGCTGCGCAGCGCGGCCACCGAGTGCTGGGTGGGCTTGGTCTTGAGCTCTCCGGACGGGGCCAGGTAGGGCACCAACGACACGTGCAGGAAGAACACGTTGTCACGGCCCACGTCGTGGCGGACCTGCCGGGCGGCCTCCAGGAACGGCTGCGACTCGATGTCGCCGACGGTGCCGCCGATCTCGGTGATCACCACGTCCGGGCGCACGCCGTCGGCGTCGGGTTCCGACATGGCCAGGATGCGCCGCTTGATCTCGTCGGTGATGTGCGGGATCACCTGCACGGTGTCGCCGAGGTACTCACCGCGGCGCTCCTTGGCGATGACCGTCGAATACACCTGGCCGGTGGTCACATTCGCCGAACCGGACAGGTCGCGGTCCAGGAATCGCTCGTAGTGGCCGACGTCGAGGTCGGTTTCGGCACCGTCCTCGGTGACGAACACCTCGCCGTGCTGGAACGGATTCATGGTTCCGGGGTCGACGTTCAGGTAGGGGTCCAGCTTCTGCATGGTGACCTGCAGTCCCCGGGCTATCAGCAACTGGCCCAGGCTACTTGCGGTCAATCCCTTACCGAGCGATGACGCAACTCCACCCGTGACGAAGAGATGCTTCGGCTCGGTTTGCGGATGCTTTCGCAGTGGTGGCAACACCAACCTCCGTGACGACGCAGGTACTTCAGGGCCTGCCGACCCACGGAATCTCACCCTAACATCGACGCGGCGCCTCGGCTCCAGACACGCCCACTGCGGCCCGCTCGCGGGCTGTGATAAATCCCGCTATTGCGCCAGGGTGACCGAGCCGGCGCCGTGGCCGATGCCGTACTGCCCCGGCTGGCCGCCGGCGATCAGGCTGCTCACCGCCATCACGGTGGTGATCCGGCCCGACTCGATGTCCACGTCGTCGACGGTGCTGATCGCTGCGGCCACCGCGGAGTCGGCGCGGGCCATGGCCACTGCCGACGTGCCCGACGCCGACCCGTCGCGGCCGGCCAGGACCGTCCCGGAGCCGTGCGGGGCCAGCGCCGCGGCGAACCGGGCCACGCTGAGCCCGCTGGTTCCGGCATCTTCGGGCAGCGCCCCACCGGTGACCACAATGGCGGCGTTGGCAGCCGGGAAGCGCTCCTGGTCGTAGCTGACGAAGCCGGTGTCGCGCAGCGCGGCCAGCACGGTTTCCCGGGCGGGGTCGGCGGCGGGAGCAATGGTCGGGTTGCGGTTGATCAGCAGCGCGATCCCCAGCAGGTCGCCGGTCTGGGCGTCCTGGTCGACCAGGCTGGTGCTCAGTTGTGCACCGGCCGGCACAATCCCGGACTCCAGCACGGCACGCAGTTTCTCCTCGGCGTTGCCCTCGACGAACTGGGTCGTCAGGGTCACCGTCCCGGTGACGGTGCCGCCGGCCAGCCCGACGATCCGCGCGATGGCCTCGACATCACCGTCGGCGGCGTCGGGGGCCCGGAAGATCACCGTGGATTTCCCGGCCAGTGCGTCGCGCACCATCCGGGGCGCCATCTGGGCGTCGAAATCGTTTGCGTCACGCAGCCGTTCGCCCAGCGCGGTGTGCTGGTCGTGCAGCGCGTCGATCTGATCGCGCAGATCCTGTTTGTCGGACTGCATGCCGGCCAACAACGGGCCCGACAACAGTCCAGAACCCAGCACGACGCCGAACACCAGCGCCAGCAGCACTGCCGTCAGCGACATCGCGTGGTAGCGAGGGGTGATCATGACGGTGCTGACCCCGATTCTTCTCAGTCGATCCCGGTTAGGTCACCCAGTGCCGCAGCCACTGCGTCAGGTGGTGCCAGTAGTTGCCGAGCCATTCGAGTACCACGGCGTCGGTCTGCGAGGCCCACAGCGCCACGACCAGCGCCACCATCATGGTCAGCACCAGCAGCGCGATCGCGCCGGCCGAGATCCGGCTGCGGTACAGCGTGGCGACCGCGCGGGCGTCCACCAGCTTCTCGCCGACCTTGAGCCGGGTCATGAACATCGAGGGGTTGCTCAGCTGACGGGTCCGGTCGAAGAACGTCTCGATGTTGGCGGTGTGCCCGGCCGTCACCAGCAGCGCCGCACCGTGGTGATCGGCCAGCAGCAGCGCCAGATCCATCGCGGAGCCGGCCGCGGGGAAGGTCATGGCACCGACGCCCAGATCCTGGATGCGCTCCAAACCGGGCGCGTGGCCGTCGGCGTCGGCGGGCAGCACGACCTGCGCGCCGCACCGCAGCACCTCGGCGCTCATCTGGTCGGGGTCGCCGACGATCAACTGCGGGCGGTAGCCGGCCTTGCGCAGCACGTCGGCTCCGATGCCGACGCCGACCAGCACCGGCTGGTACTCCTTGATGAACGGCTTGAGGCACTTCAGATCGTCGGCCGCACCGGGCTCGCTACCGACGAGCACCACGTGGCGGCGCCGCAGATCGACGTCGATCTCGGGGATCCCGATCCCGTCGATCAACAGCGGGCTCTCGCTGCGAATGAATTCGATGGTGTTGCCCGCGAAGGACTCCAAGTGGGCCACCAGACCGCTCTTGGCCTCGAGCATCATGTCGGCGATCTCGATGTCGCTGCGCTCGACGCCGCGGGCCAGCCGGCGGTCGCCGGAGTAGACCGCGCCGTCGTAGAGGCGGATCTTGGCGCCGTCACGGATCTTCTTGAACACCGTCGGTCCGGCTTCGTCGATCAGGGTGACGCCGTTGGCCACCAGCACCTCCGGCCCCAGGTTGGGGTAGCGCCCGGAGATCGAGGCCGATGCGTTGACGACGCCGGCGATCTGGGCCTCCACCAGAGCGTCGGCGGTGATCCGGTCCAGGTCGAGAATGTCGAGGACCACGATGTCGCCGGGGCCCACCCTGCGCAACAGGCGGTCGATGTCGTGGTCAACCCGAGCCGTACCGACAATCCCGGGCCGGGCGGTGTTACGAGACAGCAGCGCAGACATCTTCATGGGCGCGATTCTGGCCGGGAAATCGGAGGAATCGCGGGAGGCGCGCCGTAACACCAGCCCCAGAAGTTCCATCACGTCACATCTGTCACAGCCATATTACGGGTGAAAAGCGGGGCCGAATACTGCAAGGGATTTCCCTGTATCGGCGGCCGCCCGAGCAGACATAGCGTCGGCACGTACCGGCAAGACGCCCAGCTGGATGGAGGGAGCACCACATGAAAACGTTCCGGATTGCCGCCCTGGCCACGCTGGTGGCCGGCGCAGGGCTCGGCTTGGCCGGTCCGGCCCATGCCGACCTCAACGATGGCACCTACACCATGACGATCACCGCGTCCGACCAGTTCCAGGTGGGCAGCACCCAGACGTGGAATGTCGGCAGTTGCGGCCCCGACTGCCGGCATGTGGATGTGGTCGGCGGCGACACACCGTATGACTTTCATCTGATCGGCGGGTCCTGGTCGGCAGGCCAACCGCCGTCGGCCCAGGCCTATGGATTCACCACGTCCATCGACAACGGTTCGCTCGCCGGCTCCTTCGACTTCGAAGACGGCGCTCACTACAACTACCAGCTGAAGAAGAACTGACGCCTTCCGCTCAGCGCTCGGAGCCGGCGACCCGATCCTCTTGGGCGGCATCGAGCAGCTCTCGGGCGTGGGCCCGGGCGGTGTCGGTCTCGCCCAGCCCGGCCAGCATCCGGGCCAGCTCGCCGACCCGGTCGTCGCCGTCGAGTCGCCGCACCCCGCTGGCGCCCTGCCGTCCGGTGGGCTCGACCATCAGGTGCACGTCGGCGTAGGCCGCCACCTGCGGCAGGTGTGTCACCACGATGACTTGGTGCGTGCGGGCCAGGCGGGCCAGCCGGCGCCCGATCTGCACCGCGGCCCGGCCACCCACGCCGGCGTCGACCTCGTCGAACACCATCGTGGTGCCGGCCGAGTTCCGCGCCGCGGCCGACGATGAGGAGGTGGCCAGAACCACCTCCAGCGCCAGCATCACCCGGGACAGTTCTCCGCCCGAGGCGCTCTTGGCCAGCGGCAGTACCGTCATGCCGCGATGCGGGGCCAGTCCGAACTCGACGTCGTCGATACCGTCGGCGCCGGCGTGCACGATCTGTCCCGACGGCAACCGCAACGCGGCCGGGTCCTCGGCGGCGGCCGCACTGGTGCTGACCCCGATGCTGAATTCGGCGTCGGCCATGGCCAGTCCGGCCAGCTCGGCGGTGACCGCCTTGGCCAGCCCACGGGCCGCCTTGGTGCGTGCCGCGCTGAGGTCGGTGGCGGCCGTGGCCACCTGTTCGCCCAGCGCGTCGACCCGGCGGGCCAACTCGGCGAGTGCCTCTTCGGAGACGTCGAGCTGGGTCAGGCGTTCCCGCGACTGCGCCGCCCAGGACAGCACCCCGTCGATGTCGGCGGCGTACTTGCGGGTCAGGCTGCGCAGCTCGGCCTGCCGGGCCAGCTTGGCATCGAGCGCGTCGGTGCCGCTGGGCAGATCGTCGAGATAGCTGCCCAGCTCGCGGGCCACATCGCTCACCACGGTCAGCGCCTCACCGAGCTGCTCGCCCAGTGCCTGCAACGCGGTGTCGTCGGTGGCGCTCAACGCCGACTTCGCCTGCCCCAGCCGATCGGTCGCCGAGTTCGGCCCGTCCGCTGCATCCAGCACGTCGTCGGCGCCGGCCAGGGCCGCCCGCGCGCCCTCGGCCGCGGCGCGCAGTGCGTCGAGCTCCGAGAGTCGACGGATCTCGGCGGTCAGTGCGTCGTCCTCCCCGGGCCGGGGGTCCACGGCGTCGATCTCGCGCAGCGCGAAGGTCAGCCGGTCGGCTTCCTGCGCCAGTTCCCGGGCGCGGTCACGGCGTTCGACCAGCTCGCGCCTTGCCGCCTGCCAGGCCTCGCGCGCGGCGCGGTAGCGCTCCAACCGGGTGCCCACCGCCGCGTAGCGATCCAGCGCCGCGCGCTGTTCGTCCGGGCGCATCAACCGCAGCTGGTCGTTCTGGCCGTGCAGCGTCAGCAGGCTGCCGGTGAAGCCGGTCAGCGATTTGGCCGGCACCCCGCGGCCGCCCAGGTAGGCCCGCGAGGGCCCGTCGCGGCTGACCGAGCGGGCCGCGATCACCGTGCCGTCCTCGTCACGCTCGGCCCCGGAGGCCTCCAGCAGTTCGTCGATCTGTTCGGCCGCGGCCTGGGCCAGATCCGCGGTGCAGAACCTGCCCTCCACCACCGCGCGGGCGGCGCCCGAACGCACCCGGTTGGGGTCGGCGCGCGCACCGCCGAGCAGATGCAGCCCGGTGACCACCATGGTCTTGCCGGTGCCGGTCTCGCCGGTCAGTACGGTCAGTCCGCGGCCGAATTCAGCGGTGGCTGCGCTGATGGCGCCCAGGGACTCGATACGGATCTCGGTCAGCACCTGCGGCGCACCCCTACTGTCCGCGCCAGCCGGTGACCGGCAGCCGGAATTTGCGCACCAACCGGTCGGTGAACGGCGAGCGGCCCAGCCGCGCCCACTTCACCGGGGTGACGCCGCGCTGCACCTCCAGGCGCCCGCCGGCCGGCACCAGCATCTTGCGGCGACCGTCGCAGAACACCAGCGCGTTGTGGCCGTTGCCCTCCACTTCGATCGCGATGATCGACTCGGGGCTGGTGACCATGGGCCGGGCGAACAGTGCGTGAGCGTTGTTGGGCACCACCAGGATTGCGTCCAGGTCGGGCCAGAGCACCGGTCCCCCGGCGGAGAACGCGTAGGCGGTGGATCCGGTCGGGGTCGACACCAGCACCCCGTCGCAGCCGAACGTCGACACCGGCCGGCCGTCGACCTCGACGACGACGCCCAGCACACCGAGCCGGGGACCCTTCTCCATGCTGGCCTCGTTGAGCGCCCAACCGCTGTCGAGGATCTCGCCGTCGGCGCGCACCACGACGTCGAGGGTCATGCGGTCTTCCACCCGGTAGTTGCGGGCGATGATCTTGTCCAGGACCTGGTCGATGGTGTCGGCTTCGGCTTCGGCCAGGAAACCGATCCGGCCCAGGTTCACGCCCAGTACCGGGATGTCGGCGCTGCGCGCCAGTTCCGCGGCGCGCAGGAAGGTGCCGTCGCCGCCGAGAACCAGCACCAGTTCGCAGCCTTCGGCCGCCCCGGTGTCGGGGTCCACCAGGTCGATCGCGGCACCGACTTCGCGACCGTCGTCAGAACCCGCGTGCAGCGTTCCCTTGTCGACGGCTTCGGCGGTCAGCACCCGCAGGGCGATGCCGTGTTCGGCGAGCACCTTCTCGACGCGGCGGGCGGTGTCGGTGGCCTCTTCACGGCCGCTGTGCACCACCAGCAGCACGGTGCGCTGGGAATCTGTCATTGCGGACCCTTCGCGACGGCATCGTGCACCGCGGCGCACAGGGCGTCACCGGTCAGCGGCGATGCGGTGGCGCGCAGATGCAGAAAGTATTCGACGTTGCCGGACGGTCCCGGCAACGGGCTGGCGGTGACGGCGACGGTGTTCCACCCCAGTTCGTGTGCGCGGTGCGCCACCGAGACCACCGCGTCGGCGCGCAGGGCCGGCTCGGACACCACCCCGCCGGAACCCACCTGCGCTCGTCCGACTTCGAACTGCGGTTTCACCATCGGAACGATATCGGCGTCCGGTGACGCGCAGCCAGCCAGCGCGGGCAACACCGTGGCCAGCGAGATGAACGACAGGTCGGCGACGATCAGTTGCGCGGGCCCGCCGATGGTCTCGACGGTCAGGCCCCGGACGTTGGTGCGTTCGATGACCACCACCCGCGGGTCGGTGCGCAGCGACCAGGCCAGCTGCCCGTAGCCGACGTCGACGGCGACCACCCGGGCCGCGCCACGGTCCAGCAGCACTTCGGTGAATCCGCCG
Organism: Mycolicibacter nonchromogenicus; assembly: GCF_002101775.1. GTDB lineage: Bacteria > Actinomycetota > Actinomycetes > Mycobacteriales > Mycobacteriaceae > Mycobacterium > Mycobacterium nonchromogenicum. The sequence continues at coordinate 2,857 of NZ_LQPI01000074.1, read as the reverse complement.
GTCGAGGCGCCGGCGTCCAGGCACTGACGGTCGGCCACGCTGATAGCGAAGGTGTCCAGGGCGCCGATCAGCTTGTGCGCCCCGCGCGAGACCCAGCTGCGTTCACCGTCGTCCACCACGGCCAGTGCCGCGGTCACCGACACGGCGGTGGCCGGCTTGACCGCGGGGATGCCGTCGATGGTGACTTTGCCGGCACCGATCAGTTCGGCGGCCTGCTGACGAGACCGCGCCAATCCGCGCCGGACCAGTTCGGCGTCGACGCGAGCACGCCGCGACATGCCTGACTCAGCCCTTCTCCACCGACTCCAGCGCCCGCACCAACACCTGGTGGGCTTCTTCGAGCCGCTGCGCCAAGGCGTTGAGATCGCTGTGGGCCGGCAGGTCGGCCAGCTCGGCTTCCCCGGGCAACTCCGACAGCACTGCAGCGATGCGTGCCCGGACGTCCTCAATCTCACTGTTCATGGGTGCCACCACGCTAGCCGATGCCCCACTCGCCGAGCAGGGACCACTGCTGCAGTGCCGCGTCCGCGGTGTCGTCGGCGGCAGCGACGGTGAACGAACGCCCGGCCAGTTCGGCATCCCACACCGCGGATGCGAGGGCGCGAACCACCGACAGTCCGTCACCGTCTTCTTCGGGTTGCCCGGCGGCGACGGTGACGGTGGTGCCGTCCACCGTGACGACCCACTCCGGCTGCGGCCCGATCGCCAGCCGGCCGGCGCCGATGTTCAGGGCCCGCAGATCGTGACCGAGGTAGGTCGGCCGCAGCTCGGCGACCGCCCCGACGGCGTCGCGTGCAGAGCTCACCCCGGTCAGCACCATCAGGCTGGGCAGTGCGGCGGCGTTGGCCGCGGCGATGTCGGTGTCGAGCCGATCGCCCACCACCAGCGGGGCGTAGAACTCGCCGCGGGTCAGCGCAGCGGTCAGCAGCGCCGGACCCGGCTTTCCGGCCACCTGCGGTTCGGCGTCGGTCGCGGCCCGCAGCGCGGCCACCAGGGAACCGTTGCCGGGCAGCAGTCCCCGCTCCGACGGCAGGGTCTTGTCGACGTTGGTGGCCATCCACAGTGCCCCGGCGCGGATCGCCAGTGCCGCTTCGGCCAGCTCGGCCCAGCCGATCTCGGTGGACAGGCCCTGGATGACGGCGGCGGGTTCGTCGGCGGCCAGTTGCACCGCTTCCAAACCGACGGCGCTGACTTCGGCGGCCAGTGACTCCGCACCCAGCACCAGGACCCGCGCTCCGGCGGGCAGCTGGGTGGCCAGCAGGCCCGCCGCGATCTGGCCGCTGGTGGCGACGTCCTCCGCGGTGGCAGTGAAGCCCAGCTGGTTCAGGTGTGCCGCCACCTGGTCGGCGCCGCGCGAGGAATTGTTGGTGATGAACAACGTCCGGCTCTGCAGTTCGGCCAGGGTCTCCACCGCGCCGACGGTGGGTTCGCCGCCGCGGAACACCGTGCCGTCCAGATCCAGCAGCAGGCAGTCGTATTCCTCGGCCAGCGTCGCGCCGCCGCCGAGTTCGGCGATGCGGTCCTCGACGTCGGTGACCCCCTCGGTGTCAGCGGCAGCGGCGCGCAGGAACCACTCCAGCGCCTCATTTTCGCGGCCGAGCGCCACCAGGGTCTCGGCGTGCGCGTAGTGCAGCCGGGCCACCGTGGAGCCGGTCCGGTCGGGGTCGGTCGGCGCCGAGGAGAGCACCGTCAGGGCCTGCTCCAACTGCCCCAGGTCGGCGCGGGCACCGGCGGCCACGATCCGCATCTCGTCGGCCTCATCGCCCTCGAGCAGTTCGGCGTCCGGGCCGGTGGCCAGCTCGATCGCCCGCTGGGGACGGCCCAGGCCGCGTTCGCAGTCGGCGATCAACGGCAGCAACGCGGATTTGCTGCCCATCCGCCGGGCCGCCCGCAACTCGCCCAGCGCCTGCGACCAGTCGCCGCACTGATAGGCGGCGATCCCGACGGCTTCGCGGACCGCGGTGATGCGTGTCGAGCGGGACCGGGCCGCCTTGGCGTGCCGCAGCGCGGCTTCGGGATCCTCATCGAGGAGCATCCCGGCCGCGACCAGGTGACAGGCCACCGCGTCGGCGGTGGCCCGGTTGAGCGTGCTCAGTTCCCGGCGCACTTCCGGAGCCAACTGCTTGGGCTCGACACCTTCGGGCAGCGGCGGGTCATCAAAGCGCGGAGTCGATTCCGCGGCCGCCGGACGCGGACTACGCGTGGTGTTGTCGAAGTCCCGGCGCGGGCGCGACGAACGGTCGTAATCCCGGGGCGGCCGTGGGCTGCCGTCGCGATCCCGGGGCGGCCGCGGACTGCCGTCGCGATCCCGGGGCGGGCGCGGACTGGCGTCACGGTCCCGGGGCGGGCGCGGACTGCCGTCACGATCCCGGGGCGGGCGCGGACTGCCGTCACGATCCCACGAGGGCCGCGGGCTGCCGTCACGATCGCGCGGTGACTGGGAACGACGGTCGCGGTCTGGTCCCGCGCCTCGGGGTGTCCATCGCTGATCGCCGGATCCTCGATACCCGCCACCGGACGCCCCGGGCCGGCCTCCGGATTGCCCGGGCCGGCCTCGTCGCCCGGCATCGCCGGCGCCCCTGCCGCCTCGCGGTCCGTCGCCGCCTTTGCCGTGTTCGGCCACTTCGCGCCCTCCGGTCGTAACAGTGCTACCGAAAAGGATACGGCGGCCAAGCGCCGACCTCTTGACACGGTCGCATTTGCGCAATCTGTTCGCGCTGAAAAATAGGATATGCAGGAAATGCCTGTGCCCCCCAATTTCTTGGGGGGCACAGGTCTTAATGTTGTGTTCGGCGGTGTCCTACTTTTCCACCCGTGTGGGCAGTATCATCGGCGCTGACAGGCTTAGCTTCCGGGT
>NZ_LQPI01000073.1 GCF_002101775.1 Mycolicibacter nonchromogenicus | reverse complement strand
TAACCCACGAACATGGGTGAGTGGGGCCCCGGCCCGCAACCCCCAGCTCAACGCCGACGGTCACCCATACCGTCTAGTCGGCTCCCGTCAGTGGGTCATCGTGACGGCGTCAAGTATGTGGTTTCGGATTCTCCAGGCGGCGTCGTCGGTGGCAGCGGTGGGGGCGGCGCTGACGGCGCGCCAGCTCCTCAACCCCGGCGTAATCGAAACTGGGTAATTGCGATGCAGATCGTCAGATAGGTGATGTAACAGAGGCCGAGGACTCGAGCGTGTCGGCGAGTTCGAGGGATCATCGCGAGGATCCCCAGCATCGTTTCGATACCTCCGTTGATATAGGTGAATGTGCGTGCGCGATCGGGAAATCCAAGACGGTTGAAGGAGTCAAACCGGCTGGGAACGACGAAATGGGCCACGCCAACGATGATGCCGGCGACGCCGTGCGACGGACCCAACTGCAGGACGCGCTTGCCGGTATGGGTCATGTGTGTGTTGTCCTTGCTCTGCGAGATGCCAATAGGTTGTGCTTCAAGCCGCATGCCTCCGGCGCCGCCGGTGACGCCGCATACGGGACTCATCGCAGACTCGTTTCGGTTTCTGGTGCTCACGACGTTTCCAAGCGGATAGGCAGCTTTGTGGGGCCGCGCAACGAACTGTTGGTCGACCAAGATGTTGGTCCCACGGCAGTGATCCGTTCGACCCGGGTGACGAGCTGACGTAGGACGGCTTCGGCTTCCATCCGAGCAAGGGGGGCTCCGATGCACATGTGCGCGCCGTACCCGAAGGCGACGTGCATGCGGGGGTTGCGGTCGACGCGGAATGAGTCGGGGTCGTCAAAGGCGTCGGGATCGCGGTTGGCTGCACCGAACGACAGCAGGACGCGTGACCCCGCAGGGATGGTCACGTCGCCTACAGGGTAGTCGGCGCACGTATACCGGTAGAGATTCTGGATTGGGGAGGTGAACCGCAGCAACTCTTCGATCGCCATCGGGATGACATTCGGATCGGCTCGGAGGCGGTCGTACTGCTCGGGGTAGGTGGCGAACGCGTCGAACATGCCGCCGAGCAGGTTGGTGGTGGTCTCATTGCCGGCTATCAGCAGCAGCACGGCGATGTAAAACAACTGATCGTCGGTGAGGGTGCCGTCAGTGTTGTGTTCCAGTAGCCGCCCCAGAACAGTGCCAGAGTCTTTGAGATGACCGCTGCCGAGTTGAGCCAGCAGGTATCGCCGCAACGCCAAAGCCGCACCGGCCGCTTTGGCCATTCCGACCACTCCGCTCGGGGAGGGGGTGAAGTTGATGATCTGCACGCTGCGCTCGGACCACCGACGAAAGTCGGGGATGTCGGCCTCGGGAACGCCCAGGATGCCGGCGATCACCCGAAGGGGCATCGGGATGGCGAGCTCGGCCACCACGTCGCAACCGGGGTCAGCGATGACGCGATCAACGACCTCCGCCGCAATTGCCTCGGTGATGGCCCGCCAGCTGTCGAGTGCGCGTTTGGTGAATGCGGGCTGCACCTGCTTGCGCAGCCGGCTGTGCTGCTCGCCGTCGGTGAGCACGACCAGATCGGCGGCCATCCGAATGCGGGTGACGCCCTGGCTACTGTTGATGCGGTCGGTGTCGCGAAGTGCCGCTCTCACATCCTCGAGGCGAGTGAGGACCCAGGTAGCCCGTTTCGGGTTGTAGTGAACCCGACCTTCGCGGTGTAGGGACTGGTAGGCCTCGAAGGGTTGGGCTGCGATGGCTGGATCCAGCGGATCGTAAGCAGTGTTGACTGCACCGTGCCAGCCTCTGTGTCCGCGGCGCCGGGTGCGAACCGCACCCGCCACGTTCATGTGTACGGCCGAACTCAAAGGTTTCAAGGTGCTCAGTACGCCACGTGCGCTGAGACTGTTCGCCATCTTTCTGGAGACCCTTCTTCAAGCAGTTGTGGTTGGAGGTGCGGTCACGACACCGCGCCGATGCCGGTGATCCGATGCGACTTCCGGTCATACCGATGGGAGTACCGATTTCACGGCGATCCCTCCCTAAATGCGGTTTGCAGACGGCACATTTGTCACGGTCTCACGACACGGCGCCATCCAAGCCCAAACGGAGATGACAGCGGAGCGGGCAGGGGAATCATTCATCTGATGGGATGTGCAGATCAGTTGACATAATGTACGTTATCGGCGTTACGGGATACCTGCGGGAAGGGCACCGGGCAGCTGTCGACTACGCTTGAAAACGAGGCCAATACGAGGGCCTTACCTCAAACACTCATGGATTCATACCAAGATCGAACACGTACATATCGATGATTTTGGCTCGGGTTAGCCGGTGAACGGTCGGAGCGCCATCAGGAAATCGGACGGTTCGTGATTCTTGGTGTAATTGGTCAATGTCAGCTTGATTCGCCCGATAGAACTCTGACAGCCGACGGAGTCTGGGCTCATCGAGTTGATCAAACGCGACGCGCTGACGCCGCGGAAGATCCTGTTGAATCCTCTGCATTCCCATGCGAAAGTACGTGTCGAACGCCGGCACGCAACCGAACGCCGCGATCATGATCTTGGTGGCAAGTGTCACTCGAACACTAGTTGTTCCACCAAGTGCTAGTTCGCCAACCTCCTTGTACGCCGAGCTAATTCGATCGATCTTGCTCTCGTACTCCGGGAGGTCGATGCTCCTGAGCTCAACTGCGCTATCTCTGACGTACTCGATGAGCGGGACGAAATGAGCCGAGTTCGTATGCTTGAAAAGGTAGGATGATCCGCGATACATGCCCCAGCTGGCCAGGTAGTGGCCCAATACTGCGCAACTCTTCTCGACGTCATCGGTGAGCCGATCATGGTGGTCGATGAAGTAGTTGTAGCAGTGGTCATAGGACTGTGACCGCCCACCGCGGACTCCCTCGCTAAGCGGGCCTCCGGCGAATCTCATAACGCGATCCCGGATGTCGTCCCTGCGAAGCGCGTGAATCACTTGTAGGCCGTTAGGCAGGTCTACGTTTCCGGATGATCTCGCCATAGAACGGACCGTACCCGGCCTTCCGCCACTTTCAACTCTTTCCGCAACTTGTCCGGCACTTCTCGTACCTTCGGGGGTAAATCGCGCCAGACCGGTCCGCTACTAGCTGAGAGCGCCCGGCTTACCGCGCCGCCGCACTCTCCGTAAATCGCGGATCGGACACCTGTGCGGTGCCCGTGCGGATCGCGTGCAGTTGTTCCGATGTTGCCCGCCAGTCGCTGGACCCTTGTTGGTCCGTGCCCGCTCCGGCACATATCAATGGCCGGTCCAGGCTCCAACGGCCCGAGCCTCCTTCTGCGGTGTTGGCGACGGTTGAAATCTAGGCCGGAAGCGACGGTCGAAAAGTAGGCCACCCGATCTGATTGGATGGGTGATCTCCTTGGAGGACTGGGCGTTGATCCGGCATCTGCATCGCAGCGAGGGTTTGTCGCAGCGGGCCATTGCCAAGCGGTTGGGTATCGCGCGTGACACAGTGGCTTCGGCGTTGGCCAGTGATGGGCCGCCGAAGTATCAGCGGGCGCCGGTGGCCTCGGCGATCAGTGCGGTTGAGCCGCATATTCGAGCGTTGTTGGCGGCGTATCCGCAGATGCCGGCGACGGTGATCGCCGAGCGGGTGGGCTGGTCGGGCTCGATCTCGTGGTTTCGGGAGCGGGTGCGTGCCATCCGTCCGGAGTATCTTCCGGCCGATCCGGTTGACCGGCTTGCTCACCCGCCGGGGCGGGCGGTGCAGTGTGACCTGTGGTTCCCACCGGCCAAGGTCCCGGTCGGGTTCGGCCAGCACGCGGCGTTGCCGGTGTTGGTGATGGTGGCCGCGTGCTCGCGGTTCATCGCCGCGATGATGTTGCCGTCGCGGCAGGCGACGGACCTGGTGGCCGGGATGTGGCAGCTGATCTCGGGCAGCTTCGCGGCGGTGCCGCGCGAGCTGTGGTGGGACAACGAAGGCGGGATCGGCCGCCGAGGGCGGCTGACTGACCCGGTCACGGCGTTGATGGGGACGTTGGGATCGCGGGTGGTGCAGCTGAAACCCTACGACCCGGAGTCGAAGGGCATCGTGGAGCGGGCCAACCGGTATCTGGAGACCTCGTTTCTGCCGGGGCGGGTCTTCGAGTCCCCGCAGGATTTCAATGACCAGTTGACGCAGTGGCTTCCGATGGCCAACGCACGCCGGGTCCGCGTCCTCGACGGCCGCCCGGTCGATGCCCTCGCCGCTGATCGGGCCGAGATGCTGGCCCTGCCTGCGGTGCCACCGGTCGTCGACGTGGTGTCCTCGGTGCGGCTGGGCCGCGACTACCACCTGCGGGTGGTCGGCAACGACTACTCGGTCGATCCGACCGCCATCGGTCAACTGGTGCAGGTCCGCACCACCCTGACGCAGGTGACGGTCACCCGGTCCGGGCGTGTGCTGGCCAGTCACCAGCGCTGCTGGGCGGCGCGGCAGACCATCACCGATCCGGTCCACGTCGCGACCGCGGCGGTGTTGCGTCGCCGGTACCAGCAGAGGGCCCACGGAGACGCCCAGGAACATCCGGTGCGGGATCTGGCCGACTACGACCGCGCCTTCGGTGTGGACTTCACCGGTGCCGGCGCTGATGGTGAGGTGGCCTGATCATGGCCGACGATCCGATCAAAGACGTGCTGCACTACGCAGGGGTGCTCAAGGCCCCACGTATCCGCGAGTCGGCGGCCCGACTGGCCGACCAGGCCCGTGAGGGCGGCTGGAGCCACGAGGAGTACCTCGCGGCGGTCCTGTCACGCGAAGTCGCCGCCCGCGAGGCCTCCGGTGCGGCCATCCGCATCCGCTCAGCCGGGTTCCCCGCACCGAAATCGTTGGAGGACTTCAACTTCGACCACCAGCCCGCACTCAACCGAGACCTCATCGCCCACCTGGCCACCAGCGGCTACCTGGCCAAAGCCCACAACGTGGTCCTGCTCGGCCCACCGGGCACCGGCAAGACACATCTGGCCATCGGGCTGGCGATCAAAGCCGCCCAAACCGGCCACCGCGTCGCCTTCGCCACCGCCGTGGACTGGGTCGCCCGCCTCAAAGCCGCCCACAACGCCGGAAGTCTGGCCGCCGAACTGGCCAAACTGCGCCGCATCAAGCTGCTCGTCGTCGACGAGGTCGGCTACATCCCCTTCGAACAGGACGCCGCCAACCTGTTCTTCCAACTGGTCTCCAGCCGCTACGAACACGCCTCGCTGATCCTGACCTCCAACCTGCCGTTCGCCCGCTGGGGAGACGTCTTCGGCGACCAAGTCGTCGCCGCGGCCATGATCGACCGCATCGTCCACCACGCCGAAGTCCTGACCCTCAAAGGCTCCAGCTACCGACTCAAAGACACCGGAATCGACACACTGCCCTCCGCACGGGCAGACAACACGGCACAATAACCACGACCACGTGGCCTACTTTTCAACCGTCGCCACCGGCCGACATTTCGGCCGTCGTCAACACTGCGGCCGGACGGCGCACTTCCGGCGGCAGTGTTCCATTACGTCACTGTGACGTAATGACTTGCGGCGCAGGGGCATTCGACGTCAATGATGAAGGCGCCAGAGGCTCGGTGGTCGGTGACGTGACTGACGTTCCTGTCCTTGGCGTGATGGAGTGTGCGGGTGTTGGCTCCCTGGTGGGCCGTCGTGAGTGTGGTCGGCTGGGCTGATTGGGGATTGTTCCCCACTGAGGCGCGTATGGCACTCCCCTTGTCGCAGAGGGCAACTCGTCAACAAAACGTCACTGTGACGAAATGGGGGTGATCAGCTGGGTCGCAACAGCATCGCGGTCGTCCCGCTGTTGGCCGCGCCCACCCCGACGGCGACCAGATTCAGATCTTCGATCTGGCGACCGTCGGCTTCACCGCGCACCTGCAGGCACGCCTCATGCAGATGGCCGAAGCCGTGCAGCCGGCCGCCCGAGAGTTGACCACCGCCACTGTTGATCGGCAGCTGCCCGGCGAGTGAGATCCGTGCGGGGTCGGCCACGAACTCACCCGCCTCGCCGAATTTGCAGAAGCCGAAGTCCTCGAGCCAACACAGCACGAACACGCTGAACCCGTCGTACAGCGACGCGTATCCCACGTCGTCGGCGGTGAAGTCGGTGCGATCCCAGATGGTCGACCACCGCGAACTGATCCGCGTGATGTCCTCGCCACCTTCCCAACTGAACCGGTCGTGGTGAGCACAGTCCAGCGCCTCGATGGTCACCGCCGGATGGTCCAGGGCGCGGGCATGTTCGGCGCGCGAGATGACGAACGCGGTGGCTCCGTCGCACGGGACGTCGCAGTCGTACATGCACAGTGGCTCTGACACCATGCGTGCATTCAGGTAGGCGTCGGTGTCCAAGGGCTCGGTGTAGATCGCCGAGGGGTTCATCGCAGCGTTGGCCCGCTGGACGATGGCGATCGATGCGAGCTGTTCACGGGTGAGTCCGTGGCGGATCATGCGGGCGCGGATCTGCATGGCTGCGAGGTTGGCGGCCGTGGCTCCGTACGGCAGCTGCCAGCCCAGCATCCCGCTTGGCCGCGCGCCGGCGGATCCGTACCCGCGGCGCCGGCCCGTCCCCTGTGCGGTGCCCTCCCAGATGCTGCGCCAGCACAGCACGTGGTTGGCCAGCCCGCCGGCCACCGCGAGCATCGCATCGACAACCGCACCGAGCTGGCCGGGGGACTCCACTCCCCCTGCCACCCAGTTCGGCCGGATCCCGAGGGCGTCGTGGACTTCCCGCAGCGATGCGCCGGAGAAACCCGGCCCTGCCTGCGAGGCACCGGGATACGTGGTCAATCCGTCGATGTCGGCCAGGGTGAGGCCGGCGTCTTCAACGGCAGCCAGGCACGCCTGCGCGGTGAGCTCCAGCGGATCACCGCCGAGTCGTCGGCCGATGGCGGACTGTCCGATGCCACTGATGACGACGTGGTCAGTCAACGGTGAGGCCATCAGAGGTCCGGCTCGAAGACGGGGATGTACACGTCGTCGTCATCGGCGTGGTGTTGCTCGAACGACACCCGCACCGGCAGCCCCGCGACCACGTCACCGGCGTCGACGTTGACCAGGTTGGTCAGGACCCGAACGCGCTGATCCTCCACCGGGTTCACAAACGCCACGATGTAGGGCGGGGTGAACCCCGGCAGGAACGGGTGCTCGTTGACGGTCCACGATTCGACAAGCCCCCGGCCGCTGAGCGCGACGTATTCCGTCGCACCGTGGTCATGGGGGCAGCGCAGGGCCGGCGGGTGAATCAGACGCCGGCAGTCGACACACTGCTGCAGGTGCCACACACCGTCGGCGCCGGCGGTCCAGTACGGCCGATTCAGACCGGTCAGTTCCGGGACCGGCCGTTGAATCGAGGTGTCAGCCATCGTCACCGTCGCCGAAGATGAAGCGGTCGGCGATCGTGTGCTCGTTGCGGATCGACATCTCCTGCGCGGTGTTCAACCAGAGTCCGTCGAAACCCTTGGAGTGCATGCCCGCGTGGATGGCGGCGATGTTCTCCAGATCCTGGGTGGGTAATTCACCCCAGCCGTCGTGGTCCTGCCAGCGGTCGAACTCCTGCCAACTGGTCTGGGGAACATCTCCGGGAGCGAAGTGTTCGAGTGTGAACATCTCGAAGATGCATTGGTTCGGGTCCTGCGCGTCAGGCAGCATTCGATACCCGAGCAGGCAGGACTTCTCGACCAGGATGACCATCGTCGGAAAGATGTGCCAGTCACCATTGCCGGCGAAGTACTGCTCCATCGACATCCGGGGAAAGTCGACACCCTCGGCCAGCGCCAGTTCCTCGCACATCTGGTGATACAGCACGAACGGCGGGACATCGCTGGGCTCCATGGTCGCCAGCTTCTGGGCCGCCCGGTAGTCGCGCTCGGTGACCAGGGCGTTGACGCCCAGGTAGTTGTACTGCATCGCGTTGGCGAAAACCTCCGGGCGTGATGCCTGCTCGTGTCGCCCCTTGTCGCGCTCGGCCGTCTCCGGGCGCTGTGTGTAGATGAACCTCGAGTGGTTACGGTAGGTGATCGTCGGAGTGTAGGGCGCGTACGCATACTCCTGGGGTTGCGCGGGCTCGGTGCTGGGCCGCGGAGTCCGCGCGGTACGCAACGTCTGCGGGTGCGTTCCGGGTGTGTGGTAGCCCTCGATGAACGCATCGATCACGGTTTTGTAGTTGGCCGGCAGCGGAGTCCGCTTGCGCCAGCGGAATCGCATGTCCTCCAGGCGAAACGGCGCCAGCGCGGTGGGCAGCGGATCCAGCCACGCGAGAAGGTCCGGAGGATCCTCGGCCATGCTGACGAACACCCAACCACCCCAGGTGTCCACGTTGACCGGGGTCAGCCCCCACTGCTCACGAGGCCGGGAAGCGAACTCCTCACGGCACGGCACGAACGACGAGCGCCCGTCGAGTGCGTAGCGCCACCCGTGAAACGGGCATCGCAACTCACCGTCACCGGCGGTCCCGCAGTCTTGGACCACCTTCATCCCCCGGTGGCTGCAGCTGTTGTAGAAAGCCTTGATGTCACCGTTCTTTTGACGTACTACGGCGATGGACTGCCGGCCGACGCGGTACTCGTAGAAACTGCCCGGTTCCGGAATCTCCTCCTCGCGACAGGCGGTCTGCCACACCTGGGTGAACAGCCGGTCGAGCTCAAGTTGGAGGAATTCGGGGTCGATGTACCGGCTCTTGGGGACGAACGTCTCACCGCAGGCATACTTCGGCGGCACGCGCTGGTTCGTCAGATCGGTCATCGGGCTCCTCCTCCGTCAGGCTCACTTGGCAGGTGGCTTGTCGAAGATGTTGGGCCACAGGACAGCCTCCTTGAACGACGTCTCGATCTCGGCGAACGCGGTGGGAATGTCCCAGGTGCCGGTGGCGGAGACGATTTCGCGCTCGACGACCGGATTGGACATCAGGCTGATCCGGCCGTTTCCGGCGAAGATGACCCGACGATTCAGCCACTCCGACTGCGTACTGGCCAGGTACACCACCGGGGGTGCACAGTTCTTGGGCGACAAGCGCGTGTTCGAGTCGGAGTAGTCCATGCTGCCGCCGCCCTTGATGCCCTGGGTCATCCGGGTGCCGGCGATCGGTGCGATCGCATTCGACGTGACGCCGTAGTTGCGCAGCGCGTTCGCGCACGAGAACGTGAGTCCGACGACGCCCATCTTCGCGGCCGCGTAGTTCGGTTGGCTCGGTGCGCCCTGCAACCCGGACATCGACGTGAAGTTGATCAGCCGGTACTGCCCGCCCCGGTTTGCCCGCCACCAGGCCGCGGCGTGGCGGGTGATGTTGAATGTCCCCTTGAGATGGACGGCCACCACGGCGTCCCAGTCCTCCTCGGGCATCTTGAAGACCATCCCGTCGCGCAGGATTCCCGCCGCGTTGACCACGACATCCAGGCCGCCGAGAGTCTCCGCAGCGCGACCGATCAGGTCCCCGGCCGCCTGGAAATCGGTGATGTCGGTGACGTCGGCGTACGCCTTTCCACCGCGGGCGTTGATGGCGGCGACCACCGCCTCGGCCGGGCCCGCGTCACGTCCGGTGCCGTCGACCGCGACTCCGGCATCCGACACCAGGACGGTCGCGCCCTCATCCGCCAATGCCTCCGCCACGGCCGCACCGATCCCGCGTCCCGCGCCGGTCACCAGCGCCGTGCGTCCCTCTAGAACACCCATAGACCGCTCCTCACCACACTCACCATAATAGACATAAGTACATAATGTGTTCAGATGTTCTACACCTAATCGAAGCCCCATTCCGAATAGCGGCGCTCCAGCTCGGTCAGGGCCTCCCGGCCACCTCTTATCCCGCGCTCCTTCATAAAGTTGAACTCGTCTTCTCGCCACGACAGGTTGCTGAAGACGCTGTGCGCCATGGGAACCCAGTCGCCGAACTGCGCCATGCCGACGGCGTTCCAGAACGTGATCAGGCCATGCTTGCCGACCATCAGCCCATCCGCGGAATGGTGGGCGATGGCACGCGCGTAGCGCAGCGCCTCGTCCCGAAGCCCGTCGGGGGGCACCACGGACGCCGCCACGCCCCAGTCGCGCAACTCGGCAGCGCGGACTTTGCGGCCGGTGATCATGGCCTCGTAACCCCGGTTAGGCCCCAGCTTCAGCAGGATGAGCGGCATCGCTGTGGAGAAACCGGCAAAACCGATCCGGGCCTGCGGGCGCGCCAGGTACATGTCGTCGGCGACAACCAAGATGTCGGCGGCCAGGGCAAGATTCATCCCGGCGCCCAGAGTGGCACCCTGGCAGGCGGCGATCACCGTCTTGGGGAACTCCAGCCAGTTCGTCAGGTGCCGATGCAGTCGGCGCGCGTTTCCCATCCGTGCGGTCTGCGGCAGCCGGCCACCCTTCTTCAGGCCGGCCTGTTCCACAGGCAGTCGCCGCACATCGTCACCGCTGCTGAAGTCCTTGCCCTCAGCGGCCAGGATGACGACCTTGACCTCGTCGTCGGCCTCTGCGCGGTCGAGATGGCGTTTGAACAGGCCGTGCATGTCCGGCGACAGGATCGCGTTGCGCCGGTCGGGTCTGTTGATCGTGATCTGTGCGATGTGCGGTTCCACGACGTCGTAGCGCACCCAGTCCTCGTCGACCTCGAATTCGTCCGCTGCCTGCTCCCCAGTTCCCACGGCTCCTCGATTCCAACACACATGGACAAGACATCTGAACAGATTGCGCCTAAGTGTTACATGGATGGTAATGTCGCGACATGCCGACCATCACAGTCAGCAGAAATGTCGCGGCGAGTGCCGACGCGATCTGGGCGCTGCTGGCCGACTTCGCCGATGTTCGATGGATTCCCGTCATCGACAACGTGACGGTCGAAGGCACCGGCCCGGGCATGCGCCGGAAGATCTACGGGTCGAAAGACCCGAGCGCCGATCCGACGATCGAGACACTGATCTGGACTCGACCCGAGCAGAAGCAGCTCTCATACCGCATCACCAACAATCCGCTGCCGGTGAGCAAGTTCGAAGCCGTTGTCTCCGTCGAAGACTCAGCCCCTGCGACCGGTGGATGCCGAATAGCCTGGGCGGTGGACTACGAGCCGGCCGGCGATGACGGCAGCGCTCGGGCGAGCATCGAAATGGTCTACGGAATGATGGCGGAGTGGCTGCAGGCCGCCGCCTCCTCAGGCTAAGGATGTCAGCGGTGATCGATCCTTCCGAGTTCGTACTCGTCAGCGTCGACGACCACACTGTCGAACCCCCCGACCTGTTCGAGGGCAGGGTGCCGTCGCGCTACGCCGATCAGGCACCACGGATCGTGCAGGGCGCCGACGGCGTCTGCTTCTGGGTGTACGACGGGCTGCAGCTGCCCAACATCGGGCTCAACGCCGTCGCCGGTCGCCCGAACGACGAGTGGGGCTTCGAACCGTCACGCTACGACGACATGCGCACCGGGTGCTACGACGTCGATGCCCGAGTCGACGACATGAACGCCGCCGGTGTGCTGGCGTCGCTGTGTTTCCCGTCGTTTCCCACGATCTCCGGAGCGCTGTTCACCTACCGGGGCGACCGCGATGTGTCCGAAGTGATGGTGCGCGCCTACAACGACTGGCACCTGGAAGACTGGTGCGGTCGCCATCCGGATCGCTTCATCCCGCTGGGAATCCTCCCGCTGTGGGATCCGGCGCTGGCGGCCGGCGAAGTGGCACGCCTGGCCGCCAACGGCTGTCACGCGGTGACGGTTCCGCAGCACATCGGAAGCTACGGACAGCCGCCCTGGCAGGACCCGCACTGGGATGTGCTGTGGGAAGCCATCTGCGAACACGACACGGTCGTCAACATCCACATCGGCACGGGCGGCGGGGTCCCTGTCCCGTCCGATCAGACGACCTACCTGGCGTACAACTCGATGCTGGCTTTCGACACCATGCGGTTCACCGCAGACCTGTTGTTCTCCCCCGTCGTCGCGAAGTTCCCGACCATCACGTTCGCCCTCTCCGAGGGGGGCATCGGGTGGATTCCGTTTCTGCTGGAGCGCTTCGAAGACGTCTACTCCCGCCAGCGGGCATGGACCGGCGACGACCTCGGGTCCGGCCTGAGCCCGACCGACGTCTTCCGCCGGAACTTCGTCTCGTGCTTCATCCGCGACCGCGTCGGCATCGAGATGCGCGACCGTATCGGCGTGGAGACCATCTGCTGGGAGATGGATTACCCCCACTCCGACAGCAGTTGGCCGGATGCACCGGAGCAGCTCGCGGCTCAGCTGGCGGGATGTACACCCGACGAGGTCGAAGCCATCACTTGGAGAAACGCCTCCCGTGTCTTCGGCTACGACGCCGTCGAACGCCTCGGGCGGGAGAACTGTACCGTCGGCGCCCTTCGGGAGCGGATCGCCGGACTCGACCTGTCCGCACCGCGAGTCGACGCAGGCCGCGCCCCCAAAGCGGGCGCCACCGCAATCACCTACGGCGACATGAAGAAGCGTATGGGCGCGATCCTCCGTGGTGGCTCGTGAGCGATGGTGATTACGGCGTTGCGCTTACCGACGCCGACCGGGCGTTCCGGGACGAGGTGCGTGCGTTTCTGGCCGCGTCGCTGACTCCCGACGTGCTGGAACGGCCGGTAGGCGAGAACGCCCGCCTCGATCGGCTGCGGCAGTGGCAGGCTTTGCTGTACGCCGCCGGACTCGCCGCCATCTCGTGGCCCACCGAGTACGGGGGGCGTGCGGCGACGCCCACCCAGCAACTCATCTTCAACACCGAGATGGCGGCCGCGCACGCACCGGAGCCCATCAACCGCAGCGCCATCAATCAGCTGGGTCCGACCATCATCCAATGGGGTACCGAGGAGCAGCGAGCCCACCACCTGCCCCGGATCCTGTCGGCGGAGGATGTCTGGTGTCAGGGCTTCTCCGAGCCCGAAGCCGGCAGCGACCTCGCAGCACTGAAGACCCGAGCGGTCATCGAGGGCGACGAACTCGTCATCACCGGACAGAAGATCTGGACATCGAAGGCGTCGTATGCCAACCGCATCTACCTGCTCGTCCGCACCGACCCGGACGCTCCGAAGCACGAGGGCATCAGCTACATCCTGGCCGACCTGACAGCGCCCGGGATCGAGGTGCGTCCGATCCGTCAGATCACCGGGGCCGCCGAGTTCAGCGAGGTGTTCTTCGACGCCGTACGGGTTCCGCTGGCGAACGTGCTGGGTCCACTGCACGGTGGTTGGCGGGTGGCGAAGTCGACGCTGGGCTACGAACGCGTCGGCCAGAGCCGTACGCACCGGATCGAGCGTCGGCTGGCCATCCTGGTGCGGATGGCGCAGGAGCCCAACGCTCTCACCGACGACGGACTCGACGACAGCTACGTAGCCGACCGGATCACCCGATATGCGGCTCAAGTCGAGGCGCTGCGGCAGATCGCCGCACAGGCGACCGCCGCCGGGGTGCGTGGCGTCGCACCGGGTCCGGAGGCTTCGGTGGCGAAACTGCTGACATCGGAGGTGGACCAGTCGATGGCGAACTTCGGCGTCGAGCTGGCAGGCGTTCCGGGTGTTCTCGAGCGGGGGTCCGTCGGGGCCGCCAAACAGGGGAATGTTGCCGCCAGCTATCTGCTGATGCGGGCGGCCACCTTCGGAGCAGGCACCTCGGAGATCCAGCGCAATGTCATCGCCGAACGACTGTTGGGGTTGCCACGTGACCCGTGATTCCAGTATGTCTCTCGCCGAAATCGCCGATATCGCAGCAGAACTCGACGAGCTCAAACGCTTTTCTCTCGATGTGCTGGGTCGGGTGTGGTCGGTGGACCGCAGCCGCGCTCTGTTGGATGGTCCCGACGCGGCGTTCGACGGCGCGCTGTGGGCCGCGGTCCGCGATCTCGGTTGGCCCGACGTGCTGGTGTCGGAGCGCGCCGGTGGCGGCGGCGCAACGCTGCGTGAACTCGCCGTGCTGGCCGAGTCGGCGGGCACCGCTGTTGCACCCGTACCGCTTGCCGCTGCCGCGGCGGCCGCCTGGTGCGAGGACCGCTGCGCCGACGGCGTCACGCTCCTCGTGCCGGACACCGCAACCCTGCGCGGTGAGACGGTGTCGGGAATCTTTGGGTGTGTCCCCTACGGTGCTGTGGCGACCCGCCTGATCGTGGCGGCAGTCTCCGCCCCCGACACGGTGCTGGGTGTCGTCGACCTGGCCGGGTCCGGGGTCACACGCACTCCTGTGAAACCACTGGACCGCAATCCCGCCGCGGTGATCACCCTCGAGGAAGCCCCGCTCAGGCCACTCGCCACAGGCGCCGAAGCGGTACGACGCCACCATGAAGCGGTGCTGCGCCTGCGCGTAGCGACGGTGGCGGAAGTCGTCGGCGTTGCGTCGGCGGCGAACGCCGCTGCGACCGAATATGCGAAGTTGCGCGTGGCCTTCGATCGGCCCATCGGTTCCTTCCAGGCCGTCAAGCACCGGTTGGTCGACCAGCGCGCGGCCATCGAAGTGGGCCGCGCGCTGGTGAATCGCGCCGCAGACGCATGCGACCACCAGCAGGCTGATGCTGAGGCGCTGGTGTCACTGGCGGCGTACTGGGCCATCGACACGCTGCGCACCGTGCCGGAGGGGGCGACACAGGTCTTCGGCGGAATCGCCTACACGTGGGAACACGACGCCCACGTCTACCTGCGCCGGGTGGCCACCCTGGTCGCCGCGCTGGGGTCGCGTGCGCAACATCGCCGCGTGGTCACCGGATGGCTGACGGGTCGCGTGTGAGGTCTGTCCTCAGCGGTAATCGAGGGTGACGTCGAGCCGGTCGAAGGTGTTGACCAATGACGACTCGCGCTTGATGCGCTGCCCGGTGACACGGACCCCTCGGGCCCGTCTCAGCACCTCGGCGAGCACGAAGCGTGCTTCGCGTCGGGCCAGCGCGGCCCCCATGCAGAAATGTTCACCGACACCGAAACCGAGATGCCCTACCGCGTCGGTGCGGGTGATGTCGAAATCCTCGGCGGTGGGGCCCCAGTGCTCCGCGTCGCGGTTGGCCGAGGCGTACGCCATCAGCAGACCGTCGCCGGCCCGGACCGTCTTGCCTCGGAGTTCGACATCGCCGGCGGCCTGTCGGGCCATGCTCATCACCGGCGTCCACCAGCGCATGGTCTCCTCGACGGCGTTCTCCGACAACGTGGGATCGGCGAACAGCGCCTCAGCCTGGTCGGGGTGCGCGTCAAGACAGTGGACGAGACCGGCCAGCAGGCTCTGCGTCGTCTCACTTCCCGCGGCGAGCAGCGTCATCGCGTAGACCATGATCTGGAGCTCGTCGAAGGGTTTGTCGTCGATCTGCACCTGGGTCAGCAGAGTCAGCAGGTCGTCGCGTGGATCCTTGGCGCGTTCCGACGCCAGCCCCAGCAGGTACGGCGCAATCTGGTCGAAGATGAGGTGGAAATCTTCGTCGCTGGCCAGACCACTGCCCGCCTTGGCGATGGTGGTAGCCCACGACGCGACCTTGGACCAGTCGGCTTCCGGCACGCCGAGAAGGTACGAGAAGATGTAGACCGGAATGGGTTCGGCTATCCGCTCGATCCAATCGAATTCGCCGTCGGGCAGGTTGTCGAAGGCCTCCGAGACCACCCGCTGCACGCGCTCCTCCATCTTGGCCACCGCCGCAGGTGTGAATCTGACCCCTATCGCCTTACGGTGCGCGCGGTGTTCAGGTGGATCCATGAACATGATCCCGCGAGTGCCGTATCCCTGCGGATCGACGCCCTGTCGGTGTGCGATCAGATCCATCATGATGGCGATGCGTTCCGACTTGAACTTCTCCGGTCTGGCGGAGATGGCCTTGATGTCGTCGTACTTCGTGACCACCCAGAACTGGCCTTCGTCGTACCAGTGCAGCGGATCGGTCTGCCGCAGAAGCCGGAAGGTCTCGTTGGGGTCGTCCTGGTAGAAGACGGGGTCGTCGAAGCGGGCCCCCGAAACTCCGGCGATAGTCGACATAGTATGAACAATAGAACACATAGTGTGAATCTGTGAACCTAGACTCAGTAGTCCGGACGCTGTTTCGTCTGTCAGTGTCATCGTAGGGAGGAGACCGCGCCGTGAGCCAGGAACGTCCCACGACACCGGATTTCCTGGCCGGCGTGGCGGTGCTGCAGCTCGGTGACGGCATCGCGGGTTCGGCCGCCGGCGCGCTGCTGGCCAGTCTGGGTGCCGATGTCACCAGGATCCCGGGCGGGCACGCACACCGAGTCGGCCCGCACCTGTCAGGTTCGGGCTCTCCGGTCGCCGCCGTGGACTTCGTGCTCGACCATCGCAAGAGGGTTCTCGACCCCGCCGCCGATCCTGTCCCGCACGCGAATATGGCGGACATCGTGATCGTCGATGGGGCCACCGTCCCACCTGTGTCCGGCCGGCAGGTGGTGGTGACCCTGCGGCCGTTCGGATGCGACGGTCCGGCACATCCAGGCGGCGAGGTGGTCGCCCAGGCCAGTGGCGGGCTGCTCGCGACCAACGAGGACAACGACGGGCGACCAGTTCCCGCACCGGGCTACGTGGCACTGAAATCGGCGGGGGCCGTGGCGGCGCTGGCAGCCCTGCACGGGCTCGACCGGCGAGCCGACTCGTCGGGACCACTACATGTCGACGTGTCCATTCAGGAAGCCGTCATCTACACCGCCGCCCTGCCGGAATGCGCACACGTCATATACCGCTGCCCCGGCAGGGCCGGCAGCGGACGCTACCTCGCCCCCTCTGGGCTGTTCCCGTGCCGCGACGGTCTGGTGCGAATCACCGCGGTGGAGAACCACCAGTGGCAGGGGCTTCTCACCGCGCTCGGCAGGCCCGACTGGGCAGTCGGGCTCGATGATCGTCCGGCCCGGATCGAACACGCCCCACTCATCAACGCCAAAGTCACCGAGTGGACTCTGGATCGGCGCAAGGTCGACTGCGCCGCCGTGCTGCAGGCCAACGGGGTTCCCTCCACCCCGGTCAACCTGCCGGGCGAACTGCTCACCTCCCCGCAGCTGGAACACCGGAAGTCGTTGAACCGCGCGCAGATCGGCGGGCACGACGTGACTGTCCTCGGTCCTCCGTGGCGGATCACCCACGGCAGCGGTGGTGCACCCCGATCCGGTGGACTGCGCGGCCTGCGCATCGCCGAACTCACCCACGTTCTGGCCGGACCGATCATCGGGTCCCTGCTGGGGGCGATGGGAGCGATGGTGGTACGGCTCGAGGAACCCGAGCGGCTCGACATCTACCGCCGCAGCGGCCCATTCGCCGACGGGATCGCCGGTGTGGAACGCGGCGCGTACTTCGCCGTGGCCAACCACAGCAAGCACAGTGTGCTCGTCGACGCCGAACGCTCGGTGGTGTCGGCGGCGCTGTCCCAGGCCGACGTCCTGATCGAGAATGTGGGGTCGTCCCGGCTGGAACGATTGGGCGTCGCACCGGAACGACTGGCGGCCGCCGGGCAACTCGTGATGCGGGTTTCGGGCTTCGGCTCCGACGGCCCGTTGGCCGGTTACCGGGTCTATGCGAACAACGTCCAGGCCTACGGCGGGCTCGTCGGCCTGACGACAGACCACGACGGACAGCCCGCGCGACTGGGCACCGTACTGGCCGACCCGCTGTCATCGGTGGTCGCCGCGGTCGTCATCGCAGCCTGGGCTGTCGGGGGGCGCGCCGACACGGGCGCGGTCGTCGACCTCTCGATGTCGGAGGTCGTCGCCTACACCGTGTCCGAGTACCTCACGGCCGCATCCACCAGCGACCTGGCGCAGGCCCCGGCCACCCGCCGCGCCGTGCACCGCAGCGCAGACGAGCGATGGGTCGCCGTCGAGCTGACCGGCGACCAGAATGCCACCGTCGACGATGCCGAGATCGCCGCTCAGATAGGGGCCCGTCCCGCCGACACAGCCGCGGCAGAACTCGTCGCCGCCGGGATTAGCGCCGCCGTCGTGCGCAGCGCGGCCGAACTCCTCGGCGACCCGCACCTGGCCGCACGCGGCTTCTTCCCCGAAATCAACCACCCCGATCCCGACCTGAGCAACCCGCGCTTGGTCGGACTGCCCTGGCGATTCGCGGATCAGGGACCACTGCCGTTGAAACCACCACCTGCACTGGGGAGTACGCCGGCCAGTGCCCTGTACGAGAGGACTGCGGTATGAGCCCGGCCGAAAGCCAACAGCCTGCGACCGTGTGGTCATCGACGTTCATTCCCTCGAAATCGCCGTATCCGGAGTTCGGTCAAGAGGGCTACAGCGTCGCGTGGGTGGACACCGGAGTGGGGCTGTTACAGGTGCTCGTAGACGGCGCACGACCGGTGCCCGGAACTACCGGCAGACTCGTCGGTGCCACGCTGGGCGCGGACAACGTCGAGGTGTTCAGGGCGGACCCGTCGTGACCGGCGTCCACATCACCGGCATCGGTGTCACCGAATTCGGCAAACACAGTCAGACCCCATTGATCGATCTCGGCGTCGCAGCAGCTGAGAAGGCGCTCGCCGACGCAGGCATCGACTACTCCACCGTCGGCGAGGTGTTCGCCTCGTCGGCACTTGCCGGTCCTCAGACCGGAATCTCCGTGGCACACCGATTGGGCCGCACCGGGATTCCGGTGACGGCAGTCGAGAGTGCATCCGCCGGCGGGATGGTCGCTCTGCGGCATGCGGTCTGGGCGGTCAGATCCGGCCGATGCCGGACCGCGCTCGCTGTCGGCTACGAGAAGACCACCGCGTTGGAGCCTGGCGGCGTGGTTCCGGCGGCAGTCTCGTTCTGGGACAGATTCCCGCCACAGGTTCACTACGCGATCGAAGCAGCTCGTTTCCAGCACGACACAGGCTGCGGCCCCGAGATTTTCGCGGCCGTTGCCGCGAAGTCGTACAACCACGCCAGACTCAATCCCCTCGCTGCGCGACGCAACCCCGACCCGGTGACCGTCGATGAGGTACTGGGTGCCCGTGTGGTGGCCGATCCCCTGACCAAGATGATGTGCCACGCCTCGGTGGACGGCGGGGCCGCTGTCGTCGTCTCGGCCGAGCCGACGGCTCGCGCTGTTTCGGTGCTGGCCATCGAGCAGACCAGCTGGCCGGCAGACCCTCAGTGGCCACTGGTGGGCCCGGTCGTCGGCCCTCCCTCACAGATCACGGCGACGGCGAAGCGGGCGTATGCCAACGCGGGAATATCCCCCAGCGACGTCGGGGTGGTGAATCTGCACGACATGTGTGCCAGCGAGGAGATCACCGCTCTGGTCGCGCTGGGCCTGACGGACCCGGCGGGTGCCGTGACGCTCGCGGAGTCGGGAGGTCTGGCGTTCGACGGCGCCCTGCCCACCAACACCGACGGCGGCTGCATCGCCCGTGGGCATCCGATCGGCGCGACCGGTCTGGCCCAGACCGCCGAGATCGTCACGCAGCTGCGCGGGGAGGCCGAGTCGCGGCAGGTCGCGCGACCGCGGACCGGCCTCGCTCAGGCCGTCGGCGGTGGCGGCTCCTGCGTCGTGACCGTCCTGCAGCGCTGACGCTCAGGCAATGGCGCCGCTGTCCTTGAGCGCGGTGATGCGGTCCCAGTCCCCGCCGAGCTCGAGGATCAGCGCCTCGGTGTCCGCAGCGAACTCCGGCATGGGACGCAGCCGCAGCGGAGTCTCGTCGAACAGCACCGGGCTGGCCACGAGCTCGACCGGTCGGCCTTCGCCGTGCGAACCCACTTCGGCGTCCACCTCGACGATGCCTCCATTGGCTCGCACCTGTGGATCCGCGGCCACCTCGACGGTGTTCTGCACAACCGCCCATTGGCCGTCAAAACCCTCGAGTACCGTCCGCCAGTGCTCCAGTGGTTGGGCCGCAATGGCTTTGCGGAGCAGCTCGGCGGCTGCTGTGGCGTTCTGGGTCAACGACTGGTGGCTGTTGAAGCGTTCGTCGCCGGCCAGTTCGCCGAGACCGATGCGCCGGCAGAACTCCCCGAAATAGCGGAACCCCTGCAGCATGGACACGCTGAGGAAGCGGCCGTCGGCGGTCCGGTAGAACCCGACCAGGGGATTGTTCGGCGCGACGTTGGCGCCGCCGGTGTTGGGCACCCATGGTTGTCCGCTGATGAGGGCGGCGTTGATGGCCACGCCCGAAGCCCACACGCCCACCCCGAGCAGCGAGATGTCGACCACCCGCGCATTCCCGGTGCGCTCTCGTTCGAACAGCGCCGCCGCGATGCCGCCTGCGATCGTCATCCCTCCGATCGAATCCCCGTAGGCCGGACCCGGTTGTGGGACGACACCGTCGAAATCAGACGGTGTGGATCCCATTGCCCCTGCGGCCCGGCTCCAGTACCCGGTCATGTCGTAGCCGCCGGCGCCGGCCTCAGCGCCCAACGGTCCGTAGGCACTTCCGCGGGCGTAGATGATGTCGGGGTTGACCGCACGCACGTCGTCGACGTCGATCTTGAGCTTGCGGCGAGCGTCGGGAAGGAAATTCGTCAGGAACACATCGCTGGTGCGCGCGATGTCCATCAACAGCTCATACCCCTGCGGGTTGGACATGTCGAGTGCCACGGACCTCTTGCCGCGGTTGGCGTGCTCCATCACCGGGTTTCGGTTGCCCTCAATGGTGATGGGCCCCAGGTTGCGCAGTCCGCGCTGGGAGTCCCCCGTGTGCGGATGCTCGATCTTGATGACCTCGGCACCCCAGTCGGCCAGCACCGCTCCGGCCGCCGGGACGAACGTCCACTGCGCAACCTCCAGTACCCGTACGCCCTTCATCGGGGAAGGAGCACCTGCTGTCATCTGTATCGCCTCCACGTGGCCCGAAACGGGCGCAGCCCTGTATTGACTGAACAATAGAACACTTTATGTATAGCTGCTATTGTCTTGTGCGTGACGGGCGCGTTGTCCCACGTACGGGTGTGCGATCTGAGTGGCCAGCTGGCGGGGGCGGGTGCCACCAAGATCCTGGCTGCCTTCGGTGCGGAGGTCATCAGGGTCGAAGACCCGGCGACCCAGGGGCTCTGGGATGCGCTGCGGGGAGTCGGCCCGTATGTCGACGAACGTCGCGGAGTCAACTTCGGTGCCGGATTCAACAATCACAACGTCGGAAAATACGGCGTCACGATCAACATGCGCACCCCCGAGGGCAGGGAGCTGTTGCGTGAGCTGATCGCGGTCAGCGACATCGTCTGCGAGAACTTCGCAGCCGGCGTGTTGGAGAAGCGGGGCTTCGGCTATGCGGAGTTGCAGAAGATCAGGCCGGACATCATCTATGTGTCCAACTGCGGATTCGGCCACACGGGGCCCTACCGCGACTTCAAGACATGGGGACCGATCGTCCAGGCCGTGAGCGGACTGACATTCACCGCGGGCCTACGTGACTCCGAACCCGCCGGTTGGGGCTTCTCGTACATGGACCACATCTCGGCCCTGTATATGACGACCGCGATCCTGGCGGCCCTGCATCACCGCGAACACACCGGAGAAGGTCAGCATGTCGACCTTGCGACGGTGCCGGCCGGTATCGCGATGCTGCCGACCGAAGTACTCGACTGGACGGTCAACAGCCGGGCCGTGACACCCGACGGAAACCGGGCCGACTTCGGCGAGATGGCTCCCCACGGGATCTACCCGTGCTCAGGTGAAGACCGCTGGATCGCTCTGGCCTGCCGCGACGATCGCGAATTCGGCGTCTTCGCAAAGGTACTCAATGAATCTGCGCTGACCTCGGGCCGCTTCGCCACACTCGATCAGCGGCTGTGCGCAGCCGACGAACTGGATGCCGTGATCAGCAGCGTGACCTCGACACGCGACGCTGCTGAGCTCGCCGGCGACCTCGTCGGCGTGGGTATCCCGGCGAGCGTCGTCAAGAGCCCGTCCGAGCGGATCGACGCCGACCCCGACCTCGCCGCGGCGGGCCTGTTTCCCACCGTGACTCATCCCGACATCGGCGAAGTGCGTGTCGAAGGAGTGCCGATGCGCTGCACGGCGACACCCTGGCAGATCACTTCGGCCGCGCCCCGATTGGGCGAGCACAACCGTGAGGTTCTCCTGGGCCTGCTCGGCCACACCGTGGAGGAACTCGAAGACTGGGCGCAGCGAGGTGTGATCTGAGCGCGCTACGTGACATCCGCGTCCTTGAGCTCACTGACCAGTTCACGCCCGTCGGAGGCAGGGTACTGGCGGAGTTGGGCGCTGAGGTGATAGTTGTCGAGCCACCCTCGGGTTCAGCCCATCGCAAGCGCCCACCGTTCGTCGACGACCAACCGGGCGCAGATCGGAGCCTGCGCTGGTGGGCCGGCAACGTCGGGAAGAAGTCGGTGACGATCGATCAGCGCGCCGAAGCCGACCGGGATGTCCTTGCGGAGCTCATCGCAACGGCGGACATCGTTGTGGCCGGCAGCGACCGCTGCGATGGCATCGACTACGAAAGTTTCGCGTCCCGAGACGCCGGGTTGATCTGGATATCGGTCTCTGCGTTCGGGCTGGGCGGCATCCGCAGCAATCAACCGGCAACCGACCTCACCATGCTGGCCGGTGGCGGACCGGTCTGGAACTGCGGCTACGACGACCATTCGCTGCCGCCCATTCGCGGCGCCGGCGACCAGTCGGTCAACATCGCCGGGATGTACTGCGCCATAGCGGCACTCGTGGCGCTGGCACATCGCGATCAGACCGGGCAGGGGCAGCTGGTCGATGTCAGCGTCAACGCGGCGTGCAATGTCACCAGCGAGCAGACCACCTACCACTGGCTGGTCAACCAGGACACCTGTCAACGGCAGACCGGCAGGCATGCATACCCGACGCCGAGTTCGCCCGTTCAAGTGCGCTGTGCCGACGGTCGTTACGCCACCACCGGAGTACTCCCCCGCCAGCCCGCGGACTTCGCCCGGATGCAGGCCTGGCTCGACGAGCTCGGTCTCACCGACGAACTGCCCGAGTCGGTGTTCCTGGAGCTGGCTGCCAGTCGCGCCGAGCCCGTAGACCTGGCCCTGATCGGCGTCGACGACGAGACCACCGCGATACTGAGCGCCGCACGTGACGCCATCCGCCTCATCGCATCGCGATTACCGGCCAAAGAGTTCTTCCTGACCAGTCAGCGCCGCGGCTTTCCCTGTGGGGCGGTGCTTGCCCCGAATGAGGCGTTCGACGACGAGCACACTGTCGCGCGGGGCTTCCACGTGCCGGTTGGACACCGGGAGCTGCAGCGAACCATCACCTACCCCGGCGTGCCGTACCTGTTCAGCGCGACACCGGCGGTTCCGCCAACACCTCCCCCGTTACTGGGCGAGCACAACGACCAGCTCGACGAGCTTCTGAAACGGCAGCGATGATGGACGGTCACCGCCTCACGCACATCGGGCTGTGTGTCCACGACATCGAGCGGTCGGAGCACTTCTATCGCTCTGCCCTGGGATTCGACGTCGTGGGACGGATGTCAGTCGACGACCAGGCGACCGCACAGTTGCTCGACGTCGCGAACCTGGTACTCGACCTCGTCTACCTGCAACGTGACGGATTTCGACTCGAACTCCTCGGCTACCGCCGCCCCGGATCCACCGGGCAGCCCGGTCCGCGCCCGATGAACAGCCTGGGTTTCACCCACCTGTCGTTTCGGGTCGACAACGCCGACGCACTGGTCGAGTCCGTGGTCGCCCACGGAGGGCGCGCACTCCCGGGCCGTACTGTGCACTTCGGCAGTGGCAACCGCGGCCTCATGGCGACCGACCCGGACGGCAATCTCATCGAGCTCATCGAACGAACAACTCGGCCGACAGCGTGACAGGATCATGACGCCAACGACAGACAAGTTGATCTACTCGCCGTTCTCCAAGGCAGTCTTCGACGATCCGTACCCGGTGTACCGGCGTCTGCGCGACGAGGCCCCGGTCTACCGCGATCCGGAGGACCGCTGGTGGGTGCTGTCCCGCTTCGACGATGTCTCCAGCGCTCTGCGGGACTGGTCCACGTTCTCCTCCAAACTGGGCCCCGCACCGGAGAACCCGGACAACGACGGACGCAAGTATTCGATCATCTCGATGGACCCGCCCCGCCACGACCGAATCCGGGGCGTCCTCAAGGGATTCTTCACGCCGAAGGCCGTCGCGGCCATGGAAGGCGCACTGCGAGCCGTGGTGGAACACCATCTCGACCGCCTGCGTCCCGGCACCACGGTGGATGCGATGGAGGCGTTCGCCTTCGCCATCCCCACCGACGTCATCGGAGATCTTCTCGGCGTTCCGCAGGCCGACCGTGAACAGCTGCGGGTCTGGTGGGAGGCGTTTCTCACCCGGCACGAGGGTGAAGTCGCCATGCCGGCAAGCGCCATAGAAGCCAACCGCAAAATCAGCGCGTACATCGGTGATCTCATCGAACACCGCCGGCGGCATCCCGGAGACGACCTCATCAGCATCGTGCTGAACGCCTCGTTCGACGACCCGGAGGCCGGCGGCGAGCGCTCACTGACACCACACGAGGTGCTGATGTTCGCCAACCTGCTGTCGGCCGCCGGTTCGGAGACCACGCAGAAACTGATCTCCAACGGTCTGGTGGCACTGCACGACCACCCGGATCAATGGCAACGTATCGTCAACGACCACAGTCTGATTCCAGCGGCAGTCAATGAGGCGTTGCGGTACGACACCCCGAGCCACTGGGTGGCACGCACCCTGACCCGCCCGGTCCACAGCCACGGTGTGTCGATGGCTGCCGGTGATTGGGTGCTCCTGCTGCTCGGCAGCGCGAATCGCGATGAGCGTCGCTATCCCGAGCCCGATCGGTTCATCATCGACCGGCCTCGCGGTACGGACGTCTACTTCGGCTGGGGCATCCATATCTGCCTCGGACAGTGGCTGGCCCGCAGGGAGGCACAACTCGTCTTCGAGTACATCGCGAAGAGATTCCCCGACTACTCGATCGGAGCGCACGAGCGGGTGCTGACCGCCACGGTTCGGGGTTACACCAGCGTGGAGATGACGCTCAGGTAGCGCGGAACACTCCGGGCGATTCCGAATAGTCGACTGTCGAGAGCTCGGTCATTCCGCCGTCCACATGAAGCACCGTGCCGGTGACGAAGGCCGCGTCGGTGCTGGCCAGGAATGCCACGGCTGGGGCGATCTCGGAATCCGGATCGGCGCCGCGCTTCATCGGTGACGCCGCCGCAGTTCGCGTGTAGTTGTCCCACTCGGTGCCGATCATGTCGCGCTGAACGTCGGTGAGCGCGAACGGACAGATCGCGTTCACCCGGATGCCGTGGCGCGCCCACTCATTCGCGGCGACTTTCGTCAACGCCTGTATCGCTCCCTTGGCAGCGGAGTACGGAGCGGTGAAGGCCATTCCGCCGAGTGCCGACCCGGACACGAAGTTGATGACCGAGGCACTCCCGGAGGCCTTCAGCGCGGGGTATGCCGTCTGCATGAACCGGAAGGAGGCCTTCGGGCCTGTGGCTTCGGACAGCTCCCAGTCTTTGTCCGAGACCAGCTCCAAAGCCTTGGGCATTGCGAAGTACTGGGCGGCATTGACCAGGATGTCGATCCGCCCGTCGACCGTTGCCGCTTCGACGGCAGACGAGATGTCTTCGCGCTTTGCCACATTCGCCCGAGCGAACGCCGCGGTGCCGCCGTCGGCCTCGATGAGATCGACACATTCGCGCCCTTTGTCGTCGTTGAGATCGACGATCGTCACCCTGGCGCCTTCGGCCGCCAGTCGGCGTGCGACAGCCCGCCCCAGCCCCTGGGCGCCTCCCGTGACGAGGGCGATCCGGTTCTCCAGCCGCGACAAGACGAGCCTCCTACGGTGAACAGTTGAACAATATTCGTTCTATCATCCATGATGGTATCCGAACGGCGAGAGAGGGAGTCGGATGCGCGTCGAAGTGGACCGCGAGCTCTGCGAATCCAACGCGGGATATCTGGGGCTGGTACCCGATGTGGCCCTGATCCTGCGCGACGGCTGACCGACCGATGGATGTCAGCCTGACGGGCGAGCAACAGCTCCTGCAGGACACCGTCTCTGCGTTGGCGGACCAGCTGGCGACCACGGATCCTGGCGACATTCCGACCGGAGACCTGCTGAACCGCCAATGGAAACAGCTGGTCGACCTCGGTGTTACTACGCTGCGCTCCCCCAGCCTGTGCGGGTTGCCCGAAAGCGGAGTCGAGACCGCGCTGGTGATCGAACAGCTGGCCCGCACACTGTGCGCCGCACCCGTCGTCGGCCAAGCGGTTCTCGCGGCCGAACTGCTGGAGGCCGCACGCGCCGAGCGAGAGGTCAACCTCGTCGCCGAAGGGCAGCTCCGCATCGCCCCCACCCTGACCGTCGATCTCCGCAGGTTCGGCGCCGGCACCGACGGCACGGTGGCTTTCGACACCGCAGGCGCGACCCATGTCCTGTCATCGAGGGAAGTCGACGGTAAGCGCGAACTCGCGATCGCCCCGATAACCGGAGCTGAGACGGAGCAGGGTCTAGATCTCACGCGTTCGTTACGCCGCGTATCGGCCGACGCCGCGGCATTCACCGTCGTCGGCGCACCCATATGCGAGGACCGATGGCGGCGCGCCGAAGCGCTCGCTCTGACCGCCATCGCCGCTGATCAACTCGGGGTCATGCAGGGGGCCCTCGACGAGGCGGTCCGCTACGCCCACGACCGAGTTCAGTTCGGCGTGCCCATCGGCTCGTTCCAGGCGGTGCAGCACGTTCTTGCCGACGCGCTGGTCAGTGTCGAGGGTGCCAGAAGCTGTGTGTGGCACGCCGCCTGGGCCATCGACCATCTGGCCGCCGATGAGGCGTCGTTGGCCGCGATGACGGCGAAGGCCTACACCGCGGCGGCCGGTCGAGACGTCGTGGAGGCTGCCGTCCAGGTGTTCGGCGGAATTGCGATCACCTGGGAACACGTCGCTCATCTGAGGCTGCGTCGGACATTGTTGAACCGGCGCTTGTTCGGTGACGAGACGGTTCAGTACGAGGCCATCGCCCGAATGCGACTCGCGAACGAGGAGTTGATGTAGCCGATGGACTTCGACGACACCCGTGAGGAAGCAGAGTTTCGGGCTCGGCTTCGTCGGTGGCTGGCCGATCACAGTGCCGAAGCGGAGATCCCCGAAGATCCGGCCGCGCGGGCTGACGCCCAGAATGCCTGGCATCAGACACTGTACGGAGCCGGATACATCGGGCTGTCGTTTCCGGTCGAGTATGGCGGTCACGGTCTGCCGCCGATCTACGAAGCCATCCTCAACGACGAGCTCGGACGCGCGGGTGCTCCGCCGATCGAAGGTGTCGGGCATCTGTGCAACGCGTTACGCCTGTTCGGAACCGACGAGCAACGCACCGCGATGCTGCCCGGCCTGCTGTCGGGATCGGTGCGTTGGTGCCAGGGGTTCAGTGAACCCGAGGCGGGCTCGGATCTGGCGAGTTTGAGGACTCGAGCCGATCTTGTCGAGACACCCGGTGGCAGGGTGTTCCGAGTCAACGGACGGAAGATCTGGACTAGTTTCGGTGCCGTCGCGGACTGGTGTTTCCTGCTGTGCCGCACCGAACCCGACGCTCCCAAACACCAGGGCATCTCGGTTCTTCTCGTGCCGATGTCGACTCCGGGTATCGAGGTCGCGCCGATCGTCAACGCCGCCCGCAACCGTGAATTCGCCGAGGTCACGTTCGATGACGTCGAGGTGCCGCAGGAGAATCTGCTCGGCGAACGCGGGCAGGGGTGGTCCATTGCCAACCAGCTGCTGGCCTACGAGCGCGGCCCCAGCGACATCAACTGGATCAGCAGGCTGTCTCGGCAGCTGCGCGATCTCGAGAGCGCCGTGCGCTCCGGACGGCTGGAGGACTCCCCGACGACCCGGGTTCGCCTTGGCCGCGCGTATGCCGAACTGCGGGCTCTCCAGGTCAAAGTGCAGCGCTCTCTCAGCGAGCGGCAGCATGGCGCCCTGCCTGGTCCGGAAGGCTCTGTGGACAAGTTGCTGATGGCCCGCGCCGACCAGGTGTGCGGCCACGCGATGATGGATGTCCGCGGCAGTGAACCGCTGCTGGCCGAGGGGTTGGAGTGGGACATCTACGTGTGGTCGCGAGCGGCCGGCATCTACGGGGGAACCGCCCAGATCCAGCGCAACATCGTCGCGCAGCGGGTGCTCGGTCTGCCACGCGCGAGGTGATTCAGTCGCGCTCGTGCTGGTTGGTCAGCTGCGCGTGTAGCTCTTTGAGTGCGGCGAGCCTACGCAGGGTGATTTCGTCAGCCGTTGTCGTCTCCACGACGGCCGACACCTCCGCGATCTCAGCGGCCAGTCGCTCCGCGGCCTCGGCGCGGGTCAGCAGGTCCTGATCGGCCCAATCGTCCTGCGGGATGCGATCACCGGGATCCATCGTGGGTTCCTCCTCGCGGTTGAGTCACCGTGCCGCCGCGCGGTATAGTCAAATGATCAACTACTGTCTATTTGTTCAATCAAACCTATCAGCTGGAAGGGCGAGGAGCGACCGATGCCACTGCAACCGTCGATGAAGCTGCTCTCGGTCGACGATCATCTCATCGAACCGCCGCATGTCTGGTCCGACCGGCTTCCGAAGAAGTACCTGCACGACGGTCCGAGGATCGTCGAGTTCCCGCGCGAGGGCAAGCCGCCCATGCACCAGTGGGTCTACGAGGGTCGCGCCTACCCGAACATCGGGCTCAACGCGGTCGCCGGCAAACGACCCGAGGAGTTCGGTGTCGACCCGGTGCGCTACGACGACATGATCCCCGGCTGCTACGACCCGAAGGCCCGCCTCCTCGACATGGACATCGACGGGGTTCACGCGATGCTGTGCTTCCCGTCGTTCCCTCGGTTCTGCGGCACGGTCTTCCTTGAAGGCACGGACAAGGACCTGGCACTGCTGTCCGTGCAGGCCTGGAACGACTTCTCCATCGATGAATGGTGCGCCACCGATCCGGCTCGCTTCATTCCGATGATGATCACCCCGCTGTGGGACACCGGGTTGATGGTCAAGGAGATTGAACGCATGGCGGCGAAGGGCTGCCGCGCCGTAGGACTACCCGACATTCCGATGAATCTCGGCCTGCCCAGTTTCCACACCCCGCACTGGGATCCCGTCTGGTCTGCCCTCGAGGAGACCAACATGACGGCCGTCATGCATTTCGGCTCCGGGGGCATGCCCCCCACCACCGCGCCCGAGGCGCCGTTCGCGGTGATGGTGACGCTCATGGGCACCACATCGATGGCCGCCGCTGTCGAGTTGGTGTTCTCCCCGGTGTTCCACAAGCACCCCAACCTCAAAGTCGCTTTCTCCGAAGGCGGTATCGGCTGGCTTCCCTACCTCGTCGAGCGCGCGGACTACGTGTGGCGTAAGCACAAGTACTACCAGAACATCCATCCGACGGTCGCTCCGTCAGAGCTGTTTCGCCGCAACATCTCCGGCTGCTTCATCGAAGACGAGGTCGGGGTGGCGTTGCGTCATCAGATCGGGATCGACAACATCACCTGGGAGTGCGACTACCCGCACTCCGATTCGTTC
This sequence comes from Mycolicibacter nonchromogenicus, assembly GCF_002101775.1. GTDB lineage: Bacteria > Actinomycetota > Actinomycetes > Mycobacteriales > Mycobacteriaceae > Mycobacterium > Mycobacterium nonchromogenicum. The sequence continues at coordinate 29,472 of NZ_LQPI01000073.1, read as the reverse complement.
TGGCCCAAGAGTCGCGCACGCGCCGCGGAGATGCTCGCGAACGTACCCGATGACGAGGCGCACAAGATCGTGGAACTCAATACCCGGCGCTGGTACGCGTTCCCGGAGGAGGGCTTCCAAGCGTCCACCGCCGACCGCGGATGGCGGCCCAACGACGGGAACCCGCCGGAGTACGACTACGACGCCGTGATGTCTGACCACGGTGGTGTCGGGTACGGGGCCTTCCTCAAGAACCTCGCCGAGCAGATGGCCAACAAGGAGATCGAGAACTGAGTCGCTGCCGGGTCATCGCGACAGTGCCGAGCGCCAGTCGTCGACCGCAACCAGGCGCCCCGAGGATGCGAGCGTGACGTAGAGAACGTCGTCGGCGCCCAGCGCCATGTTGGTCGTCATCGGGTCGTCGAGAGGCAGCGCGCCGATCATCTTCCCCGACGGTGCGAAGGCGGTGACCCCGCCGGCGCCCAGCGTCGCCACCAGAATGGTTCCGTCGGCGGACACGCATAGGCCGTCCGCACCACCGATGTTCAGCGGACCGCCGCTGGGCACGGTCGCAAGGCCGCGTGCGCCCGTGATGCGCCCCGGAGCCGACAATTGAAATTCCCAGACTCTGCGAGTGCGGGTCTCGGCGACGTAGACGCGGCTGCCGTCCGGCGAGAGCGCGACGCCGTTGGGCATCTCGAGCGGGTAGACGATCTCCTCGAGCTCGCCGTCTGGTGTGCCGTACAGCAGCCCGGTCATGGTGCGCTGCCGGTCGTGGGTGGTCCCCCCATCGGTCACGTAGAAGCCGCCCGCGCTGTCGACGCACACGTCGCTGGGTCGGATCAGCGGCAGCCTGCGGCCGCTGCGTGCGCGAAATTCGGTGGTGAGCGTATGTACCGAGCCGTCTGGGTCCACGAGCTGGAGCGCAGGCGTGAGCGGCTGCTCGGCTGCACCCACCGGACGAAACACCTGCGCAGCGCCGGCGAAGTCGTAGGGCCAGAACCCGGTGCCGAAGGTCGACCCCCCGTTCTGGCAGACCACCAGTCGCCCGTCGGGAAGCAACCCGATGCCGTTCGGCCCGCCACCGACGTGGGCTACGCACTCGGTGGTCCCGTCTGGGCTGACTCTGGTGATGCGTCCTGCGGCCATCTCGGACAGCACGACGGTGCCGTCCGGATATCCGACGGGGCCTTCCGGGAACTCGAGACCCTCGGTCACACAGCGTATTCCACTCATAGTCGGGCCTTCCACCACGCGACGAAATCGGGGTCTGCGAGCGGAATATCGCCGACGCCGATCTGGCTGCGCGGCCAGTTCGCCGGGGGCTGATCCAGTGGCGATCGATCATGGGACGCGCCGTACCAGAGTCGGTGCGTGCGGTGGGCGAACAGCCATCGTCCGTCGACCCGCTCGTAGCGGTCCTCGTATTTGATCAGTTGATCGAGAAAACCCTCGGTGCGCGTCTGCGCATAGCAGTGCGCCCAGACCTGTCCGGACGCGTGCGAGTCGTCGTGCAGATCGATCAGATGATTGGCCACCAGGATCACCGCGAAGAGACTGCCCTCGACGCTGTCGGTCATCAGCGCGCGCAGGCCGGTCGGCCCGTCACCGTAGTCCCCGAATCGAGCATTGGGCGAGAACAGGTCCATCATTGCGGCGACGTCACGCGACTCGATCGCCGCGGCATAGCGCAGTGGCAGCGTGCGGATCTCGTCTCGCGCCAGCAGTGCGTCGAGCGCACCGCCATCAACGGTGCTGGACACTCATCCCCCCATCACGTTGATGTCCTGACTGGGTATAACGAGAGTACATGATCTGTACTATTGTCCAATGCTTGAAAAGAGCATTGACTCCGTCGTCGAGGAGTGGGTCGCCGGGAACATCGGACCGGTTCGCGCCATCGAACGCCACCACCGATGGCGGCCCGCGTGGTTCGTCAGCGCTGAGCGCGAGGGGCGGGAGGTCGGCCTCTACGTTCGAGGAGATCGCGAGGGGTTCGGCTTCGCCACCGTCGCGGCGGAGGCGGCGATCCTGAGGGTGATGGAGGCGCATCAGATCCCCGTCCCCCACATACACGGGGAGATTCCCGAGACATCGGCGGTCGTGATGGACCTGTTGCCGGGAGAGCCGAATCCGCTCCCCACCAACGATGCTCGTGAACTGGATGCGGTGATGGACGCCTACGTCGACGCACTCGTGCGTGCCCACGCCATCGACCCGGCGGCCTTCGCCGCTGCGAACCTGCGCATCCCCGACGGTCCACGTGCCCTGGCCCTCGACCACTTCGAGACATTCGTGAACCGCTATCGGGACCACAAGCAGCGCCCGGAACCGTTACTGGAGTTTGCGATCGGATGGCTGCGGCGCAACGCTCCGGTGCACCGGTCGACTGCATCGTTTGTGCTCGGTGACACCGGGCAGTACATGGCGGCCGATGGTCAGATCACGGGTCTGATCGACGTCGAACTCGCCCACATCGGCGATGTCTGCCACGATCTCGCGGGCCTGCGATTACGCAACGTAACGGAGCCCATGGGCGACCTCGGTCGGGTGCTGCGGCGGTACCAGGCGGTCTCCGGAACGGCGCTGGATCGAGCCGCGATCGAGTTCCACACCGCCAAGTTCGCGCTCTGCACACCGCTGGGTGTCGCGATCGTTCTGCACCTGAACCTGCCATTGACCGACATCGTCCAGTACATCGAGTGGTTCCATCTGTTGTCGCTGCACGCGATCGAATCGATCGCCCGGCAGGCCGACGTCCCGTTGCCGGCGGTGTCATTACCCGAGCCCGCGCCGACGCCCTACCCGGGCGCGGTCGCCGGCTTGGCATCCATGGTGGAGTCACTTGCAGTGCCGGACGGTATCGCCGAGTACCAGCGATCCGCCGTGGCGAAGGTTGCGCGATTCTGTCACCGAGTGAGCGAGTATTCCCAGGCCATCGACCAAGCCGACCTCGATGACATCCAGGAGCTGCTCGGGAGTCGACCTGCCGACCGCGAAGCGGGCGACCAGACCCTGGAGGATTTCGTCCACACGGCGGGGCCTGAGCACGATTCCGCATTGATTGCACTGCTGCACCGCCGGGTGATGCGCCAACTCCTGCTGATGGAACCGCTCCTCACCGGCGGTCGGATCGGGCATGTGACGCCCCTGAGCGAACTGCTCGACTAAGCGGTGAGGCTGGTGTGCCGGGGTGGGCGCGGCGCCGCCTAGCGACCACGGAAGTCCGGTTCGCGCTTCTCCATGAAAGCCGCCATCCCCTCCGCGACGTCCTGGGTGCCTGCCACCTGTTCGACGAGGAGCGCCTCGGTGTGGAACGCGGCGGCGCGATCCACGTCCAGGGCCTGGTTGAGCATGGCCTTGGCTGCGGCGATGCCGCGAGTCGCACCTCGCGCCAGACGTTGCGCCCACGCCGTGACCTCCGCATTGAGCTGGTCGTCCGGCACAACTTTGTTGACCAGACCGATGCGGTGTGCCTCCGGGGCGGTGATCTCCTCTCCGAACAACAAAAGCTCTTTGGCCACGTTGAACGGCACCTTGCGAGCCAGCAGATAGGCGGCCCCGCCATCGGGCGCCAGGCCTCTCCGGACGAAGAGTTCGATCAGGCGAGCGCTTTCGGCGGCGACGATCAGGTCGCACGCGAGGACCATGCTCGCCCCGACTCCGGCTGCCACGCCGTTGAGGCCGCAGATCACCGGCTTTTCACAGTCGAGGATCGCCGACACCACCGCCTGCGATCCGGTCCGCAGGATGCGTGCGGCATCGCCGGCCACCCGGTCCGGACTCGGTTGCATGCCGGGGTCACGTAGGTTCGGGCCGGTGCAGAAATGCCGAGAACCCGTGCCCGTCAGCACGACTGCACGGGTCTCCGGATCGGTCGATGCACGTACCAGGTTGTCGATGATGTCGCGCTGCATCGCCCGCGTCACCGAGTTTCCGGCATCGGGGCGGTCGAGTATCAACCACCGCACTCCGCTGTCGGAGTGGGCGCTCAATCCCATGCTGGTCACAGCCGGATCGGCACGCTCGCCGGGCCACGCACCGAGTTGGTGTGGACGTACTCGACCGCGTCCTCGTCCACATCCCAGGTCGGAAAACGCGCCAGGGTCTCCTCAATGGCGACCCTTGCCTCGAGCCGCGCCAGCGAGGCCCCGAGACAGAAGTGTGAGCCGTGGCCGAAGCTGACATGCCGGATGCCGGTCCGGGTGACGTCGAAGTTGTCCGGGTCCGGATACTGGCGTTCGTCACGGCCTGCTGAACCGGTGAGCAGGGTGACTTTGGAGCCGGCGGGAATCACGGTGTCGTGATATTTCGCGTCCTGCAGCGTGAAGCGGCCCTGGACAGGCGACGGCGCCTCGAAACGCAGCAGTTCCTCGATTGCCCCGCCGATCAAACCGGGGTTGTCGACGAGCTTGGCGCGCTGTTCTGGAAAGCGCGCGAGAGTCAGCGCGGCCCAGCCGAGCAACCGCGCGACGGTCTCGTTGCCCGCGACGTTGATCAGCGCGATGAAGACGAACAGCTCACCGTCGTCGAGTCGGCGGCTTTCCCGACCGGGTTGCACCAGGTCGGAGTCCATCAACTCGCTGACGATGTCACCGGTGCGGTTCGCGCGGCGCTTCTGCACCTGCTCCTGGTAGTAGCCGATGAGCTTCCGGTTGGCCTCGATGCACAACTCGCTGGGTTCGGGATTGCCGTCTTCCCGGTATAGCTGCAGATCCGACCACTCGCGCAGATTGTCGTGGTCCTCTTCGGGAAAGCCCAACAGCGAGCTGATGACCATGACCGGCAGTCTCATCGAGAAATCGCGGACGTAGTCGAACCCTCCGCTGCCGACGTAGGCGTCAAGATATCCACGACACAGGGTGCGGATCCGGTCCTCGAGTTGGGTGATCCTGCTGGGAAAGAAGGTCCGGTTGACCATCTTGCGCATCGCGGTGTGGTCGGGCGGGTCCATCATGATCATCGCCTTGGGCGACGGCCACGGTTGCGGGGTGATTGCGTCCAGCGTGATCCCGTGCTCCGACGAGAAGGTCTCGGTATCGAGCGACGCCGACAGCACATCATCGAACCTGCTCAGCGCGTAGAAGTCATACTGCTCGTTGTAGTAGACCGGCTTTTCGTCACGCAGCCGTCGCCACACGTGGTAGGGATTCTTTTGCAGGGCACGGTCGAACGGATCCCAGCGCAGCTCCGCTGTGACCATCGGCAGATCCTTTCCCGAATACAACCGCTAGACAATGATACAGTCAGCGTAACTCTGTACAGTACACGCCGAGGAGGGCGGGCAGGTTGGAAACGCGAGAGCTGGACCACGTCATCTACGAAAAGGACGGTCCGGTCGCCCGGATTATTCTGAACAATCCGGAACGTGCCAACGCCCAGACCTCCGAGATGGTCCACAGCGTCAACGAAGCACTCGACGACGCTCAGTACGACTACGGCATCAAGGTCGTGATCATCAAGGCCAACGGCAAGGGATTCTGCTCGGGCCACATCCCCGAGGGCAGCTACCCGGAGTTCAAGGCCGAGCTCGAGGCATCCGGCAAAGTGTGGCGCTCGGCTGCCCAACTGTTCCTCTGGCCGGTCCTCAAGCTCTGGGAGTTCCCCAAGCCCGTCATCTCCCAGGTCCACGGTTACGCCATCGGCGGCGGGACCACCTGGGCGCTGATCCCCGAGATCACGGTCTGCTCCGAGGATGCCTGGTTCCAGATGCCGTTGGTCCCCGGGTTCGGCCTGCCCGGTTCAGAGACGATGTTCGAGCCGTGGGTTTTCATGAACTACAAACGTGCCGCCGAGTACCTCTACACGGCACAGCGGATTTCCGCTGCCCAAGCCCTCGAATTCGGTCTGGTCAACCGTGTCGTGCCTGCCGACGAGCTGGAGAGCACGGTTGAGGAGTTGGCCGCACGTATTGCCAAGGCGCCCCTGATCACGCTGCAGGCGACCAAGGCCGGAATCCTGCGGGCATGGGAGACGATGGGTTTCCGGACCCATCAACAGGCCAGCAACGACCTTCAGGCGGTGGTCACCGGGTCGAAGGAATTCCAGCAGTACGTCGCCGAACTGATGAAGAAGGCGGCCAAGCCGGCCGACCGGGTCTGACGTGCCGCTCTCGCCCATAGTGCGGTTCGGCGGCGGGGAGCACGTCGAGCGGCTGCGCGAGTCGGTCCGCGACTGGCTGGCCGAGAACCTGCCCGATGAGTTCCGCCGCACCGCGGCCAATCCGGACTACTTGCCGCGCGACAGCCACGAACGCGCCGTGGCCTTCTGTCGCGATCTCCATGCGCAGGGGTGGTTCGTTCCGCACTGGCCCGCGAAGTACGAGGGTGGTGGTCTCGGGGTCGTCGAGCAGGTGGTGATCAGGGAGGAATTGGCTTACGCGGGAGCTCCGCTGGTCAACACCAACGGCGTGAACATGTTGGCTCCGGTCCTGTTCCGGTTCGGTACTCCAGAACAGCAGGAGCGGCATCTGCCCGCCATCGCACGCTCCGAGCGGATGTGGGCGCAGGGCTACTCAGAACCTGAGGCCGGTTCGGATCTGGCCGCCCTTCGGATGACCGCGCAGCGGGACGGCGACCACTATGTGCTCAACGGGCAGAAGACGTGGACCAGCAATGGTGTTCTTGCGGACTGGATCTTTGTGCTGGCCAGAACATCCCCCGTGGCAGAGAAGCGGCAGGCCGGTATCTCGTTTCTCCTCGTGGACCTGTCCTCCCCCGGGATCACACGTCGCCCGATCAGGTCGATGACGGGGTACCCGACCTTTGCCGAGGAGTTCTTCGACGACGTGCGGGTGCCTGTGCACAACCTCGTCGGCGCCGAGGGCGAGGGGTGGAAGGTGGCCAAGGCGCTGCTCGACGCCGAGCGCTCGAATGTCACCCGCGCCGCGCAGGCCCAGCGCTATCTCGACGAGCTCGTCGACTGGTGTCGTAGCCGACGTGGATCTGACCACGATCCCTTGGCGGATCCGGCGAACCGGATTGCGCTGGTACGCGCAGTGGAGCGGGTTGAGGTGGGCCGGGCACTGTCCTATCGGGTCGCACACCTGCAGGCGGCAGGCTCGCTGGATCCGGCGCTGCCCTCGCTGTCGAAGCTGTACCACTCGGAACTGACCGCCGAACTGCGTCAGGTGGGAAACCAGATCCTGGGGCCCGCAGGCCTGTTGATGCCCGACGACCCCGATGCCCTTCTCCACGGCCATTTCTCGGAAGGCCTGCTGCTGTCTCTTCTCCACACGATCGGTGGAGGCACCAGCGAGATTCAGCGTGATCTGATCTCTACCACCGGCCTCGGGCTTCCGCGCTAGCCGACCGCTGCTGGGCCACCGTGGCCATCGCGAGCTCCAAGGGGTGGAAGGCTGCCAGCTGCGACGCCTCCTCGGCGTTGATGAGGCGCTTGGTGAGTTCGATCGCGCCGCGGTCGGAGCCGGCCAGTTCCTCCGCGATGGCCACCGCACACCCGACTGCCGATCCCGGCTCGGCGATGTCGGTGACAAGACCCGCTTCGGCAGCGTCCCGCGCGGCAAGCCGTTGGCCCCGTAGTAGCAGTGATGCTGCGCGGTGCCGACCGAGCTGTCGCGACAGCCGCCAGGCCAATCCGCCGTCGGGGACGACGGCGCGGGCGACGAAGGGCGCGCTGAAGTATGCGTTCTCGGCGGCGACGACGAGATCACACGCCAGGGCCAGGCTCCATCCCAGCCCGACCGCCGCACCTTCGACCGCGGCAATCGTCGGAACCGGAACGGCCCTGAGCTGCTCCATGACCTGTTGAGCGTGTTCCACGCGCCCGGCCGGTCCCAGTGGCCCAGAACCATGTGCTGGACCGGTCTTCAGATCACCGCCGGCGCAGAAGAACCCGTTCGCGCCTGCGATGACGACGCCGCCCACGTCCTCATCGGCCGCTGCGGCCGCCAAGGCTTCCGACAGCGCTGTCCAGGATTCGTAGCGCAGCGCGTTACGTTGGGACGGGCGATTGAGCAGCAGTACCCTGATCGCCCCGTGATCCTCGCGCGCCACCAGAGGCGCGCCGCTGTCAGCCACCACTTCTCTTGAGGAACTTGTCGATCGCGGCCCGGTGTTCGGGCGTGGTGAAGCACTCCGTCTCCGCCGAGATGCCGTAGTCGAGGATGGCCGTCACGGCGCGCTCGGCATGCAGATTCAGGGTCCGTTTGGTGTCCTGAACGGCACGTGCGGGAAGCGCGGCGAGCCGGTGTGCCAGTGCGAGCCCCTCCTGCTTGATGGACTCGTGCGGTACGACCCGGTTCGCCAGGCCGAGCTCGACTGCTTTGTCCGCGGGGATGCGCTCGCCCAGAAGGAGGTACTCCTTGGCCTTCATCAGGCTCATCATCAGCGGCCAGAGCACCGAGCCTCCGTCACCGGCCACCAGACCGCTGGCGACGTGTGTGTCGGCCAGGAACGCACGATCCGACATCAGCGTGATGTCGCACAGCACCGCGATGCTGCATCCGAACCCGACCGCAGGCCCATTGACGGCTGCCACGATGGGCAGCGGGAAATCGATCATGTCCCGCACGATCCGGCGGGCGTCCCGCATGCCCTCGCGCCGGGTGACCGGGTTGTTCACGTGTGTTTCCAACCACTCCACCAGGTTTCCGCCTGCGGAGAAGTAGTCCCCCGTGCCGGTGACGAGGACGGCTCGCGCGTCCGGGTCTTCGCCCAGCCTGGTCCACAGCCGCGCAAACGCCCCGTGCATGGAGTTGTTCACCGCGTTGGCGTCGCCCGGGTTGTTCAGCGTCACAATCCGAACGGGGCCGTCGCTGGCCACCAGGATCTCGTCACAGCCGGAGATCTCAGACGTGCCGTCCGGCAGTTCGGTCATCGCAGCGCCTCTGCGAGGCGCGCGGTGATGATCTCTTCGGCGTCGGACACGATCCGCGACACCAACTCGCCGACCGCTGGGATGTCGTCGATCAGTCCCATCGCCGTCCCGATCCACCAGATGCCGGCGTCCAGATCGCCTGTCTCGTAGACCTTGGCGCCGCGCTTACCCGACACGAGATCCGCGATGTCCCCGAATTGACCGCCCTCGTCCAGAATGTCGACGACCTTGCGTGAGACCGCATTGCTCGCGACCCGCCCGGTGTTACGCAGTGGTCGGAAGATCAGCTCCGTGTCGAGCTCACTGCCCGCCACGATCGCCTCTTTGACCTTCTGATGGATCGGCGATTCCTGGGTGCACATGAACCGCGAGCCCATGTTGATGCCGTCGGCGCCCAGAGCCAGTGCCGCGACCAGGCCGCGGGCATCGGCGAATCCGCCGGAGGCGATCATCGGGATCTCGATCTCCTTGGCGGCGGCCGGGATCAGCACCAGACCCGGGATGTCGTCCTCACCCGGGTGACCGGCACACTCGAACCCGTCGATGCTGATGCCATCCACACCGAGACTCTGCGCCTTGACCGCATGGCGCACCGAGGTGCACTTGTGCAGGACCTTGATGCCGTTGTCATGGAACATCGGCAGGTGCGGGGCCGGGTTGGAGCCCGCGGTCTCGACGATCTTGATGCCGGCGTCGACGATCACCTGACGGTACTCGTCGTACGGCGGCGGGTTGATGGTCGGCAGGATCGTCAGGTTGACGCCGAACGGTTTGTCGGTCAGATCCCGGCACCGAGCGATCTCCTCGGCCAGATCCTTCGGCGTCGGCTGCGTCAGCGCCGTGATCAACCCGAGCGCACCGGCATCGGACACCGCGGCCGCCAATTCCGCGCGCCCGACCCATTGCATACCGCCCTGCACAATCGGATGCTCGACGCCGAACGCCTCAGTGAACTTCGTGGTGATGCTCAACAGCTGCCCTCTCTGCTCTTCACACAAGCGCTCATTGGGTCCCCATCCAGCCGGACCGGCGGGTCTGCACGAAAGCGTCTCGGTCGGAGTTCACCGACCAACGGGGTGGTCGCTTCTGGAGGAAGGCGGAGAAGGCCTCGATCTGCTCGGAGGTTCCGATCGACGACCAGTAGCCAGTGACGTCGACTGCCGGCAGAGCCCGTGCCATCTCTCGCTTCATCGCCGCGCGCGCCGCCGGGCCCGTGTTGCGGACCCGCTCGAGCAGCGCGTGGGTCTCGTCGGCCAGATCGTCGTGGGGAACGACCCTGCCCACCAGTCCGATCCGTTCGGCCTCAACCGCGTCGATCCAGTCGTTCCCGTAGATCAGGTGGTTGGCACGCAGGGTTCCGACGCGCTGCGGAATGCGGGCGGCGACGAAGGCCTCGTACACACCGCGGGTCAAGTCCGGGACCCGCAACCGCGCCCGGTCCGACGCAACCACGAGATCGGCGAACAGTGTCATCACCAGCCCGCCCCCCATGGCGATTCCGTTGACCGCACACACCACGATCTTCGGGATCTTGCCCAGAGCCTCGAACGGGGTTCCGTCGTAGGCCTCGGTGAATGCGTCCCAGGTTCGGTCGGGGTTGCCCACCGAATTCATGTCGCCACCGGCGCAGAACACATCATCGGATCCGGTGATCACCAGGAACTGCAGGCTTGGTTCATCCGCGACGATCATCGCCGCGCGCTTGATCCCGTGGTAGCCGTCGGCGGTCACGGCGTTGCGCTTCTCGGGGCGATTGATGGTGACAGTCAACGTGTCGCCGCTGATCCTGCCGATCAACTCGGGGGCACCCAGATCGACGTCCAGCGCGTCGGGCAGACCGGTCATGAGATCACGGCGACGAGTTCGCCGACACCGTAGGTACCGCCGACCGCCACCTTCCAGGCGACCACGCCGGAGGCCGGCGCCTCGATGTCCATCTCCACCTTGTCGGTGGCGAGGGTGTACAGCGGGTCTCCCTCTTCGACGGTCTCGCCGTCGGCGACATGGATCGCGGTGAGTTCGGCCTCCGTGATCGCGTCACCGGGTTTGGGGATGCGTACTTCAGTCACAGGATTCTCCTGACCGCATGGCAGAGGGATTCGGCATCGGGTCGGCACGCCGCCTCCAGGGAGGCGGCCCGTGGTACCGGTGTGTAGCTTCCCGCAACGCGCTGGATCGGCGCCGCGAGCACTCCGAAGAGCTCGGCGCCGACGGCAGCGGCGATCTCGGCGCCCGGCCCGCAGAACCCGACCGATTCGTGGGCGACCACCAGCCTTCTGGTCTTACGCACGGAGTCCAGCACGGTTTCGAGGTCGAGCGGAACCAGGGTCCTGAGGTCGACGACCTCGACCGAGATGCCCTCACCCTCAAGGGACTTCGCCGCAGCCAGCGCGGCATGCACCAGCGCCCCGTAGGTGCAGATGGTTACATCGCTGCCCGTCCGCTTCACATCGGCCAGGCCAAGCGGAATCTCATAGTCGGCCACCGGGACGGGTCCTCTCCCGCCGCCGTAGTACAGCTTCATCGATTCCACGAACAGGCACGGATCGTCCTGGCGCAGGCATGCGTTGAGCAGGCCGACCGCATCTGCGGCGGTACTGGGCCAGACGACCTTGATCCCCGGAGTGTGCATCGCCCAGGACTCCAGTGCCTGCGAATGCTGCGGGCCGGCAGCCATTCCCACCATGGTGCGAATCACCAACGGAGCACCGCGCCGCCCGCCCGACAGATAGCGGACCTTCGCCACGTGGTTGGCGATCTGGTCCATCGCCACGCCGAGGAAGTCCATGAACATCAGCTCGGCGACCGGCCGCAGACCAGCCAGCGATGCTCCCAGCGCGGCACCGATGATCGACGACTCGGCGATGGGTGTGTCGCGAACTCGGTGTTCACCGTACTTCGCCGACAGACCGGCGGTGATTTTGAACATGCCGCCGCCGGAACGATCACCGATGTCCTCACCCAGCAGGACAATCGACTCGTCGGCTCCCATCGCGCGGTCCAGTGTCCGATGGATCGCCTGGACCAGGCCCAGATCCTCGGTCTCCCCCTGGGGTACCGACGTGGTCGCTCGCCGGGGCGCGGCAACCTCAGATCCGTTGTCGGCGAATACGTCACGTGTCAGAACCGCGGCGTCGGGCAGGGCTGCCGCGCAGGCCGAGGCGAATGCTTCCTCGATCTCCGCCACAGCCTCGGCATCGATTCTGTCGAGTGCTTCGGTGGTGGCCGTCCCGTCGGCGATGAGTCGTCGACGATAGCGATCGAAGGGCGGGTCGGCACGCTTTGCGGCCAGGTCGGCGGGGTCGGCATAGCCCATCTGATCGCCGAAGTAGTGTCCCTGCAGCCGGTAGGCGACGGCCTCGACGAACGAGGGCCCCTCCCCCGACCGTGCACGTGCGACTGCGGCCGACACCGCGTCATAGACGGCGTGCGGATCGGTGCCGTCGACGGTCACACCCGGCATGCCGTATCCGCCCGCCCGGTCGGATAACTGGGTGGTCCGCGTATACCGTGACATCTGCGTGCTCTCGGCCCACGCGTTGTTCTGACAGAAGAACACGACCGGAAGTGACCACAGCGCCGCCATGTTCATCGCTTCGTGCAGGTAGCCGATGCTGGTGGCCCCATCGCCGAAGCTCACCAACACGACCTGTTCGGTCTCGCGAATGGACGCGGCCAGCGCGATCCCGTTGGCGATCAGCGGGCCGGCGCCGACGATGCCGGTGGTCCATGCGATCCCGTGCTCGGGGTCGGAGATGCCCATGGCGCCGGCCTTGCCACCGGACAGGCCGGTTTCGCGGCCGAGTATCTCACCGAAGTAGCCGGCCAGATCAATGCCCTTGGTGACGAGGTCACCCAGGCCGCGGTAGGTGGAGACGAGCTGGTCCGTGTCCGCCAGGGCCAGCATCGCGCCGGCCGACATCGCCTCCTGGCCGTCCACCGGCCAGTAGCTCATGGCGATCTCCCCCGATGACAGGCCTTTTCGGACCCGCTTGTCGGCGTGGTGTGTACGGCTCATGAGGCGGTACAACGCGATGGCGCGATCGGTGGTCGATGAGTGCGCCTCGGTGTCCAACTGGGTGGCCATTGAGTCTCCTTGCCCGCGCCGGCTGCGGCGATTCTACAACATGACGCATTATGTTCAATCGTCCTACAGGCCGGCTCGTTTCAATTGATCTGCCAACAGCATTCGGTCGAAATAGCAGCGCTCAACGATCAGGTCTTCCCCCTCGAATCCGAACACGTTGACGCTGAGCATGTCGAGATCCGTGCCGGGGCACGTCGTCCTGGTCTCGATGACGACACCATCAGGTCCGTGGTAGACGCCCGCCGCGGAATAGTGCATCCGCGGCAACTCCTGCCACTGCCGCAGGATCATCTCCCGGACCTCATTGTCGCCGTCGTAAACCGTTGCAGTCGGGATGATCTCGTAGCGGGGATGAGTGAAGGTCGCCATCACCGCTGCCAGGTCGCGGTCGTTTTCTCCCGCGATGTGCCGCAGGACGATCTCCTCGCGGACCCGACGCAGTGTTGCGCTCATCGGCGTTCGAAGGTGGGGAGATTGCGACCGTCGGGCAGTGCCAGCCATGCGACGCGGACCTCGTCCCCCACCGATGGCGGTGGGCCGAAGACATTCGACATGATGCGAGCCCCCTCCTCCAGGTCGACCAGGACGACCGAGTAGGGCACCCGATCGGCGAACGCCGGATGCGCGGGGCGATGGTGCACGCTGACCGCGTAGATGACGCCGCGGCCGGACAACTGCTCCCAGCGCAGGGCGAAGCCGGCACAGTGCGGGCACATGTGGCGTGGAAACCACACCAGTCGGCGGCAGTCGTCGCAGCGCTGCATGACCAACTCGCGCCGTGCCGTCGCGGCCCAGTATGGCGCCGAGATCGCGCTGGGATCGGGTACCGGGAATTCCGCACTCACAGTGTCGCCTCCGTTCCGAGGATGACCGTCGACGTCGCGGACAGCACACCGCCGGTACCGTGGGCCAGGGCGGTCTGTGCACCGGGGACCTGTCGCTCGCCACCCGCATCGCGCAGCTGACGGGCGGCCTCCACCAACAGGAAAGCGCCGAAGGCACCCGGATGCGTGTACGCCAGGCCCCCGCCCGTCGTCTGACCGGGGAGTGCACCCCCCGGCGCGAGCACCCCGTCCGCCACGAACGGCCCGCCTTCCCCCTTCTTGCAGAAGCCGAGGTCCTCCAGCGCCAGCAGGACGGTGATGGTGAACGAGTCGTACAACTGCACGACGTCGATGTCGTCGGGGGTCAGCCCCGCGGTGGCGAACGCCGCGGGCCCGGACAGCGCGCCCGGCGTGACGGTGAGGTCGGGCATCTGGGTGATCATGGCGTGCGATGCGGCCGACGCTGCCCCCAGCACGTAGACAGGTCGCTCGAGATCTCGAGCACGTTCGGCACTGGTGAGCACGATCGCGGCGGCACCGTCGGTGACCAGGCAGCATTCCAGCTTGTGGATCGGCTCGGCGAGGTGACCGGATTGCAGGACGTCCTCGACGGTGATCGGTTCGCGCAGATGTGCGCGCGGGTTGCGGGTCGCCCAGGTCCGGGTGTCGACCGCTATCTGGGCGAGCTGCTCTGCGGTGGTGCCGTAGGTTGCCATATGCCGGTTCGTGGCGAGGGCGTATGCGGTGATCGGCGACATCACCCCGAACGGCGTCTCCCACTCCAGCCGGTCCGGGGTGGCGAAGACGCCGAGTCCCTTCTCGCCACGCTTCCGCGCTGCTCGGGGGGTCGATGCGTAGACGATCACCACGGTTTCGGCCTGGCCGGCGGCGATCGCTGCGGCAGCATGTTCCACGTACAGCCCGTAGCTGGCCCCCCCGGTCTGGGTGGCATCGGTGAATCTCGGTGTGATGCCGAGATACTCGGCCAGCTCAACGGAGTGCATGAGAGTGCCGCCGGTGCACGTGCAGAGACCGTCCACGTCCGCGAGCGAGAGTCCCGCGTCCGCGAGGGCGGCCGTGATGACGCGAGCCTCGAGCTCTCGCAACGGCAGGTCGATGACACCGGACGGTGACACCTCATCGGCGACACCGACCACAGCGGCGGCGCCACGGATGCTCTGGTTCACTTGATCTCCTGTCCGAGCAGTTCACGAAGTGCGGGCTGACTCACCTTCAACGACGGGGTACGGGGCAACTCGTCGACCACCGCCAGGCGGACCGGCATCTGATATCGGGTGAGCCGCTGACCGAGGAACTCGAGCAGTTCTTCGGACTCGACCTGGGCGCCGTCGACGAGTTCCACAGCGCCGACCGGAACAGCGCCCAGCCGCGCATCGGGAACCCCGACGACTCCCGCGTCGCGGACGGCGGGATGACTGCGCAGCGCCGCCACCACGTCCGAGGGTGCGATCTTGAATCCTCCGCGGATGATCACATCGTCGGTACGGCCGTCGACGAACAGGAAGCCGTCCTCGTCGAGGCGGCCAAGATCGGTGGTCCGGACCCATTCCCCGCCGCGCGTGCGCACCTCGATCAGGCCCTGCACCCCGGGGGGCAGTTCGCGGCCGTCGTCCTGCGCGACGATCCGGACTTCGCGTCCGCGCTGGGGACGTCCGACACTGCCCCGCTTGACCTCGGCCCATTCCCGGTGCAGTGCCAGGTTCCAGCCCGCGACGCCGCCGGCGAACTCCGTTGCGCCGTAGGAGGGCAGCACCGCGACGTCGTACCTCTTTTCGAAGGCCTCTTGGACTTCGACCGGCAGCGGCGCCGTGCCGGAGGTGACCACCTCGACACTGGAGAAGACCTCAGGCGGCGCTCCCGCGTCGAGCACCATCGCCAAGGCCGACGGCACCAGGCTGACCGCTCTCGGCCGGTGACGCGCGACGAGGTCGACGAAATCCGCCACCCGGAACCGTTCGAGCAGGGCGATCCTGCGCCCCTCGCAGATGTTCAGCAGTGTGCGGAACAGTCCCGACATGTGCACCAGTGGAGAACTGACGATGGCCACCCCGGAGCGAAGGCGCGGCCCTTCGGCTGCACTCGATCCGTAGTGTGCGCTGGCAGCATCAAGAGTGTGACTGAATGCGTTGTAGGACAGCGGTATCCGCTTTGGAGGGCCGGTGGTTCCACTGGTCAGCATCTCGACGGCGGTACCGGGCTGCTGCGGATGGAACGGGCCGGCTCCGGGATGCTCGAGGCCGGCGACGTTCTCCACCTCGAACGAGGTACCGCTGACCTTGAGACCGAGTGCACCCGTCGCCGCCGCCGGGACCGAGGATCGCTGCCAGTCCAGGTCAAGGCCGATCACGCAGGGCAGGCGAAGGCTCTCGATGTCGGATGCCAGGCGGCTGTCTCCACTGCCGGCGTTGATGGTGACCACGCACCCGTCGATGAGAAGGACCCCCAATAACGCCGCTATCAGGGCCGGGTCGTTGCGAAGGATCAGACCGGTCGGCGCTCCGGAACCCAATCCCGCAGCCCGCAAACGGCTCTCGACCTCATACGCGAGGTCGGCGATGGCCCCCCAGGTGGTCCAACCGCCCCGGTACTCGATGGCCTCCGCCGACGGATCGAGCGCCAGCACCGTCCGGATGCGGCTGGCGAGTTGCTGGCTCAAGCCGACGCTGCCGCGAGTTCGGTTGCCGCAGGAATCACCTCTTCGGCGAACAGCTTCATGGAGTCGCGAACCTTGGCACGGTCCATTGCACCGCCCCGTGACATCCGCAGCATGATGTTGCGCCAGCCCATGTCGATGACAGTGCCCATCTTCTTGATGATGCGATCGGGATCGCCCATGAGGGTGAGGTGCGAGTTCAACACCTGCTCGTAACTCTGTTTGTCGTGCTTGTCGAACCAGTCGGCATATGCCTTGTAATCAGCCGGGATGTCTCCGCCGCGCTCGAAGGGGCTGGAGTACTTGCGGTGTGTCACGATTGAGAGTTCAACGCTCTCACGCGGATACGCGCGCGCGAACCCGTCGTCTTCGTGACAGAACGCGTTGAGAAGCGCCCACACATTTCCGGTGGCCGCAGCTAGTCCCTTCTTGGCCTGTGTCTCCAGGTAGATGTCGAGAGCGCCCTGCAGATCCGGGTCGACCTGGTACGGATTTCCGATGATGGCACCGAAACCCTTGTCGGCCAACCACTCAAAGCTCGACGGTGTCTTCATCACGGTGCCCCACACCGGCACCTTCTGCTGCACCGGACGGGGATGGATCGTCACGTCGTCAATCTGCCAGAATTTTCCGTGGTAGGTGACGTGCTCCTCGGAGAGCAGCAGGTTCACGATCTCCACGCACTCCTGATACCGCGCGGTGGCCTCGTCCATCGGGATGCCGAAACCCTTGAACTCGTGGGCCTGATAGCCCCGACCGAAGCCGGCATCGAACCGGCCACCGCTGAGGTTGTCCACCAAGGCGATGCGTTCCGCAAGTTGGATCGGGTCGTGAAACGGCGCCACCATACAGGCTGTGCCGATCCGTATTCTGTCGGTCTGCGCTGCGATGGCAGCCGCCACCAGCGGCAGATCGGCAAGCGTGCCGTACGGCGAGAAGTGGTGCTCGGCCAGCCAGACCTCGTCGTAGCCGAACTCCTCGGCCCAGCGCACCTCCTCGAGCACGTTCGCGAGAACCTCAGCGTGGCTGAGGTGATTGGGTTTGTCACCAAGGATGAACACGCCGAACCGCACGCCGGTACCTCCACCGATAAATAGTTGCAGTTGCTGCGACAATACTGCACGATTGAACACATAGCGTCAATTCGTTCAACGATGGAAGGTCGCATGGCCGGACCTGTAGCCCTGTCCGATGCACTCGTAGGCACCCGACTGCCCGCGACTTCGCACCGCTGGACACCGACCGATGTCATCCTCTATGCCCTCGGCGTCGGAGCCCGTCCGCCGGCGGAGCGGCACCTCGTCGACGAGCATGTCGGCCCCGCGGTGTTGCCGACTTATGCGCTGATCGCCAACTGGTGGGCGGTCAAGGACCTGCGCGCGGCACTGGACCTCGGAGCTGTCCCCATCGTGCACTCGGCCCAGTCCCTCCACCTTGAGCGTCCGATCTCCGCGAGCGGCGACGTCAACGTCGCTGCCGAGGTGACAGCGTTGTGGGACACGACCAAACATGCGGTCATCGAGGTGACCTCGACCGGCGCCGACGCCGACGGCACCGTCTTCCGGGCGATCTCCCAGACGATGGCTCTGGGGGCGGGCGGTTTCGGCGGTCCTCGCCCACCGGCCGCCGAGCCGGCGCCGCAGACCGCTCCGGACGGCGTGTACACCGACGAGGTCCGCCCGGAGCAGGCGGCGATCTACCGGCTCAGCGGTGATCGCAACCCGCTGCACATCGATCCCGAAGCCGCCCGTCGATACGGGTTCGACGACGTGTTCCTGCACGGCTTGTGCACACTCGGCTTCGCGGCACGGGCATTGATCAATGTGGTCGGGAACAACGATCCCGCCACCTTGACGTCCATCGGATGTCGTTTCGCGAAGCCGGTGGGCCTCGGCTCCGAACTCCGGACCGAGATTTGGCGTGACGGCTCTGGTCGGGTCCGATTCCAGACTCTGCAGGGCGACGTCGTCGCGCTCAGTTCCGGCACCGCATCGTTGGCCGGATGCTGACCGTGGACCAACGGCGCGCACGAGGTCGCAGAAACCGGGAAGCCCTCATCGCGGCTGCCATCGACCTGTTCGCCACCAACGGCTACGAGCAGACCACCGTCGATCAGATCGCTGAGGCCGCCGGAGTCTCACCGCGCACGTTCTTCCACCACTTCACCGCCAAGGAGGACATCCTGTTCGATGGCTACGCCGACCGTCTCGCCGAAGCCACCGGTCGCTTCCGCGCGGTGCGCGACACCTCGTTGTGGGCGGCCTTGGCCGAGTCCTCTGAAGCTGTCGCCGTGGCGATCTCGCAGAGCCCCGACATCTTCCTGCTCCGGGCCAGGTTGTACGGCGCGCTTCCGGCCCTGCGCGCCACGATGTTGCGCATCAACGACGACTGGATCGACCAGATGACGACGGAGGTCGCTCGACGGTTGGAGTGCGACGCCTCGGGGGACGTGCGGCCACGACTGGCGGCCGCGGTGATCAACGGTGCCAACCGGTCTGCGATCGACCTCTGGGTGTCGGGTGGTGGATCGGGTGATCTGGTGGCGGGAATGGCCGATGCGGTAGGCCTGGTCCGCCCCACGATCGACATGATCGAGCGTGAGGCCGTGGACACCAGGCGGCGACGTGTCGGATGAGGCGCGCCCCGTGGCGGTGGTGACCGGTGGAGCACGCGGCATCGGAGAGGCGATCGCCACGGCTCTGATCGACGCCGGCTACCGCACTGCCGTCGTCGACGTGAACGAGAAGGCGATCGCACGTGCGGCAGCCTCGCCGGCGGCGCGTGCGGGCAGTCTGCTGCCGCTGCTGTTGTCGATCACGGACCGGGCGGCGGTGGAACAGGCGATCGATGAGTTGGCCACAGCCCACGGACCGATCGGCGCACTGGTCAACAATGCCGGGATGACGCTGCCCGGGAGCTTTCTCGACCAGAGCGACGACGACTGGGACCGGATCGTCGAAGTCAATCTCAAGGGCACCTTCGTGATGTCGCAGGTGGTGGCCCGCCACATGGTCCGGGAGGGATCCGGCGCGATCGTCAACATCAGCTCGGTGTCGGCCCACGGGGTGCGGACCGGGCCGCCGGCCTATGCGGCTGCCAAGGCGGGCGTCGAGGGACTCAGCCGACTGATGGCCGTGCAGTTGGGCTCGTCTGGTGTTCGGGTGAACACCGTGGTGGTGGGGACCACTGCGACGCCCTGGCTGTTGTCCCGCAAGACCGATGCCGAACTGGAATCCATGCGGAACTCCACTCTGATCGGTCAGCTCGGTGCCCCTCAGGACGTCGCGAACACGGTCGCCTTCCTGTGCTCCCCGGCTGCCGGGCACGTAACCGGTCAGCTGATCTCGGTCTCGGGAGGACAGTGGATGCCGTGATCGTCGAACACAGGACAATGAGACAAATTCTGCTAGTCTGTTCATCTCGGTGTGCGTCTGGAGGTCGGAAGATTCGATGGACCTGAAGAGGATTCTGTTCGACGTCAGCGATCACATCGCCACCATCACGATCAACCGGCCCGAGCGCCTCAACGCCACAGACGACTTGGCCCGCACAGAACTGGGCTGGGCGTGGGGCCGGGTGCGCGACGACCCCGACATCCGGGTGGCGATCATCACGGGCGCCGGCGACCGGGCGTTCTCCGTGGGGCAGGACATCAAGGCCACCGCAGCCAACGGCATCCGGAACAAGGTGCCCGGCTCCCGGCTGTACCACGGCGTGTGGAAGCCGGTCATCTGTGCGCTCAACGGGATGGCAGTCGGTGGGGCGCTGCACCAGGTGGCCGACTCCGATCTGATCATCGCTGCCGAACACGCCGAACTCATCGACACCCATCTGCAGGTCGGTAACGTCTTCGCGCTGGAGCCTGCTGTGCTGTTGCGACGCATGCCCCTGTCGATGGTGATGCAACTCGGGCTGATGACGAAGGACGGTCGCATCACCGCTTCGCGCGCTCACGAGATCGGGCTCGTCAACGAAGTGGTGCCCGCCGAGCGACTGCAGGACCGTGCCCGCGAGATCGCTTCGGCGATCACGAAGTTGTCGCCGGCGACCGTGCAGGCCTCGATCAAGGCGATGTGGACCAGCCTGGATGTCGGGCTGCACGCCGCCCATGATGTGGCATATCGCTACGTCCTGCAGCATCAGATGACGCACCCCGACTATCGCGAGGGGATGGTTGCGTTCGCTGAGAAGCGAGAGCCGCGCTGGGTGGTCGAATGACGTCCATGGCGCAGACCACGCCGGTGTTCCACTACGACCCGCTGCCCTACGACGCGGTTCTGCCGGCCATGTTGGAGGCGGTTACCGACGCGCATGGAGCCAACGACCTGGTGGTGAGCGCCACCGACAGCGGTGTGGAGCGGATCAGCTATGCCGATGCCGAGCAGCGCTCGGCCGACCTGGCGGCCCGGCTGATCGCGGCGGGCGTCACCAAGGGCGTCCGTGTCGGCATCCTGGCGCCGAACGGCGCCGAGTTCGTGACGGCTTTCCTGGCGGTCACCCGCACCGGTGCGGTGGCGGTACCCATCAACACCTTCTTCCAGCCCGCCGAACTGCAGTGGGTGCTGCGCGACGCCGACATCCATACGCTGCTGGCGGTCGAGACGCTTCTCGGACGCGACGTCCTCCAACGGATCGAAGCCGCCGCCGGCGAACTGGAGAACGTCGGCGGACAACTGCGCTGTCAGCGACTCCCCCACCTGCGCAACATCCTTCCGCTCGGTGCCACCAGTCGTACCTGGCCCAGCACCTGGCCCGATCCGGTCCCCCGGAGCCTCCTGCGGGCGTGCGAGACCACGGTGCGTCCGGCCGACGATCTGCTCGTCATCTACACCTCGGGCAGCACGTCGAATCCGAAGGGCATCATCCACACCCACGGAACCACGATCGCCCACTCCCGGTTCATCGCCACGGCCCACCAGTGGAACCCCGAGGACCGGATCTACGTGCCGATGGTGTTCTTCTGGGTCGCCGGGCTGGTCTTCGGCTTCTTGGGGCCCCTTCAGGTCGGCGCGACGATCCTGACGGAGCACAAGTTCGACGCAGGTGTGGTGTTGCGCCTTCTCGCCGCGGAGAAAGCCACCTACACCACCGGATTTCCCCATATCGGCCCGGCGCTGGTCAATCACCCGGATTTCGCATCCACCGACCTGTCGAGCCTGCGCGACGGATACCAGCAGGTGCTGCTCCCGCCGGGGCGCCGCACCCCGGATCCCTCGCTGCGGGTGGCGCAGCTCGGGATGACCGAGACGTGCAGCTCCCACACGTGGTGGCCGCCGCACGAGCAGGTGCCCGAGTCCAAGCGTGGCTCGTTGGGTGTCGCGGCGCCCGGTTACGAACACAAGATCATCGACGAATCCGGTTGCGAGGTGCCCAACGGCGTCACCGGTGAGATCTGTGTCCGGGGAACGGCGATGATGCGCGGGATGGTGGGCAAACACCGGCTCGAGGTGGTCGACCGCGACGGCTGGTTGCACACCAGGGACGCCGGTTACCGCGACGACGACGGCCATCTGTACTTCGCCGGCCGCATCGACGAGATGATCAAGACGGCCGGCACGAATGTGGCACCCATGGCGGTCGAGGCCGCCCTCGGACGGATCGACGCAGTGCGCATCGCCTACGTCGTCGGGGTTCCCGACGCCGACAAGGGCGCGATCGTCGGTGCCGCGGTGGTGCTCAACGAGGGCCACACGGCCTCAGCCGATGATCTCGTGTCCGTGCTACGCCGGCAGATCGCGGCATACATGGTGCCGAAGAAGTGGGTGATCCTCTCCTCCCCAGAACGTCTGCCGTACACCACCACCAACAAGATCGACAAGGCCCGGCTGACGGCGCTCATCGAGTCCGGAGAACTCTCGTGACCTCCCTGATCGACCTCCAAGCTCGCATAGAACGTCTGGAGGCGCTGGACGAAATCCGACAGCTCGCAGCGAAATACGCGGTGGCACTCGATATGCGTGATCTCGACGCCCTGGTCAACCTGTTCGTCGACGACGTTAAGGTGCCCGGCCGGCGCCGCGGCCGTGCCGCGTTGCGCGACTGGTACGACGCGGAGCTGCGCCACAACCTGCTGGGCACTGCGCACGGGGTGCTCGGCCACGTGATCGATGTTCACGACGCCGATACCGCCACCGGGCTCGTGTACTCCCGCAACGACCTCGAGACGGAGTCTGTGTGGGTGATTGAGATGCTGGCGTACCTGGACAGCTACCGACGTCGGGACGGCCACTGGTACTTCCTCAAACGCACACCGCTGTTCTGGTACGAGTCCGACATCACCGACCCGCCGCTCGGGCCGCAGAAGGTGCGGTGGCCGGGCCGGCCCCGCCACGACGGGAATCTGCAGCAGGAATTCCCGTCCTGGCAGGAGTTCTGGAGTGCGGACCCCGGCCGTCACGACACCCCGGTCGCTGCCCCAGCACCCGTCGGTGCGTGGTTGCACACGCTGCGCCGGGGCAGAGCCGACCCCCGAGTGGATCCCACCGGCCGCGCAGCCGACGAGTCACGGAGCAGCTGAGTGCCGAACAACCTGGACGGTTTTTCAGAGACCGAAGATCAGCGCGAGCTTCGTCGCACGGCCCGAACCTTCTTCGAGGCGAAGTCGCCCGAGCCTGAAGTGCGCCGCGTGATGGAGAGCACGCTGGGGTATGACCCCGCGGTGTGGCAGCAGATGTCCCAGCAGCTCGGGCTGCAGGGACTGGCCATCCCGGAGGAGTTCGGCGGGGGCGGGTTCAGCTACACCGAACTCGGGATCGTCCTCGAGGAGTCGGGACGGGTGCTGTTGCCCGGCCCGTTCTTCGGATCCGTCGTGGCGGCGGCGGCCGCCTTGATGTGTTCCGGCGACGACGCCGCCAAGGCTCGCCACCTGCCGGGTATCGCGTCGGGTGCCACGATCGCGGCGCTGGCGCTGGCGGAGCATTCCGGGCGGTGGACCGCCGACAGCATTCAGACCCGCGCGCAACGGGCCGGAGATCGGTGGATCATCAACGGCAGTAAGACCTTTGTCTTGGACGGTCACGTTGCCGACCTGCTGCTGGTGGTCGCGCGGACCGCGTCCGGAATCTCGCTGTTCGCTGTCGAGGACACCGACACGCTGTCTCTACGAGCGCTCTCCACTCTGGACCCGACGCGGCGACAGGCCCGAATCGACTTCGACGCCACCTCCGCCGACTTGATCGGCGCCGAGGGACAGGCGTGGACGGGGTTGTCGCGTGCCCTCGACATCGCCGCAGCCTGCTTAGCGGTCGAGCAGGTCGGCGGCGCTCGGCGCTGCCTGGAACTTGCCGTCGATTACGCCAAGACACGACACCAGTTCGGCAGGCCGATCGGGTCCTTCCAGGCGATCCGGCACAGATGCGCCGATCTGATGCTTGAGATCGAATGTGCGCGCGGCGTGGCACAGTACGCCGTCCACACCGCAGCCGAACAGCTGGACCAACTTCACGCCGCGGCCCCGCTGGCCAAGGCGTACTGCTCCGATGTCTATTCCCGGGCGGCGGCGGCCAGCATCCAGATTCACGGCGGTATCGGCTTCACCTGGGAGCATCCGGCGCACATGTACTTCAAGCGAGCGAAATCCTCCCAGCATCTCCTCGGTGATGCCGATTACCATCGCGGCCTGCTCGCCGACCGGATCGGGATCTGAAGCGGCGTTTGTCATCGCGGTGTTCGTCGGCCACGCCAGAATGCCAGGACACCAGGACACGTTCTGTCCAGTAGTATTGGGTGATCCAAGTGCGCGGCGATGAGGAGCAAAATGTCGACTGAGCGGGCCATGGCCGAGCTCGACGAACACGAGGAGTCTGACCGCCGAGACCAGATTCTCGATGCTGCGAACCTCTGCTTCTCGCAGCTCGGAATCCAACGGACCAGTGTGCAGGACGTCGCGCGGATGGCCGGCGTGTCTCGTGGAACGGTGTATCGCTATTTCGAAGACCGGACCATCCTCATCGAGGCGGCCATCGACTACGGCGCC
Organism: Mycolicibacter nonchromogenicus; assembly: GCF_002101775.1. Classification (GTDB taxonomy): domain Bacteria; phylum Actinomycetota; class Actinomycetes; order Mycobacteriales; family Mycobacteriaceae; genus Mycobacterium; species Mycobacterium nonchromogenicum. Next base: position 5,095 of record NZ_LQPI01000073.1, on the reverse strand, counting down.
CAGAAGTTCTACCGTGAGGTCGCCGCTGCCATGGCCAAGAAGTCGACGTTGGCCGAGCAGGTCGGCGCCATGGCGGAGACCCACGCGAAGATTCTGCTCGACCATCGCACCCGTAACAGGCTGATGGCGGACGACTCCGAGCTGATGCGACACATGATCGCCGACGGCGACTCTGCCGTGCGCCGCACCACTGCCTTCCTGGTGCCCTATGTCCGAGAAGCCCAGAAACGTGGTGAGGTCGGTACGGACGTGGACGTGACGGCTGCCAGCGAGTGGCTGGCACGCATCATCTACTCGTTCTCGACAGTGAACGAGGCCCAGACCTTCGACATGTCCAAGCCCGCCACCGTCCGCCGCTACGTGCAGAGATTCGCCATCAACGGCCTGCGCTGATCCCGGTCGATCGCTAGTCAGTAGTACAGCCTCTGCACTATTGTTCTACCCCGAGGGATAGGTGTGGGGTTCGACGGCGGAGGTGACGTGGGCGAGATATCGCTGGCCGGCAAGCGAGTTGTGGTGATCGGGGCATCGGCCGGCATCGGACGTGCCTTCGCCCTCAGGGTGGTCAAGAGCGGCGCTGACGTGGTTCTGGCGGCGCGCCGGGCGGACAAGCTCGAAGAGGTGCTTGCCGAGGCCGGACGAGGGGTGTCGGTGGTCGCCGATGTTCGCAATCCGGCCGATTGCGCGCGCAGCGCCGAGGTGGCGGCCGAGGCACTCGGCCAGATCGACATCCTTCTGATCACCTCCGGCTATGCACCACTGAAGATGTTCGAGGACACCACCGTTGACGATTGGCGTGATGTTTTCGAGACCAATGTGATCGGCGTGCACGAGATGATTCGCGTTCATCTCCCACTGCTCGCGCCATCGGCGATCGTCGCCGTACTGTCCTCGGATTCCGTTCGCAACCCGCACACCGCGCTGGGGGCCTACTCCTGCAGTAAGGCGGCATTGGAGCGATGCCTGGTCGCCTGGCGGCTGGAACACCCGGGCTATCGGTTCAGCTGTGTCGAGGTGGGTGGAACGGTCCCGACTGACTTCAGTTCGCATTTCGATCCCGGTGTGCTCAGCACGGCACTCACCGAGTGGCTCGCGCGCAGTCTCGTCCAGGCGAGGCAGATGACGCCCGAGGCGGTCGCCGACACCTTGGCCGGCATCTTCGCCGCTGCCATCGAGCAACCCGACGTCAGCTTGGAGTCGATCGTTCTCAAGTCACCTGCCCCGCCGATGCGAGTATGACGACACAGGTGCAGTCGGCATGGTCAGACCACCCCGACTACCGGATCTCCACTGCTCCCTGTCCCTATACCGGGCAGGTGTGGCTCGATGACGTGCTCGTTGCCCAGAGCGACGCCTGCCTCGTGGTCACCGAGACCGATCACACCGATCGTCTGTACTTCCCGACCGCCGATGTGATCTGGGAGTACTTCGAGCCCACCGAACACTCCACGGTCTGCCCGTTCAAGGGTCGTGCCGGCTACTGGCGCCTTGTTGCGGGCGACCGCAGCATCGACAACGTCGCCTGGAGCTACCCGAACCCGCTGGCAGAGGTGTCCGAACTCGCCGACCACGTCTCGTTCTACGACGAGCGGTTGCGCGTCGTCGTGGTCGAGCACTGGCCCGACGGTACGCAGGTACCCGCCAGGTTCCCGATCTGGGGAGATGCTGACGAGCTGGTACGGCTGATCGACGTGCAGATGCAAGAGTGCGGCCGATTCGTGGGCCCGGCGCACGGCCCGACGCAGCGCGATGTCGTCGAGGGCGGACAACTTCTCGCTGAGGCAATCGTCGCAGTCTCCAAGACTCTTCCCGAGCAGCGTGTCACATCGGCATCGATGGTGTTCACGAAGGCGGCGTCATTCGGCGCACCGGTGGAGCTCTCCGTCGAACTTCTTCGACACGGCCGAACGTTCTCTACGGCGGAGGTCCGTGCGACACAACACGACGCGCTCCGCGCCGCCGCGCTCGTGCTGTGCGATTCGGGGGCAGAGGATCTGTTCGCCCACGTGACACCGATGCCCCATGTCCATTCCCCTGCCGACGCAGTGCCGTTCGAGGGCTTCGGCATGCCGGGCCGCGAGATTCGCGTCGTCGACGGTGCTTATGACCTCAATCCCGATCGCGTCGGCCCGCCGGAGATCCATGCCTGGGTGCGATTCCGGGACGCGCCGTGCGAACCACATCTGCATGCCGGTCTGCTGGCGCAGTCCTGCACGCACTGGACCATCGCCGCAGGCATGCTCCCGCACGAGGGCTTCGGTGAAGCGCTTGCTCACCGGACCCTGTCCACCGGGATCATGAAGGCCACCATCGCCTTTCATGATGAGGTCGACGTCACAGACTGGCTGTTGTACGCCAACGAGGCGATCTGGGCGGGACGCGGCCTGGTTCAGGGCGAAGGCAGGGTGTTCACCCAGGACGGTCGATTGGCGGCGTCCTATGCAGTTCAGGCGATGGTGCGGCCATTCTCCCAGGACCCGCGTGCGATGGGATACGACAGCCGCACCGCCATGTGATGACAGGCGATCGAACTGTCACGGTCGTGGGGGCAGTCCGCCAGGTTCACAGACCGTATTTCCATAGCAACCAATCCGGTAAACAGTGGAACACTTCCTATATAACTGTCATAACTGTGAGGCAGCCGCTATGCTCGGCGGATGCGGTTGGGAATGATCGCCGGGGCAATTGTGTCAATCGCGTGCGCCAGTAGTGTTTTCGCCGCGCCTGGCGCTAGCGAGAACGCGGCCCTGTGACGACGTACTCTGCGCCCCACAAGGGCGGCGTGGGACCCGGAGAGGGCCTGGGAGCGCGGTCTTCCCCGTGTGGCGAAGTCCCCCACCGCTGCTGAAGCCGGACACAACCGAATTTGCGCCTCATCGAAGGGAGTACGAATGAATCGACTGAAGGGCAAGGTCGCCCTCATCACCGGCGCGGCTCGCGGGCAGGGGCGAAGCCACGCCGTGCACCTCGCTGAGGAGGGTGCCGACATCATCGCCCTCGACATCTGCGCGGACATCGCCTCGAATGAATATCCGCTGGCCACCACCGATGATCTCGAGGAGACCGCACGGCTGGTCGAGAAATCGGGCCAGCGTGTGGTCACCGGGGTCGTCGACGTCCGTGATCGCACCGCCTTGAAGCTGGTGCTCGATGATGCTGTGGCGCAGTTGGGCGGCCTCCACGTCGTGGTGGCCAATGCGGGCATCTGCCCTCAGGGTAACCACATCCCGTATCGCGGCTTCGTCGACGCGTTTGACGTCGACTTCCTCGGCGTCGTCAACACCGTCCATGTCAGTCTCGATCACCTGACGGCGGGTGGATCGGTGATCGCCACCGGCTCGATCGCCGGCCTCGTCGACCAGAAGGACCTCGCAACCGGCGGTGGACCGCAGGGCCCCGGTGGCGCGGGCTACGGACTGGCAAAGAAGATGATCCGCGAATACACGAAGGCTCTGGCGCTGACGCTGTCGCCGCACAGTATTCGGGTGAACGCGGTCCACCCAACCAATGTCAACACCGACATGCTGCACAACCTGCCCATGTACAAGGTCTTCCGCCCCGACCTCCCGGAACCCACGCGCGAAGAGGCCGAAGTCGTGTTCCCGATACTGCAGGCCATGCCGACGCCGTGGGTAGAGGTCGACGACATCTCCCATGCCGTGGTGTACCTCGCGTCGGACGAATCACGTTTCGTGACCGGCCAACAGTTGTTCATCGACGCAGGGGCCGGATTGAAGCTGGGAATGTAGCCGATCGCAATGCCGATTCGGCCCCTGCACCGGGGCCAGAAACCGTCTCACGGCCCGCCCCGACGTGGTCCCGATCGTACGAAAACGGATCGCAACGGTGGCAGTACGCGCTGAACTGCACGGACATCGGCGTGACGGTGCCTAGCAGCAGGTCGCGCCGACCCCGAAGCCGTTGAACCGGTACGCACAGAAGGCTGACCGCGAATTGCCCGTCATTCTCTTCTGACTCGGTGTCGCGGTCTAATTCTTTCTCTACGATGGGGCCATGGCGGACAATATTTTCGACGCCCTGCGTGAGAGCCACCGACTGCAGCGGTCTTTGTGCCGCAAATTGCTGCGATCTGCGCCGCACACCGAGGAACGCATCGCGCTGTTCACCGAACTGCGGGTCGAGCTGGCTGCTCACGCCGCCGCCGAGGAACGGTACCTCTATGCGCCTGTTCTCATGGCCGACGCCGGCTTGAATTCCTCACGCCATGCTCTGCACGAGCATCATGAAATCGACGAGATCATCGAAGAGCTGCAAGTCGTGGACAAAAGTCGAGCCGGGTGGTTGAACCGGGCTCGGAAGTTGTCTGAGCAGGTTCATCATCACCTGCGCGAAGAGGAGAAGAAGTTCTTCCAGGTCTCTGGAGCGATCCTCTCTGACACCCAAAAGCAGCGACTGGCTGGTCAGTATCGCCGCGATTACGCGCGAATGCGCAAGGTGCTCAACGGCGGTTGAGCGAACACACGAAGGTTCGGGTCAGCCGGCAAACAGCGGTGGCAGCACCAGCGGCATGGCCAACCCCCAGACCAGATGAGTCACAACAGGTGCCAGTACCCCACCCGTCGCGCGCCGCTCGAGGGCGCAGACCGTGCCCAGCACCACCGCAGCGACGCCCAGCCCCGCGTTGCCTGACACCGAGGTCGCCACGGTATAGAGCACGGTCGAGAACAGCAGTGGCCGAGTAGGTCCCAGCGCGCTGTAGAGCGCTCCGCGGAAGAACAATTCTTCGGCCACTCCGTTGATCACGGTGATGACCACCAGCACTCCCAGGTGACCCTGGCCTGCATAGCTCAGCACGCGCCCGATGGGCTCTGCGATCACGTCGATCTCGCGGACCAGCAACGCCCCAGAGATGAACACTGCCGCAACCCCCCCGCCGATTCCCACGCCCATCAGGATCGGACGGCGTCGACGACCCGAGACAACGTCCCAGCCCAGCCGCAGGGGCCCCGACACCAGGGCGCCCCCACCCCACACCGCCGCCATCGCCGTAGTCAGCCTGTTGACGACGGTCGAAAACTAGGCCAGAAGCGACGGTGAAAAGTAGGCCACGTGGTCGTGGTTATTGTGCCGTGTT
>NZ_LQPI01000072.1 GCF_002101775.1 Mycolicibacter nonchromogenicus | reverse complement strand
CGAAGCCGCCTTGGCCGCGGTGCTGGTGACTTGTGTGTATGCGTTATGGATCCGCCGCCATGCCTGGGGTTCGCGCTGGGATACCAATCCCTCGCGGGTCCTGGTACTTCTCGGGTGCTCGGGCCTGCTAATGTCCCCCGCGGGGCCGGTGCTGCTCGACCCGCCAGTGCACCGCTTGGTGGGGTTGTGGAATGTCGCCGGGCTGCTCTCGGTGCTGTGCATCTTCGGCGCAGTGGTGGCGATGTCTGAGCACCTGTTGACGCGGCTGGCTGACCAAGACCATGCACGGCTGCTCTGGCGGCGTCACATCGTGGCGCCGCTGAATCTCGGCCTGCCACTGGTGGTGATCGTGTTCTGCATCGCCGATCGGGGACAGCCGCAGTATCTGGACCTGTACGCACCACGAGGCCCGTGGTTTGCGGCGTACTGGGCGCTGGTCGGCGCCTCGGCGCTGTATGCGTTCGGATTCACCGGCCGGTTGCTGCTGGCCCTGCGCACCGACCCCCGCTCGAAAGCTTCGACCGAGCGGTACCTGGTATGGGTCGGTTTCAACGTCGCCGCCATCCTCGCGCAACTGACCGCCGTGTTCACCGGAACCCCGGTCACGCTGCCGACCTGGATCTTCGCGGGGGCAAGCGCGATCACCTTCGCCTACGCATCCGTCCTGTCCTGGCGTGACCGGACCACCTGGTTCGACCCGACCGCCCCGAGGACCGCCGCGGACTGAACGCGATCAGCGCGGCGCGGTCAGCAGCCCTTCAGACGGACGGCCAGATAGTCGGCGACCGCGTCGATGGCCACCCGCTCCTGAGCCATCGAGTCGCGCTCGCGCACCGTGACGGCGTGGTCTTCGAGCGAGTCGAAGTCGACCGTGATGCAGAACGGGGTACCGATCTCGTCCTGGCGCCGGTAGCGCCGGCCGACGGCGCCGGCGTCGTCGAACTCCACGTTCCAGGACTGGCGCAGCTCGGCGGCCAGATCCCGGGCCTTGGGCGACAGGTCGGCGTTGCGGCTCAGCGGCAGCACGGCGGCCTTTACCGGCGCCAGTCGCGGGTCCAGTCGCAGCACCGTGCGCTTGTCCACCCCGCCCTTGGCGTTGGGGGCCTCGTCCTCGTGGTAGGAGTCGACCAGGAAGGCCATCAGGGAGCGGGTCAGGCCGGCTGCCGGCTCAATCACGTACGGCACGTAGCGGGTGTCGGAGGCCTGGTCGTAGAACGACAGGTCCACGCCGGAATGCTCGGAGTGGGTGGACAGATCGAAGTTGGTGCGGTTGGCGATGCCCTCCAGTTCCCCCCACGGGTTCCCGGCGAAGCCGAACTTGTACTCGATGTCGGTGGTGCCGTCGGAGTAGTGCGACAGCTTCTCGCGCGGGTGCTCGTAGAGGCGCAGGTTCTCACGCTTGATGCCCAGGTCGACGTACCACTGCAGGCGGGTGTCGATCCAGTACTTGTGCCACTCGGCCGCCGTCGACGGCTCGACGAAGAATTCCATCTCCATCTGCTCGAACTCACGGGTCCGGAAGATGAAGTTGCCGGGGGTGATCTCGTTGCGGAAGCTCTTGCCGATCTGGCCGATTCCGAACGGAGGCTTGCGACGCGCCGTGGTCACCACGTTGGCGAAGTTGACGAAGATGCCCTGCGCCGTTTCGGGCCGCAGGTAGTGCAGGCCCTCTTCGGACTCGATCGGGCCCAGGTAGGTCTTGAGCATCATGTTGAAGTCACGAGGCTCGGTCCACTCGCCCTTGGTGCCGCAGTCCGGGCAGGCGATCTCGCTCATCGGCACGTCGTCGGGGTTGCCCCCCTTCTTCAGTGCCACCGCTTCCTGCATGTGGTCCTGGCGGTGGCGCTTGTGACAGTTGAGGCACTCCACCAGCGGGTCGTTGAACACCGCGACGTGACCGGAGGCCACCCAGACCTGACGCGGCAGGATGATCGCACTGTCCAAGCCGACGACGTCGTCGCGGGACGTCACGACAGAGCGCCACCACTGCCGCTTGATGTTCTCCTTGAGTTCCACCCCGAGTGGCCCGTAGTCCCACGCCGACTTTGTGCCGCCGTAGATTTCGCCCGACTGGAAGACCAGGCCACGTCGCTTGGCCAGATTGGCAACGGTGTCGATGATGGACGCCACGAGGGGGTGTTCTCCTGTCTTGACGGGACCGCGCCGACAACGCCGACACGCAAAACATCAGTCATCGTATCGACTCCGCCCACGTTCTTTGACATGCGTCATCACGCATGGAACAGTGGATGCCAGCTGAAAATGATTTCCAAAGTGTGCGGAGGTGGTGCTGTGCCCTCCTCAGCGTCTGGCCTGGCTGAGGGCCACCAACACACCGGCCCTGCCTTCCCCGCGACACCGCCGCGGGAGATCCTCGACGCCGCTGGGGAATTGCTGCGCGCGCTGGCCGCCCCGGTGCGGATCGCGATCGTCCTGCAACTGCAGGAGTCGCACCGCTGCGTGCACGAACTCGTCGACGCGCTGGGGGTTCCCCAACCACTGGTCAGTCAGCACCTCAAGATCCTCAAGGCAGCCGGAGTGGTGGCCGGCGAACGCTCCGGCCGCGAAGTGCTCTACCGGCTGGCCGATCATCACTTGGCGCACATCGCCATCGACGCCGTCGCACATGCCGGTGAGGACCGTTGACCGCCCCCGGCGTGCGCTCCACGCGACAGCGGGCGGCGATCTCGGCATTGCTGGAGACCGTCGACGACTTCCGGTCGGCCCAGGAGCTGCACGACGTCCTGCGGGAACGCGGTGAGAACATCGGGCTGACCACCGTCTATCGCACGTTGCAGGCGATGGCTACGGCCGGGCAGGTCGACACCCTGCGGTCCGACACCGGCGAAGCGGTGTACCGGCGCTGCTCGGAGCATCATCACCACCACCTGGTGTGTCGTGCCTGCGGGGCCACCGTCGAGGTGGGCGACCGTGAAGTCGAGGAGTGGGCGGCCCGCATCGCCGCCGAGCACGACTTCTCCGACGTCGGCCACACCATCGAGATCTTCGGAACCTGCGCCGACTGCCGAAAATGAACCTCCGCATGCCTCAGGCGTGCAGTACATCCCGGATGTCGACGCCCTTGGTCAGCACCAGCAGGACCAGCGTGCGCAGTGCGTCGTCGGTCAAGCCTGATCCGGGAAAGTTGTAGCGCAGCATCACATCTGCGGACTCGTCATCCTTCTCGACCAGCGTGACGGTCCCGAGCTGACTCCGGGCCGCCTGTTCGGCGGCACTGGTGCGCAGCTGGTTCGTCAGCGGCAAATCCCATCCCAGGATCTGGGTGAGCGACACCAGCTCAAGGTCCGCGGCGATCGGCACCACCCGCAACGAGGCCAAGGTGCCGCCATGGTGGACGGTCAGCGCACCGTCGGGCTCGGCATCAACGGCCAGCACCTCGGCGAGCACCGCGGCGAGGCGGTCCGGCAGGGCGGTCATCACGCCGTTCCGAACCTGCGCTGCCGCGAGGCGTACTGCTCGCAGGCCTCCCACAGATCGCGGCGGTCGTAGTCCGGCCACAGCTTCTCTTGGAAGATGTACTCGGCGTAGGCCGCCTGCCACAGCATGAAGTTCGACGATCGCTGCTCCCCCGACGTGCGGATCAACAGGTCGACATCGGGCATGTCGGGCCGGTGCAGATGCCGCGCGATGGTGGCCTCGTTGATCCGGCTCGGGTTCAGTTTGCCCGCCACCGCCTCTTCGGCGATAGCCCTGGCGGCCTCGGCGATTTCAGTGCGCCCACCGTAGTTGACGCAGTAATTGATGGTGATGACGTCGTTGTCGACCGTCATGGCTTCGGCGATCTCGAATTCTTTGATCACGCTGCGCCACATCTTCGGCCGCGAACCCACCCAACGCATCCGCACGCCCATCGCGTTGAGGTTCTCCCGGCGCCGGCGCACCACCTCACGGTTGAAGCCCATCAGAAAGCGGACTTCTTCTGCCGAGCGCTTCCAGTTCTCGGTGGAGAACGCGTACACGGTCAGCCATTTGATGCCGAGCTCGATGGCGCCGCAGGTGATGTCGATGAGCACCGCCTCGCCCATCTTGTGTCCCTCGGTGCGGCCCAACCCGCGCTGGGTCGCCCAACGGCCGTTGCCGTCCATGACCACCGCGACGTGGTTCGGCAGCGCCTCGGCTGGGATCTGCGGGGCGACTGCCTTGGAGGTGTGTTGCGGCGGCCGGCACGGCCCTCCGCCCGGCGGGGACGGCAACTGCGGGAAGATCACCGGCCAGGTGGACTTGTCCGGGAACACCGGATAGTCGTCGGGCGCCGCGGGCAGTTGTGGGAAGACGGCCTTCCGATTGGCCCGGTTCAACACCATGCGCGCTATCCTGCCCGATCGGGCCGGCGCCGCCCGCGGCGACCATGTGGTCGCCGCGGCGGCCTACCAGCCATACCGACGATCAGGAACGGGCACTCAGATCGAACGCGACGAAGTCCAGACGCCACAGCGACTGGAACAGCTTGCGCCCGAACTTCTCCAGGTCCGCTGCGCTGCCACGTGACGGGCCGGCGGCCTGCGCAAGATCTGCGGCGATCTGACGAATGGTGCGACGACCGTCGATGCTCTGAACGAACGGCAGCTGCGCCGGGTTCAACGGCATACGCCAGCCCGAACGGAAGATCTCGTCGTTGTTCAGGCCACACTTCCAGCGGAACAGCGGCACGTAGTCGAGGCTCTCCGGGGTGGAGAAGTCGATCTTGTAGCTGCTCTTGGGTCGGTCGGGCCGAGTGGCGATGAAGAAGTGCCGCGCGTTGAGGGTGTGGATGCGCTCCATCACCGACCAGATCTTCTCCTCCGGCAGGGCATTGATCTTGTCGTAGAAGCCGGCCGACGGCACCACAATGTCGTGCGCGTAGTACGGCGCCTTGAGCAGCCAGTCCTGGAAGTCCAGGCCGGCCGCCTTGACCAGATCGAGGCAGCCGTCGACGTCGTAGCTCTTCGCCCGACCGTGCAAGAACGTGTCAACCAGGCCCGAATCCGCGAACAGGTCGCCGGCGATCTTGATGTACGGCTGGACCGGGTGGTCCGGCGACAGCACGCGGATGGCCTGGCGGACGGTCTGAATCGACTCGTCGTTCTGCTCCAACCCGAGGTCGCGGAAGACCGACTCCAGGATTTCGATGCCGATCCGGCCGTAGCGGGCGTAGAGCATGATGGCGGCGACACCGTCGGGCCGCAGCTGGTCGGCGATCGCCTTCATGCCCACGTCGGGGTCGGCCATGTGGTGCAGCACGCCCGTCGAGACCGCAAGGTCGAAGTCCCGGCCGAGCGAGGAGAGCTCCTCGATGGGCAGCTGGTGCAGCTCCAGGTTCCACAGACCGTGCTTGTCCTTGAGGTACTGCTGGTGCGCCAACGACGACGAGCTGATGTCGACCGCCACGACGCTGGCCTGCGGGTTGTTGTAGGCGAATACCGCCGCCTGGTTGGTACCGCAACCCGCGATCAGGATGTCGAGGTCGGGACGGTATTCACGATCCGGCCACAGGACCCGGTGCGCGTGGCTCGGGTCGTACCATTCCCAGTTCGTGGTCGTCCATGCCTGCAGGTCGTGGATGGGCGGCGGGTAGGTCCACCGCTCGTACTGCCGGGAGACGACGTCTGCACGTGGATTCTCGGTCACTTCTTTCCTGGCTCCTTGTCGAATTGCCCCCCGCCGGATCGGATCAGACTTTAGCGGGGTCCTTTTGTGCTGGCGCGCCGGGAGGCGACTCCGTGTGGAGCCGCCCTACGCACCGGAATTACGTCGGTTGCGGCTGACTCAGCCGGCGCGTCCTGGCTGGCCTGGCTCACCGGGCTGGCCGGGGGTTCCGCCCGGTCCGGGCTCTCCGCCCAGACCGCCGGCACCACCCTCGCCGGGCTGGCCACCGGGGCCTGACGCGCCACCGGCACCGCCGGCACCACCGTTGCCACCGTGGCCGCCGTCGCCGCCCCGGCCGCCGGCGCCACCTGCACCGCCTGCGCCGCCCTTACCGCCTTGGCCACCCTTACCGCCTTGGCCACCCTTACCGCCCTGGCCGCCCAGGCCACCGGCGCCGGGAGCACCGTCCGCACCGGGGGCACCATCAGCGCCGGGCGCACCGTCGGCGCCATCGGCACCGTCAGCGCCGGGGCCGTTCACCGGGAGCGGTGCCGTGATTCCGGTAGCCGGGGCGGGTTCCTCTGCCCGCGCGCAGGAAGCCACGGCCGGGACCATTCCCACGACGAGGAGCGCTCCGGCCGCCGCACCGATACCGGCTCCAAAACCCGGTGTCGTCCTCTGCGCCCAGCGCCCCCACCCTGTGTCGTGAAACATTCGGCCTGCCTTCCTGATGAACCTAGGGATCTTGAAGTCGCATCAGCCTACAGCCGACGCCCGATCAGTCCACCGAAACGGACGGAATTCTCAGGTCGGCCCCGGCGGATCAGCCGTCGCCGCCGGCGGCCCGGCGTTGAATCTCAGACTCAGCCTCGGCATCGTGCCCGGCCGGCCGCTGCTGAACCCGCTCCACCAACGGCAATGTCCGCAACCGTCGCTCCAGGTGCCACTGCAGATGCGCGGCCACCAATCCGCTGGCATGACTGCGATGCGCCGGCGTGGAAAGCTCGGCGGCCTCCCAGTCGCCGTCATGCAATGCCGCCATCAGATCCAGCACACCCATCGGCGGGGTGGTCGACCCAGCCGGGCGGCAGTGCCCGCAGACGCTTCCACCGGCCGCGACATGAAATGCCCGATGCGGACCGGGGGTGGCGCAACGGGCGCACTCGGTCAGCGCCGGCGCCCACCCGGCCACCGACATGGCACGCAACAGATAGGCGTCCAGCACCAGCTCACGGGGGCGCCGACCGTCGGCCACCGCGCGCAGCGCACCGACGGTGAGGCGGTGCAACGCCGTCGCCGGAGCCCGCTCGGCACCCGCCAGGCGTTCCGCGGTCTCCAAAATCACGCAGGCGCAGGTGTAGCGGCCATAGTCGCTGACGATGTCGGAGGCGAACGCATCCACAGACACCACCTGAGTGACGATGTCGAGATTGCGGCCGGGGTGCAGCTGAACGTCGATGTGGGCGAACGGCTCCAGCCGGGCACCGAACTTGCTCCGGGTACGACGCACCCCTTTGGCCACCGCGCGGACCAATCCGTGGTCGCGGGTGAGCAAAGTGACGATCCGGTCGGCTTCGCCGAGCTTGTGCTGGCGCAGCACCACCGCCCGGTCCCGGTACAGCCGCATCCGACCAGTTTCGCATCGCGAGGGGGCGTTTCCAGGACACCACCGGTGCGGCACGCCGATACTCTCATCACCGATGACCCACCCGCCCGCAGCTTCCGGCACCCGCTTCCCCACCCTCACCGAGCAGCTCTACCAGCTGGCCAGCGGCGAGGCGACCTCTGTCGACCTGGTGCGTCGGGCACTGCACGCCATCGACGCCAGCCAGTCCACCCTCAACGCCTTCCGGGTGGTGTTCACCGAGTCGGCGCTGGTCAGCGCCGCCGAAGCCGACCGGCGTCGGGCCGCCGGCCACCGGGCCCCGCTGCTGGGCATCCCGATCGCGGTCAAAGACGACACCGATGTCGCCGGGGTGGCCACCTCGTTCGGCACCTCGGGCTACGTCGAGCCCGCCGGCCATGACGCGGAGGTGGTGCGCCGCCTGCGGGCCGCCGGCGCGGTGATCGTCGGCAAGACCAACACCTGCGAGTTGGGTCAGTGGCCGTTCACCAGTGGTCCCGGCTTCGGCCACACCCGCAATCCCTGGTCCCGTCGGCACACCCCCGGCGGATCGTCGGGGGGCAGCGCCGCCGCGGTGGCCGCGGGTCTGGTCGCCGCCGCCATCGGATCCGACGGCGCCGGCAGTGTGCGGATCCCCGCCGCGTGGACGCATCTGGTCGGCATCAAACCGCAGCGCGGCCGCATCTCCACCTGGCCGCTGCCGGAGGCGTTCAACGGGCTGACCGTCAACGGGGTGCTGGCCCGCACCGTGGCGGACGCTGCGCTGGTGTTGGACGCAGTTTCCGGCAATGCCGACGGCGACCTGCATAAACCGCCGCCGATAACGGCCTCCGACTACGTGCGGACCGCACCGGGCCAACTGCGTATCGCGCTGTCGACCCAGTTCCCCTACACCGGCTTCCCGGCCAGGCTGGATCCGGAGATCAACGCCGCGCTGGAACGCACCGCCGAGCAGTTGCGGCTGCTCGGCCACATCGTGGTCCCGGGCAACCCCGACTACGGGCTGCGGCTGTCGTGGCATTTTCTGTCCCGCTCCACCGCGGGCGTGTGGGCTGCCGCCAACGCCCTGGGTGATGGCGTCAACCTCGACCCGCGGACCTTGGCCAATATGCGCACCGGCCGGCTGCTGTCGCAGGCCGTGCTGCGCAAGGCCCGCGCCCACGAGGCCCAGGACCAGCGTCGGGTGGGCTCGATCTTCCGCATCGTCGACGTGGTGCTGGCGCCCACCACCGCGCAGCCGCCGCCCCTGGTGAACACGTTCGACGATCTGGGCAGCTGGGAGACCGACCGCACCATGATCGCGGCCTGCCCGGTCACCTGGCCGTGGAACCTGCTGGGCTGGCCGTCGATCAACGTGCCCGCCGGGTTCACCTCCGAGGGGCTGCCGATCGGAGTTCAGTTGATGGGGCCGGCCAACAGCGACGGCTTGTTGATCTCGCTGGCCGCGGAGTTGGAGGGCATCAACGGCTGGGCGGCCCGCCAACCCACACCGTGGTGGCGCACCGAGCCCGGTCACGCCTCGTAAGCATCCGAGAACGCCGCTAGCTGCGACTTCAGCGGGGTGCGCGATGGTCGGCTAAGCTTGGCCAGTCTTGACTTAGGTCTTCATAACCCCGTAAAGGTGCACTGGTGAAAGGCGTCCGCAATATGGCCTCTCTGTCGTTGACCAGGTTGGCTGTCGCAGCCGGCAGTCTGGCTCTGTCGCTCTCCGCCGGAGCCGGGTTCGCATCCGCGAGCCCTGACCTCGGCCCGATCATCAACACCACCTGCAGCTACTCGCAGGTGCATGCGGCGCTGGTCGCGGAGAACCCCGCCGCCGCCGCCGAGTTCGACGCCAGCCCCAACGGGCCGGGCATGCTGCAGATGTTCCTGAACTCGCCGCCGACCAAGCGCCAGCAGCTGGCCGGCTTCGTCCAGAACTCGCCGGAGGCCCAGCAGTACGTCGGCACCATCGTCCAGGTCGCCAACACCTGCAACAACTACTGAGCTGATCCGTGCGGTGAATCCGCGCAGCAAGATCCTAATCACCGCCGCTGAGCTCGCCGAGCTGCTGCGTGCCGGCGATCCGGTAACCCTCCTCGACGTCCGCTGGAGTCTGGAGGCACCCGACGGGCGCCAGGCATATCTCGACGGTCATCTTCCCGGTGCGGTCTACGTGTCGCTCGAAGACGAGTTGTCCGACCACGCCGCGTCCGGTCTGGGCCGCCATCCCCTGCCGACCGGCCGCAGCCTGGAAGCCGCGGTGCGCCGGTGGGGGGTGCGGCGCAACCGGCCGGTGGTGGTCTATGACGACTGGAATCGGGCCGCGTCTGCGCGGCTGTGGTGGTTGCTGACCACCTCCGGGCTGTCACACGTCCGGATTCTCGACGGTGGACTGTCGGCGTGGACCCGGGCCGGCGGCGAGTTGGAGACCGGAGACGTCTGCCCCGAACCGGGCAACGCCACCCTGCTGCCCGAGGATCTCTACGACGGTCTGCAGCCCACCCTGACCGCCGACGAGGCCGGCGACGGCGCCCGCACCGGCTCGCTGGCGCTGCTCGACGCCCGCGCGCCCGAACGGTTCCGTGCCGAGGTGGAGCCGATCGATGCGGCCGCCGGTCACATCCCAGGCGCGAAGAATCTGCCGTTCACCGCCCTGCTGGCCGCCGATGGAACATTTCTGCCCGACGATGCGATCACCGGACTGCTGCTCGAGCGCGGTATCGGCGCCGACGATCCCGTGGGCGCCTATTGCGGTTCGGGAATCAGCGCCACGGTGATCGTCGCAGCACTGGCCGCGGTCGGCCGCTCCGCGGCCATGTTCCCGGGATCATGGTCGCAGTGGAGTGCCGATCCGTCGCGGCCGGTGGCACGCGGCGAGGAGTGAGGGGCCGCGTCAGCTGAGGTGGCTGGGTCAGCTGAGGTGGAAGGCCGCCGGGTCGGGACTGCCCAGCATCGCCTTCATCGTGGCGCGGTCGAATGGCCACAGATCGACAGTGCCGCTCTCGGTCAGGTACCAGGAATTGCAGCCGGTGTTCCACACCGTCGGGCCCATCGCCGTCACGACGTCGTCGTTGAACCGGCTCGTGGCCTCTTCGGTGACCTCGACGGTGGTCAGCTCGCCGGCGCGGTACTTCGCCAGCCACTGCGCGATATAGCGTGCGGTGAGCTCCGAGGTGTACTGCAGTGAGATCGACGCGGTGGGCGAATTGGGACCCAACACGGTGAACAGGTTCGGGAAACCCGGTATCGCGGTCATCCGGTACGCGCGCGGGCCCTTCGCCCACGCGTCGTCGATGCTGATTCCGTCACGGCCCCGCAACCGCATGGGCCGCATGTAGTTGTGGGCGTGAAAGCCGGTCGCCAGCACGATGATGTCGGTGTCGCGATGGGTGCCGTCAATGGTGCGAATGCCGTTCGGGGTGACTTCGGCGATGCCGTCGGTGACCACGTCGGCGTTGTCGGCGCCGATGGCCCGGTAATAGCTTCCCGACACCACCTGACGTTTGCACAGCGGCTGGTAATCCGGCTGGAGCTTGGCCCGAAGCGTCTTGTCGCGCACCTGGATCCGCAGGCACGCCCGGGCGTAGGCCTGCACTGCCCGGCGCCGCCAGGTGGGACGGGTGGTCACGTCGGTCAGCACACTCGACCCGCCGAATGCCATCAGCCGGTAGAGCGTGCGGTGCAGTTTCGGCAACCGTGCCAGCACCGCGGCAGCACCGGGGACCTGCCGAAGCGACGTGGGCGCCCACAGGATCCACTGCGCCGAACGCACATAGTGGTCGATCGATGCGGCATCGGGCTGTAAGGCGGCGACCACCTGCACACCGGTGGAGCCGGTGCCGATCACCGCGATTCGCTTGTCGCCGGTTTCGAGCTCGTCATCCCAACGCGCGGTGTGCACCACCGGGCCGGCGAAGTCGGCCAGCCCGCGGATCTCGGGGATGAACGGGTGATGCAGCACGCCGGTCGCGCAGATCAAGAAGTCGGCGACAAGCTCTTCCCCTGCGGCGGTGGTGACAATCCAGTGCCGTCGCTCATCCCACTGCGCGCCGGTCACCTCGGTGTCGAGCCGGATCAGCTCCGCCAGCCCGAGCTGATCGACGACGTCACGGTGGTAGCGCTGAATCGCCGCGCCGGTAGCCCAGGCGTGTTGCCAATCGGGCTTCGGTGCGAACCCGAATTGGTAGATCTGCGAGGGCACGTCGCACCGCAGTCCCGGGTAGTGGTTCCAGTACCAGACGCCGCCGACGTCGGAGCCCTTCTCCAATACGGTGATATCGGAAAAGCCCTGCTCACGCAGAATGTAGGCGGTGGTGATACCTGCGACGCCCGCACCGATGATGATGACGCGTGGCTCGCGCCCGGTCACGAGGCCGGTCTCTCGGGGCCGGTGATCAGCACTCGGACGTCTCCGACCGACTGCTTGACCCCCATGGCGCTAGTCGCGCAGTGCCGACACCGCATCGACCAGCAACTCACGCGCCCGGTCGGCGTCGACCATGGCCGGCGGCTGGCCGCGTACCGGCTGCGGGTTCGCGGTGACCTGCACCAGCGCGCTGCCCAGGTAGGCGGTGAAGGTGTAGGACTCGCGAGACTGCTGCTGGCCGTCCTTGCCGACGATCTCGATCTCCGAATGCGTACCGGTCGTCTTCGCGTGGTCGATCTCCGGCGCCTCAACGTCGTCGAGGTAGCCGGTGAGCTTCCCGGCGCTGAACGTGACGTGGCTGCACTTCTCGGCGTCGGTGTCGTCGTAGTGCAGGTCCTGGTCAGTCTGCATGGCGATCGCGACCAACTGGTTGCCGTTGCCCGCGATCGAGACCATCGACATCTTGCCCCGGATGCCCTTCGGCGGGCGGCCGGTGTTCGCCGCGTATTCCTCGCAGTCGGCGGGATCGAACGTCACGCCGGGCGGCATCTTCTGCGGCCCCAGGATCTTCGGGTCGATGTCGTTGGGACCCTTGGTCTGGGTCTTGAAGTCCGAGCCGAAGGTCGACTGGACGTTGAACAGCTTGGTGGTGTCGAGCGGCTTTTGGCCTCCGCCGCAGCCGGCCAGTGCCTGCGCACACACCACGAGGGCAACTGAAGAGACAAGCAACGACTTGCGTACGAGCATCCAAGGAATCTACCAATGCCGATTCCCCGGCGGCGGGCGGTGGGCATCGCCGCTTCGGCGCGATACGCGCCCGGTTCGCACCCGCCCTAGAAGCCCAGCCGCCCGAGCTGCTTGGGGTCGCGCTGCCAGTTCTTCGCCACCTTGACCCGCAGGTCCAGATACACCTTGGTCCCCAGCAATTTCTCGATCTGAGTACGCGCAGCCGTACCCACCTCGCGCAGCCGGGCGCCGCCGCGGCCGATCACGATCCCCTTCTGGCTGTCGCGCTCCACGTACAGCACCGCGTATACCTCGATCAGGTCATCGCGATCTTCGCGCTGGCGCACCTCCTCGATCACCACCGCCAGTGAATGCGGCAGTTCATCACGCACGCCCTCCAGTGCGGCTTCCCGGATGAACTCGGCCATCAGGGTCTCTTCGGGCTCGTCGGTCAGCTCACCGTCCGGATAGAACGCAGGCCCGACGGGCAGCGCGGCGGCCAGCACGTTGATCAACACATCGACCTGCTCGCCGCTGATCGCCGACACCGGCACGATCTCGGCCTCCGGGACCAGCTCGCCGACCGCGACCAGTTGCGCGGCCACCTTGTCGCGGGTGGTCTTGTCGATCTTGGTGACGACGACGACCAGCTTGGTGCGAGGTGCCACGGCGCGGATCTGCTCGATGATCCAGCGGTCCCCCGGCCCGATGGCCTCGTCGGCGGGAATGCACAGGCCGATCACGTCGACCTCGGAATACGTCTCTTTGACCAACTCGTTGAGCCGCTTGCCCAGCAGCGTCCGGGGGCGGTGCAGGCCGGGGGTGTCGACCAGAATGATCTGGAAGTCGTCGCGGTGCACGATCCCGCGGATGGTGTGCCGGGTGGTCTGCGGGCGGTTCGAGGTGATCGCCACCTTGGCACCCACCAGGGCGTTGGTGAGAGTCGATTTGCCGGTGTTAGGCCGGCCGACGAAACATACGAAGCCGGAATGGAACTCGGTCACGAGCTGCCTTTCGCCAAACGGGGTCTCGGAGCGAGATTTCGGGTGAATGATCGCCGGCCCGCCACGAGCCAGACGTGTCCGGCGAGTGCGTCACTGCTCAACTGCGGTCTCCTCACCGGCGGGTTCGACGGGGCTGACCAACACGGTGCTGATCCGCACTCGCCCGCGGCTGTCGCGGCTGCCCTCGGCCCTCAGCCGCAGGCCGTGTGAGATTACCTCGGCGCCGGGCAGCGGAACACGGCCCAGCTCCAGCGCGAGCAGTCCGCCGACCGTGTCGACGTCGAGGTCGGAGTCGAACTCCACCCCGTAGAGTTCCCCGACGTCTTCGATCGGCAGCCGCGCCGAGACCCGAAATCTGTTGCCGTCCAGCTCTTCCACCGGAGCGACTTCGCCCTGGTCGTACTCGTCGGCGATCTCACCGACTATCTCCTCCAGGACGTCCTCGATGGTGACCAGCCCGGCGATCGCGCCGTATTCGTCGACCAGCAGGGCCATGTGATAGCGGCCGCGCTGCATGTCTTGCAGCAGCGCGTTGAGCGCCTTGGAGTCGGGCATGAAGACCGCCGGGCGCATCACCTGCGCCACGGTGGTGTCCCGCCCTCCGTTGGTCGAGTAATAGGTTTGTTGGACAAGGTCTTTGAGGTAGACGACGCCGCGGATGTCGTCGACGTTCTCGCCGATCACCGGGATGCGGGAATGCCCACTGCGCACCGCCAGCGCCGTGGCCTGGCCTGCCGATTTGTCATGCTCGATCCACACCATCTCGGTGCGCGGCACCATCACCTCGCGGGCCGGGGTGTCGGCGAGTTCGAAGACCGACTGGATCATCCGGCGTTCGTCGGCCGCCACCACCCCGCGCTGCTGCGCCATGTCAACGACCTCGCGCAACTCGATCTCGGAGGCAAACGGTCCGTTGCGGAAGCCGCGCCCCGGGGTGAGCGCGTTGCCCAACACCACCAGCACGCGGCTGATCGGGGCCAGCAGCACCGAAAGTACTTGCAGGGGAAGCGCGGCGGCCAGCGCGATCGAATAGGCGTTCTGCCGGCCGAGGGTGCGTGGCCCCACCCCGATCACCACGAAACTGACCACCACCATGGCGGCCGCGGCAGCGACCAACCCCCAGTGCAGGCCGAGCACGACGCTGAGCAGATGCACCAGCAGCGCGGTCGCGGTGACCTCGCAGGTGATGCGCAACAACACCACCAGGTTGATGTAGCGAGGACGTTCGGCCATCAGCTTGGCCAGCCAGACCGCACCGGGCCGCTTCGCCCGCACCAACTCCTCGACCCGCGCCGGCGAGACGGTGCTGACCGCGGCATCGATTGCCGCCAACAACCCGCCCAGACCGATCAGCGCAATCACGCCGAGGAGCAGCGGTGTTCCGGTCACGATTCGTCGAAGTACCTGGACTTGTCCAGCAGCCGGCGATCTTTCTCGCTCTGGGTCTGGGCCCGGTAGGTCTCCACCTGGTCGGCAACCCACTCCTCGAGCAGACGGCGCTGCAGGGCGAACATCTCTTTTTCCTCTTCCGGCTCGGCGTGGTCATAGCCGAGCAGGTGCAGCACGCCGTGCACCGTGAGCAGTGCCAGTTCCTGGCCCAGCGAATGCCCGGCCGCCGCAGCCTGTTCGGCGGCGAACTCCGGGCACAGCGCAATGTCGCCGAGCATCGAGGGACCGGGTTCAGGGGCATCCGGCCGGCCGCCGGGCTCCAATTCGTCCATCGGAAAACTCATGACGTCGGTCGGACCGGGCAGGTCCATCCAGCGCATATGCAGGTCGGCCATCGCGGCGGTGTCCAGCAGCACCATCGACAGCTCGGCACCGGGGTTGACGTCCATCTTGGCCAGCACGAACTTGGCGACGCTGATCAGTTCCACCTCGGAGACGTCGAGGCCGGATTCGTTGGAGACCTCGATGCTCATCGGCGTGACCTGCCCTGCGAGGCGCGCCGCGACGCCCGGTTCACGGCCAGCCCGGGGCGGTCCTGTTCGGCTTCGTGACGTGAGTAGGCGTCGACGATCTCGGACACCAGCCGGTGCCGGACGACGTCGACGCTGGTGAGCTCGGCCACGTAGATGTCGTCGATGTCGTCGAGGATGTCCACGGCGGCCCGCAACCCGGACCTCGCCCCGCCGGGCAGGTCGATCTGGGTGACGTCACCGGTGACCACGATCTTGGCGCCGAAGCCCAGCCGGGTGAGGAACATCTTCATCTGTTCGGCCGTGGTGTTCTGCGCCTCGTCGAGAATGATGAACGCGTCATTGAGTGTCCGCCCGCGCATGTAGGCCAATGGCGCCACCTCGATGACACCGGAACTCATCAGCTTGGGAATCAGCTCCGGGTCCATCATGTCGTGCAACGCGTCATAGAGCGGGCGCAGGTACGGGTCGATCTTCTCGCTCAGGGTGCCGGGCAGAAACCCCAGCCGCTCACCGGCTTCCACCGCCGGGCGGGTGAGGATGATGCGGGTCACCTGCTTGGTCTGCAGCGCTTTGACCGCCTTGGCCATCGCCAGATACGTCTTGCCGGTACCGGCCGGGCCGATACCGAACACGATGGTGTGAGCGTCGATGGCATCGACGTAGCGCTTCTGGTTGAGCGTTTTGGGCCGGATGGTCTTGCCGCGCCGCGACAGGATGTCAAGGCTGAGGACCTCGGCGGGTGACTCGTTGCCGGTGCCCACCAGTATCCCGACGCTGTGCCGCACCGTTTCCGGCGTCAGAGACTGCCCGCCTGCCACGATCGCCACCAGCTCGGAGAGCACCCGCTCGGCAAGCGCGACATCGGCCGGCGCTCCGGAAATGGTGACGGCATTACCGCGTACATGCAGGTCGGCGGTGAGCAGGCGTTCGATGGCGCGCAGGTTCTCATCCGCAGAACCCAGCAGACCCATGACCAGGTCGGGTGGAATATCGACGCTGCTGCGAACCTGCGAGGCCGGCCCTGCAGCGGGGGTATCGCGGGGCGTCACGGGGCTTCCGATGCCTGCTTCCTGGGAGTTTGTGCCGTGGGTACGGCGATGGGTCGGACGCTTGAGTCTACCGCCTGCCGTGACCGATGAGCGGTTCGTTCAAGACGGGAGGGTGGCCCGCGGGTGAAACTGCCGGGTATGAACGAGGAAGCCTTCACCCCGGCCCTGGGCCGCTTTGCCCCGGCCCGGTTCGTCGACGCCCGCCTGTTCGACACCGTGGTGGTGTTAACACGCGAGCGGCTGTGGCGAGGCCTGACCGTCATGCACCTGGCGCCGCGCGCCGACGAGCAGATCCTGGACGTGGGCTGCGGCACCGGATCGTTGGCGCTGCTGGCCGCGCGGGTCCAGCCGCAGGCGAAGATCGTCGGCCTGGACCCCGACCCCAAGATCTTGGCGGTGGCGCAGCGCAAGGCCGCGGCGTCCGGTTCGGCCGGTGGCGTCCGTTGGCTGACGGGGATGGGCGACACCCTGGTGGAGTCGGTGGGCGCGGAGTCGACGGACGCGGTGATGTCCAGCCTGGTGTTGCATCAGTGCCCACTGGCGGTCAAACGCGCCATCCTGGCGTCGATGTTCGCGGTGCTGCGACCGGGCGGTCGACTGGTGATCGCCGACTACGGACTGCAGCGGACCGCGCTGATGCGCCTGGCTTTTCGGTTCGTCCAGTTCGCCGACGGCAAGACCGACACCCAGCCCAACGCCGATGGTGTTCTCCCGGAGCTGATTTCGGCGGCGGGTTTCGTCGATGTGCGCGAGGCGGAAGTGATTCCCACCATCACCGGGTCGATGTCGATCTATGTCGGCCGCAAGCGCTGATCGCCCAGCGCGTAGCGCACCACCGACGGCGTCAGGCCCATCATTTCGCGCATCTGCCGGGTGAAGTGGGCCTGGTCGGCGAAACCGGCGGTGATCGCGGCCTGCGTCAGCGGCGTACCCGACTGCAGGGCTTCGACGGCCCTGCGCAACCGTGACCAGACGCGCCAGCGGGCAAGCGGCATCCCCAGCTCCCGGCGCGCCAGCGCGCGCAGGCGCTGCGGCGAGAGGCCGACCTCGGCGGCCAGGCTCGGCATCGTGATGTTGGTGTCGGCCAGCATGGCCAGCGCCGCCACCAGGCGCGGATCCAGCTCTTCGGACTGTCCGCGGCAGGCCGCTGCGACCTGGGGCTCGCACAGGCCCGCCAGCTCGGGGGCGGCGGCGATGCCTGCGCCATAGCGCTGCCGCAGGTCATCGGCGTACAGGCAGTGCGGCTCGATGAAGTAGGTGACCAGGTCGCGAATGGCCAGGATGCGATGCGGCGCCATCGGTGCCACGACCAGCGCGGTGGCCTGATGGCGGGTGCCGGCGAGGTCCACCATTGCCACTTCGTGGTGCCCGGCGACGACGATCTGGAAGGCGCCGTGGCGGTGAATCGGGCCGCCCCCGCCCACCGGCCCGCGATACACCGCGTAACCGTCGCTGATGCTCAGCGACGGCGCCGAACCCGCCCGGCTATTCACGCTCCCAGCGTGGGGTCAGCACCCCGAGCGCGCCCAGCGCGACGGCCGCCGCGGTCGAGGTGCGCAGCACGGTCGGCCCGAGCCGCGTGGCCACCGCGCCGGCGCCGGTCAACGCCGCCAGCTCAGCCTCGGTGATTCCGCCCTCGGGCCCCACGATCAGGGCCAGGGCCGACGCCGAAGGCCCGACCGCGTCGGCCAACCCAGCTCCCGCCGCGTCGTGCAGGACCAGCACCGTCACCCCGGCGGCCGCCTGTTCGCGGACCCACGAGACCAGCTCAGCGCCGGTGCGCACCCCGGCCACCGGTGGAATGTGGGCCCGGCGCGACTGCCCGGCGGCCGCCCTGGCGACCGCCTGCCAGCGCCGCACGCCCTTGTCTGCGCGCTGGCCTTCCCAGCGGGCCACGCACCGGTCGGCCTGCCAGGGCACGAGGGCGTCGGCGCCGGCCTCGGTGGCCAGCTCGATCGCCAGCTCGGATCGTTCGGATTTGGGCAGCGCCTGCACCACGGTGACCGACGGACTGGGGGGTTCGACGTGAGAACGCTCCAATACCCGGGCTCGCAGCCCGCCGCGGTCGGCGTCCTCGACCTGGCATTGCGCGACCACCCCCGCACCGTCACCGAGGGTCAGCTGCTCTCCGGGCCGGATCCGGCGCACCGTCGCGGCATGAAACCCGGCGTCGCCGTCGAGCATCGCCAGCGCACCCACTTCGGGCAGCATGTCGACGTAGAACAGCCCTGCCACTGCGGGCTCAGCGCCCGCTGAAGGTTTCGCGCAGTCGGCTGAACAGGCCGCCGCCGCTGTGTGGCGTGTTCGCCGAGCGAACCTCGGCGGTCTCGCGGTCACGGTGCTCTTTGAACTTGCGCAGCAGCTCGGTGTCGTGGTTGTCGAGGCGTTCGGGGACCACCACCTCGATATGAGCGTGCAGGTCACCGCGGACACCGGTGCGGACCTGCGGCATACCGTGGCCGCGCAGCACGATGGTCGCACCGGGCTGGGTGCCGGCCGGGATGGTGATGTCGGTGGCGCCGTCGAGGATCGCGTCCACGGTCACGGTGGTGCCCAGTGCTGCGTCGACCATCGGCACCGAGATGTGGCAGTGCAGGTCGTCGCCGTCGCGGGCGAAGATCTCGTGGGGCTGTTCGTGTACCTCGACGTAGAGGTCACCGGCCGGTCCGCCGCCCGGGCCGACCTCGCCCTGCGCGGCCAACCGGACGCGCATACCGTCACCGACTCCGGCCGGGATCTTGACGCTGATCTCACGGCGCGCGCGCACCCGGCCGTCGCCGCCGCACTGGTGACACGGGTCCGGGATCACTTCGCCCACGCCGCGGCAGGTGGGACACGGCCGCGAGGTCATGACCTGGCCCAGCAACGAACGCTGCACGCTCTGCACCTCGCCGCGTCCGTGGCAGGTGTCACAGGTCGCTGGGGCCGAGTCGCCGTGGGTACCGCGGCCCTGGCAACGATCGCAGAGCACTGCGGTGTCGACTGTGACGCGCTTGGTCACACCGGTGGCGCACTCGGTGAGGTCCAAGCGCATGCGCAGCAGGGAGTCCGACCCCGGCCGCACCCGGCCGGTCGGGCCCCGGGAGGCCGCACCGCCGCCGAAGAATGCCTCGAACACATCCCCCAGGCCCCCGAATCCCGAGGCGCCTCCGAATCCGCCGAACCCGTTGCCGCCGCCGCTCTCCAGCGGGTCGCCACCGAGGTCGACGATCCGGCGCTTCTCCGGGTCGGACAGCACCTCGTAGGCGGCGGTGATCTCCTTGAACTTGGCCTGCGCCGCCTCGTCGGGGTTGACGTCGGGGTGGTAGGTGCGCGCCAGCTTGCGATAGGCGCGCTTGAGCTCGGTGTCGGTGGCGCCCTTATCGACGCCCAACAAGCCGTAATAGTCGCGTGCCACGCCTGACCTTCCCAAACTTCTGTCGCCGGGGATCAGCGAGCCCCGAGCACTTCACCGATGTACATAGCAACTGCTGCAACACTGGCGATGGTTCCCGGATAGTCCATCCGGGTGGGACCAAGCACCCCCATACCCCCGTACACGGTGCCCTGTGACCCGTAGGCGGTGGACACCACCGAGGCGCCGGCCATCTCCTCCGCCTCGGTCTCGTGACCGATGCGCACCGTGACTTTACCGGCTTCCTGCTGCACGGCGAGCAGCCGCAGCACCACAACCTGCTCTTCGAGCACTTCCAGGACCGATCGCAGCGAATTGCCGAAGTCGGCGGCATTGCGGGTCAGGTTGGCGGTACCGCCCAGCAGCAGGCGTTCCTCGCGGTGCTCGACCAACGACTCCAGCAGCACCGTGGCCGAGCGCCCCACCGCGTTGGCCAGGCCGGGAGCCAGCCCACTGCGGCCGTCGAGATGCCCGGCGAGTTCGGCGACGGCGGTGGAGGCCGCCGAGATCCGCTTGCCGTCCAGCGCGGCGCCGAGCATCTCCCGCAGCTGGCTGAGCTGGTGGTCGTCGATGGGCTCGCCCAACTCGACGATGCGCTGATCGACCCGACCGGAATCTGTGATGACCACCAGCAGCAGCCGCGCCGGGTTCAGCGCGATCACTTCGAGGCGCCGCACCGTCGACACCGACAGCGTCGGGTACTGCACAACGGCCACCTGGCGGGTCAGTTGCGCCAGGGTGCGCACCGCCCGGCGAAGCACATCGTCGAGGTCGACACCGGAGTCCAGGAACGACAGGATTGCCCGTCGCTCCGCGGCTGACAGCGGCTTGACCTCGTCGATTCGGTCGACGAACTCCCGGTACCCCTTCTCGGTGGGCACCCGGCCGGAACTGGTGTGCGGTTGGGCGATGTACCCCTCGGCCTCCAGTACCGCCATGTCATTGCGCACGGTGGCCGGTGAGACTCCCAGGTTGTGCCGTTCGACGAGGGCCTTGGAGCCGATGGGCTCCTTGGTGGCGACGAAGTCGGCGACGATGGCACGCAATACCTCGAAGCGTCGATCATCTGCCACGCCCATGGAGCTCACCTCCTGATTCGCACAGCTACGGCCGTCCTCGATTTTACGGTGAAGCCGCAAACAGCCGGTGTTCGATGCTGTGCACGATGCCAGGCGCGCGATCTCGCCCCCACCAGGCAACCTCGACGAAACAAGCGGCGGGCGGCGACGGCTCGTCTCGCCTTCGCTGAATTCAGGTATTTCACCTCCGGCCACGGTAGGTCAGCAGGGGTGATACCCACGGTGGGGCGCGATGCGCTGTGACGCCGCGTCGGTCGCTCATGGTTAGCTCAGGTATTGCGCGTGCGAACAACGACATGACGATTCCTCAGGTCTGTGACCATCAGGGATCTTCAAGATGGAGGATCTGCTCTCACCATGTCCGACTTCCCCTACACGGACCGCTTCACCGTCAACCGCACGCTGCCCGAGCAGGGCAGACCGCGTGAGGAAGTGCTGGCGGAGCTGCGTGAGATGGCGCAGGCCGAGGATCCCACCTGGGAGACCGGCAAGGTGTCCGGAACCATGTACTGCGGCGACCACGAGCACTACCGCTTCCTCGATGAGGCGTTCGGACTGTTCGCCCATGTCAACGTGCTGCAGCGCGACATCTGCCCGTCGGCGACCAAGTTCGAGGGCGAAGTCATCGCCATGGCACTGGATCTGATGCACGCCGAGGCCGTCACCGACGGGGAGCCGGTCGGCATGGTCACCACCGGCGGCACCGGCAGCATCATCCACGCGCTGCTGGCCTACCGGGAGCACGCCGCCAAGCACCGGGGCATCACCCGGCCGAACTTCATCAAACCCGAAACCGGTCACCCGGCGTTCGACAAGGGCTGCCACCTGTTCGGCATCGAACTGCGCAAGGCTCCCATCGATCCGAAGACCGCCCAGGCCGATGTCGACTGGGTGGCCGACAACATCGACGAGAACACCATCGCGATCATGGGCTCGGCGTGCAATTACGGCTACGGCACCGTCGACCCGATCCCGGAGTTGGGACAGGTGGCCTCAGAGCGTGGGGTGGGGCTGCACGTCGACGCCTGCCTGGGCGGTTTCGTCCTGCCCTTCGCGAACGAGTTGGGATACGACGTTCCCACTTTCGACTTCCGGGTCCCCGGCGTCACCAGCATCTCCGCCGACAACCACAAGTACGGCTACGCTCTCAAGGGCGCCTCCACGCTGCTGTTCCGCGACAAGGCGTACCGCAACGCCCAGTACTTCTACCTGCCGGACTGGACCGGCGGCAAGTACATGTCCCCCGGCATCGAAGGCTCGCGCTCGGGCGGACTGATCGCTGCCGCGTGGGCGTCGATGGTGCAGTTGGGCCGCGAGGGATACCTGCGCTACGCCAAGGCGATCCTGGAGACCGCCTCGGCGATGCAGGACGCGGTTCGCAGCCACCCCGAGCTGGCGATCATCGGTTCGCCCACATTCTGCTTCAGCTTCCGCTCCGACGAATTCGACATCTACCACGTCGCCGATGCCATGAAGCCCAAAGGCTGGCGGTTCAACGGCCAGCAGTACCCCAACGCCATCCACATGGCAGTGACCCGGCCGCAGACCCAACCCGGTGTGGTCGAAGCCTTCGCCGCCGACCTCGACGAGGCGATCGAGTACGCCAAGAAGAAGACCGCCGCCGGTGAGTCACCGATCAGCGCCGCGGTCTACGGCGGTGTCCCCGGCGGGATGACCGATGAGGCGGCTCAGTTCATCGAACGGTTCATGGAGCAGATCCTCGACACCCAGCAGTCCCTGCCGCCCCTATGAGCGGAGCGGAGCGTGTAGAGCGCGTCGTTCTGGCCGTCGACCTCGGCACTGGGGGGCCCAAGGTCGGTTTCGTGTCGTTGGACGGCACCGTGCTGTGGTCGGACCTCATCTCGGTCTCGACCGAGTATGGGCCGAACGGAGCCGCCGTTCAGGACGCCGGCCTGTGGTGGGAGATCGTCCGCGAAGCCACCAGACGCGGCCTGGCTGAGAGCGGAATACGCGGCGACCAGGTGGTCGGCGTGTCGATCACCGGACAGTGGGCCAGCACCGTTCCCGTCGACGCCGACGGACATCCGGTGGGCCCGTGCGTCATGTGGATGGACACTCGGGGTGCGCCCTACAGCCGCAAGGCATTCGGGGGCCGGCTGGCCGGCTACCGGCCACGGGCCCTGGCCAGCTGGCTTCGTCGCAATGGCGGCGTGCCCTCGCCCTCCGGCGACGATCCGGTCGGGCACATGTTGTACCTGCAGCACGGCGACCCACAGACCTTCGCGGCGACCCGCTGGCTGCTGGAGCCGGTCGACTACCTCAGCATGCGTTTCACCGGACGCGCGGCCGCCTCGCGGGCCTCGATGATGGGCACCTGGCTCACCAACAACCGCAACCTGGACGTACTCGACTACGACGACGTGCTGGTGCGACTGGCCGGTCTGGACCCGACGAAACTTCCCCCGCTGGTGCCGATCGGCTCCATCATCGGTCCGGTGGCCCCGGCAGTCGCCGCCGACCTCGGCATTTCGCCTGCGGCCCAGGTGGTCACCGGTATCCCGGACCTGCACAGCGCGGCGGTGGGTTCTGGTGCGGTGCGCCAAGGTGAGCTGCACATAACCATCTCCACCACATCGTGGATCAGCTGCCCGGTGGCGTTCAAGAAGACCGATGCGTTGCACCAACTGGCCACCGTCGCGGGCCTCGACCCGACCTCCTATCTACTGGTCAACAACCAAGACACCGCCGGCCGGGCGCTGCAGTGGTTGCGCGACACCGTGTTCGACGACCTGGACTACGACACGCTGACCGCGGTGGCGGCGGGCGCACCGGCCGGCTCGAACGGGGTGATCTTCACGCCCTGGCTCAAAGGCGAGCACTCCCCCGTCGATGACCGCCGCGCCCGCGGCGGATTCCATAACCTGTCGCTGGCCACCACCCGGGCCGACCTGGTGCGCGCAGTGCTCGAAGGGGTCGCCTACAACAGCCGCTGGCTGCTCGACTGCGTGAACCGGTTCACCCCCAACGCCGGACCGATCCGGATCGTCGGCGGCGGGGCACGTTCAGATCTGTGGTGCCAGATCATGGCCGACGTCACCGGTCGGACCTGCGAGCGGGTGGCCGATCCGCTGAACGCACAGTTGCGCGGCGCGGCGCTGTTCGCCGGGATCGGGATGGGCGAGTTGGATCGCGACGCGTTGCGCGACCTGATCCCGCTCGACGGCGTATTCGAGCCGGTGGCGGCCAATCAGGCGGTCTACGACCGGCTCTTTGCCGAGTTTCCCAGGCTCTACAAGTCGCAGAAGGGCATGTTCGGCCGGCTCAACCGCTGACCCGCCGACTCCTTCGAACGACGCAGCCCGGCTACCCGCGCTCGGCCGCCATGGCCTCACGAAGACTCTTGGGCCGCAGGTCGTTCCAGTGCTGCTCGACATACTCCAAACAGGCCGCTCGATCGGCGCCGTGTTCAGCTCCGTAGACCACTCGCCACCCGGCGGGAACATCGGCGAACGTCGGCCAGAGACTGTACTGCTCCTCGTCGTTGACCAGCACGTAGAAGCTGCCGTTCTCGTCGTCAAAGGGATTGGTGCTCATCGGATCTCCTCGGTATCGGTGGCGCAGCAGAAAGGTGGGCGCCCAGCACCCGGTCGGACAGCAGGCCCAAGCAGCTCAGGTTGGGAAAACCGGGTCCCTGGGTGAGCCCGGCCAGGTTCGGCAGGAAGAGTTTCGGCGCGACGTCGGCGACGGCCAGGTCATGTCCGATCGCCTCGGCCAGCCGGTCACCGGACAGCGGGCCGCCCAGGCCCAACTCGAGCAGGTCCAGGGTGTCCTGGCCGAACAGCGATACGAACCACAGAGGGTCGGCACCGGAGCCGTCGATGACCAGGTCGAAGCCGTGCACGGTTTCGAAGTTCTCCCCGGCGCGGTTGGTGCTCAATGTCAAGCGGATTCGGCCGTCGCGAGCCACGGCGTGCGCCACCCGGCCCCGCAGGTGGCGGATCCGGTCGTCGGCCAGCAGCGCATCCTGTACCCGGGCCGAGAACACCCCACGATCGGTGCGGGCCAGCGCATCTCGACGCTCAGCCAGGGTCAGAGCAGCCCAGTCCACGGGATCGGAGAACAGCGTGTTCTCGAAGAAGCTCTCCCCCCGGGTGAACAGGGTCACCTGTGGGGAGATCACCGTGATCGTCGAAACGCGGTGCCGAAACAGCTCATTGAGCATCGACGCGGCGGTCTCGCCGCCCCCGATCACGGCGACACGCTCGGCGCTGATCCGGTCGGCTGCGGCCCGGTGCCAGAACTGCGCAATGGAGAGCACCAGCGGGTTGCCCGGCAGAATCGACTTCTCGGCCTGGCCCGGACCGGTGATCATCACCGCGTCCGCGGCGACCGTGGTCTCCCGGGTGTGCAGCACCCAACCGTCGCCGTTCACCCCCAGCCGCTCCACCTCACCGGGGATCACGTTGAGTGCCACCGCGTCGGCCACCCAGCGCAGGTACTGGCTCCACCGCAGGTGCGTGGGCGCCGGCCGGCCGCGGTCGACCCACTCGGCGAACTGACCGGTGGCGATCAGATAGGACTGCCAGCCATACCGAGTCATGCGCTCGTCGAGTTCGGCGTTGCGGCCGGCCACCAGGGCGGAGCGGTACGGGAAGCCGACGTCCTTCTCCGGACTGGTGCCCAGCCGGTGCGCGCCGTCGGTCCAGCCCCCGGAGGCGCGCCAGTTCGCGGCGACCTCGGTGCGTTCGACGGCGACCACGTCCGGTGCGGCAACGCCCATCTCGCGCAGCACGGCGGCCTTCGCGGCCACCGCGACGGCCTTGGCCCCGGCCCCCACCACCGCAAGTGTGCTCATCGCAGTTCCTCCACCAGGTCGCCCAGGCTGTTGGTGAACAGCTCTTGCAACTGCGCGATCTCGGTGTCGCCGAGGATATCGGGCAGCGTGCGCCACTGGGTCATCAGCGCCTGCCCCGCGCCGAGGTCGGCCACGGCGGCGAAAATGCTCAGCTCGTGCCGTACGGCCTGGCCGGGTTCGGGCACCGACGGCAGTCCGGCGATCAGGTCCGGTGCCACGGTCGGCCCGCCGCCGGCCCGATCGACCCGGCCGAGGTAGTTCAGCAGCAGCTGCGGCCCCGGTACAGACCCCAGCCGGTCGGCCGTATCGGTCCGCAGGTAGGCCAGCAGCCCGTAGTCGATTCCGCCACCCGGAATGTCAGCCAGCGCACGCGCCACCCCGCCCGGATCGGCCTGGGCCACCCGAAGCGGATAGATCGCCGACAGCAGGCCGGCGATGTCGGCGGTGTCGACACCGGTCACGAGCTCTTCGGCGCGCCCATGGGTCTCCAACGCCAGCAGCGGTATTGCGCCGGGCTGCCCGCGCAGCGCCCGCCAGGCAGTGAGCATCCGCGCGGTCGCCGCGACAAGCAGGTCATGCATCGGAACCGGTAACCCGGACAGCGCCGCGGTGAGCTCCGGGTCGGCGACGCTCACCGAGACGGTGAGATCACCGGCGCGATCGCGTTCCGGGGCAACCCGCCGCGCACCCAGATCCGGGTCGTCGCCGGCCAGCTGGCCGGCCCAGAAGTCCACCGTGTCGAGGTGGTGCGCACGCTCGTGCAACGCGGTCGCCCAGCGCCGGTAGCCGCTGCGCTCGGGCAGCGGATCCGCCCCGGCCAGCGCGGCGTGCAGCTCGCCGAGGATCACCTGCCATGACACCGGATCCAGGGCCAGCACGTGCCCGCACAACAGCAGCACCCCCGCCCCGTCGGGCACTTTCAGCCACACCGCGCGCAGCATGACGCCGTTGCACGGATCCAGGCTGTCCAGCAGTCGGCTGCCGTGCTCGGTGACCACCGCAAGATCGGCTGCCTCGACCGTGACCTCGGTCAGGACGTCGACCGGCGCAATCGGGTGCAGCGTCAACTCGACCGGGTCGAGTCGGGCATGCAACACCGGGTGAGCGGCGACGATGGCAGCCAAGGCAGCCCGCAGTCGGTCCGGTTCGGTGCCCTGCGGCAGCCGGATCGCTTCGACCTGCCCGAGCCGGCGTGGGTTGCCGTATTGGTAGAGCCAGCGACCGGCCGGTAACAGCGGAATCGGCCCGTCGGCTGCCGGCGATCCGTCGCACCGCTCGGCGGCGGCTTCAGCCACTTCGCGATCCAAGGCTGCCGCCACGTCCCGAATCGTGTTGGCACTCAATATGGTCCGTGGACGCAACGGCAGGCCGCGGCGGCGGGCCGCCCGCACCAGCGACAGCGCGACGATGCTGTCCAAGCCCAGCTCGCGCAGATCGGTCTCGACTCCCGGGGCCGCACCCACCGCCTGCGCGCCGTCCGGCCCGGCGAACACTTCGGCGAGCAACTCCACCAGGACTCGTTCGGTCTCGGTGGCCGGCTCGACTCCGCCGCCGAGCGGCTCGGAGTCCGCCAGTTGCGCCGCCAGCTTCTCGGTGTCCAGCTTTCCGTTGGCGGTCAACGGCATCGATTCCACCGCGGTGATCCGGGCAGGTATCAGGTAGGGCGGCAGCCGGGTGCCGATCTCGGCACGCACTCGGCCGGTGTCTACGTCCGCGCCGGTCACGAAGCCGGCCAGTTGGGTTCCGGCCGGCCCCTGCATGGGGAGCACCGCGGCCGCCGTGACCCCGGTCGCGGCGGCCAGTGCAGCCTCGACCTCAGCGATCTCGACGCGGTAGCCGCGTACTTTGACCTGGTCGTCGGCGCGGCCGAGGTAGACCAGGCGGCCATCGGGCCGGCGCCGGACCAGATCCCCGGTGCGATACATCCGGCCGCCGGCGTGAAACGGGTCCGCGACGTAGCGGGCCGCGGTGGCCGCGGCGCGGCGCACGTAGCCGCGGGTGACCTGTGCTCCGGCCAAGTACAGCTCGCCGGGCACCCCGTCGGGCACTTCACGCAGCGCGGAGTCCAGGACGTGGGCGATCATGCCCCGCACCGCTTCTCCGATCACCGGCACATCGGTGTCGGCGACGTCGGCGACGACGGCCTCCACCGTGGTCTCGGTGGGGCCGTAGCAGTTGTGGACCGCCGTCGAGGGCGCCGCACGCAGTCGCGCCCAGGTGTGCGGGGCGATCGCCTCGCCGCCGAGCGCCAGCACAGTGAGGCGATGGTCGGATCCGGCGTCGAGCAGCCCGGCGTCGAACAGCTGAGTGAACATCGACGGCGAGGTGTCGATCATGTCCAGGCGGTGCCGGCGGATGCCGTCGATGATCGCCTCGGCATCACGCATCTCCTCGGCGGAGAACAGGTGCACACTCTGGCCGGCCAACAGGCCGACCAGCGGCTGCCAACTCGCATCGAAACTCAGCGACCAGGCGTGCGCGACGCGCAGCGCCCGGCCCAGCCGCGCGATTGCAGGTGCGTACATGCGCTGCTGGTGATCGGCGAAGTACGACGCCAGCGCACGGTGCGTGCCGATGACACCCTTGGGTTCGCCGGTGGAACCGGAGGTGAAGATCACGTAGGCAGCCGAGTCCGGGTGGATCGCGTCCGGAGTGGGGAGCTGCGCCGCCTCGCCGGAGCGCAATTCGGCCAGTAGTTCGCCGGTCAGCGTCAGCTTCGGCTCGGCTTGGCGCAGAATCGATTCGATGCGCGCGCTGGGCAGATCGATATCGATGGGCACGTAGGCAGCCCCGGCCTGCAGCACCGCCAAGATCGCGATCACCGAGTCCAGCGAGCGCGGCAGCGCTATCGCGACCCGGTCTTCGGGACCGATCCCCCGCCCGGCGAGCGCCCGCGCCAATCCGGTGGATTCGACCGCCAATTCGGCGTAGGTCAGGCTGCGGTCCTCGCCGGTGAGCGCCGGCGCGTGCGGGTGTGCCGCGGCGGCCGCGGCGAACAGCGCGGGCACCGACAAGGCCGGGTCGTCCCCGCTCTGATTCGCCGAACCTGCCTGGGGCGCCGGATTGTTGCGGGCCCGCTCGCCGGGCAGCAGCACGTCCAGATCGGCGACCCGGGACCGTGCCGGATCGGGAAGCTGGCGCAGCACCTGCAACAGTCGCTGGCCGAGATCGGGAACCGACAATTCTCCCAGCGCATCTGGGATGGCTTCGAGCAGGACGGTGAGCCGGCCGTCGCGGGGCGGGTAGCTGACCAGGGTCAGCGGGTAGTGCGTGAGGCTTTCGACCGTCACCGGGATGAAACGCACCCCGTCATCGGTGGTGACCCCGGCGGTGGCCGAGCCGATGGGCGCATTCTCGAATACCAGCAGGGTGTCGAACACCGCGTTGCCGCTGGCCCGCTGCACCGCCGACAGGCTCAGGTATCCCAGGTCGCGCATCGCAGCGGTATCGCGTTGCAGCGCTTGGCAGGTGGCGACCACCTCGGCGCGCGGCGGTGCCGACGCGGCCACCGGGACGGTGTTGATGAACAGCCCGACCATGGTTTCGACGCCGGTGAGTTGTTGCGGGCGGCCCGACACCACCGCACCGAACACCGTGTCGGTCCGGTCGGTGAGCCGGCCGAGCAGCACCGCCCAGGCGAACTGCAGCACGGTGTTGAGCGTCAGACCGTGCCGGCGGGCCCAGGTGGTCAGACGCGCGGTGGCATCGCCGTCCAGCGCAATCTCGTAGGTCTGCGGGATGGCACTGCCCACGGCGGCTCGGTTGCCGCCGGCCAGCATGGTCGGGGCGCTCACCTGATCCAGGTACTCACGCCACCGCTGTGTGGCTGCGGCGCTGTCTTGTTGGGTCAGCCAGCCGATGTAGTCGCGGTAGGGCCGCGGGGCGGGCAGCGGGTCCACACCGCCGGCGCGGTAGATCGCCACCAATTCGTCGAAGAACACCGCCATCGACCACCCGTCGATCAGCAGGTGGTGCACGGTGAGAATCAGGCGGTACTGCTCGGGGGCCGACTGGACCAGTACGAATCGCAGCAGCGGTCCGCGGCCCAAGTCAAAGTTCGTGGTGCGTTCGAGGCGGGCGATCGCGTCGAATTCACTTGGGGAGGCTTCGATCTCGCGCCAGGGAAGGACCGCCTTCGCCGGTATGATCTGCACCGGGTGCGGCAGGTCGACGTCCCAGAACGACGCTCGCAGGTTCGCATGGCGGGCCAGCATCGCCTCGGCGCTGCGGCGCAACAGCCCGGGATCGACGGCACCGACGATGTCGATGACGAACTGCACGGTGTAGACGTCGACGCCGTCGCGCTCCCCACCGTCATCGGTGACCAGCTTCGCCAGCGAGAACAGCCCCTGCTGCAGCGGGGAGAGTGCCAGCACGTCCTCGATCGCCGCAGCGGGAGCAGCGCTGCGCGCTGGTGCGGTCTCGGTCACGGCGAATCGCCCCATGCCGCGGTCAGATTGGCCAGCGCGTCGTTGCTCAGCCCTGAGACGCTCATCGGCTCGAATGCCGTGTCGGCGGATTCGACGGTGCCGCCGGCCGCGGCCTGATTATCGACGGCGGCGGCCAGTTCGGCGAACGTCGGGTGCTCGAAGATCATCCGCGGGTCGACGTCCAGGCCCGCCGCGCGCGCCCGCGCGGCAAGCTGCACCGACAGGATGCTGTCACCGCCGAGTTCGAAGAAGCCGTCGCTACGCCCGATCGCCGCGACTCCCAGCAGCTCGGCGCAGATTCCGACCAGGGTCTGTTCGGTGGCGGTGACCGGGGGGTCCGATTCCCCGCGGGTGGCCACCGCGGGCTGCGGCAGTGCGGGCCGGTTCAGTTTCCCGGAGTCCGTCAGCGGCATGGCGTCGAGCACCGTCAACGATGAGGGGACCATGTAGCCGGGCAGGGTCGCGGCCACGGCTGCGCGCACCGAGGCGATGAATTCTGCCGCGTCGGAGACGGGGCCGGCAGGCACCAGGTAGCCGGCCAGGGTGGTGACACCGCGCTGTTCCCAGGTGCGGGCGGCGGCCGTCGCCACGCCGGGCGCACCGCGCAGCGCGGCCTCCACCTCGGCCAGCTCCACCCGGAAGCCGCGCACCTTGACCTGGTGGTCGGTGCGACCGACGAATTCCAACACCCCGTCCACCGTCCAACGGGCTCGGTCGCCGCTGCGGTAGAGCCGGTCGCCGGGCGTGTCGGAGAAGGGGTTGGCGACGAACCGGGTCGAGGTCAGGCCCGGCCGCTTCCAGTACCCGCGGACGACCTGTGGGCCCGCGTAGTAGACCTCGCCCACCACCCCGGGCGGAACCGGTTGCAGCGCGTCGTCGAGCAGGTAAGCCTGCGCCCCGGGCGTGGGCCGGCCCAGTTTGGGTGTGGGTGGCTCCAGTTCGCCGCGCACCACCGCACCCGAGGTCTCCGTGGCGCCGAAGTTGTTGAGCAGTTGAGCATTCGGGTCGAGCGCGTCACCGAGGCGGGCCAGCAGGTCCGCCGAGACGGGTTCACCGCTGCACACCAGTCGGCGGAGGCCGCGCAACGTAATGTCGGGTTCATGCGGCGGTCCCAGCTTCGGCTCTCCTCCGTCGAGCCTCGCTGAACCGCCGGACTCTGCCAGCACCGAGATCAGGCTGGCCACCGCGGTCACCTGCGCCACCCGTTCGTCCACGATCAGCCGAGCCAGCGCTTCGGGGTTACGGAACTCGTTGTCGTCGGCCAGAATCAGTGTCGCCCCGGCGGCCAGCCCGGCCAGCATCTCCATGCCGCCTTCCAGGAACGTCATCGACGACTGGGCCAGCCGGATGTCCGCACCGGTGACCGGGTAGTGAGCGATCTGCCAGTTCAGGCGTGCGCTCATCGAGCGGTGGGTGCCCACCACGCCCTTGGGCACACCGGTGGACCCGGAGGTGAACACCAGGAACATCGGGTCATCGGGGTGCGGCACCGGAAGGTTCAGCCCGGCGACGTCGTTGGTCAGCTCAGCCTGGACATCGGCGTCATCCAGGCACAGCAGCGTGACACCGTCCGGTGCCGGAATCGCTTCCCGGGTGGCAGTGCTGACCAGAATCACCCTGGCCGCCCCGGGCGCGAACGCGGTGTCGGACAAGACGTCATCGATCATGAACTCGAGGCGCTGACGCGGATAGCTCGGGTCCAGCGGAAAGTAGCCGGCGCCGGCCTTCATGATGCCGACCAGCGCCACCGGCAGATCCAGGTCGCGGCGCACCGACAGACCCACCAGGGTTCCGGGTTGCACGCCGGCGTCGATCAACAGCTCGGCAAGCCGGTCGGACCGGCTGTGCAGCTGTGGGTAGGTGAGCTCGGCTCCGGCGCATCGCACGGCGACGCCCTCAAAGCTGCGGCTGGGTGCCAGCACGTCGGCGATGCTCTTCGGATCGCCGGCGGGAATCTGGGCACCGCAGCTCCACTGCTGCAGGATGCGCCTCCGTTGGTCATCATCGACCAGGCTGATGTCGCGCAGCGTCTGTCCCGGATCACCCGCCATGGCTGCCAGCACCCGCCCCAGCCAATCGGCCAGCCGCTGCACGGTGGCACGCTCGTAGAGGTCGGTGCGGTAGATCAGGTGTCCGTCATAGCCCGCTCCGTCGGCGTCCGCTGTGGCGAACAGATTCACCGACAGGTCGGCGTGCGCGATGTCGAATGTCGGCATCACGGTGCGGAAGACCAGGTCGCCGTCGGGGCCACTGTCGATCACGTGGGTGACATCGGCCGCCTCGCGTACGTGGACCACCACCTGGAACAACGGGTTGCGCGACAGCGTCCGGACCGGGTTGAGTGCTTCGACCAGCCGGTCGAACGGAAGGTCGGCATGGGCGTAGGCACCCAGCGCGACTTCCCGCGCCCGAGATACCACCTCACGCAGTGTCGGGTTGCCCGCCAAACGGTTTCGCAGAACCACGATGTTGACGAAGAATCCGACCAGGTTGTCCAGTGCGCTGTCGGTGCGTCCGGCGATCGGCACGCCGAGCGGGATGTCGTCGCCGCTGCCGGCCAGATGCAGCAGCACCGCGACCGCGGACTGCACCACCATGAACTCGGTGGCACCGGTCTCGCGGGCCAGTGCCGCCAGTCCTGCCCGCACCTGCGGGGGGACGGTGAATGCGACCGAGTCGCCGGAGCCGTTGGCGGTGGCGGGACGGGGAAAGTCCGGCCGCGGCCCGGTGTCGTCGGCCAGGCCGGTCAGTTGCTCGACCCAGTAGCGGCGCTGCGCCTCGATCAGACCGGACTCATCACGCAGCAGTTCGCCCTGCCAGTGCGCG
The DNA here is from genome assembly GCF_002101775.1 of Mycolicibacter nonchromogenicus. GTDB lineage: Bacteria > Actinomycetota > Actinomycetes > Mycobacteriales > Mycobacteriaceae > Mycobacterium > Mycobacterium nonchromogenicum. The sequence continues at coordinate 152,101 of NZ_LQPI01000072.1, read as the reverse complement.
AAGTCCGCGTACTGCAACGCCGGCGGCTCCCATGCCGGAGCCGAGCCGGTGGCGCGGGACCGGTAGGCGATCAGCAGGTCGGTGAAGAGCACCTCGACCGACCAGTGGTCCGCGGCGATGTGGTGCACCACCAGGGACAGCACCCGTTCGTCGCCGGGCAGGTGCAGCAGCGCCGCCCGGATCGGCCAATCCCGTTCCAGGTCGAATGCGACGCCGCGCTGCTCGCCGAGCCGGGCTTGAGTCCACGCCGCAACGACATCCGGATCGGTTTCGGGGCACTGCAGTTCGGCCACCGGCACCGCCGCGGGTGCGTTGATGACTTGGTGGGGCACGCCGTCGATCTCGCGGAACGTGGTGCGCAGACTGTCGTGGCGGGCCACCACGTCGCCGATCGCGGCGGTCAGGGCGGCCGTGTCGCACGGGCCGGTGAGCCGGGCCGTCAGCGGAATGTTGTCGCCGGTGGCGTTCGGGTCCAGTCGGTAGGCGAACCAGGTTCGCAGCTGCGACGCCGAGACCGGAAGATCACCAGAGCGCGGTACGGCGACCAGCTCCGGTCGCCCGGCCCCGGTCTCGCCGGGCTGCGCCGCCGGCACCCGGTCGATCGCGGCCGCCAGTCGGGAAACCGTGCCGGCTTCGAAGATCTCCCGGATACCGATCTCCACCTCGCAGCGGGCGCGGATCGCCGCGACCAGTTTGGTGGCCAGCAACGAGTGACCGCCGAGGTCGAAGAACGAGTCGTCGGCACCCACTTTGTCGCGGGAGAGCAGTTGGGCGAACAGCTGCGCCACCACGTGTTCGGTGTCGGTCTCGGGCTCCCGGTAGGGCGTGCTCTCGATCGGCTGCGGGTCGGGCAGCGCAGCGCGGTCGATCTTGCCGTGCGCGGTGATCGGGATGTCGTCGACCACCACGTACGCTGCCGGCGCCATGTATTCCGGCAATGCCGCGGCCACCCGGGCCCGGATCCGAGCTACCTCCACCGTGTCTTCAGCTGCGCCGGCGCCGGGGGTCAGGTAGGCGACCAGGCTGCGGCCCAACCCGGGAAGGTCCGACACCACCACCACGCACTGGCCGACGCTGGGGTCCACCGAGATGGCAGAGGCCACCTCCCCGAGTTCGATCCGGAAACCGCGGACCTTGACCTGGTCGTCGGCGCGGCCGATGAACTCCAGATCGCCGGCGGCATTGCGCCGGGCCAGATCACCGGTGCGGTACAGCCGCTGGCCGGGGGTCCACGGGTCGGCGACGAAGCGCTCGGCGGTCAGACCGGGGCGGTCGAAGTAGCCGCGGGCCATGTGTGATCCGCCGATGTAGATCTCGCCGATCACCCCGACCGGCACCGGCTGCAGGGCGTCGTCGAGCAGCCAGATGGTGGTGTTGATGTTCGGGCTGCCGATCGGCACGATCCGGTTGCCCTGCGGGCCTTCCACCTTGTGCCGGGAAGAGTTCACCACGGTCTCGGTGGGGCCGTAGAAATTGTGCAGCATCGCATCGAAAGTGGCGTGGAACTTGTCGGCGAGTTCGCCCGGCAACGGTTCGCCGCCGATCGGAATGCGCCGCAGGGTGCGCCATTGGTTCACGCCGGGCAGCGAGAGGAACAGTCCCAGCAGCGACGGCACGAAGTGCATGGCGGTGACGCCTTCGCGCTGCAGCAGATCGGTCAAATATCCGATGTCGCGCAGTCCGTCCGGGCGCGGGATCACCAGCCGGGCACCGCTTCCCAGGGTTCCGAACAGTTCCCCGATCGACACGTCGAAGCTCGGCGATGCGACCTGCAGCAGCACGTCGGTGTCGTCGACACCGTATTCGGCGCCGAACCAGAGCAGATATTCGGTGATCGGGGCGTGCGATACCTCGACGCCCTTGGGCAACCCGGTCGAACCCGAGGTGTAGATGAGGTAGGCCAGATTCTCCGGGCGCAGGGGGCGCACCCGGTCGGCGTCGGTCGGGTCGGTGTCGGGCCGCCCGGCCAGCTCGTCGGCGGTCAAGGGTTCACGCAGCACGATCGACGGCCGGGCGTCACCGAGGATGAATTCGATACGGTCCGGCGGATATTCGGGGTCGATGGGAACGTAGGCGGCGCCCGCTTTGGCGATGCCCAGGGCGGTGACCACCAATTCCGTGCAGCGGCCGAACAGCACCGCGACCTTGTCCTCGGTGCCGATTCCCGCGGCGATCAGGTGGTGCGCGACTCGGTTGGCGCGCGCGTTGATCTCGGCGTAGCTGTACCTGCCGTGGTCGTCGACGACGGCGATGGCGTTCGGGGTGGCCGCTGCCCGGGCGGCCACCAGCGCACCGAGGGTGGCCGGCGCCTCGGGAGGCGGGATGAAGTCCGGTCCGCGGGATATCGCGTCCAGCCAGGCCCGGTCGTCATCGCCGAGCATGTCCAGCTCGCCGACGGTCGTCTCCGGCTGTGCCACCGCGGCGGACAGCAGCTGAACCAGGTGCCGCAGCAACTGCTCGACCAATGGCCCGTCGAGCACGTCGTGCAGATATTCGGCCTCGATCAGTGCACCGTCGGCGTCGGCCTCCACCATGATTCCCAGCGGAAGCTGGGCCACCTTGCCGCGGTAATCGGCACGGGTGCAGGCGATCCCGTCCGGCTGGAAGCCGCCGCCCTGGGTGGATCGGAAGCCGAAGCTGAGTCGGGTGAGTCGTTCCACTCCCCCGTGCCGACGGTCCGGGTTGAGTTCACGCACCACCCGGTCGAGGTTGATGCCCTGGTGGCCGAATGCCCCCAGTGCGGCGTCGCGGGTACGCGCCAGCAGATCGCTGAACCGGGTGGCAGCGTCAACTTTCGCGCGCAGCACCACGGTGTTGCCGAAGTAGCCGATGGCCCCTTCGGTGCCGGCGGTGCGGTTGAGCACCGGTGAGGCGATGAGGAAGTCATCGGTGGCGGTGTAGCGGTGGATCAGGGCGGACAACGCCGCGGCGATCACCATGTAGGGCGTGGCGCCGTTGCTGCGGGCCAGCTCGGCGATGTCGGACATCAACTCGGCGGGCAGGGCGCGGGTGCACAATCCGGCGCGCAGCGTGCTGGGTATCGCCGAGCCGTGCGGGCCGGGCAGCTCCAACGGGTCCGGCGGGTCGGCCAGCAGGGTCCGCCAGTAGTCCAGCTCCGCTTCGTGGCCCAAACCCGTCGCCGGGACGGGGTGCGGCACCGGCGCACGGGTGGCGAACTGCTCCGGGTCGGCATAGGCGGCGGTGAGGTCTGCGAAGAAGACCGCCCAGGAGTCGTCGTCCCAGGCGATGTGGTGGGCCACCAGCAGCAGAATGTATTCGTCCGGCGCGATCCGGACCAGGGTGAGCCGCAGCGGGGCATCGGATTCCAGCCGGAACGGGGTGGCGAATTCTCGCTGGGCAAGCACTTCCAGGCGCAGCGCCCGGGCCTGCTCGGCGAGGTCGGACAGGTCGTGTGTGGCAAAGCCGGGTGTGACCTCGGCGATCACCGGGTTCGGCTCGCCCGCCTCATCGACGGGATAGACGGTGCGCAGCACCGGATGGCGGGCGGCCACAGCGGCCAGCGCGGCCTGCAGCCGGGTGCCGTCCAGCGGCCCGGTGAGGCGGTAGGAGACCGAGATGTTGGCCAGGGCGCCGTCCGGGTCGAGCGCCTGCACGAACCACATGCGGCGCTGCCCGTCGCTCATGGTCAGCGGCTGCGATTCATGGTCCGGCCCGGACTGCGGCTGCGCCGGTGTCGATGCGGCCAGCCCGCGTTCGGCGAGGCGGCGGCGCAGCAGTTCCAGCCGCAGCTCGTCTGCGTCGGTCGCCTGGTCGACGGCATCAGTCATGGGTGAACACAGTCCTTTCCGTAGCCGCGGCCGGCGCTGCGTCATCGGTCAGCGTCGCCGTCAGCTGGGCTCCGGTCATTCCGGCCAGCAGCGGACCGAGCGCCACGCGCAGGCCGGTGGCCCGCCCCAGGCGCTTGCGCAGGTCCAGTGCGAGAAGTGAATCCAGGCCGAGGTCGACCAGGGCCCGGTGCATGTCGATGTCGTCCGGGCCTTCCAGACCCAACACGGTCACCAGTTCGTCGGCGACCACCTCCCCGATCGGGCGGTCGGCCTGCCCATCAGACCTTGCGGCGGTCAGTGATTCGTCGAACGGCGAGGGCACGCCCTGACTGTCGAAGAACACCGCCAGTCGGTCGAAATCGGCGGCCAGGATCGCCGGGTCGTCCGGGGTGGCACGAAGTCCTGCGGTGATCGCGGCTTCCGGGGCCATCGGCGTGAGGCCGGTCCGCGCGATCCGGTCCTTCTCCTCGCCGCTGACCACCGCCACGCTGCGCCACAGTCCCCAGCGGATGGAGTTGGCGTTGCGCCCCTGTGCCCGCAGCTGACCCACCAGCGTGTCAGCCATCCGGTTGGCCGCCGCGTAGAGTCCGTGCCCCGACCCGCCCCACAGCGCCAGCACCGAGGAGCAGACCAGCACGCGTGCGTCGGCGGTCAGCGGCCACTGGCGTGCCAGGTTGTCCAGTCCGATCACTTTGGCCCCGAACGCGGCCCGGACCGCATCGTCGGTGACCTTGGATGTGGCCACGGCCTCTGCCGACGCCGTGTGGACCAGCAGCCCTGCCGGCGCGGGTCGATACTGCTCGATGACCGCTGCGACTGCGGCCTCATCGGCGATGTCACAGCACACCGCACGGATGCGCGCCCCGGTGCGCGCGCGCAGCGCATCCAACTGCGGCGTCGTCGCATCGCCGGCCCCGCTGCGGCTGAGCAGGACGATGTCGCGCGCACCGTGTTCGGCGCAGAACGCCGCGTAGGCCAACCCGATGGCACCGGTTCCGCCGCTGATCACCACGGTCTGCGGGACCGTAGGCGGCGTTGCCGCGGTGGTGGATTCGACGAATCGTCGCGTTGTCAGGCGCCCCGCCCGCACCGCCACCTCGGTCTCAGCCAGTGACAGTGCGGCGCCGGCGGCGCGCAGATCTGCGGCGGTGGGGTGCACCGGTAGATCCAGATGCGCGAAGGTGTGATCGGGGTAGTCGAACCCGGCGCTGCGATGCAGCGCGGCCAGTGCGGCGCCACCCGGGTTCGGCGGTGGGTCACCGTCGAGCTGCTCGGCACCACGGGTCAGCAGCCATACCCGCCGGCATGCGGGTCCTGGCGCAATGGCGGTCTGGGCGGCCGCGTGCGCGGCGAACTCGGCTGTCGCCGAGGCGATATCGGTCTCGTCGGCGAGCGGGGCCACCAGAACCAGGAATTCGGCGTCGGCCGGGTCCACCGCTTCGACGTCCAGCGCCGCCCGCAGTTGCGCGGTCAGCTCGCCCGATTGCCCGGCATAGTCGACCACAGCCACCGGCGCGGACCGCTGCTCGGGTTCGGTGACCGGCAGCCATTTCTCAGTCATGACGACCGGGATGTGCGGGCGCGGCGGAGATGATTCCGTGCCGGCCCACAGCCGGTTGGTGTGCATCGGTGCGTGCGGAAAGTGCCGCAGCAGCGCGGGAGCGTCCGGCGGGGCGAAATCACGCCAGCGGTAACCGGGATCGGCGATGGCCGCGGCGGCGATGTTGGCTGCCAGTGCCTCACCGGCCGGCTGGTCACGGTCGGTGCTGCCCAGCACCTGGGCCGCACCGACGGAGTCGCCGAGTGCCACCAGCAGGGTCGGGTGCGCCGACATCTCGATGAATGTAGTGACGCCGCGCCCGACCGCGGCAGCCGCGGCCATATCGAATCGGACTTGGCGGCGCAGATTGTCGAACCAGTACTTTCGGAACGTGGTGGCGGGCGGAATCGGGCCACCGTACACCGATCCGATGAATTCCACCGGGGCACTGTGGAATTGCGCTTCGGGAAGTTGCCCGGTCAGCTGGTCTCGCAGCGGCTCCAGGGCGCTGGTGTGCGCCGGGTAGCGCACCGGCAGTTCGCGAGCGAAGACTCCACGCCGGCCGGCGGACTCCAGAATCTGTTGTATTGCCGGCAATTCTCCCGAGACGACCACCGATTCCGGCCCGTTGACCACCGACAGTTCCAGCCAGCCGGGGGTTGCGGCGATCAGCTCGGTGGCGGCGTCGGCGTTCACCGCGATCATGGCCATGCCGAATCGAGTCGGGGCGCCGGCGGCCAGCTGGTCGGTCAGCTGCGCCCGCGCGGCCACCACTGCCACGGCGGCATCCAAGTCCACCACGCCGGCGGTGTAGGCGGCGGCCAGCTCCCCCAGGCTGTGGCCGACGGTGATGTCGGGCAGCACACCGAAATGCCGCCAGGTGGCTGCCAGGGCCGCGGCGTGGGTGAACTGGGCGGCCTGGACCACCATGGGATTGGTGTCTTCAGCACCCCGCAGGTAGCCCAGCGGCGACGGGTGACCGGCGCGCCGGAAGGCGTCATCGCAGCGGTCCGCCTCGGCGCGGTACGCGGCTATGCCGAGCAGCTCGGATCCCATTCCGGGCCATTGATTGCCCTGGCCGGGGAACACGAAGGCGGTGCGAGCGGCCTCAGGTTGATGCGACTGAGCCACCAACGGGTGTTCGACGCCCCGGTAGACGGCGTCGAGGCCCGCGGCGAGCTCGGCGGTGTCGCGGGCCCGGATCACCGCACGGTAGCGGCGCACCGGGCGGGTGGATCGCAGAGTCTGGGCGACCGCCTCGACCGAGACGGGATGGGACTGCAGGTAGCGCGCCAGGCCACCGGCCTCGGCTGCCACCAGGTCGCGGGCGTGCGCCGAGATCAGCACGGGGATCCGGCCGTCGGGCAGGGCAGTCGGGTGGCTGCTCAGCATGGGGCCGCCTCGACAACGTCGTCCACCCCGACGATCAGATGTGCGTTGGTGCCGCTCATTCCGAACGCCGACACCGAGCCGATCCGTCGCCCGTCGCTTGCCGGCCAGGGGGTGATGGTCTCGGCCAGCGTGATTGCGTGACCGTCCCAGTCGATGCCGTCGTGCCAGCCCTCGCGGACATGCAGGGTGGGTGGGATCGCCTGATGCTCGGCGGCCAGCAGCACCTTGGTCAGCCCGAGTGCCCCGGCCGCAGCCTGGCTATGCCCGATATTGGATTTGACCGAGCCCAGCCGCGGGCCGGCGCCCCCGGTGGTGTCGGTGCCGTAGACGCTGATCAGCGAGCGCAACTCCACGGGATCTCCGACCCGGGTCCCGGTTCCGTGGCCCTCGATCATCCCGACCTGGCCGGGATATACGCCGGCGTCGGCCAGGGCGTGCCGGTAAAGCCGCTGCTGGGCCTGCTCGCTGGGGGTGAGCAGGCCGGCGGTGTGACCGTCTTGGTTGAGCCGACTGGCCAGGATCTCGCCGTAGATGTGCCGGCGATCGCGTAGGGCAGCTGATTTTCGTTGCAGCACAAAGATTCCAGCGCCTTCAGCCCACACCGTTCCGGTGGCGGCGGCACTGTAGGGCCGGCAGTGGCCGTCGTCGGAGAGCGCGTGCTGCTTGGAGAACTCAACGAAGAATCCGGGCGACCCCATCACGCACACCCCACCGGCGAGCGCCATGTCGGTGTCGCCGGTCGAAATCGCCTGCACCGCCAGGTGCAATGCGGACAGCGCCGACGAGCACGAGGTGTCGACGGTGATCGCCGGGCCGGCCAGGCCCAGGGTGTAGGCGATCCGGCCGGAGATCACCGACAGTGCGGTGCCGGGCAGCAGGTGGCCGCTGTGTGTGCTGAACTGCGCCATGTCCGGGCCGTAGCCGGTGACCGACGCGCCGAGGTATACGCCGACGTCGTGCCCGTTGAGCTCGTCGGGATTGACGCCGGCGTCTTCCAGTGCGCGCCAGGCCACCCGCAGTGCGACCCGCTGCTGCGGGTCCATCGCGACCGCCTCGCGGGGTGCGATACCGAAGAAGCCTGGGTCGAATTCGGCGGCACCGGAGAGAAATCCGCCCGCGTTGCAGATCGGCTTGAAACCGTCGCGGCGAGAACCCTCGAGGAGTTCGCGCACCGCCCAGTCACGGTCCTCAGGGATGGCGCTCAGCGCCTCGCGACCGTCGGCAAGAAGTGACCAGTACTGCTCGGCGGTGTCGATCCCACCGGGCGCCTCGACGGCGAGGCCGGTGATGACGACCGGGTCCTCGCGCCGATCATTCATCGGCGATGATCCGCTTCGCCAGGGTCTCGATGTGCTCGTAGTGATAGAAGTGCCCGCCGTCATACAGCGACATCGACCAGGCGCCGGTGGTGTGGTCGGCCCAGCGTTCCAGCAGGTCGGTGCCGATCCGGTCGTCGGAGCGGCCACCCAGCACCGTGATGTCGGCACCGATGGTGGCCTCGGGTGCACACGAGTAACGGTTGAACGCCAGGTAATCCGAGCGCACCGGGGTCAGCAGCAGGGTCAGAAACTCCTCGTCGGCCAGAATTCGCGGGTCGGTGCCGCCCAGCTGGGCGAGTTCGGCGCGGAGGTCGGCATCGCCGGTGGGCACCTTGCGCAGCCCGGCCACCAGGCCGGGTGCGGGCGCGGCCGAGGCCCATAGCCGCGGGATCTCGATCCCCCGCTCCTCGGCGAGCCGGGCGAACTCGAACGCGACCAGCGCGCCCATGCTGTGGCCGAACAGGCGCAGCGGCCCGAGCTGGTGCCAGGGCGCTGCATCGAAAAGGCTGCGCGCCAATTCCGGCAGGGTCTCGACGGCCGGCTCGCGGAAACGGTCGGCACGCTGGGGATACTGCATCACGTAGGTGTCGACACCGGCGGCCAGGGCCAGCGCCAGCGGGCGGTAGTTGACCGCGGTCCCGCCGGCGTGTGGGAAGACCAGGACGGGGGCGCCGGGCCCCGGAAAGCGGCCCATCCAGGAGGGGAACTCCGCGACGGCCGAGGTGTCGTCGACGGCCATTCGATCCCCTCGCAAGTATTAGTAAAGGCTGCCCTAATTTCCTCGCGTTAGGTTACCCCTACCGGGGGCGGGCCGGAAACTGGGGCGTCCGTGGGCCCCATCGAGGCCCTCCCCCGCGCCGAGCGTGATTTGAGACCGGGTTTCTGCTCCTCGGTTTATCGCGCTGAATACACGTTCGGCGAAAGGCGGGCGTCGGATCAGAGCAGACCGGCGACGAAGGCCGCGGCCTGAGCGGGCATCGGCGACTGCGCGTAGGACAGGTGGGGCGCGGAGAACATCTCGTCGTGCGAAGGCAGCGCCAGGGCTCCCGGAGTGCAGATCGGATCGCCGTCGGCACACAGATCAATGGCTTTGGCTCCGTACCAGGGGCTGATCTCACTGATCGGTCCGCCCAGGTACCGGTCGGTGGGATTCCCGAAAACCGCCACCGCAGCGACGTGCTCGGCATCCTCGGCAGACAGGGTCGCGGCGTTGAAGCCCGCCACCGATGCCCGCGCGATGGTGACCAGGTCGATGACCATGGCGCCTTGGGAGTAGCCGCCGAGCACCAGCTTGGTATCGGGGCAGGTCGCCGTCATGGACTGCACGTGCGCGCTGGCGTCGCGGGCGCCGTCGGACGCCGAGGGCGGCCAGTCCTCGCCGGCCGGGTAATTGACCGCATACACCCCGACGGTGCGCCCTTTGACCTGCGAATCCAACGCGTCGATGAACTTCTGGCCGACTTCGCCGACACCGGGCGGTTCGGCGGTCCCGCGGGCAAAGGTCACCTCGATGTCGGGACAGTCGGCTGCGGACGCGGCCGGAACCACGACCGGGGCACCGGGCACGGCCACCAGGGCTGATGCCCCCACAGCAGCAAACAGCGCGACCACCCGGGGCGCTTTCATGTCATCGATGCTGGCACACCGAGACAGCCGGACACCAGCCCCTCAACCCGACATTTGTCTGTCGGTCTGAGACCACCGGGTCACGTATCGGACTCGGGCTCGGTGAGCCGCTGGGTGCGCAACCGCAGTGCATTGCCGATCACGCTGATCGAGGACAGTGACATGGCGGCCGCGGCGATCAGCGGAGACAGCAGCAGGCCGAATGCCGGGTAGAGGATCCCGGCGGCAATCGGGATGCCCACCGCGTTGTAGCCGAAGGCAAAGAACAGGTTCTGCCGGATGTTGGCCACGGTCATCTTGGAGAGTTCGCGGGCGCGCAGGATGCCGGTGAGGTCACCGTTGAGCAGGGTGACGCCGGCACTTTCCATCGCCACATCGGTTCCGCCGCCCATGGCCAGGCCGACGTCCGCGGCCGCCAGCGCGGGAGCATCGTTGACGCCGTCACCGGCCATCGCCACCACCCGGCCCTCGTCACGCAGCCTGGTGACCACGTCACTCTTCTGATCGGGGAGCACATCGGCTTCGATGCGGTCGATGCCCAGACGGCGCCCGACCGCCTGCGCGGTCACGCGGTTGTCGCCGGTCAGCATGACGATGTCGATGCCTTCGCGGCGCAATGCGGCCAGTGCTGCCGGCGTGGTCGGCTTGACCGGATCGGCGATGGCGAAGATGCCGGCTGCCCGTCCGTCGACGCCGAGGTAGATGGCGGTGGCTCCATCCGAGCGGAGCCGGTCGGCCTCGGACTCCAGCGCACTGACGTCGATCCGCTGCGAGGTCAGGAATTCCGCGTTGCCGGCAACCACGTGACGTCCATCGACAACTCCGACAACACCCCGGCCGGCGGGCGCCTCGAAGCTGTCGACGTCGGGAATGCCGACGCCGCGTTCGGTCGCCGCCGCCACGATGGCCTGCGCCAGCGGGTGCTCAGAGGCCCGCTCGACACCGGCGGCCCATCGCAGGATCTCGTCGGGGTCGAAGCCCGATGCCGCAAGGGTGTCGGTCACCGCGGGACGGCCCTGGGTCAAGGTGCCGGTCTTGTCGACCACCAGGGTGTCGACCTTCTCCATGAGTTCCAGCGCCTCGGCGTTCTTGATCAAGACACCCAGTCTGGCGCCGCGGCCCACTCCGACCATGATCGACATGGGCGTGGCCAGTCCCAGCGCACAGGGGCAGGCGATGATCAACACGGTGACCGCGACGATCAGGGCGTGCGCGAGTTTGGGGTCGGGGCCCACCAGGGCCCAGACGATGAACGCGATCACCGCGACGGCGATCACCGCGGGGACGAACACCCCGGCGACACGGTCGGCGATCCGCTGGATCGGTGCGCGAGAGCGTTGCGCCTCGGCCACCATGGCGACGATCCGCGCCAGCATCGTGTCGCGGCCGATCTTTTCCGCACGCATGACCAGCCCGCCGGACTGGTTGATGGTGCCGCCGATGACGGTGTCACCGGCGGTCTTGGCGACCGGCATCGACTCTCCGGTCACGACCGACTCGTCGACGGTGGAGCTGCCCTCCTCAACGGCGCCGTCGACCGGCACCCGCTCGCCGGGCCGTACGCGTAGCCGATCCGCGATCTGTACGTCCTCGAGGGTGATCTCCTCGTCGGCGCCGTCGGGACGGATACGCCGGGCAGTCTTGGGAGTCAGATTGAGCAGGGCCTTGATGGCACCCGATGTCTGTTCGCGCGCCCGCAGTTCCAGCACTTGGCCGAGCAACACCAAGACGGTGATGACCGCTGCTGCCTCGAAATAGACGTCGACGACGCCCATCTCGCGAAACGAGTCGGGGAAGACATCGGGCGCGACGGTGGCGACGACACTGTAGCCCCAGGCCACCCCGGTACCCATCGCGATGAGAGTGAACATGTTCAAGTTCCCGGTGCGTACCGAGTCCCAGCCGCGGACGAAGAACGGCCACCCCGCCCACAACACGACCGGCGTGGCCAACACCAGCTGAATCCAGGCCGACACCGGTGCCGAGATGACACCCGGCACCAATCCGATCAGGTGACCGCCCATCGACAGCACGAACACCGGCAGCGCCAGGGCGAGGCCCACCCAGAATCGGCGGGTCATATCGGCCAGCTCGTGGCTGGGGCCGGTGTCGGCGGTGACAAATACCGGTTCCAGCGCCATGCCACAGATCGGACAGGAACCCGGGCCCGGCCGACGAATCTCGGGGTGCATCGGGCAGGTGTATTCCGCGATCTCCGCCGCGCCCGAGTGCTCGACACCCACGCTGGGGCGGCCGTGGTCGTGCCCTTCGTGGCCGATGTGGGCCGTCATGGTCGGCAATCCCCCATTGCCGGGCGCCCCATCCGAGCCGGGGCGGGCGGGCCGTCGATCGTGGTCAGCACGGTGAGCTCACCTCCGCACAAGCGAATGACTGTTCGTCGCAGCCCATCTTGCCCGCCATGCGCTGGTCCCTCGGCGAATTCGGCAAGATCGTGCGACCCGCCTATCGGTGCCACCACATACAAGGGATCGCCGATCATCGGGAGATGTTGGGTGACAAAGAATTAGAGGCACATGGCGATCAGGCACGGTTGCCCGGAACTCATTCCTCTCCGATTGCCGCCAGCACGTCGGCGGCATCGAGCTGCGCCACTTCCAGATACACCTCGGCGACCGCGTCCAACCGTCCCGGTGCGTCCTCCGCAGCAGCCAGCCGGGCGGCCAGCCCTGCGACGGTTCGGGTGGCGAAGATATCGGCCACCACGGCGCCCGGGGCGTCCAGCCAGGTGCGAATACGGGACACAGCGGCCGTGGCCAGTACCGAATCCCCTCCCAGCGCGAAGAAGTCGTCGTCGGCCCCCACCCGGGCGACGCCGAGCACCTCGGCGATGATCGCGGCCAGGGCGCGCTGCAGCGGGCCGGCCGGCTCGCGGTAGCCATCGCCTGCCGCCATGTCCGCGGCCAGCTCCGCCGTCACCGCCCGCCGGTCGATCTTGCCGGAAACCGTGTAGGGAATCGCCGCAACCAGGCGCAGCTGTCGGGGAATCATGTGCTCAGGCAACGACTCGCCCAACCCGGCCTGCAATTCGGCGACGCTCACCGCTGGATCACCGGTGCGCACCGCGGCTGCCAGCACCTCACGCCCGCCGGCGTCGGTCAGCGCCACCACCACCGCCTCGGCAACCCCGGGCAGCCGGCGCAGCGCGGATTCGACCTCGCCGAGCTCGATGCGATAGCCGCTGACCTTGACACGGTGATCGGCCCGGCCGACGAACTCCAAGGTGCCGTCGGGAAGGTAGCGGGCCAGATCGCCGGTGCGATACCAGGTTCGGCCGGCGTGCTCGACGAACTTCTCGGCGGTCAGATCGGGCCGGCCGCGGTAACCCGAGGCGATGCCGCGCCCGGCGACCCACAGCTCGCCGGCCACCCAGTCCGGGCGGTCGGCTCCGTCGGCGCCGACGACCCGGCAGGCGATGTTGGGCAGCGGGGTGCCGTAGGGGACCGCGGCCCAGTGCGCCGGTGGTTCACCCTCGACCTCGCACAGCGTGGCGTGGATAGCGGTTTCGGTGGCCCCGCCGAGTCCGGCGAACCGCACGCCGGGGGCCACCTCGGCGAACCGTCGAGCCAGTTGCGGGCGCACCCAGTCGCCACCGGTCAATACCGCCCGCACCGAAGACAGTTCACCGCCGGTGGCGGCCAACATCTCCAACGCCCCCGGCATCAGATTGAGCACGCTGACCCGGTGCCGCGCCACCAGTTGCGCCCACACGTCGGGGCTGCGCCGGTCAGCCTCGTCGACCATCACGATCGCCGCGCCGGCACGAAGCATCGCGAACACGTCGAGCACCGACATGTCGGCGTCCAGGGTCAGCAGCGCCAGGCTGCGGTCGCTCGGAGCGAATCCGAAGCGAGCGCTGAGGGTTTCGACGGTGTTCATCGCGGCGTCATGGGTGACCTCGACGCCCTTGGGCTCGCCGGTGGAGCCGGAGGTGAACACCACATAGGCCAATTCGGCCGGATCGGTGCGAACCGGTTCCACCGCACCGGAGTGCTGCAGCGCTTCGGAGACCGCCAGCGCCGGAATCTCCAGGGCGGGCACCGCATCCCCGGTCACCAGGGCCAGCGCAGCACCGCCCAGCGCCAGAATTCGTTGTCTGCGCTCGGGCGGCTGATCGGCGGCGATCGGCAGATAGACCGCACCGGCGGCCAGGATTCCCAACAGGGCCGGGATCTGCTCGGCACCCTTGGGGCCCAGCAGAGCCACTGTGTCACCGGGTCGCACGCCCCGCTCTCGCAGCGCGGCGGCCACCGCCAATGCCTGATCGCGCAGCTGTCCGTAGCTCGACTCCCCCGAGGCGTGCAGCAGCGCGACGGCATCGGGATCGCGGTCGGCCTGGCGAAAGAAGCCGTCCTGCAGTGCTTCTCCGCTGGGCTCAGCGGTACCCGAGTTCACCGAGTTGCGCACCTGGGCCTGGTCGGCCGGCAGCGCTGCCGGCGCCGGCTCCGCCCAACCCTCGCCGCCGGCCAGCCGGGTCAGGTCGGCGATGTGGTGAGCGAACATGGCGTCGATCACGCCCGGCGCGAACATGTCTTCGCGCACATCCCAATTGACCAGGACTCCACCGTCGAACTCGGTGACCTGCGCGTCGAGCAGCACTTGCGGGCCCTGGGAGATGATCCAGACCGGGGCGCCGAACGCCCCGGTGACCTCATCTGCGAACAGCTCCCCGAGACCCAGCGCACTGGTGAACACCACCGGCGCCAGCACCTGCGTGCCGCGGTGGCGGCTCAGGTCACGCAGCACCGCCAGGCCGGGGTAGTCGGCGTGGGCGGCGGCGGTGCGCATGGCGTCCTGCAGGGCGTGCGCGCGCTGAGCGCCGGTGCCGGCCTGACTCAGGTCCACATCCAGCAGCAGTGATGAGGTGAAATCCCCGACCAGTCTGTCGACGTCGTCGTGCAGCGGTTCCCGGCCGAACAACGGCACATTGAGCAGGAACCGGGGTGCGTCCGACCAATTGGCCAGGGTGTGGGAGAACGAGGCGGCCAAGGTCATGGCCGGTGTGACGCCGTGGGCGCGGGCCTGACCGTACAGCGCGTCGCGGGTGTCCTGGTCGAGCCAATGCCACCGCCGAGTACTGCGCCGCGGGTCGGCGGGGGCGCCTGCGGGCGGTGGCAGCTTGGGCGGGTCGGGCAGGTCGGGGATGCGCTGCGCCCACCACTGAGCATGGCTCTCGTCGGGCTGGCGTTCGGCGGTGGCCTGGCGGTACTGCCGGTAGGTATAGCCCAGCTCGGGCAACGTCTCCCCCCGGTAGGCCGCGGCCAGATCCGCCATCAGGGTTCGGTAGCTCATGGCGTCGGCGGCCTGCATGTCCAGGTCGACGTGGAGGCGCGTGGTTCCGTCCGGCAGCAACGACACCGTGAGCTCGAAGACCGCGTCGTCGAGCTGCTGGTGCGATTTCGCCACGCGGGTGGCATCCAGCCGCTGGGCCACCGCGGTGGCATCGAGTTCCCGCAGGTCCTGCACGGCGACCGGCAGTTCGGCATCGGGCCGGATGTGCTGGGTGCCATCAGGTGAGAACTGCACCCGCAGCATCGGGTGGCGCGCGGCCAGTGCACTCGCTGCGGCGGCCAGCCGGCCCGGATCGATTCCCGGGTCCCCGGGGCGGGTGTGGAACTCCACATACAGGTGCCCGGCCACCCCGCCGAGCGCGACGTCGTCGTCGCGGCCCACCCACATGGCGTGCTGCATGGGAGCCAGCGGAAAGGGTGCGCAGGCATCAGCGGGATCGACCATCGGGGCGGTCTCCGGCGCCGGTTCGCCCCGGCCCAACAGGTCCTGCCACGCGGTGATGCGGGGATCGGCGGCCAGCGTGGCGAAGTCGACGTCGATGCCCTGCTTGCGCCAGCGACCGGCCAGGCTCATCATCCGGATCGAGTCCAGACCCTGTCCCACCAGATCTGCCTCGGGATCGACGGCGCTGGCGTCCGCGCCGAGCAGGTCAGCGACCTGTGCGCGTATCTCGTCCGGCCCCACGACGCGACTCCACCCTTCGTTAGGCTGCCCTAATTTCTCGAAGCTACTCTATCCAGGTTCGGTCGTCGGCACGCCAGGGAGTACACATGCACGGGTTCGTACCGTTTCCCGACGAGCGGGCCGCCGCCTATCGTGCGGCCGGCTACTGGAACGGGCGGCCCTTGACGTCGCTGCTCGACGACGCCGCGACGCGTTGGCCCGAGCGGCGCGCGGTGATCGATGACGGCACGACGCTGTCGTATGCGCAGTTGGATGCGGCCGCCGATCGTGCGGCGGGCAGTCTGCACCGGCTGGGTGTCGGCGCCGGCGACCGGGTGTTGCTGCAGTTGCCCAACAGTTGCGCGTTCGCGGTCACCCTGTTCGGGCTGCTGCGGCTGGGCGCTGTTCCGGTGCTGTGCCTACCCGGACACCGTGCTGCCGAGATCGGGCATCTGGCCGAGGTCAGCGATGCTGTCGGGATCGTGATCCCCGACGCCACTGCGGGATTCGACTACCCGGCGATGGCCGCCGAGCTGGGGCTCAGACGACTCATCCTCGACCAGGCGGGCGAGAGCGCCCCCGCGCCGCGGGTCGCCCCCGACCCCGCCGCGCCGGCGCTGCTGCTGGTCTCCGGTGGGACCACCGGGATGCCCAAGCTGATCCCCCGCACCCACGACGACTACGTCTACAACGCCACCGCCAGTGCGCAGCTGTGCCAGCTGACCGCCGATGACGTCTACCTCGCGGCACTGCCGGCCGCCCACAATTTTCCGCTGGCCTGCCCGGGGTTGCTGGGAGCCATGTCGGTGGGCGCGGCCACCGTCTTCGGCGCCGACCCCAGCCCGGAGGCGGCATTCGCCACCATCGCCCGGCACCGGGTGACGGTCACCGCGCTGGTGCCGGCGTTGGCCACGCTGTGGGCGCAGGCCTGCGACTGGGAGCCTCAGAGGCCGACGACCCTGCGACTGCTGCAGGTCGGCGGCGCCAAGCTGGCCCCGGGCGACGCCCGCCGGATTCGGGAGGTTCTGACGCCGGGCCTGCAGCAGGTGTTCGGCATGGCCGAGGGGTTGCTCTGCTACACCCGGCCCGGCGACTCAGCGGAGTTGCTCGACACCACGCAGGGCCGGCCACTGTGCCCCGCCGACGAGGTGCGGGTGGTCGACGAGACCGGCGCCGAGGCATCCGAGGGCGAGCTGATGGTGCGCGGGCCCTACACGATCAACGGCTATTTCAACGCGGCCGAGGCGAATGAGCGATCCTTCAGCCCGGACGGCTTCTACCGCAGCGGTGACCGGGTCCGCCGGTTGGCGAATGGCTACCTGGAGGTGACCGGCCGGATCAAGGACGTGATCGTCCGCGGCGGCGAGAACATCGCTGCCGACGAGCTGGAGTCGCACCTGCTGCAGCATCCGGCGGTTCGCTCGGCCGCAGCGGTCGGCTTGCCGGATCAATATCTGGGCGAAAAGATCTGCGCCGCAGTGGTCTTCAACGGCTCACCGCTGACCTTGGCAGAGCTCAACCGCCACCTCGACGAGTCCGGGGTCGCAACCCACATCCGGATCGATCAGCTGGCGGCGCTACCGGCACTGCCCACCACGGCGGTCGGCAAGATCGACAAGAAGGCGTTGATCAACCAGCTCGGGTGACGCGAGGTGACCTAGCCCGCCTCAACCACGTTGTCGAGTCCCGAGGTGCTGACTTCCGGGTTCCCCGAGTGGTAGGTGACCCGGTTGTTGAGACCAGATGCCGTGACCGTGGGCGTCGATTCGACGGTGATGATGTTGCCGATGCCCGACACGGTCAGACCGGCGCACTGACCGGTGAGCTCCACCGTGTTGCTGACCCCGCTGATCGAAACGTAGCGGCCGGCGCAGTCCAGCGTCTTGTTCTCCCCGGCCCCGGTGATGCTCAGCGTGACGTTGCCGTCCGGCGCCGGTTCGGCCGACACCACCGGGTTCGGGATCGGCGGCAGGGTTGGGGCGACGACCGGCGGTACCGCGGACGGTATCGGGATGAAACCGCTGGGCACAGTGGGGTGCCCAGCGGAGGTGGTGAAGCCGCGAGCGGCCACGAAAACAGCGATCGAGCCTGCTATCACCAAGGCCGCTGCGATCACACTGACGACGACGGCGAGAATCCTGCCGTTGCCCGACCCCGGCGGCCTCCCGTCGATGGAGCCCGATGAGACGGTCAGTTCCACCGGACGGGCGGAGACCGACACCGGGCGCTCCAACTCCCGTATGCGGGCCTCCGGGTCATCGTCGGCGTTCACGACTGAATGATCGCACAGCTGACGCGACGACGAGCCCTGTTGCGTCCGGTTGGGTTCGGCTACCCGGCGTGGATCTGCCATCCGGCGGCATCGTGTTGCTGCCGCCAGAACTCGGCGAAACGTCCACCGGCCGCGCGCAATTCATCGATGGTCCCGTCCTCGATGACCCGACCGTCGTCAATGAACAGCACGCGGTCGGCCTGGGAGATGCTGGCCAACCGGTGCGCAACGATCACCCGGGTGCGCGGTCGCGGTTCGGAGCTCAGGGCGGCGACGATCGCTGCCTCGTTCTCGGTGTCCAGGGCGCTGGTCGCCTCATCGACGAGCAGCACCGGGGCGGGTTTGAGCAGCGCCCGAGCAATGCTGACCCGTTGGCGCTCACCGCCGGACAGCGCCGCGCCGGCTTCCCCCACTCTGGTGTCAGGGCCGTCGGGCAACCGGGCGACCAGCTCGTCGACACGGGCCAGTTCGGTGGCCCGCTCGACTGATGCCTGATCGGCGTCGGGGTCTCCGACCAGGATGTTGTCGCGGATCGTGCCGTCGAGCAGGTAGGGATGCTGGAACACCACACTGGTGACGGCCCGCCGCGACGGAGCGTCCAGCTCGGCCGCGTTCCCACCGTCGAGCATCACCCGGCCGCCGGTGGGCTCGTGCAGTCCGGCGATCAGCGACAAGATGGTGCTCTTGCCCGAGCCGGACGGCCCGACGATAGCCGTGGTGGTGCCGGGCTGCAGGGCGAAGCTGACCCGGTCGAGCACCGGGGGGCCGGCCGGGTCGTAGCCGAACGTGACGTCGTCGAACTCGATACGCACCGCGCCGCTGTCCTCCGATGCCCGGCGGGGGCCGACCGTGACCTCCGGTGCGGTGAGCACGGCGCGGATCCGCGCAAGAGAAGCCCGTGTCGACTCCAGGGCCGGCGCCAGCTCGCTGATGGCGGTGAACGGTTCCAGGTAGCGAGCCGCCACCACGATCAAGGCGATGGCCTCGGGCACGCTCAGTGTGCCGGTCACGGTCAACGCGGTGGTGCTGCCGGCGAGCAGGATCAGGGCACCCTGGCTGGCCAGGCTGAACAGCAGTTGCCCGGGAATCTGCATGAGCAGCAGCCGCATCGCCGCGCCGTGCTGGGCGCTCAGCGCCTGCCCGACGGTGCTGCGCTCGGGCTCGACGCGCCGTGCCGCGCGCAGCGCCTGCTGGGTGCGGGCGAACTCGATGATCCGTTCGGTCAGGGCGGTGTTGGCCTCGCCGGCCGCGGCGTCCGCGCGGGCGCTGAGCCGGTTGGACGCCCACAGCGCCCCCAGCAGCAGCGGGACACCGCCCAGCGCCGCCAGACCGAGCTGCCAGGACACCCCGAGCAGGGCCAGTGCGATCGCCGGCGGCAGCAGGATGGCACTGATCAGGGGGGTCAGCAGATTGACCACCAGGCTGACCAGTTCGGGGCCGGTGGCGGCGATCGCCTGTCGCGCGTCGGCGGTGTTGGCGGGCGTGAACCAGCCCAGCCGGACGCCCGGCAGCCGGTCGGCCACGTCATGTTGAGTGCGATCGAGGACGGCGAAACCCAGGTCGAATCCGATTCGGGCGCAAGCGAAGTCGATCAGCCAACCCGCGGCGGTGGCGACGGTCAGCCACCCCAGCCATACCACCGCCGAACTCGGGGTGTCGGAGAAGAGTGCGCTCACCAGCGGGACCAGCAGCACAGTCCCGGCTGCCCGCACCGCCACCGACGCCAACGTCAGTGCGACGTAGCGGGACATCTGGCCGCGGCGCTCGCGCGGGATCAGCTGGATCAGGGTGCGAATCATCGGCCTGCCTCCGCGCCGACGGTGGCTGCGGCACGGCCGGTCTGCCACAACTGCAGGTAGCGACCGCCTGCTGCCAGCAACTGGTCGTGGTTGCCCTGTTCGACGATCCGACCGTCGTCGAGCACGACGATCTGATCGGCTCCGGTGATGGTGTGCAACCGGTGGGCGATCACGAGCACGGTGCGGTCCCGGGTCAATCTGTTCAGCGCTTGCTGCACCAGGTATTCCGATTCCGGATCGGCGAACGCGGTGGCCTCGTCCAGGATGAGCACGGGTGTGTCGGCGAGGATGGCGCGAGCGATGGTGAGCCGCTGACGCTCCCCACCGGAAAGCGCCGCCGCGGCGCCGAGCACGGTGTCGTAGCCGTCGGGCAGCCGCAGAATCCGGTCGTGGATCTGGGCTTCGCGGGCGGCGGCGTGTACCTGCTCGTCGGTGGCGTCGGGGACGGCCAGCGCGATGTTGTCCCGCACGCTGCCGTGCACCAGCTGGGTTTCCTGCAGGACGAATCCCACCCGCTGGTAGAGCTCCTCGGCTGTCAGCGACCGGATGTCTTGTCCATCAACCGATATCGAGCCGGCCTCGACGTCGTGAAACCGGGCCAGCAGCGCGGCCAGGGTCGACTTTCCCGAGCCGGAGGGGCCGACCAGTGCGGTCACCGTGCCCGGCTGCAACGTCAGGGACACATCGCGGATCACCGGGACGCCGGGGCGATAGCCGAAGGAGACCGCTTCAAAGCGCACCGTTCCGACCTCTGCCGTCGGCACCGCAGTGGCGTGCTGCTCGACCGCGAGTTCGGGTTCGTCGAGGGCGATCTGTAGCCGCCGCGCGGCGAGCATGCCGCCGCGGATGCCGCCGACGCCCAGGCCGATACCCAGGAGTCGCGCTCCGAAGGTGGTGCCCAGCAGCAGGAACGGCAACAGGTTCACCGGGTTCATTCGGCCGGCGATGATCAGCGGGGCGCCGGCCAGCATGATCAGCCACAGGAAGGTCGACGGGCGGGTCACCAGGTCCATCAGGGTCTTCTTGCCGACGAAGGGCCGCTGCCAGTCCACGAGAAAGTTGATGTAGCCGTCGAGGCGGCGGAAGGTGGAGGCGGCGGCGCCGCCGAACACCCGGATCACCGGCTGACCCTCGAGGTAGGTGCCGGCCTCGCCGTTCATCCGCTCGGCCCAGCGTTGCGCCTGACTGATCTTGGGGCCGGACTGGGTCATCATCATCGACGTCAGCACCAGGTAGACCAGCACCGGCAGGAAGAGCACCAGGGCCACCCGCCAGTCCACCACGAACAGGTAGACCAGCACCGCGACCGGTGCCACCACGGCGGCGACGGCGTCGGGGATGGCGTGGGTGACCAGATAGTGCAGGGACAAGGTGTCGTCGGCGACCAGTTGCTTGATAGAGCCGGATCCGCGAGCGGTGAACCAGCCCAGCGGCAGCCGCGAGAGCTTGCTCAGCAGTCGTGTCCGCAGCTCGCTGGCGAAGCGGGCGTCGACGACGTGCAGCCACAACGTCAACCCGGCGCCCAGCAGGGTGCCCAGCCCCAGCAGGGAGAGCGCGGCGACTCCGACCGTCCACAGCCGTGACTCGTCGGCGCCGGCGACCAGTAGCCGGGCCAGCTCAACCAGCAGCACAAACGGCGCCAACTGCAGCAGCGTGATCAGGGCCTGCAGGACACCGGAGACGATCAGCGGTACCCGCAGCCGACCGAGCAGCCGACCCGCCGCCTGGGCCCGCCACGCCCCCTTGGCGTTGACTCTGCGTTCACCGGGCGCCTCACTCGCATGTGTGTCAGGTGCCGGCAGAGTCAACGGCGTCTGCGGGGTGGCCTCGGCTTTCTCGGGTCCGCGCTGGGTGCCCATGGCGCGTCCGGCGGTCCAGTAGGCCTGCGCGTGGATCTCGGATTTGGGGAATCCGAACTCGTCGCGCAGCCGCGTCCGCAGCGCCTTGAGCGTCGCGGCCTCCGGGGTGGCCCAGGCATACCAGTCCGACCAGTCCCGGGCCTCGATCGCCGCGGCCAGCGAATTCGCGTCGCGGCGGGGTACCCAGTGCACCCGCAGCCGGGGGTGCTCGCGCAGCGGGATCAACAGATCATCGTCGGTGTGCTGCTCGAGGTAGAGCTCGATCGGTACGTCGGGCGCGATGGTGTCGATGATTCCGTTGATGCCCGGAATCGATGCCGAGTCCCCCATCAGTAGGTAGCCGGCGGGCTGCGCGTCGGCGTCGGGCACCTCGAAGCGCGACGAGCCCATCAGCGACACCGCCGCGATAGTGGCTCCGGGTTCGACGGTGCGGGCCCAGCGGGTGGCCGGCCCGGCGGGTTCGTGCAGCATCATGTCGACCGCGAAGCGCCCGCTCTCGGCGTCGCCCTCGGCGATGGTGTAGGCACGCTGGAATTCGGTGTCCGATCCGTCCGGGTCCGGGAACCAGAATCGCAGCCAGGCACTGGGTTCGACGGCCGCGTCGGTGAACAGGGTGGGTGAATGCATCCAGACCCGGATGCAGTGTGGAGCGATCCAGCTGGTCTCGAGCACCGTGACGATGTGGTCGCGAGCGCCGAACCCCCGCAGAATCGCACCCTGCAAGCCGCGCGCCATCCCGGTCCTTTCGCCAACGGTGGCCCACCCCGCGGAGTCGGGCTCGACGTCCCGCCCCCGAGCCGAACCTAGGTTACCCTACCCTCACTTACTGGGAGCCGGGCTCGCGGTAGGCTGACCGTTCGTTATGACTGACGCCGCCAACATTGTGCACCGTGAGCTGACGGACATACCCGACGATGTTCGCCGCGTTCCCGCACCGCCCATCCCGGTTCTCGCCGATCCCTACTCGATCCGGGTCGCCGACCCCGACGCCGACGCCGAGATGATCTCTGAGTGGATGAACCGGCCACATCTGGCCGCCACCTGGGAGTCCGCCTGGCCGCCTGAGCGCTGGCACGCCTACCTGAGCGCCTTGGTCGCCGGCACCTTCACCCGCCCCTTGATCGTCAGCCGGAACGAGCAGGACGCCGGTTACATCGAATTGTACCGAGCGTCAAAGGATTCCATCGCCAAGTACTACGCCGCCCACCCCTACGATCTGGGTATGCACGGGGCGGTCGCTGATGTTGCGGCGGTCAATCGGGGGTTCGCGGCGATCCTGCTCCCCCGCGTCATGAGAAGCGTCTTCGAACTCGAACCCCAGTGCCGGCGAATGATGTTCGAGCCGGAGTACCGCAACACGGCTATGCGCAGGCTGGCCGAGTATGTGGGCGGCACCTTTCTCGGGGAACACGACATGGGTTATCGCCGCATGGCGCTCTACGGCGTCCTGCGCTATCCCGAGGACGACCCGCTCTCGAACAACTCGGCATAGCCGTCATAGTCCGGTCGCATCCCTGCCGCGACCAACTCCCACAGCACTTCATCGGTGCCGCCACCGATACGAGCCAGCTTCATGTCCCGCCACCAGCGCCCGATCGGTGTCTCATCGACCAGGTAGCCGGAGCCGCCGAAGATGTGCATGCACTCGGAGAACACCTCTTCGCCGAGCCGGGCCGCGGTGACCTTCATGGCCGCGGCCGTTCGCAGGTCGAGTCGTCCGTCGGCGGCAATGCCGTTGAGAGCATGGCGAAGCATGTCGACTCGGGCCTGCAGGTCGGCCATGCGCATCCGCAGTGCCTGATGTTCGAACAGGGTGGCACCGAATTGCCGGCGGCGCATCATCCGGGCATGGGTGAGCCCCAGCACGAGCTGGCAAGATGCCGCGACCTGCCCGGCTATCGACATGCGCTCGTGCGCCAGCCCCCAGGAGATGGCGGCCAGACCGGTGCCCGGGCGAGCGATCAGCGCATCTGCGGGCACCCAGGTGTCGATATCGACCGCAGCGGTGTCCAGAGGTCCGGCCCCCACCTTGCGATAGGGCTCGTTGACGTGCACTTGGGACATCGGGACCGCGATCACCAGGACGTTGCCGTGCCGGCTGTTCTCGTCGTGGTCCACCCCGCGCGCCACCACGATGATGTGGTCAGCGATCGGCGACAGCGACACAAATTTCTTGCGGCCACGCACTTCGAAACCATCTCGCGCAGAACGAACTTCGGTCTCGACGATCTGCAGGTCCGAACCGCCGGACTCTTCCGAGGCGCCGATGCAGAGCACCGCCTGGCCGGCGATGGCCTGCGCGCAGATTGTCTGCAGATGTTCCGATCGCCCGAATCGGCGCAAGATCGCGATGGCGGAGTCGTGCAGACTCACACCGACACCGATGCCGGCCGACCGCAGCCGGCCCAGTTTGAATGCCAGGGCCACCAGCTTGGCAACGTCGGGATGCGGGCCGTTGCTCCACTTTTCCGCGAACACCCCGCTGCTTCCCAGGCGCTCTATCAGCGCGCGCGGAAAACGCTCGGTGGCTTCGGCTTCCGCGGTCCAGTCCACTACCTGCTGGTCGAAGACCTGATCCAGCAATGCGCGGTAGCCGGCGATATCGGACCCGGCGGTCTCCTCGGTCACTTCAGGCCCTCCAGGTTGCGTTTGACGTCCAGCCGCCGCAGCTTCCCCGACGACGTCCGGGGCAGCGATCCGGGCGCCAGGAACACCACATCTGCGGGCACCACGCCGCACTGTGACGCCACCCGGGAGATCAGGTCGGCGCGTGCGCCGGCCTCGTCGCGGCCGCGGAACTCCGCGGCGATCACCAGTCCCGGGCGGAGGCCGTCCGTGCCGACTGCCACCACTGCACCCTCGCGAACCCCACGCACCTCGGCGGCGACGCGTTCGATCTCGGTGGGAAACACATTGCGTCCGGCGATCGAGATGATCTCTTTGGCCCGGCCACAGACCACCAGCCCGGTGTCGGTGAAGTAGCCGAGGTCGCCGGTGGCAAACCAGGCATCCGGGTCCAGCGCCGGCTGGCCGAGGTATCCCGACATCATCGAGGTGCCGCGGATTTCGATCTCGCCGACCTCGCGCCCGGCCAGTTCCTCGTGGTCGTCGGTCACCGGCCGGATCCGGACCTGCATCCCGGGGATCGGTTGACCGAGTACCGCGTGCCTGCGCACGACGGCGGTGTCATCGCTTGGCGCGCCGGCGATTTCGTCAAACTGAAGACCGACGCCAGGCCGCGGCGCGGTCACCGCGCAGGTGGCTTCGGCCAGGCCGTAGGACGGCATCAGGGCACCGGGGTCCAGACCGAATTTGGCGAGCTCGGTGACGAATCGCTCCAGCCCCGCGCAGTCGACGGGTTCGCCGCCGTTGATGGCGACCCGCAGCCGGCC
Source organism: Mycolicibacter nonchromogenicus (assembly GCF_002101775.1). Classification (GTDB taxonomy): domain Bacteria; phylum Actinomycetota; class Actinomycetes; order Mycobacteriales; family Mycobacteriaceae; genus Mycobacterium; species Mycobacterium nonchromogenicum. The sequence goes on along the minus strand of NZ_LQPI01000072.1, from coordinate 127,141 downwards.
CAGGTCCACGTCGGGGACGCGCCGGGCGTATTTGCCGATCACGGCGTAGGCGAAGTTGGGTGCGGCCGTCATGGTGGCGCGGCTGTCGTGCAGCCAGCTCAGCCATCGAAACGGCGAGGCGGCGAATGCCGCAGTGGGGGCCAACCACTGTTCCGAGCCGGTCAGCGCCGCGCTGAGCAGGAAAGTCAGCCCCATGTCGTGGTAGAGCGGCAGCCAACTGCAACCGACATCGTCGGCGGGGTCGACGCCGACGTGCGTGCTCAAGCCGGAGACGTTGGCCAGTACCGCGGCCGGTGACAGCTGGGCGGTGCGCGGGGTGCCGGTGGACCCGGCCGTGCCCTGCAATACCGCGGGCACCTCGGTGTTGCCGGTGACCGGATCGACCGAGCGACCGGTGCCGGCAGCTGCGGCGACGTCATCCACCGCCAGGCCGCGACCGCTCTCCTCGGCACGTAGCAGGTCCAACACGGGTCCGTGGCTCAACACGGTGCCGACCCCGATGCCCTGGAAGCGATCCAGCGTTGCCTGCGCCCATTGCCGGGGGTCGGCGCCGCGCACCGGTCCGGGCAGGATCGACAGGCTGCGGCCGGCCAACCACGTCCCCTGGATCGCGGCGACCAGATCTGCGTCCGGCTCTCCGACCAGCCCGACCGCCCCAGCGTCATCGCCGTCCAGGATTCGGGCGGCCACGCTTTCGGCCCGGGCGTGCACCTGCTGCCACGGATGCCGGCTCCATTCGCCCGCGTCGGGGTCGAAGACCACCAGGTCGTGTTCGGACCCGGTCATCGCGCGGGTCAGGGCGTTGGCCAGCACGCTCACGCGTCGGCGGGGGCTTTCGCCCGGATGGCGGCCTCCAGGTCCCCGACCGTGTCGCAGGTCAACAGGTCCTCCTCAGACAGCGCGACACCCAGCCGATCCTCAATGGCGACCATGCCGATGGCGAAGGCCACCGAGTCGAGTCCGACGTCGTCCACCAGCCGCGATTCCGGCGTCACGCGGGTGAGGTCGACCTGCAGGTCGTCTCGCAAGATCTCACGCAGCGCAGCGTTGATGGCATCGGGAGATGAGGCGCTCATGGTGAGGGACGCTACACCAAACCGTTAAGTAAGGTTAGGCTTGCCCTACCTGTGAGCCTGGCCACATATTTAGGCTAGGCTTGCCTATGCATTGCCGTCTGGCTAACGTCAAGCCGCGTTCCACCTAACAGGAACCTCATAAACGATGAGATTCATCATTAAGGAGACGCGATGCAGCTCGCCCTGGCCGGAGGATCAACCGATCCCGGCACCGTATCCACCACCCGGGCCACCGGCCTGCTGGCCGCCGGGATCGCCCTGGCCGGCGCCGGCGTGATTGCCGTCAACCCGGTCGCGCCGCTGGTGTCGCTCGACCACCACCAGCCCGCGATCGAGCTCACCGCAACCACCGCGGAGAACCTCGACTACCTCGCGGACCTGCTCTCCGGCCCGAGCCCGATCTTCTCGGCCATCGGTGAGCTGTCCGGCTACTACGGGCAGGTCGCCAGCAACAGCCTGCAGGGGTCGTGGGACGGTATCGAGGGCATGTGGTCGGGCATCGGCCCGATCCGTGGCCTGGAGAACACCCTGCCGGAGATCATCGACTTCCTCAAAGAAGGTGACGTCACCCACGCCTGGAACCTGATCAACTGGGACATGGTGTTCGGCGCGCAGTACATCTTCCAGCCGCTGTTCAACCACGTGGTCGCCGGCGAAGAGGTCACCGGCATCTTGGGCATCGGCACCGACCTGAGCCAGGTCTGGACCAACGTCATGGACATCTTCGACGACTTCGACTTCTGGAAGGGTGCCGCAAAGTCCATCTGGGAGCCGTTCCTTGGCTTCCAGTTCGCGTTGGCGGAGAACTTCACCTTCAACTCCGACCATGAAGCCCAGAACCCGATCGACGCCTTGCTCAACGGCTACATCGTGTGGGACGAGGACGGCGGCGTTCCCCGGGCGCCGTGGACCGGCCTGCTCACCGAGAACGGCACCTTCGCCTTCCTGTTCGACAAGCTGCCCGAACTGATCGGCAACGCGTTGACCTCCACCATCCCGGTGGCTGACGTCGACGTGGACCTCGGTGACGCAGTGTCGGCCGCCAGCCTGCTCGACTTCAGCTGGCTCACCGACCTGTTCGCCTAGCGGATCGCCCGTCTCGCGCGGGCTGGAGTCATTTCAGCCCGCGCGAGACGCCCCGCGCAGAAAAACCTGCCATTGACTAATGGCACCATTGATTGTTGACTCGGTCACATGATCCTTGGCCGATCGCCCAAACGCAGCCATGGGGCCTCCGCCGTCGTCACCGGCGCCGGAAGCGGTATCGGAGCGGCCTTCGCCGTCGAGCTCGCGCGCCGCGGCAGCGCCGTGGTCTGCAGCGACATCGACGACGAGGCCGCTGCACGCACCGTCGAGGCCATCGCCGGCGCAGGCGGTCGCGCCACCGCCGTGCACTGTGACGTCTCGGCCATCGATGAGGTCGCCGCGCTGGCCGAGGCCGCGCAGTCCTGGTTCGGCCACTCGCCCACCCTGGTGATCAACAACGCCGGTGTCGGCGCCGGCGGGCTGCCGATCGGCGAGATGGCGCTGGACGACTGGAACTGGACGCTGGGCATCAACCTCTGGGGCCCGATCCACGGCTGCCATGTCTTCACGCCGCTGCTGCGCGAGGCCGGCTCCGACCGACCCCGCGGCATCATCAACGTCGCCTCCGCCGCATCGTTCGGCGCCGCCCCGGAGATGGCGGCCTATAACGTCAGCAAGGCCGGCGTGCTGTCGCTGTCGGAGACGCTGGCGGCCGAATTGTCCGGTACCGGAATCGGCGTCACCGTGCTGTGCCCGACGTTCGTCAAGACCAACATCGTCGAATCGGGCCGGGTCACCGCCCAGTCCGGCGAGGCCGCCAACCGGCTGATGCGCTTCGGCTTCTCCGCGGAACGCGTTGCCCGCGACTGCCTGGACACCTACGACCGCGGCGGTCTGTACTGCATGCCGCAGCTGGACGCCAAGATCGGTTGGAGTGTCAAGCGTTTCGCGCCGGAGACATTCACCCGAACCATCGGGCTGGCATTCCGGGCCAGTGCGGCATTGCCAGGTCGGTCCGACTGAAGGAGATCACAATGGCTCTCGACATGGACGTCATGCTCACCAAGATCAAGGACCGGCAGTGGGCACTGGCCGATATCGACTGGGACGCACCGGGAGCCGAGCTGATCCGCCCTGAGATGGTGCCCAAGCTCAAGAAGTTCATGGCCGACCTGTGCTGGATCGAGAACATCGGCGCCCGCGGCTTCGCGGCCATGGCACGCAAGGCCCCAACCGCGACGCTGGCCGAGATCTACCGGTACTTCCACGCTGAGGAGCAGCGCCACGCCAACGCCGAGCTGGCGCTGATGAAGCGTTGGGGCATGCTCGAAGACGGCGAGATGCCCGAACCCAATGTGAATATCCGGCTGGCGATGCAATGGCTCGACGACTACTCCGACGACATGCCGCTGTCGGTACTGGGCACCGTGATCCCGATGCTGGAAGTCGCCCTCGACGGGGCGCTGCTGAAGTTCCTGCTCGACGAGGTCGACGACCCGGTCTGCCACCAGGTGTTCGAGAAGATCAACAACGACGAATCTCGGCACATCGCCGTTGATTTCGAGGTCCTGGAGATGATCGGCCACGCCGACGCCCGCAGGCTGGCCATCGAGTTCGTCGGCACCGTCGCCTCCCCGTCGCTGATCGTCGGTGCGCTGATCTCGATCCCGTTGCTCAATCGGATCCGCAACGAGGTGATCGGCATGGGCTTGGATCCCCAGCGCCTCTACGCCGCCCTGTCTCGCTTTACGCAGTTCGGTGAGCGCGGCGAACATACCCGGCGGGTGCCGGCCTACCAGGTGGTCAAGCGCTACTCCGGCTGGATGGCCAACCCGAACAGCCCATATCACCTCGTGGCCAATCCCGCGGTCTGGCTGTCCGGCTTCTACCCCAGACGGCTGCTCAAACCGATCCCGAGCTGGTTCAAAGAGCTCACCCACGAGCCGGCCGCCTGATATGGCACGCGCACACGTCTACCAGACCCTGATCGTGGGCGCCGGCTTCAGCGGGATCGGTGCGGCGATCAAACTGGCGGAGGCCGGCCTGGCAGACACGGGCGAGATCATCATCCTGGAGCGCAGCGATCGGGTCGGGGGAACCTGGCGCGACACCCGCTATCCGGGTGCCACATGCGACATTCCGTCGCTGCTGTATTCGTTCTCGTTCGTCGCCAACCCGGACTGGTCGCGGGCCTATCCGTCGGCCGGCGAGATCTGTGCGCACATCGAGGAAATGGTGGATCGCTTCGACCTGCGCCGCCACATTCGATTCCGCACCGAGGTCACCAGGCTGACGTTCGATGACGACGAAGGCGTGTGGACGGTGTCCGCCGGGCGCACGAAATTTCGGGCCCGCACCGTGGTGCTCGCCTCGGGCCCTTTGCCGGACTCCAGCTTTCCTGCAATCCGCGGCCTGGACTCCTACACCGGACGCAAGATCCACAGCGCCCGGTGGGACCCCGACTACGACTTCACCGGTAAGAAGGTCGCGGTCGTCGGCACCGGAGCCAGCGCGGTACAGATCATCCCGGAGCTGGTCGACCGAGCCGGTTTCGTCAAAGTCTTTCAACGCACTCCGGGCTGGGTGATCCCCCGTCTGGACGTGGCGATGCCCGCCGCAGTGCAGGGCCTGTTCGCCAAAGTGCCGGCGGCCCAACAGCTTGCTCGCCAAGCACTGTTCTGGGGACATGAGGCCAGCGCCACCGCGCTGGTGTGGAACACCCCGCTCAGCGGCCTGGTGGCCCAGCTGGGCAAGGCGCACCTGCGGGCAACGGTCAAAGACCCGTGGCTGCGCCGTCAGCTCACCCCGGACTTCACCCCCGGCTGCAAGCGCATGCTGGTCTCCAGCGACTACTACCCCGCCCTGCAGCGCGACAACTGCAAGCTGATCTCCTGGCCGATCGCCACGCTCAGCCCGTCAGGCATCCGCACCAGCGACGGCGTGGAACACCAGCTGGACGCCATCGTGTTCGCGACCGGCTACGACGTGCACCTGACCGGCCCGCCGTTCCCGGTCACCGGGCTGGGCGGCCGGTCGCTGGCCACGGACTGGAGCGGTGGCGCCCAGGCCTTCAAGAGCATTCAGACCCACGGCTACCCGAACCTGTTCTTCATGACCGGCCCCAACTCCGGTCCCGGCCACAACTCATTGCTGGTGTACGTCGAAGGACAGATCGACTACGTGGTGCGTGCCGTCAACGCGATCCGCACCAGGAGTCTGCGCTACCTCGACGTACGTGCGGACGTGCAGCGTCGTCACAACGAGCAGATCCAACAGCGACTGCGCAAGACAACCTGGATGTCGGGCTGTCGCAGCTGGTATCTGACCGAGGACGGCTTCAACGCGTCTATGTACCCGGGGTTCGCGACCCAGTACCTTCGGCAGATGCGTAGTTTCCGTCTCGCCGACTACCACGCAGTGGCATGACCGCCGCGGATCGCCCCGCCAAGCCGGACTCCATCGCCGGGGTGCTGGCCAACCTTCGGCGGGTTCCCCGCCGGGTGCGGCGCGAGTCCCGCGAGGTGATCGAGGCCGCGGTCACCCAGCTCTTCGAGATCGTGGTCCGTCATCCGGGCGGCAGCACGGCATCTCGGGAGTACCGGATCGACGAGCTGGCCCGATTGGGCGGCACTACCTCCCGCAACGTGCGGGTATACCGGGACCGGGATCTGCTGCCGCCGCCGCGGCGGGTCGGTCGGATCGCGTTGTACAACGACACCCACCTGACCCGGCTCCGGCTGATCACCTCGATGCTCGACCGCGGCTACACCCTCGCGCACGTCAAGGAGATGATCGGCGCCTGGGAGCAGGGCAAGGATCTCGGCGACATCCTGGGATTGGAAAGCGCGCTCGCCGGCAGCTGGACCACCGAACGGCCCGAGACCATGCCACGGGCGGAGGCCGAGCGCCGGATCGGCGACCCGCCGGCGATGCGGCGACTGGTGGCGCTCGGGGTGATCCGACTCAACGAGGCCGGCTCCGTTGCCACCATCACCCGGCCCAAACTCATCGATGCGTTCAATGAGGTCCGCGGCTACGGGATCGCCATCGACAAGCTCATCGACCTCTACGAGCAGTCCCTGCCGCACATCGATGCGATCAGCCAGATGCTGGTGCGCGCCGGAGCCGAGCATGTCCTGACCCGGATCCAGCCCGGCGCGCCCCTGCCGGCCGACACCGAGATCGCTGAGCTGATCGGCATGCTGGTGCGGCTGCGCACCCAGGCCGTGGCATCGGTCACCGCCACCCTGGCCTCATCGATCGAATCGACCATCGAGTCGATGGTCAGCGGCCTGCTCGCCGACTCCCTACTGCACTGACCGCTCGGCGCGCGCCGGCTCGCCCTAGGCCAGGGCGAGGAACAGCTTCTCGAGCTCCTCTTCGGAGATCGGCGGTCTGCCGCTGGCGGATTCACCGGCCAGGCATTCGCGAAGCCCGCTCGCGACGATTTTGAAGCCCGCCCGGTCCAGCGCCCGCGAGACCGCGGCAAGCTGGGTCACCACGTCCTTGCAGTCGCGGCCGGCTTCGATCATCGCGATCACTCCGGCGAGCTGGCCGTGGGCCCGGCGCAGCCGGTTCAACACCGACTTGACGCTGTCTTCGTCATCGAGCACGTGAGGTCCTTCCCCGAGCCGCCTTCTATACCCTCTAGGGTATAGCACTCCGCGTGTGATGCGGCGGTCTCAGCGGTCGGCGATCAGATACGGCGCCAGGGTGGCCAGCTTCTCGCAGGTCTCCTCGAATTCCCGCTCCGGCCGCGACTCGGCAATGACACCCGCTCCGGCCCGCAACCAGCAGCGCGTACCGTCGTCGTAGGCGGCCCGCAGGGTCAGCGCGGCATCGAGGCCGCCGTCGGCCGAGAACGTCACCACCGCACCGGAGTACAGACCGCGTGGGCACTCGTCGAGCCGCAGGATGGCGTCGATTCCCGCCGATTTGGGAATCCCCGACGCGGTCACCGCCGGGAACAGCGCTTCGAGAGCATCCATCCGATCGCGGGCAGGATCCAGGCGACCCCGCACCGTCGACCCCAGATGCTGAACGCTCCCCCGCTCCCGAACGGTCATGAAGTCGGCGACGACGGTTGTGGCGGGCTCGGCGATCTCAGTGACCTCGTCCACCGAGGTGCGGACCGAGATCGCGTGCTCCACGATCTCTTTGGCGTCGGATTCCAGCTCGGCTCGCACCGCTGCGTCGATCGCGGGATTCCCGGTACGTGCCCGTGTCCCGGCCAGGGGCTCGGTGACCACCACACCATCGCCGCGCACCTGAGCCACCAGCTCCGGGCTGTACCCGAGCGCCCGGATCCCGCCCAGCCGCAACAAGAATGAGCGCGCCGGAGTGTTGTGCCGCCGGCCCAATCGGTAGGTCGAGGGGAAGTCGAGTGCGAACGGCACGTCGACGCAGCGGGACAGGATCACCTTGCGGTAGCCGCCGGCGCGAATCTCCTCGACCGCGTTCGCCACCCGGCCGCGGTAGTCGGCACCGTCGGCGTCGACCACTATCGGTGACGGCTCGGCCAGCGCGGGAATCCCGTCGGCCAACAGCCGCTCCACCACCTCGACCGCGTGGTCGGTGGGGCCGAACATCTCGACCTGCTCAGCGGTGATCACGATGCGGGTCTGCGGCCAGAACACTCGCGCCAGCGCGGTCCCCGGCGCCAGCCGATCCTGCAGCCCGAAGCGGTAGGTGCCGAATTCGAAAGCCACCCAGCCGAATACCTCAGCCGCCTCGAGCAGCAACCGGTCCACTGCCTCGCCGAGAACCGCGGCGGGCCGACCCCGCCAGTGTTCGCGACGTACCACCCCGTCGCGCACCGTGCGCAGCTCGTCGCTGTCCAGTTCGACGGCCGCACGCACCCCGGCGGCCAGGGTCCAGCTTCCGGCCCGCTCATAGAGCAGGTAGTCCTGACCGTCGCGTTCCGGCAGTTCCGCGGCCAGCGCGGCCGCCAGCTCGGCCGGCTCGATGCCCGGCGGCAACGGCACCGACGACGCAGCTTTGACGACTGTTTCGACACCGACCTCGGACACGTTAGTAAATGTAGCCTTACCTACCACGAGATGCGCACCCCACCCCACCGATCCGTCGGTGAGCAGGGCTTTCGCCGCTGGTCGAGGCCCCCGCTAGCCCAGCAGGGAACGCACCACCGCATCGGCCAGGAGCCGACCGCGGTCGGTCAGCACCAGCCGCTGACCGTCGTCGTTCAGCAGTCCGTCGCGGACCGCGGTTGCGGCGCGCTCGCGCTCGCTCTCATCCAGAACCGCCAGCGCCAGCCCCTCACGCATCCGCAGTCGCAGCATCACATCCTCGGTGTGCCGGTCGGTGTCGGAGAGCTCCTCGAAGCCGGCCACCGGCAGCGTGTTGCGCTCCAGCAGTTGCGCGTAGGTGTTGGGGTGTTTGACGTTCCACCAGCGCAGCGCGCCGTCGTAACTGTGCGCGCCCGGGCCCGCGCCCCACCATCGGCCGCCGTTCCAGTAACCCAGGTTGTGCCGGCAGGCCGCGCCGGGCCGGCTCCAGTTGGACACCTCGTACCAGTCCATGCCGGCCGCCCGCAGCTGCCGGTCGACCAGCTCGTAGCGGTGCGCCGCCACGTCGCCCTCGGGGGCGGGCAGCTCTCCACTTCGCACCCGACGTGCCAGCGCGGTGCCGTCTTCCACAATCAGGCTGTAGGCCGACACGTGATCAACGCCGGCCTCGAGCGCGGCGTCCACCGAACGCAGCAGGTCGTCATCGGTCTCGCCGGGGGTGCCGTAGATCAGGTCCATGTTGAGGTGCTCGAACCCCGCGGCGCGGGCCTCCCGTGCGGCCGCCACCGGCCGACCCGGCGAATGAATACGGTCCAGGGTGGCCAACACAAACGGCGACACCGATTGCATGCCCAACGACACCCGGGTGTAGCCGGCGGCCAGAATCGTCTCGAAGAACTCCGGCGACGTCGACTCCGGATTCGCCTCGGTGGTGACCTCGGCGCCGTCGGCCAGCCTGAAGTGTGCGCGGACGCGATCGAGCACGCGCGCCAACCGGACCCCGCCCAGCAGCGACGGCGTTCCGCCTCCGACGAACACCGTGTCGACAGCCGGCGTGCCCAGCCGGGCAGCGGCCAGTTCCAGCTCCTTGTCCAACGCCGTCACCCAGGCATCCGGGTTCGCGCCGCCGAGCTCCGCCGGGGTGTAGGTGTTGAAGTCGCAGTAGCCGCACCGCGAGAAACAGAACGGCACGTGCACATACACCCCGAACGGGCCATCGTCGCCGCGTCGGGCCGTCGCCACCTCGGGCAGCTCTACGGCAGTCGGGGTCGGTGTCATGGGGCCCGATCATCCCATGGAGTGCGGGACGGTGCCGTCAGTCAGTCGGTCGGCGCGCCGGTCCCAGGGGTGTCTGCGTAGAGCGTCGTCACATAGTGGGTCAGCGAGCCGACCGGCGCGCCCGCCGCAGTACTTCCGCGCGACACACATCCCGCCCATGCCCCGGGACCCCGGGCGGCCATGATGCGCTTGGCGACGACGATCTGCTGTTGCCGGGTGGCCTGCGAGGGCAGTCCCACACCGTTGGCGTCCCAATCCGCCGCACTGATCTGCAGCCCGCCGTAACCGGCGCCGGTGGCGGCCGACCAGTTCCCGCCGGACTCGCACAGCGCGATGGCCTCCCAGTCAATGGGGTCGGCGCTGGCCGCACCGGACAATTCGGCCGCGCCTGCCACCAGCACACCGGCCGCAAGCGCTGTGAACTTCCTCATACCAACTCCACCCTGCTGGCCAGCCAGCGACCGTCGACCTTGTCCAGGGTCATCCGGATCCGGGTGTGGTCGAGCACGGGTTCGGGGTTGTCGGCGTTGCGCACGGCCTGGTCGACCAACAACACCACGACGGCGTGGGTGCGGTCGGCGGACTTCAGCACTGCCTCGGCGACGTGGCCGCGCGCCGTCGCCTGATTGTCGATCAGTTGCTGGCGCAACCGCACGCTGGAGCGGGTGTGCATGGTCTGGAACTGACCGGTCGAGCCATCGGTGATGTCGGCGAAGTTGCGATCGATGTTGTCGGCGTCGAAACTGCTGAGCCGCAACACATATGCTTCGGCTGCCGCCAATGCCTGTTCACCGGCGAGGTGAGTTTGGTAATGCTGGACGGCCAGCCATCCGCCGCACCCGACGGTGGCCGCCAATGTCGCCACGGCCAGCCAGCGGCGCAGCTGAGCCCGGCCGCTCGTACGCGACGGCGGGTCGGCGGCCGGCGGTGGATCCCACGCCGGTTCCCATCCGAAGTCGACACTCACCTGTCCCACCCGCCTTCCGATCGGCTGTCCCGCTGCGGTGGCCCGGCCCCGGAGTTTCCTCACCCCCGAACCGTTCCGACCCGCTCCCCGCCCCACCGCCTCAGCATCGGGCCCCAAATGAGTTTTGCTCACGACGATCACAACTTTGCGCCGGTAAGGAAGATTTTTGGCATCCATGGCATAATCGCCCGTGTGACCGCCGCCTACTGCACCTCGTCCGGGGTTGCCTTGGTGGCTCGGCGGCATATCGATCTCAAGCGTGTATGCAGCTGTCGCTGTCTGCCTTGATGTCGTAGAACCGCCCCACCTGTTTTTGCCAGCTGGCCGTCGGATCTGCGCCGCCGGAGACAGTTGCCGGCAGACCGCGCTCGATCCCGCCGGCTCCCCTTTTAAGGAGAATCGATGACCGCCACTCCGACTGCTCCACCGAGCCGGCCCAAGCGCAGTGAGGCCCAGTGGGCGCTCGGCGAGACCGAACCGGTCAACCACAACGAGCAGTTCAAGCAGGAAGACCCGGCGCTGAACGTACAGGCCCGGATCATCGATGTGTACTCCAAGCAGGGGTTCGACTCCATCACCAAGGACGACCTGCGGGGGCGCTTCCGCTGGATGGGCCTCTACACCCAGCGTGAGCAGGGCTATGACGGCACCTTCACCGGCGACGAGAACGCCGACCTGCTCGAGGCCAAGTACTTCATGCTTCGGGTGCGTTGCGACGGCAAGGCGCTGTCGGCCGCCGCGATGCGGACGCTGGGCCAGATCTCGGTCGACTACGCCCGCAACACCGCGGACATCTCCGACCGCAACAACCTGCAGTACCACTGGATCGAGATCGAGAAGGTCCCGGAGATCTGGGACCGGCTGGACGCGGTCGGACTGCAGACCATCGAGGCCTGCGGCGACTGTCCGCGTGGCCTGCTCGGGTCGCCGCTGGCCGGTGAATCGCTCGACGAGGTGCTCGACGCCACGCCCGCGCTCGACGAGATCGTCCGCCGTTACATCGGCAACCCGGAGTTCGCCAACCTGCCGCGCAAGTTCAAGACCGCGGTCTCGGGCCTGCCGGATGTCGCCCACGAGATCAACGACATCTCGTTCATCGGCGTCAACCACCCCGAGCATGGGCCCGGTTTCGACCTGTGGGTCGGCGGCGGCCTGTCCACCAACCCGATGCTGGCTCAGCGCCTGGGCGCGTGGGTGCCGCTGGACGAGGTGCCCGATGTCTGGGAGGGCGTCACCAGCCTGTTCCGTGACTACGGCTACCGCCGGCTGCGTTCCAAGGCGCGGCTGAAGTTCCTGGTCAAGGACTGGGGAGTCGAGAAGTTCCGCGAAGTCCTCGAGACCGACTACCTCAAGCGCCCGCTGATCGACGGGCCGCCCACGCCGCAGCACACCGCGACCGTCGACCACGTCGGGGTGCAGAAGACGCGCAATGGCCTCAACGCGATCGGGGTGGCCCCGATCTCCGGCCGGGTGAACGGCGCCACGCTGCTCAAGGTTGCGGAATTGATGGAGCAGGTCGGTTCCGACCGGGCCCGGTTCACGCCGTACCAGAAGCTGGTCATCCTCGACGTTCCCGACGAGAAGGTCGACGACCTGGTCGCGGAGCTGGATGCCCTGGGACTGCCGGCCAACCCGTCGCCGTGGCGGCGCAACCTGATGGCCTGCACCGGCCTGGAGTTCTGCAAGCTCTCGTTCGTTGAGACCCGGGTGCGGGCCCAGAGCCTGGTCCCCGAACTCGAACAGCGACTCGACGACCTCAACGCCGTGCTGGACGTGCCGATCACGGTCAACATCAACGGATGCCCGAACTCGTGTGCCCGCATCCAGGTGGCCGACATCGGCTTCAAGGGCCAGATGATCGACGACGGCAACGGCAATTCGGTCCCCGGCTTCCAGGTGCACCTCGGCGGCAGCCTGGGCGCCGACAGCGGATTCGGGCGCAAGCTGCGCCAGCACAAGGTTTACAGCGACGACCTGGGCGACTACATCGAGCGGGTGGTGCGCAACTTCATCAAGCAGCGCAACCCTGGCGAACGGTTCGCGCAGTGGGCGGTGCGTGCGGAAGAAGATGATCTGCGGTGAGGCCCCATAGCGAAGCGGAGCTGCGCGAGCTGGCCGCCAAGGGTGCGGCCGAACTCGACGGCGCCAGCGCCACCGAGCTGCTGGAGTGGACGGATGCGAACTTCGGTGGGGTGAACGGGCTCGGAGAGTCAGGTAGCTCTGCCACCAGCTGCAACTACGTGGTGGCCTCCAACATGGCCGACGCGGTGCTCGTCGATCTGGCGGCCAAGGTCCGCGCGGGAGTTCCGGTGCTGTTTCTGGACACCGGCTACCACTTCGCCGAGACCATCGGCACCCGCGACGCGGTGGAAGCGATGTACGACATCACGTTGGTCAACGTCACCCCGGAGCAGACCGTGGTAGAGCAGGACGCCGCCCACGGCAAGGACCTGTTCGGGTCCAATCCGGCGCTGTGCTGCCGGCTGCGCAAGGTCGAGCCGCTGGCCCGCACCCTGAGCGGTTACTCGGCGTGGGTCACCGGGTTGCGCCGGGTGGAAGCGCCGACGCGTGCCAACGCACCGCTGATCAGCTTCGACGAGCAGTTCGGTCTGGTGAAGGTCAACGCGATCGCGGCGTGGTCCGACGAGGAGTTCCACGCCTACATCGCCGCAAACAATGTGCTGGTCAACCCGCTGATCGATGAGGGCTATCCCTCGATCGGCTGCGCTCCCTGCACGATCAAGCCGGCGGCCGGTGCGGATCCGCGCAGCGGTCGCTGGGCAGGGCTGGCCAAAACCGAATGCGGGCTGCACGCCTCGTGAGCACCACCCTGGTACTGACCGCGCACGGCAGCCGGGATCCGCGCGCGGCGGCCAACACCCGTGCGATCGCCGGGCATCTTCGCCGGGTGGCACCCGAGTACGCCGTGCGGGTGGCGTTCTGCGAGCACACCACCCCGAACCTGCGCGAGGTGCTGAGCGAGACCAGCGCCAGACCCGCCCGGGACACCGTGGTGGTGCCCCTGCTACTGGCCAGCGCCTACCACGCCCGAGTCGACATTCCGTCGATGATCGCCGAGTCCGGCGCCGGCGTACGCGTTGCTTCAACGCTGGGCGAGGACAGCCGCCTGGTGCAGGTGCTCGGTGAGCGCCTGTCGCGCGCCGGAGCCTCGCGATTCGACCCGGAGCTGGGCGTGGTGGTGGTGGCGGTGGGCTCGTCGCACGCGGCGACCAATGCGCAGACCGCCACGATCGCCACCCCGCTGTCTCGCGGAACTCGCTGGGCCGGAGTGGAAGTCGCCTTCGCCACCGAAGGTCCCCGGCCATCGATACCCGAGGCGGTCGAGCGCCTGCGGGCACGCGGCGCCACCAAGCTGATGATCGCTCCGTGGTTCTTGGCCCATGGCCGGATCACCGACCGGGTCGCCGCCTACGCAGCGCAGGCGGGGATCCCGATGGCCGAGCCGCTTGGCGCACACCGCCTGGTGGCCGCGACGGTGTTGGACCGCATCGAAGACGTGCTGGCTACCCCGGCAGCCGCCTGACGGGCGCCTGCCGGCCCGGGCCGGCAATCCCGCGCTGGGGCCTACCCTGACACCGGTACCGCCGCGTCCGCCGGCACCGCATCATTCAGCTGCGGCACCCGGGTGGCCCGCACGTAGACGGTGTCCCCTTCGGCCAGAGCGAGGGCTTCGGCGTCTCCGCGGGTGATCTGGGCGGTGAACGGCACGTGGGTGGCGGCATTGGTGAGCTCGACTCGCACTTCGAAGCCCAGGGTCACCACCCGGTCGACGATGGCACGAAGCACCCCGACCTCTTTGGCGGCGTCCGTCGTCGCCGCGGGCACCGCCATGTCAGGGGTGCGGCCGACCCGGATGTCGTGCGGGCGGACCAAGGCGCCGTTGAGCGAGGACACCGCACCCAAGAACGACATGACGAACGCGTTCGCCGGAGCGTCGTAGACCTGGGTCGGGGTACCGAGCTGCTCGATGCGGCCCCGATTCAGCACTGCTATCCGGTCTGCGACGTCCAGCGCCTCCGCCTGGTCGTGGGTGACCAGCACCGTGGTGACGTGCACTTCGTCGTGCAGGCGGCGCAGCCAAGCCCGCAGGTCTTCACGGACCTTGGCGTCCAGCGCACCGAAGGGCTCGTCGAGCAACAGCACCTGCGGGTCCACCGCCAGGGCCCGGGCCAGGGCCATGCGCTGGCGTTGACCACCGGAGAGCTGGCTGGGATAGCGGGACTGGAAGCCGCTGAGCCCGACCACTTCCAGCAGGTTGTCGACCTTGTCCTTGATTTCCGCCTTGGGCCGCTTGCGGATCTTGAGTCCAAACGCCACGTTGTCGCGCACGGTCATGTGCTTGAACGCCGCGTAGTGCTGGAAGACGAAGCCGATTCCGCGACGCTGCGGCGGCACTCCGGTGACGTCGACTCCGTTGATGGTGACTGTTCCGCTGTCCGGGTGGTCCAGGCCGGCGATGGCGCGCAGCAGCGTCGACTTGCCCGAGCCGCTGGGGCCCAGCAGTGCCGTCAGCGAACCGGACGGGACCGCGAAGTCGACGTTGTCCAACGCGACGAAGTCGCCGTAGCGTTTGTTCGCTCCGCGCACCAAAATTGCGTTGCTCATCTGTCTCCCTTTCCGGCCCGCGCGTCGAGCACCACCTGAACAATCAGGACCAACACCGACACCGCCATCAGCAGCGTCGACAAGGCGTAGGCACCGTATTCGGCGCCGCGGTTGTAGCGGTCAGACACCAGCAGTGTCAGGGTCTGAGATTTTCCGGGCAGGTTCGATGACACGATCAGCACCGCGCCGTACTCGCCGAGGGTGCGCGCCACCGTCAGCACGATCCCGTAGGTCAGCCCCCACCGGATAGACGGCAGGGTGATCCGCCAGAACGTCTGCCACCAGCTCGCACCCAGCGTGGCCGACGCCTCTTCCATGTCCGTGCCCAGTTCGTGCAACACCGGTTCCACTTCCCGGATCACGAACGGCAGCGTGACGAAGATGCTGGCCAGCACGATGCCTGGCAGGCCGAAGATGATCTTGAAGCCCCAGTCGTTCTCGACGAAGCCGAGCAGCCCTCCGGATCCCCACAGCACGACCAGCGCCACACCGACGATCACCGGAGAGACCGCGAACGGAAGGTCAATGATCGCCTGGAGCACGCCCTTGCCGCGGAATTTGTTGCGCGCCAACACCAATGCCGTCGGGATACCGAAGATGACGTTCAACGGCACCACGATCGCCACCACCAGCAGCGACAGCTGCAGCGCCGAGATGGCGGCCGGTGTGGAGATGTAGTCGAAAAACTGCCCGAGCCCGGGCGCGAAGCTGCGCCACAGGATCAACGACACCGGGACGATCAGCAGCAGGCCGACGTAGGCCACCGCCAGAGAGCGGAACAGGTAGCGGAATTTCGGGGACGACGTCATGTCAGGACCTCTCCTGCCGCTTGCTCACTCGCGCCCCCACCACCCGCAATGCCAGCAGCACCAGGAACGAAACCACGAGGAGCACCAACGAGATCGCCGCCGCACCGGTGCGGTCGTCGTTCTCGATCAGGGTGCGGATCCACTGCGAGGAAACCTCGGTCTTGCCGGGCACCGCGCCACCGATCAACACCACCGAGCCGAACTCGCCGATCGCCCGGGAGAACGCCAGCCCCGCCCCCGTCAGCAGCGCCGGGGTCAGGGCCGGCAGCACCACGGTGCGGAAGATGGTCAGCCCGGAGGCACCCAGCGACGCAGCGGCTTCCTCGACCTCCCGGTCGATTTCCAGCAGCACCGGTTGGACGGATCGCACCACGAAGGGCAGCGTGACGAACGCCAGCGCCAGGCCGACGCCGGCAGCAGTGTGCTGCACGTGCACGTGCACCGGGCTGGCGGGGCCGTAGAGCGCGAGCATGACCAGGCTGGCCACGATGGTGGGCAAGGCGAACGGCAGATCGATGATCACATCGATGAAACGCTTACCGAAGAAGTCATCGCGAACCAGCACCCACGCGATCAACAGGCCGAACACCAGGTTGATCACCGTGACTCCGACCGCGATCGTCAGCGTCACCCGGAACGACTGCAATGCGGCATGGGAGGTGACCGCCAACTGGAATGCACGCCACCCGCCGCCGCCCGCCTGCCAGGCGATGGCGGCCAGCGGCGCCAACACGATCAGCGACAGCCACACCGTGGCAGCACCGACACGCAGTGATACGCCTTCGCGTCGGAACCGTGAGGGGGCCCCGCCGTCGCCTCCCCGAGTCGCCTCGGTGACCACTGTCGCGCTCATCCGGTGACCCGGGTGTAGATCTTGGTGATAGCGCCGTTCGACTTGTCGAAGAGAGAGTCGTCGACGACGTCCCACCCGCCGAGATCGGCGATCGTCCACAGCTTGTCGGGATCCGGGAACGCGTGGCGGAACTCGTCGGCGATGCTCGGGTCGACCGGCCGGAACCCGGCTTCGGCCCACAGGCGTTGCGCCGCCGGCGTGTACTGGAAATTCTTGAACGCGGTGACGGTGTCCAGGTGCCGGCTGGAAGTCACCACGGCCAGCGGGTTTTCGATCTTGAAGGTCTGCGACGGGTTGATGTGCTCCACCGGCTTGCCCTTGCGCTCGACCGCGATCGCCTCGTTCTCGTAGCTGATCAGCACGTCGCCACTGCCCTGCAGGAACACATCAGTGGCCTCGCGCCCAGAACCCGGGCGCAGCTTGAAGTGATCACTGACCAGCTGGTCGATAAAGTCCAGGCCCGCCTGCGGGTTCTTGCCGCCCTCGCTCTTGACGGCATAAGGGGCCAGCAGATTCCATTTGGCCGATCCAGAACTCAGCGGGCTGGGGCTGATGACCTCGACATCGGACCGCAACAGGTCGTCCCAGCCGTTGATGTGTTTGGGATTGCCCTGCCGGACCACCAACGTCACCACCGAACCGAACGGGATACCCCTGGTGACGCCGGCGTTCCAGTCCTCGGCGACCTTGCCGGCCTTGACCAGGCGCGTGACATCGGGTTCCACCGAGAAGTTCACGATGTCGGCGGGCTTGCCGCTGACCACCCCGCGGGACTGGTCGCCCGATGCACCATAGGAGGTGATGACCTGCACATCGGCGCCCTCCTCGGTGTTGTAGAAGGCCGGGATCACCTTGCTCCAACCGGGCTCGGGAACCGCGTAGGCCACCAGCGTCAGGGTGGTGTGCGCCTCGGAGCGCTCGCCACCTCCCACGACATCGCTGGGTCCGCCGCCACACCCGGCGAGCGTGGTGACTGCCATGGCGGCGGCCAGTGCCAGCGCGATACTGCGCGCGATGGTGTTGGGCATTGATGACCTTTCCGGGCGAATCCGTGTAGACGTCGGCAAGAATGCTTGTCCGTCGGATCGCGAAAGGCGTTCGATTTAAAGAACGTGCGTCACAAGGACGAGACCGATACGCCGACGGGGTGCGGTATCAGCGACAACAGTGAAGGTCGGCCACAGCGGAGGTGATCACGGCGAGTTGCGGGAACGCCATGAACTGGCGCCGCCGGTCACCGGTCGCTGCAAACATGCGGGGAAGCATAACAGAGGCCGGTGGGGGCAGACTCGGCCCGGTTCAGGTGTTTTAGGAGGTCAGCGCGGCCCGGATCAGCGCGTCAACAGCCAGGTGACGATCACCAGCGCAATCAGCCCGACCAGCACCAACGTCACATGCGATCGAGGCATCAACGGGCCCCATCGTCACGACCGTGGCGCAACCGCTCTTGCATCCGGATTCCCTCCCCCAGCGCGGCGTCCAGAACCGAGGCCAGGCCGTAGGCCAGCAACAACACCACCGGCATCACCACTGCGGTCTGTACCACGAAGCCCAGGCCGGACAGCCACAGCTCGACGCCGTCCCACCAGTTGAGGAAGCCCACCACCCCACAACCTTAGCGGCGACCGCAAGCGCGGCGAAGCCGGGCGAGGCGGGTCGCCGCCCTCTGCAAGCGTTGCAAGCCGGCAGTCGAAGTTACGATCGGGTGATCCGGCTAGACGTGCGGGATGCCGCCAGAGATGATGTCGCCATGGACCTGCACACCCCGCCGGGCGATGCACCCGTCAAGACAGTCCCGGACGTCACCGTGCCCGCTGAAAGCACGAGCACCCCGATTCCGCCCCCACCGCCGCTGTCGGCAACAGCGCCGGTGCCCTATTCGGCGACCCCGAATCAGGTCCGCAATCCGTTTCCACCGATAGCCGACTACGCATTCTTGTCGGACTGCGAGAACACTTGCCTAATCTCGGCGGCGGGCTCGGTGGAGTGGATGTGCCTGCCACGCCCGGACTCTCCCAGCGTCTTCGGCGCCCTCCTGGACCGCAGTGCCGGGCACTTCCGGATCGGACCCTACGGGGTGTCGGTGCCCGCTGCGCGGCGCTACATTCCCGGCAGCCCGATCATGGAAACCACCTGGCAGACCCACACCGGATGGCTGATCGTGCGTGACGCGCTGGTGATGGGGAAATGGCACGACATCGAGGCACGATCGCAGACCCACCGCCGCACCCCCACCGACTGGGATGCCGAGCACATCCTGCTGCGCACGGTGCGTTGCGTCAGCGGCACCGTCGAGCTGACCATGAGCTGCGAGCCGGCGTTCGACTATCACCGCACCAGCGCCACCTGGGAATACTCGTCCAACGCCTACGGCGAGGCGATAGCGCGGGCGCGGCAGAATCCGGACGCCCACCCGACATTGCGGCTGACGACGAATCTGCGGTTGGGGCTGGAGGGTCGTGAGGCCCGGGCTCGCACTCGCCTGACCGAGGGCGACGACGTGTTCGTGGCCTTGAGCTGGTCGAAACACCCTGCGCCGCAGAGCTATGCCGAAGCCGCCGAAAAGATGTGGAACACCACGGAATGCTGGCGGCAATGGATCAACGTCGGAAACTTCCCCGACCATCCGTGGCGGGCGTATCTGCAGCGCAGCGCGTTGACGCTCAAGGGCCTCACCTATTCACCGACGGGCGCCCTGCTGGCGGCGCCCACCACGTCGCTGCCGGAAACCCCTCAGGGCGAACGGAATTGGGATTACCGGTACAGCTGGGTGCGAGACTCGGCGTTCACCCTGTGGGGGCTGTACACGCTGGGACTGGATCGCGAGGCCGATGATTTCTTCTCATTCATCGCCGACGTCTCCGGCGTCAACAACGGTCAGCAACGCCCGCTGCAGGTGATGTACGGCGTCGGCGGGGAGCACGAATTGGTCGAGGAAGAACTCGACCACCTCTCCGGTTATGACAACGCCCGTCCGGTGCGGATCGGCAATGGGGCCTACAACCAGCAACAGCACGACATCTGGGGCACCATGCTGGACTCGGTGTATCTGCACACCAGGTCTCGCGAGCAGATTCCGGAGACCCTGTGGCCGGTGCTGAAACGCCAGGTGGAAGAGGCGATCAAACATTGGCGCGAACCCGACCGGGGAATCTGGGAGGTGCGTGGCGAACCGCAGCACTTCACGTCGTCGAAGGTGATGTGCTGGGTGGCGCTGGACCGCGGGTCCAAACTGGCCGAACTGCAGGGCGAGATCTCCTACGCCAAGCAGTGGCGCGCGATCGCCGAAGAGATCAAAGCCGATGTGCTGGCCAACGGCGTGGACTCCCGCGGTGTGCTGACCCAGACCTACGGCAGCACGGCGCTGGACGCATCGCTACTGCTGGTGGTGCTCACCCGCTTCCTGCCCGCCGACGACCCGCGGGTGCGCGCCACCGTGATGGCGATCGCCGATGAACTCACCGAAGACGGCCTGGTCCTGCGTTATCGCACCGAGGAGACCGACGACGGGCTGTCCGGCGAGGAGGGCACCTTCACCATCTGCTCGTTCTGGCTGGTCTCGGCATTGGTGGAGATCGGCGAGGTCAGCCGGGCCAAGCACCTGTGCGAGCGGCTGCTGTCGTTCGCCAGCCCGTTGCATCTCTACGCCGAGGAGATCGAGCCCCGCACCGGCCGGCACTTGGGCAACTTCCCGCAGGCTTTCACTCACCTGGCCCTGATCAACGCGGTCGTCCACGTGATTCGCGCTGAGGAGGAGGCCGACTCCACCGGAGGTTTCCAGCCCGCGAACGCGCCTATGTAGGTTGCGCGGCTATCCCGCGAACAGACGCGAAGGCGCCCAAAATCCTCGCTCTCAGGGCGCCTTCGCGTCTGCTCGCACGTGGGTCAGCCGCTGATGGTGCGGACTTTGTCCAGCATCGCCCGAACCAGATCGGCGGCGCTGACGTCGCCGGCGGGTGATACGGCGAAGTCTTCATCGTCCTCGTCGAACCAGAACACGTCGACGTCGACGACACAGTTCACCCGCACCGCGAGCGCCCGCGAAACCGTCAGTCCCGGCTCGCCGTCCACGCTGGTGTGCACCGTGGCCACCAGCACCGCGTCCTGGTCTGAGACTTCGGTGATCACACCACTGGCCTCGCTGTCAGCGCCGGCGTCGCGCGTCACCAGCACTCCGTCGCAGCTGCCCCACTGCTCGGCGAACTTCTCGAAGAGTGCGTCGGCGTCTGCGGCACTGTCCAGCGCGATCACCGCCTCGGCCACCCCGGTCAGCGATGAGTCCCCGTCGCTGGCGGCGTCCCAGAACTCATGGGCGGCGTCGCGCACCCCGGCGTCGCTGTAGACGCTGCGCTGGCCACCCACCGCTGCGCCGACACAGTCTTGCGGCTCGGCCAACTCCCACGCGTCGGGCAGCTCGTCGAGACCGCCGAACCGCGGCGGCATGGAGGGATCGCTGCGGAAGGGCTGACCGGTCAGCTTCGACAACTCGGAGTCGTCGAGCAACACCTGCCGGACCGCCATCCCGGTCACCGGCGTCGGCGCCAATCCCGGTGCGGGCCGGACGGTCCCGGACACCACCGTGGTGCACCCGCTGGCCAGCAGCACGGCGGCCACCGCGCCGACCCCGACTGTGCCCGACCGGCAGGCCATTACTTCTTGGCCTTGTCTCCGGAGGAACCCCCGCTGTCGGTGGACAGCGCTGCGACGAACGCCTCCTGCGGCACATCGACCCGACCGATGGTCTTCATCCGCTTCTTGCCCTCTTTCTGCTTTTCCAGCAGCTTGCGCTTACGGGTGATGTCACCGCCGTAGCACTTGGACAGCACGTCCTTGCGGATGGCCCGGATGTTTTCGCGGGCAATGATTCTCGATCCGATCGCGGCCTGTACAGGAACTTCGAACTGCTGACGCGGAATCAGCTCCTTGAGCTTGGTGGTCATCTTGTTGCCGTAGGCCGAGGCGGCGTCTTTGTGCACGATCGCGCTGAACGCATCCACCGCCTCGCCCTGCAAGAGGATGTCGACCTTGACCAGATCGGCCTCCTGCTCGCCGGCCTCCTCGTAGTCCAGGCTGGCGTAGCCACGGGTACGCGACTTCAGCGAGTCGAAGAAATCGAAGATGATCTCGCCCAACGGCATCGTGTAGCGCAGTTCGACACGTTCCGGCGAAAGGTAGTCCATGCCACCGAGTTCCCCACGCCGCGACTGGCACAGCTCCATGATGGTGCCGACGAATTCGCTGGGAGCGATCACGGTGGTCTTGACCACCGGCTCGTAGACGGTGCGGATCTTGCCTTCGGGCCAGTCCGACGGGTTGGTGACGATGATCTCGCTGTTGTCTTCGGCGATGACCCGATAGACGACGTTGGGCGAGGTGGAGATCAGGTCCAGATCGAATTCACGCTCGAGGCGCTCGCGGGTGATCTCCATGTGCAGCAGGCCCAGGAAGCCACAGCGGAAGCCGAAGCCCAGCGCCACCGAGGTCTCCGGCTCATAGGTCAGCGCGGCGTCGTTGAGTTGCAGCTTGTCCAGGGCGTCCCGCAGGTTCGGATAGTCCGATCCGTCGACCGGGTACAGCCCGGAGTAGACCATCGGCTTGGGTTCGCGGTAGCCCGTGAGCGCCTCGGTGGCCCCGCCCCGGGCAGTGGTGACGGTGTCGCCGACCTTCGACTGACGCACGTCCTTCACACCGGTGATCAGGTATCCCACCTCGCCGACGCCCAGGCCCTTGGCCGCTTTGGGTTCCGGCGAGACGATGCCGACTTCGAGCAGCTCGTGAGTGGCGCCGGTGGACATCATCGCGATCTTCTCGCGGGGGGTGATCTTGCCGTCGACAACACGGACGTAGGTGACCACGCCGCGGTAGATGTCATAGACGGAGTCGAAGATCATCGCCCGCGTGGGCGCGTCGGCGTCGCCGGTGGGCGGCGGCACCTGCTTGACGACTTCGTCGAGCAGCTCGGCTACGCCTTCGCCGGTCTTGCCGGAGACTTTCAGCACGTCTTCGGGCTCGCACCCGATGATGTGGGCCAGTTCCGCTGCGTAACGCTCCGGGTCGGCCGCCGGCAGGTCGATCTTGTTGAGTACCGGAATGATCGTCAGGTCGCGGTCCAGCGCCAGGTACAGGTTGGCCAGGGTCTGCGCCTCGATGCCCTGGGCGGCGTCGACCAGCAGGATTGCGCCCTCGCAGGCCTCCAGCGCACGCGACACCTCGTAGGTGAAGTCGACGTGACCGGGCGTGTCGATCAGATGCAGCACGTAGTCGCCGGGCTCGGGTCCATCACCCGAGCCCCCCTCCGGGTCGCCTTTGACCGTCCAGGGCAGCCGAACGTTCTGCGCCTTGATGGTGATGCCGCGTTCCCGCTCGATGTCCATCCGGTCCAGGTATTGGGCCCGCATCGATCGGTCGTCGACGACGCCGGTGAGCTGCAGCATCCGGTCGGCCAGGGTCGATTTGCCATGGTCGATGTGGGCGATGATGCAGAAGTTCCGTATCTGCGCCGGCGCGGTGAAGGTCTGGTCGGCGAAACTGCTGATGGGAATCTCCTGGGTGAACGGCGGGCGGTGGTGCGTACTGCCTAGTCAGGGTAGCGAGGCGGAGGCCGCAAAACGAAACCCCCGGAGACCGATCTCCGGGGGCTGCGTTTCCGAACGACAATTACAGGTCGATCGCGAACAGGTCGATCGCGAAGTAGCCGCCGAGGTCGGCGACGCCTGCCATGAAGAAGTTTGCGGCGTCTTCCCAGGCGGTTTCGCCGGCCAGGCTGGCGGCGATCGCTGCGTCGGACCCGAACAGGTAGTCGGCGGCGTCTTCGAACTCGATCTGCTCGCCGCCGTTGAGGATCGCGAACAACAGCACGTTGTTGGCGTCGTAGAACTGCGTCAACGCGCCGTTGAACAGGCTGTAGGCCCCTGGGTCGGAAGAGATTTCATCTTCCCAGTTGAACCCGTAGAGCATCGTCCCCAGGGCGGCGTTCACGTCGGCCTGGTCGATGGTCAGAAACGGGTTCTCCTCACTGACGTCGATGACCTTGTCGCTGACACCGGCCAGGATTGCCTGTGATGCGAAGAGGAAGTTCATCGACTCAATCTGGGTGGACAGCACCCCGCTGAAGTCGAAGTCGGTCGAATCGTCGGCAGCCGCCAACGGCGCCAACGCGAGTGCCATACCAGCGGCAAAGCTGCCGAGCACACCCAATTTCCGCATATCGATCCCCCCCAAACGCCCTTCACACTGACTGCCCGGCGATGGTTCCCCAACCCCGCCGGACGCTCCCCCCAGCGTCATTGCTGTAACAGCCTCAAATCTAACAAAGGCCTGTGATCAACACAAGTGAATGTTCACTTGGATCTTGGCTTTCTTGGGCTCCAGCCCTGCTTCCCTCAGTCGAACCGGGAATCTGAGCACGTCAGCCCACATATCCGACCACCGATTCTGCCGGAAAGGACTGAAGTGGACCTCAGGAGGCCAATCAAGTTAACGACCAGACCGACAAGCTCAGCTGGCCGCAACGCTCGAGGGCATCGTCGAGGGTTGCGGCTGCGGCTAGGCGGCGACGATGCCGAAGATGCGCCGTCCCCGTCGAGCACAGCGCCGTTGCTCATGAAAGCAGCCGAGGCTCTGTCAATTTCGCTGATCCCACCGCATGAATAGCCGCGCCTCACCGTCGACAAGAAGGCCCCGGTTGATCAACATTCCTGTACCGCACGCTGACGTATCTCCGCGGACAACGCAACTGGCCCATCAGTTTTCGTACAGATACCGCTCACGCTCGCCGCCAGGGCGTCAGGCCGGTGAGATGACTGCTCCAGAAATCAGAATCCGGTGCGGCAAACGAGTTTCGCCTATGCTGCGAGCATGGCTTCCCCGCGGAAGACCCCATGGCAGTCGGTGCAGCGGTTCGCGGAGAACCTGGTCTTCACCGAAGCCCCCCGGTTCATCCGCCAACTCGAGCAGGCACCGCAGGTACAGCAGCGCATCCAGCGCGGCATCGAGCAGGGCATCAAGATCGGTCTGCAGATGCTCAGCGGTGCGGCGACCGAACCGACGGACATCGCCGCTGGGCGCCCGGTGACCGACAGCAGTGTTCCCACCGCGCACCGGGCGCGCCGACTGGTCTACGCACCCGATCTCAACGGTCGCGCCGACCCGGGCGAGATCGTCTGGACCTGGGTGGCCTACGAGGACGAGCCGGACCGCGGCAAGGACCGGCCGGTGCTGGTCGTCGGCCGCGACCGCACCACGCTGCTCGGTCTCATGCTGTCCAGCAGGCAACGACATGCCGAGGACCCGAATTGGGTCAGCATCGGTGCGGGCAGTTGGGATGACGAGCGCCGGGTCAGTTGGGTACGACTCGACCGGGTGCTCGACGTGCCCGAGGAATCGATCCGACGCGAGGGCGCCATCCTGGAGCATGCGATGTTCGAGGTGGTGGCGGCCCGACTGCGCAGCGACTACGCGTGGAGTTGACGGGACCGCACCCTCGACCGGCCGTCGCAGCTAGCCCTGCGCGATGTAGGTGCGCAGTTGTTCGCGTTCGGCCTGCAGCTCTTCCATCCGAGACTTGACGATGTCGCCGATGCTGACGATCCCCGCCAATCGGCCGTTTTCGAGCACCGGTATGTGACGCGCACGCTGTTCGGTCATGAGCATGCTGACCTCGTCGGCGGAGTCGGCCTTGGCACAGGTCGTCACCAGGCGGGTCATGATGGTCGACACGGGGCGGGCCAGCAGACTGGCGCCGTGGACGTGCAATTGACGGACCACGTCGCGTTCGGAGGCCAACCCCTCCAGGCCGTCGGATCCGATCACCACCATGGCGCCGATGTTGTGCTCGGCCAAGCCGGCCAGCAACTCCATGACGGTGGCATCCGGATGGATGGTCACCACCGCCGCGCCCTTGTTCCGCAATACATCCGCGATCCGCATTGAAGCCTCCCGCCGCAGTGATCTGCTTCACACCAGGCTAGGCCATTTGGGACGGAAGGGGGTGGCGATAACGAAACTCTGCCGATCACGCAGCGCGCGGCCGCGATCTGTGGCATATGTGTCGTCATGACGATTGAGATCACCCTGCTGGGCACCGGAAGCCCAATCCCCGACCCGAACCGCGCCGGCCCGTCGACCCTGATTCGAGCCGGCGGCCAGCAACTGCTGGTCGACTGCGGACGGGGGGTGCAGCAGCGTTTGGCCGCGGTGGGTGGCTCAGCCAATGCCTTGTCGGCGCTGTTGCTCACCCACCTGCACAGTGACCACATCGCCGACCTGGGTGATCTGCTGATCACCCGGTGGGTCACCACCTTCACCCCCGACGCCCCGCCGCTGCCGATCATCGGACCACCGGGCACCGCGGAAGTGGTGGAGGCGACCCTGCGTGCCTTCGGCCACGACATCGGCTACCGCATCGCCCACCACGACGATCTGACGGCCCCTCCCCCGGTCGACGTGCAGGAATACACCACCGGCCAGGTCTGGGACCGCGACGGAGTGCGGATCACCGTGGCGCCCACCGACCACCGGCCAGTGACGCCCACCATCGGATTCCGGATCGAGCACTCCGACGACGACGGGACCGCTTCGGTGGTGATGGCCGGCGACACCGTGCCCTGCGACAGCCTCGACGAGCTGGCAACCGGAGCGGACGCTCTGGTGCACACCGTCATCCGGCACGACCTGATCGAGCTGATGCCCCAGCAGCGCATCCGCGACATCTGTGACTACCACTCGTCGGTGGCCCAGGCCGCCGCGACCGCCAAGCGGGCCGGGGTGGGCACTCTGGTGCTGACCCACTATGTGCCCGCCATCGCACCCGGGCAGGAAGAGCAGTGGCGCGCGCTGGCCGCCGCGGAGTTCGACGGGCCGATCGAACTCGGCGACGACCTGCATCGAGTCGAGGTGAGCGCCCGCAGCTGACGCGAGTTGGGGAGTTACCCAACCAGCTGGTACCCTGAACAGCTGTTGCTCCCACCTCGGGAGGCGAACCCAACTCAAGCTTTTGCGAAGGAATTACTCCGTGGCCAACATCAAGTCGCAGGTGAAGCGCAACCGGACCAACGAGCAAGCCCGGCTGCGCAACCAGTCGGTGAAGTCGGCGGTGCGCACCGCGATTCGCGCCTTCCGCGAGGCCGCCGCTTCCGGCGACAAGGAGAAGGCCGGCGAGTTGCTGGTCTCGACCAGCCGCAAGCTGGACAAGGCCGCCACCAAGGGCGTCATCCACAAGAACCAGGCCGCCAACAAGAAGTCGGCGCTGGCGAAGGCGCTCAACCAGCTCTGATTTAGCGGATTGCCCGCGGGCGTAGGCCCCTGTTCCACTTGCGAACAGGGGCCTTCGTGTTGCCCGGATCAGCGGTCGGCCAGCTCGGCGACCCCGCGGACCGCGGCCTCCAATGCGTAGTCGGCGTCGGCGGCGGCACCCTTGACGTCGGCGTTGAGAGCGGCCACCAGCCGCACCGCAGCCGCCATCGTCCCCGGCGACCAAAATCGGGCCTGCTTCTGCGCCTTCTGCACCCGCCAGGGCGGCATGCCCAATTCCCCGGCCAACCGGTAGGGATCCCCGGACTTGGACTTCACTCGGGCAATGGTGTGAACCGCCTCGGCCAGGGCGTCGGCCAGGACCACGTGCGGCTCGCCACGAATCATCGCCCAGCGCAGCGCCTCCGTGGCACCGGCGACGTCGCCGACCACGGCCCGATCGGCGACGTCGAACCCCTTCACCTCGGCTTTGCCGCTGTGATAGCGGCGCACCGCGACGGCGTCGACGTGCCCACCGGTGTCCGCCACCAGTTGCGAACAGGCCGAGGCCAATTCGCGGATGTCAGAACCCACCGCATCGAGCAGCGCTGTCACACATGCGTCGTCGACCCGGACCTTGAGTGCGCGGAACTCGGCCCGGACGAAATCCGCGCGTTCGGAGGCCTTGGTGATGCGGGCACAGGGGTGCACCTCGGCACCGAGTTCGCGCAACTGGCCTGCGAGCGCCTTGGCCCGCCCCGCACCCGTATGCACCACCACCAGGACGGTGCCCAGCGGGACGTCCTGCGCCGTGGCGGCGATCAGCGCCGCCGCCTCCTTGCCGGCTTCGGCAGCGGCCTCCAGCACCACCACCCGTTCGTCTGCGAACAGCGACGGGCTCAGCAGCTCCGCGAGTTCGCCCGCCTCGACCTCACCGGCACGCAACCGGTCAACCGGGATGTCGGTGCTGCCAGCCTGGGCCCGCACCGCGGCGAGCACCCGACCGACGGCCCGCTCGACCAGCAGTTCCTCGTCCCCGAGGATCAGATGCAGTGGCGAAACCGATTGGCTCACCCGCCAATCGTGTCACGCTGCGCCGACACCCGCCCAGCCGGTCAACACCTGCGCGGCCGACCACGCCACCAGGCACAGCGCCGTCGCAGCCAGCATCCGGCGGCCCCACCGCCATCGCCAACACGCGACCACCAAGACCGCGGCGGCGGCTACTCCGACGACCCCGGCCGGTCCCGCCGGCACCGGCACGGTGGCGGCGGGGATCGCGCCGGACCAGCGCGCGACGTGGCACACCCACCACAACTCCGGGCCGGTGAATCGGATCAGCACACAGGCGCCCGCCGGCCAGCACGCACACAACACCGCAGCCGCGCTGCCCAGGACGGTGATCGGCGCGACCAGCGCCGCCACCGCCAGGTTGGCCACCGTACTGACCAGGCTGAGCCGCCCGGAGATACCCGCGATCAACGGCGCGGTGACGATATTGGCCGCCCACGCCACGCAGACCGCGGCGGCCAGCGGCCGGGGCCATCCCCGCGCCACCAGCCGAGCCGTCCACACCGGTGCGATGAGCACCAGCGCCGCGGTGGCCACCACCGACAGCGCGAAACCGACGTCGACAGCCAGGTGCGGGGCCAGCGCCAGCAACACCAGCACGCTGGCCGCCAGACTCGGCACGGCCTGACGGCTGCGCGCCGAGAGCACACCCAACAGCGCGATGGCCCCCATCACCGCGGCCCGCAGCACACTGGCCGTGGGCTGCACGACGATCACGAACGCGATCAGTGCAATCCCGGCCAGCACCGCGGCGGCACGCGGCCCGACGAGGCGCGCCGAGAACAACACCGCACCGCAGACGATCGTCACGTTGGCCCCGGAGACCGCCATCAGATGCGTCAGCCCCGCAGCCCGAAAATCTCGGCCGGTGGCGGCCGTGATCGCCGAGGTGTCACCGAGTACCAGAGCGGGCAGCATCCGGGCCTGCTCGTCGGGCAGGACTCGCGCGGCCGCGGCGGCGAACCGGCCCCGAACCTGATGCGCCGCCCGCGCGACCCGGCCGGGCCGGCCACGCACCGGAGCGCCGCTGGCGGTGAGCGCCGCCACCGACAGATCCCGTCGGGCGGAGCGACCGACCTTGGCAGGAAACGCCATCGACTGGCCGACCATCACCTCGCCGAAGTCGGCGCCGGAGGCGAATACCACCACCCGTCCCGAGGCGGCGGCGCCGTCAAGGCGCTGCAGGGTGGCCCGGAACATCACCCGCCGGGAGCCGACCGACAACGGGCTCTCGCTGGGGGTCACCGTCACCGCCGCCGTCGCGCCGTAGCGGGCGGTGATCGGGTGGTGCTCGACGGAGGCGGTACGCACCGCGACAGCCCACCCGAAACCCGCCCCGGCCATCGATGCGGCGGCGACCGCCGCACCCACCAGCCGCCAGCCGTGGCACTGTCGCCGCCCGGCGTACCACCGCAGCATGCCGGCGGCCGCCCCCAGCAGGGCGCACAGCACCGCCAGCACGCCGCCGATCTGCCACTGGATGCCGGCCGCGGTGACAATCCAGCCCAGCACCGCCGCCGGCACCAGCCGCACGTCGAGGCGGGCCGCCGGCACCGGTCCGGCCGCTGGCGAGGTCACGCTCAAACACGAACCAGGGCACGGAGCTTTTCCAGGCGCGCGGGACCGATGCCGTCGACGTCGCCGAGCTGGTCGACACGGGTGAACTTTCCGTGACTGTCGCGCCAGGCCACGATGGCTGCCGCGGTCACCGGCCCCACCCCGGGCAGGGAGTCGAGCTCCTCGACCGTCGCGGTGTTGAGGTTGAGCGGCTCGCCCGGCTGTTTGGCCGCAGGCCCGCTCGGGACGGTGCTGGTTCGGGGAGCTTCCGGTGCGGCGGGACCGACCGAACTGCCCAGCACCGGCAGCCCCGTCGGCGGTGCCAGACCGACCACGATCTGTTCGCCGTCGACCAGGAGCCGGGCCAGATTCAGCCCGACCGTGTCCGCACCGTCGAGGGCCCCGCCGGCCGCACTCAGTGCATCGGCGATGCGGGATCCGGGTGACAGCGTCGCCAGCCCCGGCTTGTGCACCAGGCCGACCACGCTGACCACGACCTGCTCGGCGGACGGCGCCGCAGCCGTGGCAGCCGATTCCTCGGTGCGCGGGCCGGCAGCCGAAACCATCTCCACCGGTGGCAGTTTGGCGCTGACC
The DNA here is from genome assembly GCF_002101775.1 of Mycolicibacter nonchromogenicus. Lineage (GTDB taxonomy): Bacteria > Actinomycetota > Actinomycetes > Mycobacteriales > Mycobacteriaceae > Mycobacterium > Mycobacterium nonchromogenicum. The sequence goes on along the minus strand of NZ_LQPI01000072.1, from coordinate 97,028 downwards.
ACCGGCGCTGGCTGATCACGCAACACGGTGAACACCGTGATCAGTACCGCCACCGCGGCGATCACCGCCAAGGCGATCGCACCGGCGCGGCCCGGGTCGGCCCGCACTGTGGCGAGCCATCCCGATTCGGCTGCGCCCTCGGGCAGCCAGCGTGGCAGCAGCGCGTTCTGGTCGGCTTCGTCATCGGTGTCGCGCTGTTCGCCACCGTCGGGTTCGGGTAGTAGACCGAGTCGGCGCTGCAGCCGCTCTCCGGGCAGTTCTGGTGCCATGCGCCGACGGTAGGTCTCGACACCGTCGAAACCGTGCACTCAGCACTCCCCCCGGGCCGGTCTGGGGATCAACCCCGGACTGTGCGCAGCCGGCGGACCCGCGGTCCAGCGCGTCAGGGGTTCAGCCACTCCCCGATGTCATCAGAGATGCCTGACGACGGCGAGTAGCGAACTTTGGCCGCCGTGACCCCGGTGGGCAGCGCGAAGACCACGCAACCGGTGTTCGACGACCCGGCCGGGATCAGGAACCAGCCGTAGCCGAAGTCCTGGCACTCGGTCACGGTGGCGAAGTCGGCGGCGTAATTCTGGTCGTCGGAACCCACCACCGAGACGTCACTATTGCTGTTGCCGACGATGGTCGTGGTTCCGGCATTCTCGATCCGCAGCTTGGTCGCCAGGTAGGTCTTTCCTGCCGCGCCCCAGCCGTTCGGGACGGTCGCCGGTGCGATGACCTCCATCAACGTCACGGCGATCTGCTGTCCGCCGATGCGCATGAGATCCAGCGTCTGACCGATATGGGCGGCCGGCCGCGAGGCCGGTGTTTGCCGGGGCGCCGGCGACGAGTCCGCGGCGGTGTTTTCCGTTGGCTCCGCCGAGCACGACACGAGAGACACCGCCAGGACACCGAGCGCGACGACCCACCGTCTCATGTGGTCCAGCGTACAAAGCGCGCGGTACGCCCTCCCCCGAACGGCCGCGGGAGTGGCGATTAGGGTGCATACCAACCGTGAGTTCACCCAACCAACCGGGAGGTCGACGTGAGACTGGCATTGACCGCGGAGGAGGCAGCATTCCGCGATGAAATGCGGACCTTCTTCACCACTGAGATCCCCGCCGAGATCCGCGAACGCAGTCGGCTGGGCCGCTCGATCCTTCCCGACGACACCATCGCCACGCAGCGGATCCTCAACGCCCATGGCCTGGCGGTGCCCAACTGGCCGGTGGAATGGGGCGGCAAGGACTGGACCCCGACCCAGCACCAGATCTGGCACGACGAGATGAACCTGGCCTCGGTGCCCGAACCGCTGACCTTCAACGCCAAGATGGTCGGCCCGGTGATCGCGGAGTTCGGCTCCCAGGCGCTCAAGGAACGCTTCCTGCCCGCCACGGCCAACCTGGACATCTGGTGGTGCCAGGGCTTCTCCGAGCCGGAAGCCGGCTCCGACCTGGCGAGCCTGCGCACCACGGCGGTGCGCGACGGCGACAGCTACATCGTCAACGGGCAGAAGACCTGGACCACGCTGGGCCAGTACGCGGACTGGATCTTCTGCCTGGTGCGCACCGACCCGCAGGCCCCCAAGAAGCAGGCCGGAATCTCCTTCCTGCTGTTCGAAGTGTCGACACCCGGTGTGACCATGCGGCCGATCAAGATGATCGACGGCGGCTACGAGGTCAACGAGGTGTTCTTCTCCGACGTGCGGGTGCCCGCTGACCAGCTGGTCGGCGAGGAAAACCACGGCTGGACCTACGCGAAGTTCCTGTTGGGCAACGAGCGGACGGGCATCGCCGGGGTGACCCACACCAAAGTGCGTGTCGCCGAGCTCAAGAAGCGCGCCAAGGAACTGGGCGCCCTCGACGACCCGTTGTTCGCCGCCCGGGTCGCCGAACTCGAGAACGATCTGCTCGCACTCGAGCTCACCCAGATGCGGGTCTCCAGCGACTCCGCCGACGGAAAGCCCAACCCGGCGTCGTCGGTTCTCAAGCTGCGCGGTAGCCAGCTGCAGCAGGCCGCCACCGAGTTGTTCGTGGCACTGGCCGGGCCCGATGCGCTGCCCTTCGAGGCGGGCGACGGCATCGTTTCGCCCGACTGGGCACAGGTTGCGGCGCCGCGGTACCTCAACTACCGCAAGACCTCGATCTACGGCGGCAGCAACGAGGTGCAGCGCACCATCATCGCGTCGACCATTCTCGGCCTTTAGGAGGCATGACAGCCATGGACTTCCAACTCAGCGACGAGCAGGTTCTGCTGCGCGACACCACCCGTTCGATGTTGTCGGGCTATGACACCGAAACCCGCAACAAGATCATCGAAGCCGACCCTGGGTTCAACACCGAGGTGTGGCAACAACTGGCGGACATCGGGATTCTCGGTCTGGGCTTCGACCCGGACGAGTCCGGCCCGCTGGAGATCATGGTGGTGCTCACCGAGATCGGCAGGCGACTGGCACCGGAGCCCGTCGTACACGGAGCCCTCGGGCCGGGGGCACTGATCGCCGAGCGCGGCGATGCGCAGCAGCGTGCGCTGCTCGACGCCGTCGCCGGGGGCGAGCAGATCCTGGCGTTCGCCCACACTGAGCCGGGCATGCGCGGCGCGGTGGCCAAAGTGGCCACCACGGCTGTGCAGCAAGGTGATTCGTGGCGCCTGAGCGGGCGTAAGAACCCCGTGCTGACCGGTGATCGCGCTGACACGCTGGTGGTCAGTGCCGCGTTGCCGGACGGCGGGACGGGGCTGTTTCTGGTCGAGGGCGACGCCGACGGCCTGACCCGTCAGCCCTACCGGACCTTCGACGGCCAGCGCGGCGCCCAGATCGACTTCGCCGAAACGGTGGCCACCGCGCTCGGTGAGCCGACCGACGCCACGGACGCCATCGAGCGCGCGCTCATCCGCATCTCCTCGGCGCTGTGCGCCGAGGCTCTCGGCGCGATGGAAGAGGCTTTGCGGCTGACAACCGACTACCTCAAGACGCGCAAGCAGTTCGGGGTCACGCTCAACACCTTCCAGACCCTGACCCAGCGTGCCGCCGACATGTACGTGTCGCTGGAACTGGCCCGCAGCATGAGCATGTACGCCGCGATGTCACTCGCCGACGGGAACATCGACCCGTTGATCGCGGCTCGCGCCAAGCTGCAGGTGGGCCGGTCCGGGCGCCACATCGCCCAGGAGGCCATCCAACTGCACGGCGGCATCGGGGTCACCTGGGAGTACCCGGTGAGCCACTACGCGGCCAGGCTCACCGCCATCGAACACACCCTGGGCTCGTCGCAGGATCAGTTGCACGTCCTGATCGACAACCTCGGCAGCTACGACCTGGCCAAGGTCTAGCCTCAGAAGCCGTAGCCGATCTGGGCGGCGACGTCGTGGGCGAACGCCGCATCCAGACGGCGCACCAGGGCGTCGTCGCGACACCGGAGCCTGCCGGCTCTGGCAAGCGACGACGCCCGATGCGTGCCGAAGTACAGGCTGCCCAGCACATCCAGGTCCAGCTCCACCTCGGGCTCCCCCTCGGTGGGGGCGCACTCAGCGCGACCGTCGCGAATGGTGAGAGCGAATCGCCCTCCGTCGCTGCGGAATCCGTCACGCACCGACACGACGACGGACAGCTCGGGCGCCTCGGCGGCGTAATGGCGAGCCGTCAGCACCGGCGGAATATCCATGATCCGCAACCACAGACCGTCGGAGCGCCCGGTGGTGGTGGCCAGCCGGGTATCGGTCAGCAGGTAGGGCATCGAATCGTCCGGATGGGTCTCGATGACGATCTTTCCGATCAGGTCCAGCCCGAGCAGCGCCCGCCACAACGCGGCGTGGGCGTCAGCGGTCACCGCCCGGAACTCCTCGATGCGCGCCGTCTTCGGCTCGCCGGGGTGCACCCGGTAGAGCACGTAGCCGTCGGGATGCAGCATCGCCTGCCACTCGGTGCCACCCTCACGAGTCTTCTCCCGGTCGGCGAGCAGGTCATCCCAGAGCACCAGCGGGCGCGCCAGGGCGCCCGGGACGCGCCGGCGCCACCGCTGGTAGATCGCGGCGAACTCGTCGCGGCTGTCGGCGGCTCTGACCAGTCGCACCCCGCCGGGGTCGGGCGCGTCGGAATGCAGTTGGGCGAACCGGCGATCGATGGTCAGTTCATGGTCCACTGTCGCCGGCCCGTAGCCGAACCTGCCGTAGATGCCGCCCTCGCTGGCGGTCAGCGCTGCGATCGGATATCCGGAATCGGCGATGCGCCGGTGCAATTCGGTGTACATCAACCGCAGCACTCCGCGCCGGCGGTGGGTGGGCGCGACCACCACGAAGCTGATCCCGGCTGTCGGCAGCACCGCACCGCCGGGCACTGTCATCTCTAGGTCGAAGTAGCCGGACATTCCGACGACGGCATCGCCGTCGCACACTACGATGGCGCTGTCGGGAGTGGTCAGGGTTCGCCAGGCGGCCATCGATTCGGCGTCCCAGTCCTCGCCGAATCCGGTGGCGCCCAGCACCGCCATCGCGGCCCAATCGTCGTCGGTGGCAGTCCGCAGAATCAGTGTTTGGGTTAGGGTGCCGGTCACGCAGATCGACGCTGCCACAGACCCTCTGCGACCGCACCCCAATTAAGGTGGAGACACCCATCACCGAGGAGCATGATGCCCGCTTCCCCCCGCCCGCTTCGCGTCATCCAATGGACCACCGGGAACATCGGGCAGCGCTCGCTGCACGCCATCATCGGCAGGCCCGACATGGAGCTCGTCGGGGTCTACGCCCATGGCAGGGACAAGGTCGGGGTGGATGCCGCCGAGTTGGCCGGGTGGCCGGAGCCGACCGGGATCACCGCCACCAATGACATCGACGCGCTGCTCGCGCTGAAGCCGGACGCGTGCTGCTACAACCCGCTGTGGCCCAGCATCGATGAGTTGGTCCGGCTGCTGGAGGCCGGGGTGAACGTGTGCTCGACCGCGGCTTGGATCACCGGCGGAAAGCAGAGCGCCGAGGACCGCAAGCGCATCGAGGACGCCTGCCGGGCCGGGAACTCGACCATGTTCGGCAGCGGAGCACACCCCGGCCTGACGAACATGATCGGCATGGTGCTGTCCGGGGCGTGCGAACGAGTGGACGAGATCCGGATCACCGAGTCGGTGGACTGCTCGACGTATGAGTCTGCGGCCACCATGGCGGCGATGGGCTTCGGCCAGGATCCCGAAACCCCCGGGCTGGCCGAGAGCGTCCGCCGGGAAAGCGAGGTCTTCGCCGAGTCCGCGGCCATGATGGCCGATGCGATCGGCGCACACCTCGACCGCATCACCTTCGACGTGCAGTTCACCGCCGCCACCGGCGACAGCGACCTGGGCTTCATGAAAATCCCGGCCGGCACGGTGGGCAGCGTGTTCGGCTATCACCGCGGCTGGGTGGGGACGCGCAACGTGGTCAGCGTCGGCTTCAACTGGATCATGGGCGACCAGGTCACCCCGCCCAAGCCGGTGGCACACGGCCACGTCATCCAGGTGTTCGGTGTGCCCAACATGCGCACCGTGATCAACTGCCTGCCGCCGAAGGACTGGAGCGAACCGAACTTGAACGGGCTGGGCTCGATCTACACCGCGATGCCGGTGACCAACGCGGTTCCCGCCGTGGTCGCCGCCCAGCCGGGCATCATCACGCTCGCCGACCTGCCGCCGGTCACCGGCCGCGCGGCGCCCTGACCGGCCGAATCAGACCTGCCGGTTGAGGGTGACCGCCCCCGTCGCGGCGTCGATCGTGACGTCACGTTCGGCCAGATTGTCATCCCACACATCGGCTTCCCAGACGACCGTGCCGTTCATATCGACCAGGCTGAGCTCGGTGATCGAACTGTTGGGCACTGCCCGCAGTACGCGTTCCGCGGCGCCGCGGTAGTCCAGATGGGTGCCCTTCACATTGGCGCGCCGCTTGGCCTTGTCGGCGTCGCTGTCCTCGGTGGTGGTGGGGCCGACCAGGACGGACACCCCGTCGGAGTCGACTTTGACCTGATGTTCGGTGCCGTCGGGTGTGACCACCCTGGCCTTCCAGGTACCGGAGTCACTGGTCTGACTCTCGATGAAGATCAGCACACTGTCGCGTACCTGCGCGGTCGCGAGGGCGCCGGCGCGGAGCAGGGTGAGCGGGTCAGGTGGCGCGTCGGGGCGAGTCCAGGTCGCCTCAGGAGCCGGCGACTCCTGCGAGGACGCGCCCGACGTGCCCTTGCCGCTGCACCCGGCCAGCGCCAGCGCTGCCACGACGACGACCGCACCAAATCGAAGGATTCTTCCCAGAGCGTGCATCAGCGGCCATGGTACTGAAGTCCGGCCGCCGCCGCTGAAGTCGCGTCGCCGCGGGCGGCGGCCCATAGGTCAGGGCCGCGCCACAGCAGCACCACTTGGGTGCTTAGCCAGGCGAAGGTTATGCTGCCGAAAGGCGCCACTCGCGGAAACATCGTTGCTTTCGCCCGGGAGGCCAGACCGGCCAGCGCCGACGTTCAACCGCACGGCAGGCGGAAGGCGGTCCGATGGGGAGAATCTCGGCCGCAGGTCTGCTCAAACGGTATTGGATTCCGCTGGTTTTCATCGTCGTCATCGCGATCTCGAGCGTGATCGTCAGCCGACTACACCGGGTGTTCGCCTCCGAAGACCTCAACCCGCACGCCGGGGCTGGCATCGAGATCGTCCAGTTCAACCCGAAATACGTGGCCTACGAGGCTTTCGGGCCGCCCGGTACCACCGCCGACATCAACTACTGGGACGCCGAGGCCAACGTCCACCAGCTCACCGGCGTGCCGCTGCCGTGGAGCTACACCGTGGTCACGGTCCTGCCCGCTGTCATGGCCAACATGATCGTGCAGGGCAACACCGGTGAGATCGGCTGCCGGATCAAGATCGACGACCGGCTGCTCGACGAGCGCCGCGCCACCGGCCTGAATGCCCAGACCTTCTGCCTGGTGAAATCCGGATGATCAAACGCATCGCAGGACAGCTGGAAAGCCAACGGGATCCGCACGTCAAGCGGCCATTCTTCGCGCACATGCTGCGGATATTCGCGGTGCCGATCATCATCGCCTGGATCGTGCTGACGGTGCTGGTGAATGTCCTTGTGCCCCAGCTGGAAGTCATCTCCGAAGAGCATTCGGCACCGCTGGCGCCCGTGGACGCGCCGTCCATGATCGCAAGCAAGCTGGTGGGCGAGAACTTTCAGGAATACAAGTCCAACAGCACCGTGATGATGGTGGTGGTCGGCGAAGAGGAACTCGGGGATGCCGCCCACCAGTACTACGACGAGATCGTTGCGAAGCTCGTCGCCGACAAACAACACGTTGAGCACGCCCAGGATTTCTGGCGTGACCGACTGACTGCGGCAGGGGTGCAGAGCGCCGACGCCAAGGCCGCCTACATCATGCTCAACCTGGTCGGCAACCAGGGTATGACCGAGGCCAATGATTCGGTGGTCGCGGTCCGTCAGGCCATCGACGACACCCCCGCTCCGCCCGGAGTCCAGGCCTACGTCGCCGGGCCGGCTGCACTGACTGCTGATCTGCGGCAGATCGGCGACGCCAGTCTGGTCAAGATCACCCTGTTCACCATCGCCGCGATCGCGATCATGCTCCTGATCGTCTTCAGGTCCGTATCGGCGATGCTGACGCAGCTGTTCCTGACCCTGCTCGAGCTGATCTGTGCCCGCGGTGTCGTCGCAGTCCTGGGCTTCAACAACGTCATGGGCCTGACCACCTTCGCGGTCAACATCATGGTGATGCTCGCGATCGCCGCAGGCACCGACTACGGCATCTTTCTCATCGGCCGCTACCGGGAAGCCCGACTGGCCGGCGAGGACCGGGTCGAGGCCTACTACACCACCGTGCGCAGCGTCACCCCGGTGGTGCTGGGCTCGGGCCTGACCATCGCCGGCGCGTCAGCGATGCTGTATTTCACCCGACTGCCCTACTTCCACACCATGGGTATCCCGGTCTCGGTGGGCATGCTTGTGGTGGTCGCCGCCGCGCTCACGCTGGGGCCGGCCACGTTGGTGGTGGCCACCAGCTTCGGCCTGCTGGACGCCAAGCCGGCCAGGCGGGGCGGGTTCTGGCGCCGGGCCGGTGTCTCAGTGGTGCGCTGGCCCGGACCTATCGCGGTGGCCAGCCTGGCCGTCATCATGATCGGCCTGGTCGCCCTACCGGGGTTCAGACCGGGTTACGACGACCGGAAGTACCTGCCGCAGGACACCCCGGTCAACGTGGCCTACGCGGCCGCGGAGAAGCATTTCTCGTCTGCCCGGATGGCGCCGGACATCACGATGGTCCAGTCCGACCACGACATGCGTAATCCCGCCGACATGCTGGTGCTGGACCGAGTCGCCAAGAACATCATGCGCGTGGTCGGGATCGGGATGATCCAGGACATCACCCGCCCGTTGGGAATTCCCCTGCAGCACAGCTCGATACCGTTTCAACTCAGCGTCTCCAACCAGCTGATCATCCAGAACGTGAAGACGCTCAAAGACCGGATCAAAGACATCGACACCATCTCCCAGCAACTCGACAAGGACATCGAGTTGCTGATCCAGATGTACGGCTACCTCCAGGAGGTCGACCGGACGTTCGACGACACGGCCGAGGTCACCCGAGACACCGTGGACGTCTCCGATCGGATCCGCGACCACATCGCCGAATTCGACGATCAGTTCCGTCCACTGCGCAGTTACTTCTACTGGGAGCCGCACTGCTTCGACATCCCGATGTGCAACGCACTGCGCAACACCTTCGACGCCACCGACGGCCTCGACCAACTCGCCGAGCAACTGCACCACCTGTCCGACGACATCACCAAGACGGCGCACCTGCTGCCGCAGGCGGTCGAACTGCTGCCGGCCGTGGTCGACACCATGCGAATCATGCGAGGCCTGGTGATGACGGTGCACTCAACGTTCTCGGCGTTCGTCGATCAGATGGAGGATCTGAGCAACACCCAGATCATGATGGGTCAAAGCTTCGACGACTCCAAGAACGACGACTTCTTCTACCTACCCGCAGAAGCGTTCGACAATAAGGACTTCCAAACCGGTCTTCGGCTGTTCATGTCGCCTGACGGCAAGTCGGCGCGGTTCTTCGTCACGCACCAGACCTATCCGGCCACCGCAGAGGGCATCAAACGGGTCGAGCCGGAGCGGATCGCTGCGCAGGAAGCCCTGAAGCAGTCGTCGTTGGCCGACGCCAAGGTCTATATCGGCGGCATGGCTGCGCTCTACGAAGACATGCAGAACGGCGCCGAATACGACCTGATGATCGCGATCGTGGCATCGCTGACCTTGATCTTCCTGATCATGATGATGATCACCCGAAGCCTGGTGGCCGCGGTGGTCATCCTGGGCACCGCATCCAGTTCTATCGCCGCGTCATTCGGCATCTCGGTGTTGATCTGGCAACACATCTTCGGCCAGCAGATCTATTGGGTGACGCTGGTGCTGGCCGTGATCGTCCTGCTGGCCGTCGGCTCGGACTACAACCTGTTGCTGGTCTCCCGTTTCGAGGAGGAGATACACGCCGGGCTCAAGACCGGCTATATCCGGGCGATGGCCGGCAGCGGCGGCGTGGTGACCTCGGCCGGCATGGTGTTCGCCGCCACCATGGGCATCATGTTCTTCAGTGATCTCAAGGCCATCGGTATGTATGGCACCACCGTGGCAATCGGGTTGCTGCTGGACACCTTTGTGGTCCGGGCGTTCTTCATGCCGTCGATCGCGACGTTGCTGGGCAAGTGGTTCTGGTGGCCGCAGGTGGTCCGCCCGTGGGGCCCCAACACCAACATTCGCGGGATCGCCGCGCACGCGCCCCGCGCAGACTCCACCGACACCGACAGGTTCGCAGCACCCGCGCAGTAGGCAATGCCGACGTCGCGCTCAGACGCCACCCGGGTCGACATCGACACACACCGCGACCGCGCCGGCCCCCACATGCAGTGCCAATGTCGGACACAGGCCGGTGATCACCGCCGGCTCACAGTCCGGCAACCGCTCCGCCAGAGCGTCGGCCACCTCGTGGGCGCCCTGCGGATTGGCGACGTGATGCACCGCCAGCGCTGCTGAGCGATCTCCGACCACATCACAGACCCGGTCGATCATCGACGCAACGGCCTTACTGACGGTGCGGATCCGTTGCGCCAGGACGAGCTTGCCGTCCTCGACCGCCAACAGCGGTTTCAGGGACAGTGCGGTACCCAGCCAGGCTGCTGCGCTGCCGATCCTTCCGCTGCGCCGCAGGTTGTCCAACCGCTGCACCACCATGAAGGCGTGACTGCGTTGCACGGCGGCGTCGGCCGCTGCCGCAACGCCGTGCAGGTCGGCGCCGCCTGCGGCCGCTCGGGCCGCCGCCAGGGCCGCGAAACCGGTTCCCATCGCCGCCGACTTCGAGTCGATCACCCGCACACCGGAGCCGATCTGACCGGCCACCTGTTCGGCGGTGCCGAAAGTCCCGGACAGCGCCGAGGAGATGTGCACCGCCACCACCCCCGAGCCCGCGCTGTAGGCGAGCGCATTCCGGTAGACCTCCGCCAGTTCCTCCGGGCCCGCCCCGGAGGTGGTGACGCGTTCGCGCGCATAGATGTCGTCGGGCACGTCGTCGACTCCGTCGCGCAGATCCGCTCCATCCAGCAGGATGTGCAGCGGCACCGTGCGAATCCCCCAGCGGTCACGCGTCTCGAGCGGCAGGCAGGCCGACGAGTCGGTGACCACGACGACGCTCATGCGGCGATCACCCCAGCGGGCCGGGGACTCCGGCCTCACTCAACGCTTTGAGCATCAGCTCGGCAACCGCCCGGTGCGCTTCGAAGTTCCAGTGGATGCCGTCGGGATTGGCGCGCCCGCTCATGACCTCGTCGGCCACTGCGGCCTTCAGATCCACCAGGGGCACATTGTGTTTCTGCGCCCAGGCCGTGATGGCGCGCACCGTGGGCTCTCGACCCTGGTGGGCACGGCCGTAGGTGTCAGCGATGTGCACCGACGGCAGCGACGCCACGATGGGAATGCCGGGGCGATTGAAATCGATCGCTCCCCTGGTCATCTCGAGGTATTCCACGGTGAGATGCGGCGGCAGGGCCGAGCGCGCCACCGGCGAGAGCCGGGGTTGCAGCCAGCCGTATCCGTCTCGGACCCAACGGCGCAACCAGGCCGGGCGCACGTAGCGGATCAATTCACGCAGGGCCGTCGGCCACACCGAGGGCAGCGAATCCATCCCACTGGTGGCGAAGACGACCGCCCCGGCTCGGGGCAGTGCCGCCCACGCCCGCGGGTCCTGGGTGGACGCCCACCAGACGTCTCGGCTGGTCCAGCCGATCCGGCCGATCAACTCGACATCCCAGTCCAGCTGGGCGGCAACGATGTTCGGCCAGATCCGCGGATCGTCGGCGGGCAGGCCGCCGGTGGGCCCGTAGTACGACAGCGAGTCGGCGAAGACCAGCAGCGTGGGACGGCCCTGCGCGGGCTTCCGTGCGTCAGAGGACATCGCCGGCCACCTGTGCTGAGGCGTTCCAGACGTCAAGACGCCACCGCACATCGGCGAAGTCGTCCTGCTCGGAATCCGGGCGCGAGTAGCCGCTGAGCTGGGTCCAGCTGGCGTTGGCCATCCCACCCAGTGCCGGCCAGTTCTCCACCGGCAGCCGCAGCAGGGCCGCGGTCAGAGCGGCGATCAGCCCGCCGTGGGCGACCAGCACGACTGGTTGATCGGCGTGATCGGCTGTGCCCCAGTCCGGCTCCCCGGCCACCAGTTCGCGCACGAGCGGAACGCTGCGCTCGGCCACGTCGATGCGACTCTCCCCGCCGTGGGGTGCCCACCGGGCGTCGTCACGCCACGCCAACCGAGCTCCCGGCGCGGCGGCGTCCACCTCTTCGTGGGTGAGCCCCTGCCAGTCCCCCAGGTGGGTTTCCCGCAGCCGGGTGTCCACCCTGACCTGCAACCCGTTGTGCTCGGCCAGCACCGTGGCCGTGTCGTAGGCCCGCCACAGATCCGAGGACACGATCAGCAGCGGGTGCCGTTTGCGCAGCACTTCCGCGGCCGCCTCCGCCTGCGCCCGGCCCAGGTCGCTCAGAACGGTGTCCAGCTGCCCCTGCATCCGGCTGCCCGCATTGAACTCGGTCTGGCCGTGTCGCAGCAGGATCAGCCTGCGGACCCTCACGACGCATCCTCGGGCGCCGACTCACCGGTCGAGTCCGCTAAGTCCACCGGCACCAGCGGGCAGTCCTTCCACAGCCGGTCCAGCGCGTAGAAGTCCCGCTCGTCCTGGTGCTGGATATGCACCACGATGTCGACGTAGTCCAGCAGCGTCCAGCGTCCTTCCCGGGTGCCCTCGCGGCGCGCCGGCTTGTAGCCGGCCAGGCGCATCTTGTCCTCCACCTCGTCGACGATCGCGTTGACCTGGCGCTCGTTGGAGGCCGAGGCGATGACGAAGCAGTCGGTGATGACCAACTGCGCGGAGACATCGATGACGACGACGTCGTCGGCCAGCTTGTTCGAGGCGGCGCGGGCCGCCACGGTGGCCATCCGCACGGCCTCGGGTGTCGCGGTCATTGTTGGTCTCCGGGGGTCGGTTGGTAGAGGCGGCGCTTGGACACGTACTGGACCACTCCGTCTGGTACCAGGTACCAGATCGGGCGGGATTCTGCCGCGCGGCGGCGGCACTCGGTGGACGAGATCGCCAGGGCCGGCACTTCGACCAGCGACAGGGCGCGCGGCGGCAGGGAGCCGAGCGCGTCAGCGAGATGGTCGCCGTTGAGCTCGTAGCCGGGCCGACTCACCCCCACGAACCGCGCCATCTCGAACATCTCTGGCCAATCCTGCCAGGACAGGATGGTGGCCAGCGCATCCGCACCGGTGATGAAGTAGAGCTCGGCGTCGGGGTTCTGTTCGCGCAGGTCGCGCAGGGTGTCTTTGGTGTAGGTGGGACCGCCGCGCTCGATGTCGGCGCGGCTCACCGAGAAACGCGGATTGGACGCGGTGGCGATCACCGTCATCAGGTACCGATCTTCTGCAGGGGTGACGCGGCGTTCCTTGAGCCACGGCTGGCCCGTCGGCACGAAGACCACCTCGTCGAGCTCGAACAGGTCGGCCACCTCGCTGGCGGCGACCAGGTGGCCATGATGGATGGGATCGAACGTCCCACCCATGACTCCCAGCCGCCGTTTTCGCACGATAGGCCAGCTTACTTGGGGTCCACCGCGACTTGAGCGCACTGGTGGCACGGCTCACTCGACGGCATAGTCGGCCAACACGCCGAGTAGCTTTTCCCTGCGGCGTACGCTCATCGCAGGACGCAACCCGCCGTTGTTGCCCGGAACCGAATGCCAATCGTGTAGAAGATGTCTGTGGAAGATTTTCCTGTGAGCTCTCTAGATCGCGCCCAGGCGGCCAAGGACGCCATGATCAGGCGTTTTTACACCCGCGCCCAGATTAACGGCGACATCAGGTTGCCGGCCGTGCCGAGCATGATCGACGAATACGTCAAGATGTGCTCGACCGTGTTCGCAGGCCTGGGCAAGCCGTTCAGCGACGCCGAACTCGAACACCTGCGAGAAGTGCTGGAAAGCCAGCTGGCTGAGGCCTACTCGCATTCGCTGCGCTCGCACATCGTGATCTCCTACAACGCCCCGATCGGCCCCACCCTGGACTACACCGTCCGCCCCCAGTGGAGCAGCGTCGCAGACGCCTACGCCGCCTGGCTGGACACCCGCAAACCCCCGCTGTTCGGCACCGAACCCGACGCTCGGGTGTGGAATCTGGCGCTCGAAGCCGCCGACCCTGCCTCACATCGGGTGCTCGAGATCGGTGGGGGCACCGGTCGTAACGCCTTGGCGCTGGCACGTCGCGGACATCCGGTCGACGTCGTCGAGATGACCCCGAAGTTCGCCGAGATGCTCGTGAATGACGCCGCGGCGGAGTCGTTGGACGTGCGCGTGATCGTGCGCGACGTATTCGAAGACGCCGACGACCTGCGCAATGACTACCAGATGATGGTGCTTTCTGAGGTGTTGACCGACTTCCGGTCCACCACGGAGCTGCGCAGGCTGTTCGAGCTCGCCGCTCGATGCCTGGCGCCCGGCGGACAGCTGGTGTTCAACAGTTTCCTGGCGCACGACGGCTACGAACCGGACAGCGCCGCCCGGGAGTTCTGCCAGCAGGTGTACTCGGGCCTGTACACGCGCCGCGAGATGGCGGAGGCGGCGTCGGGTCTGCCCCTGCAGCTGCTCTCCGACGAGTCTGTCCACGACTACGAGAAGGCGCACCTGCCTGAGGGTGCCTGGCCGCAGACCAGCTGGTACATCGAATGGGTCAGCGGGCAAGACGCGTTCCGCACCACGCGCGAGGAAAGCCCGATGGAGTTGCGCTGGTTGATCTACCGCCGGACGCCCTGAGTCGTCCGCGGGTGACTAGCGGCGCGCCACGCCGTCGTCGATCATCTGCTGGAAATGCTCAACGACGGAGTTGGCGACCGACCGGAACTCGATGGCGAGCTCGGTACGTGTGCGCGAGTTGTCCAGGCACAGCGGCCAGCCGACGTTGCGCTCGACGAACGGGCGCGTCAGTCCGGCCACCGGCGCCACCAGCTTGATCATGAACTTGGGCAGCTCGCGAGTCGGGAAGGACAGCCGGGCACCGAAGTGCCGCCGCAACATTCGGCTCAAGTCGAGCATGCTGACGACTTCGGAGTTCACCACGTAGCGGCCATGCGCAGCGGGTGTGTAACCGGCGGTGATGTGTGCCCGGGCCACGTCGCGCACATCGACGCAGCCCATCTGCAGCGCGGGCGCGCCCAACGCCATCGACATGTCGATGAAGTGCCGCATGGTGTCCATGCTTCCCGACGCGCTGGCGGTGGTCAGCGACGGTCCCAGCACCAGGGAGGGGTGAATGGTGACCAGGTCCCAGCGCTGTTGGGCCTGTTGGATCTGCCACGCCGCTCGCTCGGCGACCGTCTTGGAATAGGGATAGGGCTGGTGCTCGGGTGTGCTGGTGGTGTTCCAGTCCGCCTCGGTGAAGCACGTCTTGCCCGCCATGTCCGCGTTGTCGCCGTAGATGGCCGCCACGCTGCTGGTCAGCACCACCCGGGCCACCGAGGGAGTCTGGTCCACGGTGCCCAGTACGTTGCGGGTGCCTTCGAGCGCAGGCCGGATCAGCTGCCGGTCGGCGTCGCGGATGGTGCCGAGCAGAAACGGTGAGGCGGTGTGCATGACCAGTTGGCAGCCCTGCATCGCCTCAGTGAAGCTGCCCGGATCCAGCAGATCGGCCCGGTGCAGGCTCAGTTGCCCCGGGTGCCGTGCGGCAAGCGCGTGCAGGTGCTCCAGGCCCTGGGGCTTGTCGGGGTCGCGGACCGTGGCCCGCACCACGTGACCGTCCTCGAGGAGGTAGCGCACGATCCAGCTGGCGATGTAGCCGCTGCCGCCGGTCACCAATACGGGTGCGCCGGGATCGATGGTGGTCATGTACCACCCCTTTCTGAGCGTTGTCGCGGCGTGCTGGCGGCGCGCGAACGCGACGCGGGCTAGACCGGCAGCAGGGCGTCGATGACTCCGGCCAGTTGTTTGGCCGAGCGGCATTCGTGCATCGGGATCACGTCGGCGTACCGCGGGACCGCGGAATCGCCACTGCCCCACAGGTGCTGCGGCTCGGGGTTGAGCCAATGCGCGTGCCGGCTGGCGGTCACCAGGTGCGACAGCACTTCCACCCCCGGGTTGCGGTAATTGGTGCGACCGTCACCGAGCACCAACAGTGCGGTGCGCGGCGTCACCACGCTCGGGTAGTTCTCCGCGAACGAGACGAAGGCGTTGCCGTAGTCGGAGTGGCCGTCGCGGGTGTAGACCCCGGACTCGCGGGTGATCCGCTGGATCGCCACCGCCAGGTCGGCCTCCGGCCCGAACAGATGCGTCACCTCATCGGTGGTGTCGATGAACGCAAACACCCGGACTCTCGAAAACTGTTGCCGCAGCGCGTGAACCAGAAGCAACGTGAAATGACTGAACCCGGCGACCGAGCCGGACACATCGCACAACACCACCAGTTCGGGCCGGGCGGGACGCGGCTTGCGCAGCACCACATCGATCGGAACCCCGCCGGTGGACATGGACTTGCGCAACGTCTTGCGCAGGTCGATGGTGCCGGCCCGGGAACGTCGTCGGCGCGCGGCCAGCCGGGTCGCCAGGGTGCGGGCCAGCGGCGCCACCACCCGGCGCATCTGGCGCAGCTGTTCGCCGGACGCCCGCAGGAATTCGACGTTCTCGCTCAGCTGCGGAATGCCGTACATCTGGACGTGGTCGCGGCCCAGCTGTTCGGCGGTGCGCCGCTTGGTCTCGGCGTCGACGAGCTTGCGCAGCGCGGCAATCCGCTGCGCTGCCATCGCCTTGGCGATCTGCTCCTGGGTGGGACTGGGTTCGTCCCCGTAGGGTGCGAGCAGCCCGGCGAGCAGCTTGCCCTCCAACTCGTCGAGCGCCAGCGCTTTGAGCGCCTGGTAGGCCGAGTAGGACGGCCCCCGGCTGGAGCGGTATTGGCCGTAGGCTCCGACGATCGCGGCGATCATCGCCGACAACCGGGGATCGGTGTCGGCGAGATCGGGATTGGCGGTCAGCAGATCGACCAGCATCGCCCGCATGTCCTCGACGTCCTCCGGCAGGGGCACATCGTCGGCCGACTGCGCCTCATCGGAGGTCACCACCGTGCGCCCGCCCAGTGCGGCGGGGAACCACAGATCGAACATGGCGTCGTAGGTGTCGCGGTGGTCGGGCCGGCGCAGCACTGCGCAGGCCAGCCCTTCTCGCAGCACCTCCCGGTCGTCGAGCCCGATCGCGGTCAGCACCCGCCCGGCGTCGACGGTTTCGGAGGGTCCGACGGAAATTCCGTGCCCGCGCAGCGCTTCCACGAACCCCACTAGATGCCCCGGAATTCCGTGCGGGGCAAGGGGTTGCGGAGGGCGGGTGCGGCGGACCATCAGGCGACCATCAGTTCAGTCGCAGCTCTCCGGATGCCCGCACCTGATCGGATTGGTGCTTGAGCACCACCCCCAGGGTGGCGGCGACGGTGGCGTCGTCGATGGTGTCCATGCCCAGGGCCAGGATGGTGCGTCCCCAGTCGATGGTTTCGGCCACCGACGGCAGCTTCTTGAGCTGCATGCCACGCAGGACCGCGATGATGCGCACCAACTCGGCGGCCAGATGCTCAGGCAACTCGGGCACCCGCGACAGCAGAATCTGGCGTTCCAGGTCCGGATCGGGGAAGTCGATGTGCAAGAACAGGCAGCGGCGCTTGAGCGCTTCGGACAGTTCGCGGGTGGCGTTGGAGGTCAACACCGTGAACGGGGTGCGCGTGGCGGTGATGGTGCCCAGTTCCGGGACGGTGACGGCGAAATCGGAGAGCACCTCCAGCAGCAGACCCTCGATCTCGATGTCGGCCTTGTCGGTCTCGTCGATCAGCAGCACCGTCGGATCGGTACGCCGGATCGCGGTCAGCAGCGGACGCGACAGCAGGAACTCCTCGGAGAACACGTCCAACTTGGTGGCGTCCCAGTCCTCGCCCGGACCGGCTGTGTTACCGGACTGAATACGCAGGATCTGCTTGGCGTGATTCCACTCGTAGAGCGCCCGGGCCTCGTCGACGCCCTCGTAGCACTGCAGTCGCACCAGTCCGGAACCGGTGGCCGCGGCCACCGCGCGGGCCAGTTCGGTCTTGCCGACCCCGGCCGGCCCCTCCACCAGCAGCGGTTTGCCCAGTCGGTCGGCCAGAAACACCGCGGTGGTGGTGGCGGTGTCGGCCAGGTATCCGGTCTCGGCCAGCCTGCGGGCTACGTCGTCGATATCGGAGAACAGCGGCGCTTGGCGGGCCGGGGTGGCCGGGATGGCGGGATTTTCCATGCGGGATACGGCTCCTTAGGCGGGACGGGTGTGGCCGTCACCCCACACGATCCATTTGGTGGACGTCAGCTCCGGCAGGCCCATCGGGCCCCGGGCGTGCAGTTTCTGGGTGGAGATGCCGATCTCGGCGCCGAAGCCGAACTGCTCCCCATCGGTGAAGGCGGTGGAGGCGTTGACCATGACCGCGGCGGCGTCGACCTGCTCGCTGAATCGCTGGGCGGCCGCCATGTTGGTGGTGACGATGGCCTCGGTGTGGCCGGTGCCGTATTCGTTGATGTGGTCGATCGCGTCCTCGAGCCCATCGACCACCGAGAGTGCGATGTCCATCCCCAGGTATTCGCGACGCAGGTGGTCCTCGTCAGCGGGCCCGTCGGCGTCGCCGTGCACCGCGACTCCCGCGGCGGTCAGCGCGTCCACCAGCCGCGGCACCGCGGATCCTGCGATGGCACGGTCGACCAGCAGCGTCTCGGCAGCATTGCAGACGCTGGGCCGACGGGTCTTGGAGTTCAACAGCACCTGTTCGGCGATGTCGAGATCTGCGGCCTCATGGACGTAGACGTGGCAGTTGCCGACGCCGGTCTCGATGGTGGGCACCAACGCATCGCGCACCACGGCTTCGATCAGCCCGGCCCCGCCGCGCGGGATCACCACGTCGACCAGTCCGCGGGCCTGGATCAGATGGGTGACGGTGGCGCGGTCGGCTGAGGACAGCAGCTGCACCGCGTCGGCGGGCAGGTCCTCGGACTCGAGGGCGCCGCGCAGCACGTCGACCAGGGCCTGGTTGGAATGGGCCGCCGACGAACTGCCGCGCAGCAGCGCGGCGTTGCCGGACTTCAGCGCCAGCCCGAATGCGTCAACAGTGACGTTGGGCCGGCCCTCGTAGACCATGCCCACCACGCCCAGCGGGACGCGCTGCTGACGCAGCAGCAGTCCGTTGGGCAGGGTGTAGCCGCGCAGCACCTCACCGACCGGATCCGGCAGACCGGCGACCTGACGCAGTCCTGCCGCGATCCCGTCCACCCGGGACTTGTTCAGCGCCAGCCGGTCGAGGATGGCCTCGGGCGTGCCGGCGTCGCGGGCGGCGGTGACGTCACGGTCGTTGGCGGCGAGGATGTCGTCGGCATGGGCCAGCAGCGCATCAGCTGCGGTGTTCAGCGCACTGTTCTTGGCCGCGGTGGACAACGCCGTGAGGGAACGCGAGGCGACCCTGGCGCGGCGGGCCGCGTCGTGGACCTCTTGGCGCAGGTCGGGAAGCACGGGGACGCTCATCGTGCCAGGGTATCGATGAACGCACGATCAGGTAAAACGGCCCCACTGTGTTCCCGCGCGGCGGCCCGCTGCGACCGGCGATTGCCGCTCCGGCGACCGGCGCTAGGAAGTCACCGGGTGCGGCCGCTGATCGATGATGCGGCCCAGTTCCTGCAGCAACAGCGGCTTGGTCATCACCAGGTCCTCGATGTGCTCGCGGTCGATGACGACCGCGGTCACCTCCTCCAGTGCGTACGCGTCGAACTGGCTTGCTTGGCGGGTCAGGGTCGTGATGCCCAGCAGCGCACCTTGGCCCAGCGTGGCGCCGTGCTGAGCTGGGTCCGCTCCGCTGATCCGGACGCGTTCGAGGTGGGCAGAAACGCCGCGAGGTCCGCCTTCTCGCCGGTAGAGGCGGTCGTCGCTCGCCGTGGTCACTGTCGGCGGTGCCGGGTCCACGCGGCGGCTCCTTCCCCGGTTGTCGGACGGATTCGCACACTAGGGGATCCACGACACTGCCCGGTCGCAAATGCGAAGCTGAAGCACATGGCGACGCGGGTGTGCGTGGTGGGCAGCGCGAACGTCGACACTGTTTTCGCCGTCGCCGCGCTTCCGGTCCCGGGCGAGACCGTGATGGCCACGGCACGAAGCACCCATCCCGGCGGGAAGGGCGCCAACCAGGCGGTGGCCGCGGCACGGGCGGGAGCACAGGTGCAGTTCGTGGGCGCTGTCGGTGACGACGACGGCGCGACCCTGCTGCGACGGCACCTGCAGGACAACGGTGTCGGCACCGACGGCCTGGTGACGCTACCCGGACCCAGCGGATCGGCGCTGATCACGGTGGACCCGTCCGGGGAGAACACCATCGTGGTCGACCCCGGCGCCAACGGCGCCCTCACACTCGATTCCGGGCAACGCGACCTGATCGCCGACTGCGACGTACTGCTGATGCAGTTGGAGATTCCGGTCTCGGTGGCCACCCTGGCGGCCGAGCTGGCCCACGCGAACGGAACGACGGTGATCCTCAACGTGTCGCCGCCCGCTGCCGACCTGGCGGGGCTGATCGGCCTGACAGACGTCGCGGTGGTCAACGAGTCCGAGTCCGCGCGGCTGCACCACGAGGTGCCGCACCGCGTGGTCACCCTCGGCCCACGCGGTGCCCGCTACCTCGGGACAGCCGGAACGTATGCGGTGCCGGCGCCGGTGGTGCGGGCCGTCGACAGCACGGGCGCGGGCGATGTGTTCGCCGGTGTGCTGGCGGCCGAATGGGCCGGCGGCGTCGAACATGCACTGCAACGCGCCTGTGTGGCAGGGGCATTGGCCACGCTGGTGCGCGGCGCTGGGGACTGCGCCCCGAGCGCCGAGGCGATCAGTGATGCGTTCAGACCCGGACGTTGAAACCCAGATCGACGTCTGATGCGGCCTGCCCGCCCCGGATACCCCAGTTTTCCCGATCCACTTCGTGCAGGGTGACCATCACATGGTCACGGGGAATACCCAGCGCAGCAAGGTTTTCGACGATCCCGGCATAAAGCCGCCGCTTGGCCTCGAGCGACCGGCCCGAGAAGCAGTCAATGGAGACCAGGGTGAGGTACTCGGGCTGGGTGAGCTGCGCCGGAACCGCAAACCGGTGCGGCTCGTGCACCACCAGCCGCACGTTCTTATCGGCGGCCGGGATCTGGAAGGCCGTCACGAGCGCGCCGTGGACGGCGTCGATGATCGCAACCTCTTCGGACGGCTCGTAGCGGCGGCGGACCTCGATCAAGACGGTGGGCACGGCTCACACCCTGCCAGACGATCAGTCCCAGCTGGTGCGCACCTCCCTACTCCTGCGGAATCTCCCGTTCGATCTCGTCGAGCCAGACCCGCGCCGACATGTCCGAGGGAGCTCGCCATTCTCCACGCGGGGACAACGAGCCGCCGTGGGACACCTTCGGACCGTTGGGCAACGCCGAGCGCTTGAATTGGCTGAACGAATAGAACCGCTGGGCAAAGACTTTCAGCCAGTGCCGAATATCGGCCAGCGAATAGGCCTGCCGTTTGTCGGCCGGATATCCGGGTGGCCAGGATCCCGAGTTGACGTCATGCCAGGCATGCCAGGCCAAGAAGGCGGTCTTGGCGGGGGTGAATCCGTAGCGCAGCGCCTGGAACAGCGCGAAGTCCTGCAGCGAGTACGGGCCCACCTTGTCCTCGCTGCGCTGCAGCTCTTCGCCGTCGGTGGCCGGCACCAGTTCCGGGCTGATCTCGGTGTTGAGCACTGAGGCCAGCACCGCGCACACGTCGGTGTCGAACTCCCCGGAGTTGATCACCCACCGGATCAGGTGCTGGATGAGCGTTTTGGGCACGCCACCGTTGACGTTGTAGTGCGACATCTGATCGCCCACCCCGTAGGTGGACCAGCCCAGCGCCAGCTCGGACAGGTCGCCGGTGCCCAACACGATGCCACCGTTCTGGTTGGCGATCCGGAACAGATAGTCGGTGCGCAGACCTGCTTGGACGTTCTCGAAGGTGACGTCGTAGACCGCTTCACCGCGGGCGAACGGGTGCCCGAGCTCGGACAGCATCAGTTTCGCGGTCTCGCGGATGTCGATTTCGGCGAATGTCACCCCCAGCGCTTTGCTGAGCGCAGCTGCATTGGCCTTGGTGCGCTCGCCGGTGGCAAAGCCGGGCATGGTGAACGCGAGAATATCGCTGCGCGGCCGCTTTTCCCGGTCCATCGCCCGAGCGGCGACGATCAGCGCATGGGTCGAATCCAGCCCGCCGGAGACCCCGATGACGACCTTGGGACGGTTCAGCGCGCGCAGCCGCTGCTCCAGACCGGAAACCTGGATGTTGTAGGCCTCGTAGCAGTCCTGTTGCAGTCGCTGCGGATTCGACGGCACGAACGGGAATCGTTCGACCACCCGCCGCAGTCCGATGTCTCCGGCCGGCGGATCCAGAACGAACTCCACCCGCCGGAACGCCTGGACCGCATCCCGGTGGTGGCGACGGTTGTCGTCGAATGTGCCCATTCGCAGCCGCTCCGAGCGCAGCAGACCGAGGTCGACATCGGCGACCGATCGACGCGGGCCGTTGGGAAAGCGTTCGCTTTCGTCGAGCAGCCTGCCGTTCTCCCAGATCATGGTCTGGCCGTCCCAGGCGAGGTCGGTGGTCGACTCCCCCTCCCCCGCGGCGGCATAGACATAGGCGGCCAGGCAGCGCGCCGAGGCCGAGCGGGCCAACAGGCAGCGGTCGTCGGCCCGGCCGACGGTGATCGGACTGCCGGACAGGTTGGCCAGCACCGTCGCGCCGGCCAGCGCGGCCTGGGCGCTGGGGGGCACCGGCACGAACATGTCCTCGCACACCTCGGCGTGCAGCACGAATCCGGGGAGATCGGTCGCCTCGAACAGCAGATCCGGTCCGAACGGGATCTCTACGCCGCCCAGCCGGATGAGTCCGCGTTCGCCGGCGCCGGAGGCCAGTTGGCGGCCTTCGTAGAACTCCCGATAGGTGGGCAGGTAGGACTTCGGTGCGACCCCGAGGATGCGCCCGCGGTGGATGACGACCGCGGTGTTGTAGACGCGATGGGCATAGCGCAGTGGCGCACCCACCACGAGAACCGGCAGAAGCCCGGCCGACGCCGCGACCACGTCGAGCAGGGCCGCCTCCACGGCACTGAGCAGGCTGTCCTGCTGCACGATGTCCTCGATGGAGTATCCCGAGAGGGTCAGTTCGGGAAAGACGGCCAGCGCGACTCCGTCGTCGTGGCATTCGCGCGCCACCCGGAGCACCGACTCGGCGTTGGCGGCCGGGTCGGCGAGCGTGGTGCGGTGCGTGCAGGCGGCCACCCGCACGAACCCATGCCGGTAGGCGTTGTAGAAGTCCCCAGAGTGCTTCATTGCGCCCATTGTCGCGCGGACGGTGTCAACGCGCAGCTTTCGGGTATCACCAGGGTCATGACCGATACCGCGGTAGTCGTCGTGGACATGCTCAATGCCTACCGGCACGACGACGCAGAACTATTGGCAGACAACGTCGCGCAGATCGTCGAACCACTGGCCGACCTGCTGGAACGCAGCCGGGCCGCCGATGACGTCGACCTGATCTACGTCAACGACAACTACGGCGACTTCACCGCTGGATTCGCCCAGATCACCGCGGCAGCGCTGGACGGTGCCAGACCCGAGCTGGTTCGGCCGATCGTCCCGGTGGCCGGTGACCAACTGATGACCAAGGTGCGTCACAGCGCGTTTTACGCCTCCCCGCTGGAGTACCTGCTCGGCCGGCTCGGCACCCGGCGGGTGATTCTGACCGGCCAGGTCACCGAGCAGTGCATCCTCTACACCGCCCTGGACGCCTATGTGCGTCACCTTCCGGTGGTGATACCGGTCGACGCCGTCGCCCACATCGACGCCGAACTGGGTGCCGCCGCACTGGAGATGATGTGCCGCAACATGGCTGCCGAGCAGTCCACCGCCGCGGAGTGCCTACGCTAGCCGGATGGGCAGCACCGAGCCGACGGTCTGCGACCTGCTGACACTGCTGGCGGAGCGGCGGGTCGTGGTACTCACCGGTGCCGGCATCTCCACCGATTCAGGCATTCCGGACTATCGCGGCCCGGACTCCCCGCCGAGCAACCCGATGACCATCGCCCAGTTCGCCGGCGACCCGGTGTTTCGTCAGCGGTACTGGGCTCGCAACCACATCGGCTGGCGTCACATGGCCGACACCGCACCCAACACCGGACACCTGGCGGTGGCCGCGCTGGAGGAAGCCGGCGTGGTGAGCGGGGTGATCACTCAAAACGTGGATCTGCTGCACACCAAAGCAGGCAGCCGGCGCGTGGTGGATCTGCACGGCAGCTACGCGAAAGTGATCTGCCTCACCTGCGGGCAGTCAATGAGCAGAGCGTCGCTGGACGAGCAGTTGACGCAGCTCAACCCGGATTTCAGCGAGCGAGCGGGCACGCTCGGCGGCATCGCCGTGGCGCCCGATGCGGATGCCGTCGTCACCGACACCGCGTCATTCCGCTTTGTCGACTGCCGGCACTGCGGCGGGATACTCAAGCCCGACATCGTCTACTTCGGTGAAAGCGTCCCCAAAGAGCGTGTTGCCCAGGCCTATTCGATGGTCGACGATGCAGAGGCACTGCTGGTGGCGGGATCGTCGCTGACGGTGTTCTCCGGCTACCGGTTTGTTCGCCACGCCGCCGCACGCGGGATCCCGATCGCGATCGTCAACCGCGGTCCCACCCGCGGAGACGAGTTGGCCGACGTCACATTCGACGGCGGTTGTTCGCCGACGCTGGCGTTACTGGCCTCGGAGCTGGCCTGCAAAACTCCGTCGCGGTAATCCGTCGTTAGAGACACACAATCGCACCGAAATCCGGCACGATGCTCGGGTGACAAAGCAGCGGCTCACCCCCGACCAGCGCAACTCCTTCCTGGCCGCCGTCTTGGGCTGGTCGATGGATGCCTTCGACTACTTCATCGTGGTGTTCGTCTACGCCGACATCGCCAAAACCTTCGGCCACACCAAGACCGAGGTGGCGTTTCTGACCACCGCCACCCTGGCGATGCGCCCGCTCGGGGCGCTGATCTTCGGCCTGTGGGCCGACCGGGTCGGCCGGCGAATCCCACTGATGGTGAACGTGATCTTCTACTCCACGGTCGGGTTCCTGTGTGCGTTCGCCCCCAGCTTCACCGTGCTGGTGATCCTGCGTCTGCTCTACGGGATCGGGATGGGCGGCGAATGGGGATTGGGCGCGGCGCTGGCCATGGAGAAGATTCCGCCCGAGCGCCGCGGTTTCTTCTCCGGGCTGCTGCAGGAGGGCTACCTGTTCGGTTACCTGGCCGCCACCGTGGCCTCGCTGCTGGTGAACGACGTGATGGGGCTGTCCTGGCGCTGGCTGTTCGGGCTGTCCATCCTGCCGGCCATGGTCAGCCTGCTGATCCGCTACCGGGTGACGGAGTCCGAGGTATGGCAGGCCACCCAGGACCGGATGCGGCTGACCCGCACCAGGATTCGAGACGTCTTCACCGACGCCAAGGTGATTCGCCGGTTCTGCTATCTGGTGTTGCTGATGACGGCGTTCAACTGGATGAGCCACGGCACCCACGACATCTATCCGACATTTCTGACCTCGCCCGAGGGGGCGGGTCTGTCCCACGTCACAGCCAAGTGGATCGCGGTGATCTACAACATCGGCGGGATCATCGGCGGGCTGTTCTTCGGCTCGCTGTCACAGCGGTTGGGCCGGCGCTACGCGATCATCTGGGCCGCGGTGATGGGTTTGCCGATCGTGCCGCTGTTTGCGTTGTCGCAGACCGCGGGCATGCTGTGCCTCGGCTCATTTCTGATCCAGATCTGCGTGCAGGGTGCTTGGGGTGTGATTCCGGCCCACCTGACCGAGATGTCGCCGGACGCGATCCGCGGCTTCTATCCGGGCGTGACCTATCAGCTGGGCAATCTCTTCGCGGCGTTCAATCTGCCGATCCAGGAGCACCTGGCGGCGGCCCACGGCTACTCCTACGCCCTGGTCGTCACGCTGGTTCCGACACTGCTCGCCGTCATCGTGTTGACCGCTATCGGCAAGGAGGCCACCGGCCGACACTTCGGAGTGCCCGAGCCGGGATCCGCGGAGTCAGAAAGTCATGGCACAGATCCCGTGAATGAAGCTGCCCGCTAGATACTCCGGGATGCGGGCGGCCACCTACCGGTGCATGCCGGTCCAGGCCGAGCGATCGTAGGAGCCCTCGATCCTGCGACGCTGTCGTGCCAACCGGTCGGGCGACAGCGCGGACAGGCGGGCGGCCGGCGGCACTCGAGTCGGCGACATGACATAGGTGATGTTGCCGCGGCTGACGCGGAGATTCTCGGCGCTGTCGAGGTCGAGCCGAAAGTAGTTGTTGTGCACCAGCACCAGGCCCAGCAGCGCGTTTCTGCGGGCCAGCGGGTCGACCTGCGCGGCGGACAGGTTGGGGAAATCGGCCATCCCGTCGTATTGGCGGCACACGTCTGTCACCGTGAACCGAGTGCTCGCCGGCACGCCGACGCCACCGTAGTCAGGCAGCTTCATGAACGTGACCAGCTTCGGGTCCGCCCGATAGATACCGTGAAATGGCTGCTCGGGGTTGGCCAGCAGCAGAAACGACACACGCTCGGCCGGGATGCGGGAGGTCGGCCCCTTCTCGCGTAGCCACTTGCAGGCGACCTGCGCCCCCATGCTCACCCCGTAGACCAGGACGTCGTCGGCGTCGGGTGTGGCGTTGAAGTGGGCGGTCAACATGTCATCGAGAGTCTGGGCGCCGCGTTGCACCGCGGCCACCGCCGGGACATAGCGCAGGCCGTCGACGTAGGTGTTGGGGTAGTTGACGCGTCTGATGGTCTTGCCCTTGGTGACCGCACCGCGGCACATGAACCGCAGGAATCCGCTCCAGCCCGCCCCGTCGATGGTGAACACCGTGGTCATCTCTGCACCCCCATCCCTGGCGTCGACATCCGAACGTGCGTAGTTGTACGCGCCCAACCGGCGTGTCGCGGGGCAAACACGCACACTCGCCGGAAGGAAGGGGCTACACCGCGACCAGGTCGTCGGCGTGCACCACCGGCCGCCGCGCATCCGGCGCCAACTCGGCGGTGGAATGGCCGATCATCGCGTCCAGCTCCGCCGCGTCGTAGCCGACCACGCCGCGCGCCACCACCGTGCCGTCCGGGCCGCACAGTTCCACCACGTCACCGCCGTAGAACCTGCCCGACACCGCGGTGATACCAGCCGGCAGCAGGGAGCGTCGGCGGGCCACCACCGCCTCGACGGCCCCGGCATCCAGCGTCAGTACGCCGGCCGCGTCGGCGGCGTGGCGCACCCAGAACTTGCGTGCCGACAACCGTTGCGGCCGGGGCGCGAAGACGGTGCCCACCGAGGCGTCCGACAGGGCGGCCGCGGCTTCGCCGGCCGCGGCCAGCAGCACCGGCACTCCCGCGTCGGCCGCCAACAGTGCCGACGACAACTTCGACACCATGCCGCCGGTGCCCAGGTGACTGCCCTCGCTGGCCACCACGTCGGCCAGATCATCGGGCCCCGCGACCTCGGGCACCAGCCGGGCCGGGCCCTTGCGGGGATCGGAGTCATAGAGGCCGTCGATGTCGGAGAGCAGCACCAGCGCGTCGGCGCCCACCAGATGCGCCACCAGCGCCGAGAGACGGTCATTGTCGCCGAATCGGATCTCGCTGGTGGCCACCGTGTCGTTCTCGTTGACGATCGCCACGGCATGCAAGGAGCGCAGCCGGTCCAGGGTGCGGGCGGCGTTGGTGTGTGACACCCGCATCGACACGTCCTGGGCGGTCAGCAACACCTGCCCGACGGTGCGGCCGAACCGGCCGAAGGCGGCACTCCACGCATTGACCAGCGCAACCTGGCCCACACTGGCAGCGGCCTGTTTGGTGGCCAGGTCAGTGGGCCGCTTGGTCAGGCCGAGCGGCTCCAGGCCGGCGGCGATAGCTCCCGAGGACACGATCGTCACGTCCGAGCCGGCCCTCATCCGGCCCTCGATCGCCTCGGCGAGCCCGGCCAGGCGGGCCGCGTCGAACATGCCGGACTCGGTGGTCAGCGCGGTCGTGCCGATCTTGACCACGACACTGCGCGCGGTCCGAATCGCTTCGCGCGCACCACCGGTGGCGCTCACGCGTCCTCCGAGTGCTCACGGCGCTGCTTGCGGGCGACCTTTCGCTCGGCGGCACCGACTCGGTCGGTGCGCTCCAGTCTGCTGTCGGTGCCCCGGCCAGACAACGTCACGTCCACCCCGGCCGGAGTGGTCGGCTCCCAGTCGAAGGTCATCTCCCCGATGGTCACCGCGCAGCCCGGTTTCGCGCCCTGCCGCAGCAGCTCATCTTCGACACCGAGCCGCGCCAGCCGGTCACCCAGGTAGCCGACCGCCTCGTCGTTGTCGAAGTTGGTCTGGTGCACCCAGCGCTCGGGCTGACTACCGCGCACCAGGAAGCCACCGTAGCCGTCGGATTCCACGGTGAACCCGGTCTCCCCCGCCCGAACAGGCCGGATCACCGGGCGACGCGCCACCGGTTCGGGTTGCGCGGCGCGATACGCCGACACCATCTCGGCCAGCGCAAAGGTCAACGGCCGCAAGCCGGCCCGGCTCACCGTCGAGACCATGAACACCGGCCAGCCGCGCTGGGCCACGATGTCGTCGCGGACGAACTCCGCCATCTCCAGGGCCTCGGGCACGTCGATCTTGTTGAGCACCACCGCGCGCGGCCGGTCGACCAGGTCACCCAGCGTTGAATCCCCTTGCATGGTCGGGGTATAGGCGGCCAGTTCGGCTTCGATCGCTTCGATGTCCGAGAGCGGGTCGCGGCCCGGCTCGGCGGTCGCGCAGTCCACGACGTGTACCAGCACCGCGCAGCGTTCGATGTGCCGCAGAAAGTCCAAGCCCAGCCCGCGCCCGGACGAGGCACCGGGGATGAGGCCAGGCACATCGGCGGCGGTGAAGGTGTTCTCGCCCGCCGAGACCACGCCCAGGTTGGGCGCCAACGTGGTGAAGGGATAGTCGGCGATCTTCGGCTTGGCCGCCGAGATCACCGACACCAGTGCGGATTTGCCCGCGGACGGAAAACCGATGAGCCCGACGTCGGCGACGGTCTTGAGTTCCAGCGTGAGGTCGCGGGACTCGCCCTTCTCCCCCAGCAATGCGAAGCCGGGCGCTTTGCGGGCGCGCGACACCAACGCCGCGTTGCCCAGCCCGCCTCGTCCGCCGACTGCCGCCTCGAATCGAGCACCCACGCCGACCAGGTCGGCCAGCAGCCGCCCGTTCTCGTCAAGCACGACGGTGCCGTCGGGGACCTTGATGTGCAGGTCTGCGCCGGTGGCCCCGTCTTTGTTGCTGCCTTGGCCCTGCTTACCGGACGGCGCAGTGATGTGCGGCCGGAAGTGGAAGTCCAGCAGAGTGTGCACCTGGGGATCGACGACCAGCACGACGCTGCCGCCGCGGCCGCCGTTGCCACCGTCGGGACCACCGAGCGGTTTGAACTTCTCCCGGTGAATTGAGGCGCAGCCGTTGCCCCCGTCGCCGGCGCGCACATGGATGACAACGCGGTCGACGAACCGGGACATGGCGTTACTACCTATCCGGCGCCAAACGGCGCCCAGTTACGCCAGCGACTAGTCGCGGGCGACAGGCACGATGTTGACCAGTTTGCGGCCGCGCTTCACACCGAATTCGACCGCACCGGGGGCCGTGGCGAACAGGGTGTCGTCGCCGCCGCGCCCGACGTTCACGCCGGGGTGGAAGTGGGTTCCGCGCTGGCGGACCAGAATCTCGCCGGCCTTGACGACCTGGCCGCCGAATCGCTTGACGCCGAGCCGCTGGGCGTTTGAGTCGCGCCCGTTACGTGAGCTGGAAGCGCCCTTCTTGTGTGCCATGTTGGTTGCCTCCTACTACTTGATTCCGGTGACCTTGAGCACGGTCAGCTGCTGACGGTGACCCTGCCGCTTGTGGTAGCCGGTCTTGTTCTTGAACTTGTGGATGCGGATCTTCGGACCCTTGGTGTGCTCCAAGACCTCTCCGGTGACCGCGACCTTCGCCAGCTTGGCGGCGTCGGTGGTGACGGTGGCGCCGTCCACGACCAGCGCGACCGGCAGCGAGACCGACGATCCCGGCTCGGACTCGAGCTTCTCAACCTTGAGCACGTCACCAACGGCAACCTTGTACTGCTTGCCGCCGGTTTTGACGATTGCGTACGTCGCCATCGTTGGTTTCTACCTCTGCTTCTCGGGCGCGCACGCCATCGGGACTTGCGCAGGTGTCTGGGGTTCTGTCCGCCGAGCTGTGGTTATTCCCGCCTGGCGACAACTGGTCAAGGGTACGTGACCAGCGGCTAAGGGGTCAAACCGGCACGGCCTAGATCGGTGGCCCCGCAGGCCGGGCCGCTGCACGCCGACGTCGCGGCCGTTCAACCACCGCAATGGTCACCTCGGGCTCGTCAAAGTCCTCGGAGTCCTCGGCATCGTCGGAGTCGTCATCGTCTGACTCATCGGAATCATCCGACTCGTCTGACTCATCGATGACATCCAGGTCGTCGTCGAAGTCTTCGTCGTCATCGTCATCGAGATCGACTTCGACCTCGGCGTCCTCGTCCTCGTCGTCGGCGTCTTCGTCGGCGTCGTCAACGTCTTCGTCCTCGGCGTCGTCAACGTCTTCGTCGTCCTCGTCGTCGGAGTCGTCAACGTCAACGTCTTCGTCGTCGGAGAGGTCTGACACGTCGGGTTCGAGGGCCTCCTGGACCGCCTCGTCGGCGCCGTCGGCCGCCACGGCGCCTTCGGTGCTCTGCTCGGCACCGTTCGCCAACAGCTCATCGCCGTCGGGCGCGGCCGAGTGATCGTCGTCGGACTCGTCGTGCCGGTCGCTGGCGGCCGCCATCGCCTTGAACATCGGGTGGTCACCCGGAGTGTGCACCGGAACCTTGGCGACGGGCGTCTCGTCGACCTTCGCCTTCTTCGAGCGCTTGCTGCGGCGGCTGCTGGTGCCGCCCGATTCCGCCTTGCGTCCCGGCGCGGCCGAGTCCACCGGGTCGGCGTGCAACACGATGCCACGCCCCGCGCAGTGCTGACACGACGTCGAGAATGCCTCGATCAGCCCGGTACCAAGGCGTTTGCGGGTCAGTTGCACCAGACCCAGTGACGTGACCTCCGAAACCTGATGGCGGGTTCGGTCGCGCCCGAGCGCCTCGGTCAGCCGTCGCAGCACCAGGTCCCGATTGGACTCCAGCACCATGTCGATGAAGTCGATGACGATGATGCCGCCGATGTCGCGGAGACGAAGCTGCCGCACGATCTCCTCGGCGGCCTCCAGGTTGTTCTTGGTCACCGTCTCCTCGAGGTTGCCCCCGGACCCGGTGAACTTGCCGGTGTTGACGTCGACCACCGTCATGGCCTCGGTCCGGTCGATCACCAGGGTGCCGCCCGAGGGCAGCCACACCTTGCGATCCATCGCCTTGGCCAGTTGTTCGTCGATACGGTGCACGGCGAATACGTCCGGGCCGGATTGACCGTCGGGGCCCTCGGGCGCCTGGTAGCGGGTCAGCTTCGGCAGCAGTTCCGGTGCCACCGACCCCACGTACTCGTTGATCGTCGCCCAGGCGTGCTCACCGGAGACCACCAGCTCGGAAAAGTCCTCGTTGAACAGGTCACGGATCACCTTGACCAGGACATCGGGCTCTTCGTAGAGCGCCACCGCAGCGCCGGCAGCCTTCGCCTTGGTCTCGGCCGCCGTGGCCTCGATCTGGTTCCAGCGCTCCTGGAGGCGCTCCACGTCAGCGCGGATGTCCTCTTCTTTGACGCCCTCCGACGCGGTGCGGATGATCACACCGGCGTCGGCGGGCACCACCTCGCGCAGGATCTCCTTGAGCCGCTGGCGTTCCGTGTCGGGCAGCTTGCGGCTGATACCGGTCGACGAGGCGCCCGGCACATAGACCAGGTAGCGACCGGCCAGCGACACCTGAGTGGTCAGCCGGGCGCCCTTGTGTCCGATGGGGTCCTTGCTGACCTGCACCACGACATAGTCGCCGGGTTTGAGCGCCTGTTCGATCTTGCGGTTGGCGCCACCGAGCCCGGCGGCCTCCCAGTTCACCTCACCGGCGTAGAGCACGCCGTTGCGGCCCCGGCCGATGTCGACGAAGGCGGCCTCCATCGACGGCAGTACGTTCTGCACCACGCCCAGATAGACGTTGCCCACCAGGGAAGTCGAAGCCGCAGATGTCACGAAGTGCTCGACCATGACGCCGTCTTCCAGCACGGCGATCTGGGTGTAGCGGGCGCCGGTGTGCGGCGGCTCGGTCCGTACCCGGTCACGGACCACCATCCGGCGGTCGACGGCCTCCCGACGCGCCAGGAATTCGGCCTCGCTCAGGATCGGCGGGCGACGGCGTCCGGCGTCGCGCCCATCGCGGCGGCGCTGCCGCTTGGCCTCCAGGCGTGTCGATCCGGTGATGCCCTGGATCTCGTCGTCGCCGGTGCCGCGCTCGGTCTTGGCGGCCCGGCCGGCCTTGGCGCGTGGGGCCCGTTCGTGCACGACGGTGTTGGGCGGGTCGTCCGACGACGCGGCGTCCTCTTCCTCCCCGGTCCCGGCCTTGCGCCGACGGCGACGGCGGCGACGGCGCGTTCCCGCGTCCTCGGCCGAACCGCCATCGTCGTCGGCGGCGTCTTCGGCGTCGCCGGCCTCGTCGGATTCCGCAGCGGACTCGTCGTCCTCGGTCTCGTCGTCGGCGTCCTCGGGTGCCGCACCCTCAGACCCGCGGCCCCGGCCGCGGCCGCGGCGTCCGCGGCGACGGCGCCGGTTGGCGGGCCGGTCGCCGCCCTCGTCATCGGTATCGGCATCGGCGTCGGCGTCGGAGCCGCCGAGGTCGTCGTCTTCGTCATCGTCGGTGTCGACGTCGCGGGGCACGGCTCGCTCAAAGGCGACCGGCTGCGGCGCGACGAACAACGGCATGTAGTCCGCCCGCGCTGCGGCGGGCTCCGAGGCGGTCTCCAGCAGCAACCGGGACTCCGGTTCGTCGGGGACTTCCTCGATCACCTCCGGGGTCGGGGGCTCCTGGAACAATCCGGCCACAGCGGGTTCGGCGGCCGAGTCCAGCAGGTCGCGGACCCGCACCGCCTCGACACGATCAACGCTGGAGTGGGCGCTGCGCGCCCGGCCGTCCAGTTCGGTCAGCGCATCCAGAACCCGCCGACTGGTGGTGCCCAGAACCCGCGCCAGCGAGTGCACCCGCAGTCGATCGGGCAACTCCTCATGCTGGCTCGGAGCCGCCGATTCGTCTGAACCAGGGCCTTTGAAAAGAGAGGGGTCTGCCACGTGCGTCTCCTCAAGCCCCCGGGCGCGTCGTTGCGACGCGGCCACGCGAGGACTTCTCGTTATGGGCCCGGCTCACTGCCCGGGCTTGTGGTGGTCTCGCTCCGAGGGGCTCGGGTTGAACCGACTCGGTGCCTGGCTGAATGAAGACCGGCGATCGGCGCCGCATCACATATCGCGACCGTCGCACTCGCCGAAGGCTTCATTCGGGTGTCAGACACCGGTCCGGCGACGTTCACCCGTTAGCCAGTATCCCACACAATCCACAGGAGCCGGACGAAAGGCACTAACTCCGACGTCAGGCCAGTGTCATCGGTTCGGTCGACGCCGACGGCTTCAGGTCGGGGAACCACAGCGCGATCTCACGTTCGGCCGACTCCGGCGAGTCCGATCCGTGCACCAGGTTGAACTGGGTTTCCAGACCGAAGTCGCCGCGGATGGTGCCCGGAGTGGCCTTGGCCACCGGGTCGGTGCCACCGGCGAGCTGCCGGAACGCCTCGATCGCGCGCGGTCCTTCCACCACAGCGGCAACCACCGGGCCGGAGGTGATGAACTCCAGCAGCGAAGCGAAGAATGCCTTGCCGTCGTGCTCGGCGTAGTGCTGCCGGGCCACCGCCTGCTGCACCGGCCGCAGTTCCAGGGCCGCCAACGTCAGCCCCTTCTTCTCGATCCGGCTGATGATCTCGCCCACCAGCCGACGGTTCACACCGTCCGGCTTGATCAGCACCAAAGTCCGCTCAGTCATGGCAGCGCCGCTCCTGTTCCATCGCTCCGCTGCGTCATCGCCAGCGGCACGGCGACAGCGTACCGGCCGCGCTCACCGGCTCCGTCACGACCGTCGCAAGACCACGGCACGGAAATAGGCGATCAGCCCCCACACCGCGGTGAACACCAGGCCCATGATGCCGACACCGGGGTAGATCACGAACCCGGCCACCAGCACCAGTTGCAGCGCCAAGTTGGCCCAGATCGCCCAGCTGCGGCCCTGGATGCCGGCGAACAGCAGCAGCACCAGTGCCAGTCCGAGCAGATAGGTCAGCGAGAACGGTGTCAGACCACCCCCGACCACGCTGACCACCGGCAGGGCCAGCAACACCGTGATGGCTTCGAGGATCAGCGTCGCGGCCATCACGCCACGAAAACCGCGCCACGGGTCGGGTGCGCCCGGTTGTTCGGTCATTGGGGGTCCTTCCCAAACAGGGAGCGAGCCGCGCCGGCCATGACCACAGATCCCGTGATCACGATTCCCGCACCCGACAACTCCCCCTCGGAATCGAATTCGTCGACCAGCGCCGTTGCGGTGTCGATCGCATCCTCAAGAGTCTCGGTGGTGACCACCCGGTCGTCACCGAACCACCGCGCTGCCGCCGAAGTAAGCGTCTCGACGTCCAACGCTCGCGGAGAACCGTTATGGGTCAACACAATTCGATCGAACGCCGGCTCCAGTGCCGCCAAGATCCCGTCGACGTCCTTGTCGCCAAGCACGCTGATGACACCGACCAGATACCTGAAGTCGAAGTCCTCGGCCAGGGCCTGCGCCAACACGGCGGCGCCGGCCGGGTTGTGCGCGGCGTCGATGAACACCGTGGGCGAGCTGCGCATCCGCTCCAGTCGGCCGGGGCTGCGCACCGCGGCGAATCCAGCCCGAACCGTCTCGACGTCGAGCTGACGTTCGGCGCCGGCCCCGAAGAACGCCTCGACCGCAGCCAGCGCCAGCACCGCGTTGTGGGCCTGATGCTCGCCGTGCAGCGGCAGAAAGATGTCGGAGTACACCCCGCCCAGGCCCTGCAGCTCCAGCACCTGGCCGCCGACCGCGAGTTGACGGCTGACCACCGCGAATTCCGAGGTCTCCCGCGCCACCGCGGCGTCGGCACGCACAGACTGCGCCAACAACACCTGCATCACCTCGGGCTCCTGACGGGCGATCACCGCCACGGTGTCGACCTGGTCGTCCGGTGAGCGGTGAATGATGCCGGCCTTCTCCTCGGCGATTCCGGCGATGTCCGCACCGAGATAGTCGACGTGATCGATGCTGATCGGAGTGATGACCGCGACCGGAGCGGCCACCACGTTGGTGGCGTCCCAGCGACCGCCCATGCCGACTTCCACGATGGCGACGTCGACGGGGGCGTCGGCGAACGCCGCGAACGCCATCCCGGTGAGCACCTCGAACTTGCTCATCGCCGGCCCGCCGTCGGCCTGCGAGGACGCATCGACCATCTGCACGAAGGGCTCGATCTCGGTATAGGTCTCCACATAGCGCGCCGGACTGATCGGCTGGCCGTCGATCGCGATGCGTTCGACCGCCGACTGCAGATGCGGGCTGGTGGTGCGCCCGGTACGGCGGCTGAATGCGGTCAGCAGCGCGTCGATCATCCGCACCACCGAGGTCTTCCCGTTGGTGCCGGCGACGTGGATGGACGGGTAACCGCGCTGCGGCGAGCCGAGCAGTTCCAGCAGGGCGTTGATGCGGGTCAGGCTCGGTTCGATCTGCGTCTCACCCCACCGCTGATCGAGCAGGTGCTCGACCTGCAGCAGTGCGGCGATCTCGTCCGGGGTGGGCTCAGAGGTGCCGACCGGATGATCGGTCACCTCAGGCCTGCCAGACGCGCGGTGATCCGCTCCACTTCGTCGTTGGCCAGCTGCGCACGGGCGCGGATCTTGTCGACCACCGCCTCGGGCGCCTTGGCCAGGAAGGCCTCGTTGCCCAGCTTCGCCGACGTGGCCTCGAGCTCCTTACGTGCGGTCGCGAGGTCTTTCTCCAACCGCCGGCGCTCGGCTTCGACATCGACGGTGCCGGAGGTGTCCAGTTCGACGACCACCGTGCTTCCACCGCCCGTGGGACCCAGGCGCACCTCGACGGTGGCCGACGGGGTGAAGTCCTCCCCCGGCTCGGTCAGCCAGGCCTGGGAGGTCACCGCCGACACCTGGGTGGCCAGGTCTGCCTCGTCGATACCGGTGAGCCGGGCCGGGACCTTCTGCCGGTCACGCAGACCCTGGTCGCTGCGGAACCGGCGCACCTCGGTCACCAGCTTCTGCATATCGGTGATCCGTTGCGCAGCAACCTGGTCCACGGCGATGCCCGACGACGTCGGCCAGTCCGCGATCACAAGCGACTCCGCGCCGGTGAGTTCCTGCCACAGGGTTTCGGTGACGAACGGGATCACCGGGTGCAGCAGGCGCAGCAGCGTGTCGAGCACCTCGGCGAGCACCGCCGTGGTGTGAGTCAGTCCCTGCCCCAGCTGAGTTTTGGCCAACTCGACATACCAGTCACAGAACTCGTCCCAGGCGAAGTGATACAGCGCCTCGCAGGCGCGGCCGAATTCGTAGCCCTCGAACGCCGAATCCACTTCGGCGCGAACCTCTTCCAGACGTCCCAGTATCCACCGGTCAGCATCGGTCAGCTCATCGACGGACGGCAGCGGCGCGAGCGAGGCACCGTTCATCAGCGCGAATCGCGTGGCGTTGAACAGCTTGGTGATGAAGTTCCGCGACGCGCGGGCGTGGTCCTCGCCGATCGACAGGTCACTGCCCGGGCTGGCGCCGCGGGCCAGGGTGAACCGCAGGGCGTCTGCTCCGAACTTCTCCACCCAGTCCAGTGGGTCGATCCCGTTGCCGCGGGACTTACTCATCTTCCGGCCGTGTTCGTCGCGGATCAGACCGTGCAAGAACACATTCCGGAACGGCACCTTGCCCTCGGGAAGCGCCTCGTCACCGCCGACAAAGGTGCCGAACATCATCATTCGGGCCACCCAGAAGAACAGGATGTCGTAGCCCGTCACCAACACGCTGGTCGGATAGAACTTCTTGAGTTCCGGTGTGGCGTCGGGCCAGCCCATCGTGGAGAACGGCCACAACGCCGAGGAGAACCAGGTGTCGAGCACATCGGGGTCCTGCTCCCAACCCTCCGGCGGCGTCTCGTCCGGCCCGACACAGACTTTCTCGCCATTGGGGCCGTGCCAGATCGGAATGCGGTGCCCCCACCACAGCTGCCGCGAGATGCACCAGTCGTGCATGTCGTCGACCCAGGCGAACCAGCGCGGCTCCAGGCTCTTGGGATGGATGACGGTGTCCCCGTTGCGGACCGCATCACCGGCAGCCTTGGCCAGCGAGGAGACGTCGACCCACCACTGCATGGACAGCCGCGGTTCGATGACCTCGCCGCTGCGCTCGGAATGGCCGACGCTGTGCAGGTAGGGACGCTTTTCGGCGACGATACGTCCCTGCGCGGCCAGCGCCTCGCGCACCGCGACACGCGCCTCGAAGCGGTCCATGCCGTCGAACTGTGTTCCGGTCCCGACGATCCGCGCCCGCTCGTCGAGGATGGTCGGCATGTCCAGCTGGTGGCGAAGACCGATCTCGAAGTCGTTGGGGTCGTGGGCGGGGGTGACTTTGACCGCACCGGTACCGAACTCGGGGTCGACGTGGGCGTCGGCGACCACGGCGATCTGACGATCCAAGAACGGGTGCGGCAGTGCACTGCCCACCAGGTGGCGATACCGATCGTCGTCGGGATGCACCGCGATCGCAGTGTCACCGAGCATGGTCTCCAGCCGGGTGGTGGCCACCACGATGTGGGGCTCGCCGTCATCGAGCGAGCCGTAACGGAACGACACCAGCTCGCCCTCGATGTCTTCGTACTTGACCTCGAGGTCGCTGATCGCGGTCTGAAGCACCGGAGACCAGTTGACCAGTCGTTCGGCCTGATAGATCAGCCCCGCGTCGTAGAGCCGTTTGAAGATGGTGCGGACGGCGCGCGACAGACCTTCGTCCATGGTGAACCGCTCGCGGCTCCAGTCCACGCCGTCGCCGAGCCGGCGCATCTGGCCGCCGATGGTGCCGCCGGACTCGCGCTTCCAGTCCCACACCTTCTCGACGAACAGTTCGCGGCCGAAATCTTCTTTGGTCTTGCCGTCGACGGCCAGCTGACGTTCCACCACGCTCTGGGTGGCGATGCCGGCGTGGTCCATGCCCGGCAGCCACAACACCTCGTAGCCCTGCATCCGCTTACGGCGGGTCAGCACATCCATCAGGGTGTGGTCGAGTGCATGGCCCATGTGCAGGCTGCCGGTGACGTTCGGCGGGGGCAGCACTATCGAGTACCCGGGCTTATCGCTGGCGGGGTCGGCGCTGAAGTAACCGGCATCCACCCAACGCTGATAGATCGCGTCCTCTACCGCACCCGGCTCCCATGACTTGGGCAGGTGATCGGCGTTCGCGGCGTTGGGGGTGTCAGTCACCGGTCAATTCTAGGAACGCCGACCAGGCCACCCCCGACGAGGGAGGTGACACCGGAAAAAAGCTCCCGGATCAGGCCTGATCCCGGGGGCGGTGTCGGTGACTGGCGCGGGCTACTTCTTGCCGCCGAGCAGACCGCCGAGGATGTCGCCGATGGCGCCGCCGGTCTTGCCGCCGATCATGTTGCCCAGAATGCTGCCCATCGACTGGTTCTTGGCGCCCCCGCCACCGGTCATCCCGCCCAGGATGCTGCCCAGCACGTCACCGAGGCCGCCACCGGAGGCCTGTTCGGCGGCCGGCTCGGCTTTCTGGCCGCTGAGCTGCTTGCCGATGTAGGCCAGCACGATCGGCGCGATGATCGGCAGCAGCTTCTGCAGCAGATCGTTGTTGCCCGCGCCGGCACCCGAGAGCGCCGAGGCGACCTGACTGGTGTCGTTGCCGCCGAAGATGGTGGAGATCACCTGCTGGCCGTCGGACTGGCTGGCGCCCAAAGCGTTGTCCAGCAGTCCTTGGGCCGCGAAGGTATTGGCGGTGTTGGCGATGCTGTCGGCCTGGCCCGGGTCTTGGGCGTTCTGGCTCAAGCCGCCGACCAGCACCGGCACCAGGGTGCGGATGGTGCTGTCGACTTCACCGGTGTCAGCGCCGAGCTGGTTGGCGATGTCCTGGATGGGAATCTGAGCGAAGAGATCGTCGAGGCCGGCCATGAGATTCCACCTTCGTTGCTGGATGCCGTTAACGCGGACCGTTCGAGATCGACACTAGCCGAAGCGGGCGTGGGCGCACCGCACAATTGAGCGCCCGATCAGCGCAAACGGGAAACCTCTAGCGTCACTCCCGCCGCAGGCAATCTGCTCAGTAGCACGTCTCCCATCGCGGCCGCCGGGGTGAGCACACCGTAGTGGTCGGACAGTTTGTCGCGATCCAGCGCCAGCCCCAGTGCGCTCTCGCCCAGCAACACCGAGGTGGCCTGGTAGCCGGGGTCGCCCTGCTGCGCCATGTCCGCCCGGTAGCGCGCTCCGGTGCTGGTGGTGGTGTAGGTCTCGAGGCGGTAGTAACCGTTCTCGCGGCGGCTGCGGCTCGGTCCGGTGCCCGGCTTGGGCAACACGCTCTCCAATATTCCGGCCGGAACGAGCTTCAAGAGCTGGCCGCCGAACCCGACGGTCATCTTGCCCATCCCGGTCGCCAGGCCCGACAGCACCGGTGCCGCGGCCGACGAGCCGACGCTCATGTGCTCGGCGTAGCGGAAGCGGCGCCCGTAGGCCCAGTCCTGCAGTCCGTTGCTGCGCCGCACGACCCGCGTGTTGACGGGCGCCATGGCGAAGCCGGCGGTCCAGATGCCGTTCAACTCCGGGGCGATGTCTCGGCCCCGGTGCCAGGACAGGTCCGGCTCGGGGCCCAGCTGCGGCTCGGCGGCCCGATCAGAGCTGAGCGTGTGGGGATCCAACAGCTGGCGCCGGGCCTCCGGGTCGTCGGCCGCGGTCTGGAGAACTTCGATCATCGAGGCGAGGGTGCCGCCGGATGCCCCGCCGGAGAAACCGCGCACAACCAAGTGGGTGTCCAGCAGCTCCCCGGTGCCGTCGTCGCGGGCCGCCCGGTAGAGCGCGTACACGCTGATATCTGAGGGAATGGAGTCGAAGCCGCAGGCGTGCACGATGCGGGCTCCGTTGTCGGCGGCCTGCTTGTGGTACAGGTCGATGCTTTGTCGCATGAACATCGCCTCGCCGGTGAGGTCGACGTAGTCGGTGCCCGCTTCCGCGCAGGCCGCAACCATCGGCAATCCGTAGCGGGTGTAGGGGCCCACGGTGGTGATCACCACCCGGGTGCGTTGGGCCATCGCCGCCAGGGTTTCGGGCTGGTCGGCGTCGGCCACCACCAGCGGCCAGTCGTGGGCGACTGACCCCAGTTCGGCGCGGACCCTGCGCAACCGTTCCTCGGAGCGGCCCGCCAACCCGATCCGGGCGTCGCCGCCGGCGCGGGCCAGATATTGGGCGGTCAGCTTTCCGGCGAAACCGGTCGCTCCGTACAGGATGATGTCGAGCTCACGTGGCGTGTCTGGCACCCGCCCGACGTTACTCGCCGCCTGAGCGGCCGCGTTACGACGGCGACGGCGCCGGGCTGCTCGCCCGGCGCCGCCCTCGATCGGAGGATGTTCAGCCGCGGCGGCCGCACACCGGCCAGGCGCCGATGCCCTGGCTGCGCAGAACGTTCTCGGCAACCCGGATCTGCTCGGCACGGCTGGCGTTGTGCGGCATTCCGCTGCCACCGTTGGCACGCCAGGTGCCGGGAGAGAACTGCAGTCCGCCGTAGTAACCGTTTCCGGTGTTGATCGACCAGTTGCCGCCCGACTCGCAGGCCGCGATGGCGTCCCAGTTGACGCCGTCCGCCTTGGCGGTGGCCTCAGAGAGGGCGAGCGCGCCGGTGATCAGGGCGCCGGCGATCGCAGCCAGGGTGAAGGGCTTGCGGACGTTCTTCAACATCGTTCCTTTCGCAGTGCGCGCGCCGAAGTGCAGTCGAGCTGGCATGCCTGGGCTTCAGGCGGGAGTGGTCTTCGAGGCGTGCCGTCTAGGTCAGGCACGGCAGCGGGGGCGGCTACGCCCACCGGGATGACACCCGGCACCGCGGAGGCGTTCGAGGGGCCGCCCGCGGCCCCGCTCACACGCGGTTCCGTCGATTCAATTTGTTTGCCTGCATTAGGCCGATGGGAAACGTACGAAACCCTTATGCGCGAAGTCCAACCGGGTATCGCGGCTATTTCGGACAGATCACGAAACCATCACGACGTCAGCGCGAATGGTTATAGCAGGTCAGCCGTTGCTTTAGACGCGGCGCCGACGCGGTGGCGCGGACTGTCGAGCGTGAGTCAGATCACGAGCTTTTTGTGGGCTGGACCACTGGAAATGGCGGGTTATGCGAGTATTTCGCCGCTCGCCGCAGGCAATAGCGCGCGCTGCAGGGGCCTCAGCAGCATCATGTGCCCCACTAGTAGCAGGTCATCGAACCGGAGCCGGCCGAGGCGCCTCCAACAGCGCGAGAGCCACACTCTCCAGGCCGGCCCGTGAAACGACGTCGCGGCATCATCAAGACAAATCCGGATCGCCTCGATATCCAGCCTCCGGCAAAACCTCGGCGAATCTCCTTGCCCTACAAGCGATTCCGATTTTGAGCTGACGTCGGCCACACCTGCAGATCGGGGGCTGCGCCAATATCATTCACATCTGGCCGAGATAATATTACAATTTAATTCATTATCGAAGCACCCCGAAATCCCCTTTTATTTGCAAGGCATTATCGAGTTTGCTCTTGTGAATTAAGACAGGCCGGCCACGTCGTCGGGAGAGTTGAGGTTGGCCAGCGGTGACGCGTCGGCCAGCACTATCCGCCGGACGTCGACCACCTCCATCAGAGCGCCCACTCGGCGTTCCCCGGAGGCAACCAAGGCATCGACGGTGTCGGCCAGTGCGGTCCGATACACCCCCGCCAGATAGTGGTCGCGGTCGGTGCGGCCCAGCACGACCTCGGCCTCAGGAGATCTCAGCGCGTCGATCACATCCGTTGTCAGGAAGGGCATGTCGACCGCACAGACGAAGGCGCGTGGGGCACCGGCCTGCCCCGCCGCACGCAACCCCAGCCCGACAGCCGGCAACGGACCCAGCCCGGGCACTTCGTCGCGCAGCACCTGCGCAGGAAGATCGGGAAGCACCTGCCCCTGGGCAGCCACCACGAAGACGGGATCACAGCGCCGCGCCAGCACCGACACCAGATGTTCCACCAGGGTCAGGCCGGCGAAGTGGCCCGGAACGGTCAGGGTGGCCTTGTCGCGGCCCATCCGGCGCGATGCGCCGCCGGCCAACACGACACCGGCCAACCGACCGGCGGTCATGGCGTCAGGCGACGGTCCAGGTGTCGCGGCCACGCAACAGCGCCTGAAGTGCGGCGGTGTCGTGAGCCGTCGACTGCCGCGCCTCGGCGACCTGCGCACGCGCCAGGTCGTCGTAGGTGGGCTTGCTGACCTTGCGGAAAATGCCCATCGGGAAGTGCGACAGATCCTGCTCGGACAGCCGCGACAGCGCGAAGGCATACGAGGAGTCAGCCTGGGTGGCGTCGTGGACCACGATCTGCTCGGCCGAGACATCGGCGGTCTTGGCGACCTCGAGCCCGAATCCGGACTTGATGACGCAGTACTCCCCCTCGGCGCCGAACACGATGCGCTCACCGTGCCGGAGGTTGATGATGCGGTTCTCCGCACCGTCCTTGCGCAGCAGGTCGAAGGAGCCGTCGTTGAACACCGGGCAGTCCTGCAGGATCTCCACCAGTGCCGCGCCGCGGTGCTCCATCGCGCCCTGCAGGACCTCGGTGAGGCCCTTGCGGTCGGAGTCCAGGGCACGACCGACGAATGTCGCCTCGGCGCCGATCGCCAGCGAGATCGGGTTGAAGGGGTTGTCCAGCGAGCCGTACGGCGTCGACTTGGTGATCTTGCCGGTCTCCGACGTGGGCGAGTACTGGCCCTTGGTCA
Source organism: Mycolicibacter nonchromogenicus (assembly GCF_002101775.1). GTDB lineage: Bacteria > Actinomycetota > Actinomycetes > Mycobacteriales > Mycobacteriaceae > Mycobacterium > Mycobacterium nonchromogenicum. Next base: position 54,347 of record NZ_LQPI01000072.1, on the reverse strand, counting down.
GACCGTAGATCCGGTTGTTGAACAACAGGATGGTGATGTTGACGTTGCGGCGCAGCGTGTGGATCAGGTGGTTGCCACCGATCGACAGGGCGTCGCCGTCACCGGTGACCAGGAACACCTTGAGGTCTTCGCGGGCGGTCGCCAGCCCGGTGGCGAACGTCGGGCCACGGCCGTGGATCGAGTGCACGCCGTAGGTGTTCATGTAGTACGGGAACCGGCTCGAGCAGCCGATGCCGCTGACGAACACCACGTTCTCCCGGCGCAGTCCCAGCTCCGGAAGGAAACCGCGGATCGTGTTGAGGATGACGTAGTCACCGCAGCCCGGGCACCAGCGCACCTCCTGGTCGGAGGTGTAGTCCTTGGCCTTCTGCGGCTCGTCGGTGGTGGGGACCCCGCTCAACGCGGTCAGTCCCAGGTCGGTACCGACAAGCGAGCCGACAGCTTCGGTGGTGGTCATGAATTCGCTCCTGCTGTGCCCGCAATCGTGACCGCCGCGGCCTTGGCCAGCGACGCCTTCTCATTCTCCCGGTCGGCCAGTGTGCCGGCCAACGCGTCGTCGATGATCCCCTCGATCTCGTCGGCCAGGAACGCCTGGCCGGTCACCTTGGTCACCGACTGGATGTCGACCAGGTAGCGGCCGCGCAGCAGCAGCGCCAATTGGCCCAGGTTCATCTCCGGCAGCACCACCTTGGGGTAGCGCCGCAGCACCTCACCCAGGTTGGCCGGCAGCGGGTTGAGGTTGCGAAGGTGCGCCTGCGCAACCTTGACGCCGCCACGCCGCACCCGGCGGCAGGCCTCGGCGATCGGCCCGTAGGAACTGCCCCAGCCCAGCATCAGCAGCTCGGCGTCCCCGGACGGGTCGTCGACGACCAGGTCGGGAACCTCGATGCCGTCGATCTTGGCCTGGCGCAGCCGAACCATCAGGTCGTGGTTGGCCGGCTCGTAGGAGATCGCCCCGGAGCCGTTGGCCTTCTCCAGGCCGCCGATCCGGTGCTCCAGGCCCGGGGTGCCCGGGATGGCGAACTGCCGGGCCAGGGTCTGCGGGTCACGCGCGTAGGGCGCGAAGTCCTCGCCGGCCTTGGCCAGGTTCTGCTCGATGGGAGCCATCGAGGCAACATCGGGGATCCGCCACGGCTCCGAACCGTTGGCGATCGCCCCGTCGGAGAGCAGCACCACCGGGGTGCGGTAGGTGACCGCGATCCGGACGGCCTCGATGGCCGCGTCGAAGCAGTCCGACGGCGTGCACGGCGCCACCACCGCCACCGGCGATTCGCCGTTGCGCCCGAAGAGCGCCTGCAGCAGGTCGGCCTGCTCGGTCTTGGTGGGCAGGCCGGTGGAGGGGCCGCCGCGCTGCACGTTGATCAGCAGCAGCGGCAGCTCAGTCATGACGGCCAAGCCCAGCGCCTCGCCCTTGAGCGCCAAGCCGGGGCCCGAGGTGCTGGTGACACCCAGCGCACCGCCGTAGGAGGCGCCGATCGCCGCGCCGATGCCGGCGATCTCGTCTTCGGCCTGGAAGGTCAGCACGTTGAAGTTCTTGTACTTCGACAGCTCGTGCAGGATGTCCGAGGCCGGGGTGATCGGGTAGGTTCCCAGCACCACCTGGGTGTTGGCCAGCTGGCCGGCGACGATCACGCCATAGGCCATCGCGGTGTTGCCCGAGATCTGGCGGTACTCGCCCGCCGGCAGCTTGGCGGGTGCGATCTCGTAGGTGGTGCCGAACGCCTCGGTGGTCTCGCCGTAGTTCCAGCCCGCCTTCAGCGCCAGGACGTTGGCCTCGGCCACGTCGGGCTTCTTGGCGAACTTCTCCCGGATGAAGCGCTCGCTGCTCTCCAGCTCACGGCCGTACATCCAGGACAGCAGGCCGAGCGCGAACATGTTCTTGGCGCGGGCACCGTCCTTCTTGGTCGCGCCGATAGCTTCGACCGCACCCAGGGTCAGGGAGGTCATCGCCACCGGAACCACGACGTAGTCGGAGAGTTCCTCGGTCTCCAACGGGTTGGCCTCGTAGCCGATCTTGGCCAGGTTGCGCTTGGTGAACTCGTCGGAGTTGACGATCACCATGCCGCCGCGCGGCAGGTCGCCGATGTTGGCCTTCAGCGCCGCCGGGTTCATCGCCACCAACACGTCGGGCCGGTCGCCCGCGGTCAGGATGTCGAAGTCGGCGATCTGGATCTGGAACGACGAGACGCCGGGCAGCGTGCCCTGAGGTGCGCGGATCTCGGCCGGGTAGTTCGGCTGGGTGGCGAGGTCGTTGCCGAAAAGCGCCGCCTCAGAGGTGAAGCGATCGCCGGTGAGCTGCATGCCGTCGCCGGAGTCACCGGCGAAACGGATGACGACTTTCTCGAGTTTTTGGCGACCGGATGCCGACCCGACTCCGTTACCACTCGGCCCCACGGCCCCGCCTTCCATCACTGTCCACCCGGGCCCGCGCAACAGGGCCGGGGGCATCTACAAGTTTTTCTGTCACTGGCAGTACCGATTATTGCACCGCTCTTATAGACCATACGACGCCACACCGTCTCGAAATTCGGCTTACTCAGTGTTAAATGTCGATGTCACACTGGGGTTCGCGGCCCAGCGGGGCCGGAAATGTGGTTTTCATCACGTTCAACCGAGGCCAAATCTAAGAGGTTCGGTATCCGCGCGTAACCGGGCCGTGACGGCGGGCGCCGTCCCCGGCTCAGGCGCTCTTGTCGCGTCGCTCGCCGCGCGCCGGCTTGCGCGGCACGATGGTCGGCAGCACGTTGTCCTGCACCGTTTCCTTGGTCACGACGACCTTGGCGACATCGTTGCGGCTCGGGATGTCGTACATGACGGGCAGCAGGACTTCTTCCATGATGGCCCGCAGACCGCGCGCGCCGGTGCCACGGTGGATGGCCTGATCCGCGATGGCCTCCAGCGCGTCCTGGGTGAACTCCAACTCCACCCCGTCCATCTCGAACAGGCGGGTGTACTGCTTGACGAGCGCGTTCTTGGGCTCGGAGAGGATCTTGACCAACGACTCCATGTCCAGGTTGGTCACCGAGGCCACCACCGGCAGCCGGCCGATGAACTCGGGGATCAGACCGAACTTGATCAGGTCCTCGGGCATGACCTCGGCGAAGTGGTCGGTGGTGTCGATCTCGGCCTTGGACCGCACTTCGGCACCGAAACCCAAGCCCCGCTTGCCAACCCGGTCCGAGACGATCTTCTCGAGGCCCGCGAACGCGCCGGCGACGATGAACAACACGTTGGTGGTGTCGATCTGGATGAATTCCTGGTGCGGGTGCTTGCGGCCGCCCTGCGGTGGAACCGACGCCTGCGTGCCTTCCAGGATCTTCAGCAGCGCCTGCTGCACACCCTCGCCGGAGACGTCGCGGGTGATCGACGGGTTTTCGCTCTTGCGGGCGATCTTGTCGACCTCGTCGATGTAGACGATGCCGGTCTCGGCGCGCTTGACGTCATAGTCGGCCGCCTGAATCAGCTTGAGCAGAATGTTCTCGACGTCTTCACCCACGTAGCCGGCTTCGGTCAGCGCGGTGGCGTCGGCGATCGCGAACGGCACGTTGAGCATCTTGGCCAGGGTCTGGGCCAGGTAGGTCTTGCCACAGCCGGTGGGCCCGAGCATCAAGATGTTGGATTTGGTCAGCTCAACGGGCTCACCGGAGCGCGAATCGCGGCTCTTCTCTCCGGCCTGGATGCGCTTGTAGTGGTTGTAGACCGCCACTGCCAGCGTGCGCTTGGCCGTGTCCTGCCCGATCACGTAGCCCTCGAGGAACTCCCGGATCTCGGCCGGCTTGGGCAGCTCATCGAGCTTCACGTCGTCGGCGTCGGCCAATTCCTCTTCGATGATCTCGTTGCACAGGTCGATGCACTCATCGCAGATGTAGACACCCGGACCTGCGATGAGCTTCTTGACCTGCTTCTGGCTCTTACCGCAGAACGAACACTTCAGCAGGTCCCCGCCGTCTCCAATGCGCGCCATAGTGCGTTAGGACCTACTTCCTGTTCGCCGTCTGTCGTCGGGGTGCCGGTGTCTGCCCCGACGCTACCCGTTCATTCCGGTGCGAGGCGACCTATAAGGCCGAATCGCGTTATTGGTATTCGTCACTTGCTCCGTCTGTCTGCTCCACGAAGATATAGCCCAAGTCGCCGCCGCCGCGGTGTGACGCGCTGGCGTGGCGCGAGCGTTTCGGGGGCGTTACCCGGCTGTGAGACCGGCGGAGCCTTCAGCTCTAGAGTGGCAAACGTGGGGTTCGCCGTGCCCGACGATACCGTGCTCGTCGCCGATGGGGGGCTGGCGACGGAACTCGAGGCCCGCGGGGCCGATCTGGACGACCCGCTGTGGTCTGCCCGGTTGCTCACGGAGGCACCCCACGACATTGCGGCCGTTCACGCGGCGTACTTCGCTGCCGGCGCCCAGATCGCAGTCACCGCCAGCTATCAGGCGAGCCTCGACGGGTTCGCCGCCCGCGGTATCGACCACCGGGCGTCCGCCGGGCTGTTGCGCCTCAGCGTGGACCTGGCACGCCAAGCCGGCGACGGCGCGCACCAGCGCTGGGTTGCGGCCTCGGTGGGCCCGTACGGCGCCGCATGCGCCGACGGCGCGGAATACCGCGGCCGGTACGGACTTTCGGTGGCGCAGTTGTCGGCGTGGCATCGGCCCCGGCTGGAGATCCTGGCCGACGCCGGTGCTGATCTGCTCGCGTTGGAGACCGTGCCGGACCTCGACGAGGCGCAGGCACTGGTGGATCTGGTGCAGGAGGCGAACGTGCCCGCCTGGCTGAGTTACACCGTCGAGGGCACGAAAACCCGTGCCGGGCAGCCCCTCTCGGAGGCGTTCGCGGTGGCCGCCGGGGTGCCACAGATCCTCGCGGTGGGGGTGAACTGCTGCTCCCCCGACGACGTCCTGCCGGCGATCGAGATCGCCCGCGAAGCCACCGGCAAGCCCGTGGTCGTCTACCCCAACAGCGGTGAGCGCTGGGTTGCCGGCGGGTGGGTGGGGCCCAAGACGTTCACCGCGGCGTTGGCTGCGCGGTGGGTGGCCGCCGGCGCCCGCATCGTGGGCGGCTGCTGCCGGGTGGGGCCCGCCGACATCGCGGCGGTGGCCACCACCTTGCGCGAGCAGACGTGAAGTCTGCGCGAGCAGACGCGAAGGCCCCCTAGAGCGGTGCTACTAGGGGGCCTTCACGTCTGCTCGGCGGGGAAAACCTAGGCCGTCTGGGCCGACAGCTTGCGGTACTCCAGCACGGTGTCGATGATCCCGTACTCCTTGGCATCGGCCGCGGTGAGGATCTTGTCGCGGTCGGTGTCCTTGCGGATCACGTCGGCGTCCTTGCCGGTGTGGCGGGCCAGGGTGGCCTCCATCAGGGTCCGCATCCGCTCGATCTCGGCGGCCTGGATCTCCAGGTCGGAGAACTGGCCCTGGATGACACCGGACAGCGACGGCTGGTGGATCAGAACCCGGGCGTTGGGCAGCGCCATGCGCTTGCCCGGCGTGCCCGCGGCCAGCAGGACCGCCGCAGCCGAGGCGGCCTGACCCAGACACACGGTCTGGATGTCAGCGCGGACGTACTGCATGGTGTCGTAGATCGCCATCAACGAGGTGAAGGAACCACCCGGGGAGTTGATGTACATGGTGATGTCGCGGTCGGGGTCCAGCGACTCCAGGACCAGCAACTGGGCCATGATGTCGTTGGCCGAGGCGTCGTCGACCTGGACACCCAGGAAGATGATCCGCTCTTCGAACAGCTTGTTGTACGGGTTGGACTCCTTGACACCCCAGCTGGAGTGCTCCACGAACGACGGCAGGATGTAGCGCGCCTGCGGTGCGATCGCTCGCAAGGTTTCGGGGTTCATGAGGCGGCTCCGTTGACGTGGGCGCTGGTGATGATGTGATCGACGAAGCCGTATTCCAGGGCTTCCTGGGCAGTGAACCAGCGGTCGCGGTCGGAGTCGGCCTCGATGCGCTCGATGGGCTGCCCGGTGAACTCGGCGTTGAGCCGGAACATCTCCTTCTTGATGACCGCGAACTGCTCGGCCTGAATGGCGATGTCGGCGGCGCTGCCGGTCACCCCACCCAACGGCTGGTGCATCAGGATCCGGGCGTGCGGCAGGGCGTAGCGCTTGCCCTTGGTGCCCGCCGCGAGCAGGAACTCGCCCATCGAGGCGGCCATCCCCATCGCGTAGGTGGCGACGTCACACGGTGCCAGCACCATCGTGTCGTAGATCGCCATCCCCGCGCTGATCGAACCGCCCGGGGAGTTGATGTAGAGCGAGATGTCCTTGGTCGGGTCCTCGGCGGCCAAGAGCAGGATCTGAGCGCACAGCCGATTGGCGATGTCGTCGTCCACCTGCGACCCCAGGAAGATGATGCGTTCTCGCAGTAGGCGCTCGTATACCGAGTCGACGAGATTCAGTCCGGGCTGGCTCACAGTGGGATACCTGCTTTCTCGAGATTCGTATGCCGAGACATGTTTAAGACCCTAGCCAACAAGGCCGGGCCAGGGCGCTCCGAACCGGCTTCGTTCGCTTACAGCGTCACTCGTCGTCGGAGTCAGCTTCGGCCTCAGCCGCTTCGTCGGCTTCCTCGGCAGCGGCCAATGCCTCGGCGACCTCGTCGGCGTCGCCTTCGTCATCGGCGTCCGTTCCGAAGAACTCGGCGGTGTCGATCGCGTTGCCGGCGGTGTCGCTGACCTCAGCCGCACGCACCGCCGCAGCCAGCGCCATGCCGCGGCGCACGTCGGCGAAGACCGCAGGCAGCTGCTTGTTCTCCTGCAGGAACTGCACCAGCTGCTGCGGCGGGATGCCGTACTGACGCGACATCAACACCAGGTGCTGCGTCAGGTCGTTCTGCCCGACCTTGATCTCGAGCTTGTCGCCGAGCGCGTCAAGCAGCAGCTGGGTCTTCACCGACTTCTCGGCCTCGCTGCGGGTATCGGCGTCGAACTCCGCGCGCGAGGAACCCTTCTCGGCCAGCGACTCGGCGAACTTGTTCTCGTCGTGGTCGAAGGCGTGCAGGGCGTTGTGCAGGGCGTTGTCGATGTGCGCCTGGACCACGGCGTCGGGCAGCGGCATCTCGACCTGCTCGACCAGCTTCTCCAGCGTCACCTCGCGGACCTTCTCGGCCTGCTGGATGCGCTTGGTCCGGCTCACCTGTTCGGTGAGGTTCTCCCGCAGTTCGCCGATGGTGTCGTACTCGCTGGCCAGCTGAGCGAACTCGTCGTCGGCCTCCGGCAGCTCGCGCTCTTTGACCGACTGGACCGTGACGGTGACTTCCGCTTCCTTACCGGCCTGCGGGCCGGCCGCCAGCTTGGTGGTGAACGTCTTGCTCTCACCGGCCGACAGCCCCACGATGGCGTCGTCGAGGCCTTCGATGAGCTGACCCGAGCCGACCTCGTGCGACAGCCCCTCGGTGGCTGCGCCTTCAACGGGCTCGCCGTCGATGGTGGCGTCCAGGTCGATCGAGACGAAGTCACCCTTCGCGGCCGGCCGGTCGACCCCGGTCAGGGTGCCGAACCGAGCACGCAGGGCGTCGAGTTCGGCGTCGACCTCGTCGTCGCCGACCTCGATAGGGTCCACGGTGATCTTGAGCTGCTCCAGGTCGGGCAGGGTGATCTCGGGTCGCACGTCGACCTCGGCGGTGAAGGCGATGTTCTCACCGTCGTCGAGCTTGGTGACCTCGATCTTGGGCTGACCGAGAGGCTTGAGGTCCGAGCTCGTCACCGCCTCGGTGTAACGACTCGGCAGCGCCTCGTTGACCACCTGCTGCAGCACGGCGGCACGGCCGAAGCGGGCCTCGATGAGCTTGGCCGGAGCCTTGCCGGGCCGGAAGCCCGGCACCCGCACCTGCTTCGCCAGCTGCTTGTAGGTCCGCTCGAAGTCCGGCTGAAGCTCGGTGAACGGCACCTCAACGTTGATGCGAACCCGGGTCGGGGTCAGCTGCTCGACGGTGCTCTTCACGGGTGTACTCCTCGATATCGTTGACGTGGTCGGTCGTGCCGGTGCGGCGCGCTGGTCGGGGTGACAGGATTTGAACCTGCGGCCTTCCGCTCCCAAAGCGGATGCGCTACCAAGCTGCGCTACACCCCGCACTGACCAGGCGATCCTACGGCCCGGGATATCGGTGATCACAATGACCTGCTGCCAACGCCCCCACGCAGCCATCACGACGGGGGTAATTGGATTTCGGGTCCGCCACGCCGGTACAGTCTCGCTCTAGCTGTTCATGCGGGCGTAGCTCAATGGTAGAGCCCTAGTCTTCCAAACTAGCTACGCGGGTTCGATTCCCGTCGCCCGCTCCAGAGGGCCCGGCGTGGTGGCCGTCGACCTATGGTTCGGCGGACACCAGCGACCGGTTCCACATGTGACCATCGCCAGGTCAGCCGCGTATGCCGACCGGGGCCGGGGGCTGCTGTACTCACCGGTCGCCGTGGACTTATCCTTCCAAGCGAACTACGCGGGTCCGATCGCCCCGTCGCCCCGCGAAAGGGGATTCTCCCTAGCAGGAAGGCACGCCATGGGCGGCACACGGCACGTCCAGATTCATGGGACGTGCTCCCCGCGCTTTGAAAAGGTGCGAACCGAGTTCGAGCGCAACTTCACCGAGCGCGACGAGCTCGGCGCCGCCGTGGCGGCCTATGTCGACGGCGAGCTGGTGGTCAATCTGTGGGCCGGCTCCGCCGACGCCGACGGCCGGCGGCCCTGGCAGGAAGACACCCTGAGCACCGTGCTGTCGGGCAGCAAGGGGTTGACCAGCACCTGCGTGCACCGGCTCGCCGATGCCGGGGAACTGGACCTGCGGGCCCCGGTGGCCCACTACTGGCCGGCGTTCGGTCAGGCCGGCAAGGGCGACATCTCCCTGGCGATGGTGCTGGCCCACCGATCCGGGGTCATCGGGCCGCGGGAGCCGATGCACTGGCGCGACGTCACCGACTGGGACCTGGTCTGCGAGCGCCTTGCCTCCGCCGAGCCGTGGTGGCGGCCCGGCACCGCTCAGGGCTACCACATGACCACCTACGGCTTCATCATCGGCGAGGTCGTGCGGCGGGTGACCGGGTTGACGGTGAGCCAGTACCTGCGCACCGAGGTCGCCGGTCCGCTGGGCGCCGAGGTGCACATCGGCGTGCCGGCCGAGCAGCAGGGCTACCGCTGCGCCGATCCGGTGGGCAAGCCCACGATCCGGGAGATGCTGTCTTCGGCCGGGGCGCCGAAACGCCCGACCTCGTTGGACGATCACCCCAAGGCGGGATTGGCGGTCGCCATGGGGTTCGCCCCCGACGACGAGATCGCCACCAACGACCTGACGCTGTGGCGCGAACTGGAGTTCCCCGGCACCAACGCCCAGGTCTCCGCCCTGGGCATGGCCACGTTCTACGACGCACTGGTGCAGGAGAAGCTGCTCAGCCGGGCCGCCATGGACCGCCTGCGGGTTCTGCAGGGCGGCACCGAGACCGACCTGGTGCTGGGCCCCCGAGTCGCCGAACACGGCTGGGGCATGGGCTACATGCTCAACGCTCAGGGGGTCAACGGGCCCAACCGGCGGATCTTCGGTCACGGCGGCCTGGGCGGATCGTTCGCCTTCGCCGATCTGGAGCACCGGATCGGCTATGGCTACGTGATGAACCGGTTCGACCACACCCAGGCCAATGCCGACCCGCGCAGCGTGGTGTTGTCCAACGAGATCTACCGCGCACTCGGGGTGGCGATCCGGCCCCGGCGCGAGACGGTCTACGACGACTGAACTTCAGGTCTGGCACGACGGGCACCAGAACACATTGCGCCCCTCCAGCTCAGCGGTCTGCACGGCAGTCCCGCACACCCGGCACGGGTCGCCGGCGCGGCGGTAGACGTAGGTGCGCGGCTTGCCGGCCGCGTACGCCGGAGCGCCGTGGTCATCCTCGGGCCGGACCACGACGATGCTGCCGCGGCGCAACCCCACCTTCATCAGCGCCACCAAGTCGGCCCAGATCTCGGCGAAGTCCGCTTCGCCGATCTGCACGCCGGGCCGGTAGGGGTCGATCCGGTGCCGGAACAGCACCTCGCTGCGGTAGACATTGCCGACTCCGGCCAGCACCGACTGGTCCATCAGCAGCGCAGCAATAGATTTGCGGGACTTGGCGATTCGCTTGAACGCCAGCGACGGATCGGCGTCCCCGCGCAGTGGATCAGGCCCCAGCCGCGCGATGACGCCGGCGACTTGGGCCTCATCGATCACCTCGCAGGCTGCCGGGCCGCGCAGGTCGGTGCCATAGCCGGTGCCCACCATCCGCATCCGCACCTGACCGACCGGCTCGGGCAGGTGACCGTCAACCAGGTCGAACTCGGTGAAGTGGCCGTAGATGCCCAGGTGCACGTGCACGATCGGCCCGTGCGCGTAGTGGTGGAACAGGTGCTTGCCCCACGCCTCGGCGCACAGCAGCGGCCGCCCGTCGACCAGGGCGGCACCGGATTCGAAGCGGCCCTGCGGGCTGGACACCCCAACAGGAGCCCCCGCGAAACGGCGCTGATGGAGCCGGGCCAGCCGGTGCAGGATGTGCCCCTCCGGCATGTCAGGCCGCTCTGTGCCGTGTCAGGCGGGCGCGCCCGGCACCGGAGGTGCCTCGTGGTTGCGCTCGTAGGCAGCCAGGATGTCGATGCGTCGCTGGTGACGTTCGGCCTGCGACCACGGAGTGCTCAAGAACGCGTCGACGATCGCGAGCGCTTCGGCGGTGGTGTGCATGCGGCCGCCGATGCCGATCAGCTGGGCGTTGTTGTGTTCCCGGGCCAGCTGCGCGGTCTCGGTGCTCCAGGCCAGCGCACAACGCGCCCCGGGCACCTTGTTGGCCGCGATCTGCTCGCCGTTGCCGGACCCGCCGATCACGATCCCCAGGCTGTCGGGGTCGGCCACCGTGCGAGCCGCCGCCGCGATGCAGAACGCCGGGTAGTCGTCCTCGGCGTCGTAGCTGAAGGCCCCGCAGTCGACCGGCTCATGGCCGGCCTTCTTCAGGTGCTCGACGATCGTTTCTTTGAGTTCGTAGCCGGCGTGGTCGCAGCCGAGGTAGACGCGCATGGCGTCATTCTCTCAGACTCGGTCTGCTCCCCCGCCCGGCCGTCAGTCGAACTCCGGCGACTCGCCACGGGTGCGCTTGAGCTCCCAGAAGTGCGGGTAGGACGCGAAGGTCACCGACGCGTCCCACAGCTCCCCCGCCTGCTCGCCGCGGGGAATGCGGGACAGCACGGGCCCGAAGAACGCCACCCCGTTGACGTGGATGGTCGGCGTCCCGACGTCCTTGCCGACGGCGTCCATCCCGGCGTGGTGGCTCGCACGCAGCGCTTCGTCGTAGGCGTCGCTGGTGGCGGCGTCGGCCAATTCGGCCGGCAGGCCCACCTCGGCCAGCGCACCGGCGATGACGTCGGGGAAGTCCTTGTTGTTCTGGTTGTGGATCCGGGTTCCCATCGCGGTGTAGAGCGGACGCAGGATCTCGTTGCCGCGCAACTGCTCCGCGGCGATCGCCACCCGCACCGGACCCCACGCGTGCTTGAGGCCTTCGCGATACTGCTCGGGAAGGTCGTCACGGCCCTCGTTGAGGACGGCCAAACTCATCACGTGGAAGGTGACATCGATGTCACGGACCTTCTCGACCTCCAGGATCCACCGGGAGGTGATCCAGCACCACGGGCACAGCGGATCGAACCAGAATTCGGCTTGCGATTTGGGCATGGGCGGGCGATCCTCTCAGCCGACGACGGGACACAGATAGCAGTGGTAACGCGGCCGCGAGCACATCTATGCCCGCCGCCGGGTCACAGGCTCAGGGCCAGCAGCGCGACCGCGACCGCCGGAAAAGCACCCTGGAAGGCGGCGGCGCGGGCCTTGTCCGGCGACGACGACACCAGAACCAGTGCCGCGGCAAGCATGGACCCCACACCGGCGAAGATCAGCGCGAGACCAACCGTGTCGTGGTCCAACGAAAACGCGGCGATGCCGACCACTGTGACGATGGCCAGGAACAGGTTGTAGAAGCCCTGGTTGAAGGCCAGCGTCTTGGTGATCTCGGCCTCCTGCGCAGTGGTGCCGAAGACGGCACGCGTGCGCGGTGAGGTCCAACTCAGCGACTCGAGCGCGAATATGTACACGTGCACCATCGCGGCCAGCACCGCAAAGGTCAGACCGGCGATCAGCATGGCCTCATTAAACTCGGTCCGGCGCCCGACCGCACTGTCCGGCCACTACTGTAGGCGGGCGTGGCACTTCCTAACCTCACCCGCGACCAGGCCGCCGAACGGGCCGCCTCGATCACCGTCGACAACTACCGGATCACCCTGGACCTCACCGACGGCAACGGCAAACCGGGCGAGCGCACCTTCCGCTCCACCACCACCGTCACCTTCGACGCCCTGGCCGGCGGCGACACCGTCATCGACATCGCCGCCGAGAAGATCCACAGTGCCACCCTCAACGGCCGTCCCCTCGACGTCTCGGCCTACGACGAGTCGGTCGGCGTGGCATTGACCGGGTTGGCCAAGCACAACACCGTGGAGATCGACGCGCAGTGCTACTACTCCAACACCGGTGAGGGCCTGCACCGCTTCGTCGACCCGGTCGACGACGAGGTGTATCTGTACTCGCAGTTCGAAACCGCTGACGCCAAGCGGATGTTCGCCTGCTTCGACCAGCCGGACCTCAAGGCCACCTTTGACATCACCGTCACCGCGCCGTCGCACTGGCAGGTGATCTCCAACGGCGCCACGGCCTCCGTGCGTGACGGAGTACACACCTTCGAGACCACGCCGAAGATGAGCACGTATCTGGTGGCGCTGATCGCCGGACCGTATGCCCGTTGGGACGACGTCTACCGCGACGAGCACGGCGAGATCCCGCTGGGGCTGTTCTGCCGGGCATCGCTGGCCGAGCACATGGACGCCGAGCGGCTGTTCACCGAGACCAAGCAGGGTTTCGGCTTCTACCACAGCAACTTCGGCGTGCCGTATGCGTTCGGCAAGTACGACCAGCTGTTCGTGCCGGAGTTCAACGCCGGTGCGATGGAGAACGCCGGAGCGGTGACGTTCCTGGAGGACTACGTCTTTCGCAGCAAGGTGACCCGGGCGTCGTATGAGCGACGCGCCGAGACCGTGCTGCACGAGATGGCGCACATGTGGTTCGGCGACCTGGTCACCATGCGGTGGTGGGATGACCTGTGGCTCAACGAGTCGTTCGCGACGTTCGCCTCGGTGCTGTGCCAAAGCGAGGCAACCGAGTACACCAGCGCCTGGACCACGTTCGCGAACGCGGAGAAGTCCTGGGCCTACCGCCAAGACCAGCTGCCCTCGACGCACCCGATCGCTGCCGACATCCCGGATCTGGCCGCCGTAGAGGTCAACTTCGACGGCATCACCTACGCCAAGGGCGCTTCGGTGCTCAAGCAGTTGGTTGCCTATGTCGGTCTGGACCACTTCCTTGCCGGTCTGCGCGACTATTTCGCCGCACACGCCTTTGACAACGCCACCTTCGACGACCTGCTGGCGGCGCTGGAAAAGGCTTCCGGCCGGGATCTGTCCGACTGGGGCCGCCAGTGGCTGAAGACCACCGGACTGAACACGCTGCGCGCGGACTTCGACGTCGACGGCGACGGTCGGTTCACCCGGTTCGCGGTGACTCAGGGTGGCGCCACCCCGGGCGCCGGCGAAACCCGGGTGCACCGGTTGGCAATCGGCATCTACGACGACGACCCCTCCGGATCCGGCCGGCTGGTGCGGGTACACCGCGAGGAGCTCGATATCGAAGGACCCAGCACCCAAGTGCCCGGCCTGGTCGGGGTTTCGCGCGGCAAGCTGATCCTGGTCAACGACGACGACCTGACCTACTGCGCGCTGCGCCTGGACCCTGAGTCACTGGCCACCGCAACCGAGCGCATCGCCGACATCGCCGAACCGTTGCCGCGCACCCTGGTGTGGTCGGCGGCCTGGGAGATGACCCGCGAAGCCGAACTGCGCGCCCGGGACTTCCTGGCATTGGTGCAGCGCGGCATCGGCGCCGAGAGCGAGGTCGGCGTAGCCTCCCGGCTGCTGTTGCAGGCGCAGACCGCGCTGGGGTTCTACGCCGATCCGGCCTGGGCCGCAGAGCAAGGTTGGCCGGCGTTCGCCGACCGATTGCTGGAGCTGGCCCGCGACGCCGAACCCGGTTCGGATCACCAGCTGGCCTATGTCAACGCGCTGTGCACCTCGGTGCTCGCCGAGCGGCACACCGCGGTGCTGGCCGCGCTGCTGGACGCGGACCCGGCCACCCAGGGCCTGGCCGGGTTGGCCGTCGACACCGACCTGCGCTGGCGGATCGTGGTGGCGCTGGCCCGCAGCGGTGCGCTGGACTCTGCGGCCATCGACGCCGAGATCCAGCGTGACCCCACCGCCGCCGGCCGGCGCCAGGGCGCCCAGGCTTCGGCGGCCCGGCCGCAGCCCGCGGTCAAGGAAGCGGCCTGGCAGCAGGTGATCGAGGACGACACATTGGCCAACATCACCGGTCGCGCGATCATCGCGGGGATCGTGCAGCCCGGCCAGGGCGAGCTGCTGGCGCCATTCACCGCGCGCTATTTCGAGGCGATTTCGGGCGTGTGGGAGCGGCGATCCAGCGAGGTGGCGCAGACCGTGGTGGTGGGCCTGTACCCGGGTTGGGATGTCAGCCAGGCCGGGTTGGACGCCGCTGACGCCTTCCTGGCCGATCCTTCGGTGCCGTCGGCGCTGCGGAGGCTGGTCCTCGAGGGCAGGGCCGGGGTCGAGCGATCGCTGCGGGCGCGCGCCTTTGACACCGCCTGATCAGCGGTATCCCCCGTCGCTGAGTCCGGCGGCCTCCTCGAAACTGTTGACACCGCCGAAGATCCGCACCCTTGCCTCTTCGGCGAGGTAGCGCGCGGGCATCTGCACCGCGCCCAGGGCAGCCCATTGCTGGGCGTGGATCTCCTCGTGGTGCAACAGCGTGTCCAGATCCGGTCCGCCCGGGCCGAGTCGGCCTGATTCGATGATCTCGCGCATCCGCTCGGCGGGATCGGACACCCGCACGGTGGAGTTGACCAGGAACAGGTCGCCCCACATGGTGCCGCCGCGGTGGCTGAACGTCCCGTGAATTCGATTGCCGCCCACCACCATCAGCACGCCGTTCGGGGTGGTCGCCACACACCCGCCGGTGTTGCAGATGCCGCGCACCACCGCATAGCTCCAGCGGTTCGCACGCTGACGGTCGACGATCCGTCGCATTTCCGCAGGGCCGTACGGGGTCTCGGGAAAGTCGCTGCCCGAGCCCGGCCTGCCGTAGCCGGTGCCCGCGTTGAGCAGGTAGGTCAGCAGCACCGCTCGCCGCACCGCGTCGCCGCCGGCTGTTCGGGGGATGACGAAGTAGCTCTTGCGGTCCGGGTCGGTGAGCTGCTCCATGACGTCCAGTGCCCGGAAGCTGTCTCGAGTGATGCCGTATTCGCGAACGATTTCGGTCACCGCTCGTGGTCCGACCGCACGCCGGTCGAGGTTGGCCAACCAGGCCCGGTGTGCCGGGGAGGCGGCGGCGAAAGCATGCGCCGAGTCGACCGCTGATCCCACGGGTGGACCTGGGAGGTTCACGCTGGTGACCAAGGGATCGTCCGGCAGTTCAGCCGGTGCTAGGCCGGGGTTACGCCGGCGCTGATCACCTGCACCGCGCTGACCAGACCATCGATCAGGTGGCCGTCGCGGAACGCCGCGGCCGCCGCTGCCACTCCCTGCGGGGCGGCAGCCGGGGCAATGCGGCCGGCCACACCGGCGCCGTAGACCACCTCGATGGCCTTCTGGTCCGGCGAGACCGCAATGAGCACGGCGTCATTCGGGGTCGGCACCTTCGCCAGGATCTCGCGGGCCCGCGCAGCGGTGTCCTCCCCCAGATCGCCGATGTAGGTGGCGAAACGGGCCTGGGTGGCGCGCGACGCGTAGGTCAGTGCCTCATCGAGGGCCACCAGTTCCTTCACCGGGAACGGGTAGTGCAGCGAGGCCTCGCCGGGCTCGGTGACCCCGGACACCCGACCGCTGTTGGTGACCACGAAGCCGTGCGGCAGGTCGGCCGGATCGATCGTTACGACTTCACCAGTTGCCACTGGTTCCACCCCCCACGCTGAACTCGGAATGGCCGTGGCCGTGTCCGCCGATGGCCTCGTCGGTCGCTGCCCACAGGATCGGCGGGTGCGTCCACCGATCCGACATCTGATAGACGGCCGCGCGCGGCCCCTTCTGCGACAGGGTCCGGGCAGCCAGCAAGGCGAAGATCGCCGCCGGGATGCCGATGAAGATGCCGAGAGTTTCCAACACGCTCACGCCGTAGACGGTATCCCACCGCTGATCGACCGGTGCGAGAACCCGGCCTCATAGCGCGCCGAGGGGCCTGTCGGCCGGGCCGGCACGTGGTTATGCACCATGGGTAAAAGACCGACCGGCTCGTCTGTCGAAGTCGCACGAGGGCCCCGGCCAGCAGCCGGCGCGTGGCAGCGTTGGTACCGGGGCAACGTCGCACCGAACGTCTGTCGCACCGAACGTCTGAGGAGGCACCAACGTGGACTGGACCGGCGAAGCCCTGGGCACCGACACGCTGATCACCCTGCTGGCGGCAGGGCTGATCTTCCTGCTCGCGCTGGGCCTGGGCATCTGGAAATACCGGCAGATGGTCACCCGGCCGGAGCACCTCGCCCATCCCTACGTCGACATCGCACACCGGGCCGCCCTGCTGTATGCCTTCGCGACGCTGCTGCTGGCGGTCTTCGTGGAGCTCAGCGCCTGGCCGACCGGGGTGAATCTGACGGCAGCCATGGTGGTCGTCTTCTACTTCGTGGCGGCCATCATCAGCTACATCGTGCACGGCGCCCGGCAGGACACCACCAACCAGTTCGAGCACCCCACTGCCGCACTGCGCGGGTCGATGGTGCTGCTCATCCTCGGTGAGATGGGTGGATTCGGCGTGCTGCTCGCCGGGTTCGTCGCCGGCTGGCTCGGCTGAGGCCGGCGCTCAGGCAGCGCCTTCGCCGAGGTAGCGCATCCAGACCGGATCGAGATCGTTGATCACCGCCAGCAGCCGCCAATGCTGGCCCTTGGGCGAGGTGGGCACCAACCGCAGCGTCCAGCCGAGCTCCGCCAGCAGTCGGTCCGCCTTGCGGTGATTACAGGTAGAGCAGGCGGCCACGCAGTTCTCCCAGGAGTGGTCCCCGCCGCGACTGCGCGGCACCACGTGGTCGACGGTGTCGGCCTTGCCGCCGCAGTAGGCACAGCTGTGCTGGTCGCGGTGCATCAGTGCGGCGCGCGTCAAGGGGATCCGGGCCCGGTACGGCACCCGGACATAGTTCCGCAGGCGGATCACCGACGGCACCGGCACCGAACGGGTCGCCGAATGGATGACCGGGCCGGACGGGTCGTCGTGCACCATGTCGGCCTTGCCGCAGATCAGCATGACCACGGCACGCCGCAGCGACAGCGCCGTCAAGGGCTCGAAGGTGGAGTTCAGCAGCAGCACCCGCCGGCGGGTCCAGATCGATGCGGCATCAGTGCCGCTCGCGGACGTGGCGACCGAATGCAGGCATGGGGCGGCGGCAAGCCCGCTCAGGCTCGCCGGTGGGGCACCGGGGGTGCGGTGGCCCCGACGCTTCATATCCGGTCTTGCAGCCGGTTCATGTGTCGCACCATTGACCTCCGCCGAACAGTTCACCACGATTCGACGCTGGTCGCACGCCTATTAACTGTGTGTTCACCGGCAGCAGCCGGCGATGCCCCACAATGGTGGGCGATGCAGCCGATAGAAGAACCCTCGTTTTATGACGCCGTCGGCGGTGCGGAGACCTTTCACGCCATCGTCGCGCGGTTTTATCAACTGGTCGCCCAGGATCCGATCCTGCGCCCGATGTACCCCGCCGACGACATGGACGGCGCCGAGGAACGGCTGCGCATGTTCCTTGAGCAGTACTGGGGCGGACCCCGCACCTACACCGAGCGCCGTGGGCACCCGCGGTTGCGGATGCGTCACAACCCGTACCGGATCGGTCCGATGCAGCGTGATGCCTGGCTGCGCTGCATGGTGACGGCCATCAGCGAGATCGACAGCGACACCCTCGACGATGCACACCGTGCCGAGCTGCTGCAGTACCTGCATTCGGCAGCCGACTTCCTGGTCAACGCGCCGATCTGATGACCGCCCACGACCGCCCCGGCCGCCCCCCGTGGTGGGCCGACAGTGCCCTCTACCAGGTGTATCCCCGCTCGTTCGCCGACAGCAACGGCGATGGTGTCGGTGACCTGGACGGGGTCACAGCACATCTGGACTACCTGCACTGGCTGGGGGTCGAGGCGCTGTGGCTCAACCCGGTGATGGTGTCGCCGATGGCCGACCACGGCTATGACGTGGCGGATCCGCGTGACATCGATCCGCTCTTCGGCGACCTCGCGGCACTGGATCGGCTGGTGGCGGCCGCCCATGAGCGCGGGATCAAGGTGACGATGGACCTGGTGCCCAACCACACCAGCTCAGCGCACCCCTGGTTCGCCGAGGCGCTGGCCGCCAAGCCCGGCAGTCCCGAGCGCGACCGCTACTTCTTCCGTGACGGGCGCGGACCCGACGGCGAACTGCCGCCCAACAACTGGGTGTCGGTCTTCGGCGGCCCGGCCTGGACGCGGGTCAGCGTGCCCGACGGCCCTGGCCAGTGGTATCTACATCTGTTCGATGTGTCACAGCCGGATCTGAACTGGGACAACCCGGAGGTGTTCGCCGATTTCGAGCGGACCCTGCGGTTCTGGCTGGACCGGGGCGTGGACGGCTTCCGCATCGATGTCTCGCACGGCATGGCCAAGCCTGCCGGTCTGCCGGACATGCCGGTCACCGACGTGAAGCTGCTGGCCCACCAGGACGACGACCCGCGCTTCAACCGACCCGGCGTGCACGCGATCCACCGGGCTATCCGCAGCGTCATGGACGACTATCCGGACGCCGTGAGCATCGGTGAGGTCTGGGTACACGACAACGCACAGTTCGCCGAGTACCTACGGCCCGACGAACTGCACCTGGCCTTCAACTTCCGGTTGCTTCAGTCCGACTTCGATGCCACCGAGATACGCACGGCGATCGACAATTCGCTGGCCGCGGTGGCGTTGGTGGACGCCACCGCCACGTGGGCGCTGGAGAACCATGACGTCGAGCGGGCGGTCACCCGCTACGGCGGCGGTGCCCTCGGGCTCGACCGGGCGCGTGCCATGGCCCTGGTGTTGCTGGCCCTGCCCGGAGCGGTGTTCGTCTACAACGGCCAGGAGCTGGGCCTGCCCAACGTCGAGCTCCCGGACTGGGCGCTGCAGGATCCGGTGTGGGAGCGCTCCGGGCACACCGAACGCGGACGCGACGGCTGCCGGGTGCCCATGCCCTGGTCCGGCGATGCGCCGGCGTTCGGGTTCTCCGACACCCCCAACACGTGGCTGCCGATACCGCCGCAGTGGGCAGGTCTGACTGTCGAGCAACAACGCAGCGAGCACACCTCGACGCTGTCGCTTTACCGGCAGGCCCTGGCAATACGCAGGAGCAGAACCGAACTCAGCGGCTCGCAGATCGATTGGCTCGACGCCCTGCCCGGAATGCTGGTCTTCCGGCGCGGCGGGCTGATATGCGCGCTCAATGCCGGCGACCGCCCGGTGGATCTTCCCGAAGGACAGCTGGTGCTGACCAGCGCGCCGGCAACAGAGGGTGTCTTGCCACCCAACACCGCGGCCTGGCTGGTCTGAACCTCCGGCGCCTCAGCGTCTGGCGCGCACTTCCGGACCGCTTGCGGTGCTGGCGAATTCGGCGACCACGTCGGCCAGGCGGTCCGGCTGATCGATCATCGAGTAGGTGCGCGCGCCGCCGATCAGTTCGAAGCGGGAGTTGGGCAGCGCGCCGGCGAGGCGCCTGCCGTCATCGACGGGAAAGAACAGATCGTCGGCAGACCAGGCGATCAGGGCCGGCTTGGTGAACTCGTGCAGGCGCGCCGCGGCATCCAGGGCGGTCTGCTGGTGCAGCGACTTGGTCAGGTGCCGGAGGTCTTCGGCGATCGCGGCGTCGCCCAGCGCGGGTTTGACCCACTCCTTCACCAGCCGGTCGATATCGCCGTGCGACAGGGCACCGTATCCACGATGACGAACCATCCGCAGCCGCATCGGCTGGAGCACTCCGCGGAACGTGATGGCTGTCTTCGCCGCCAGCATGAACGGTTTCAGAATGGGCGGCGGGAAATGCTCGAAGGCGTCGCAGCTGGTCAGCACCAGCGCCCCGAGCCGGTCCGGGTGGTTGACCGCGACCAGTTGGGCGATCAGGCCGCCGGTGTCGTTGCCGACCAGCACCACGTCGGAGAGGTCGAGCGCTGCCATGAACGCGTCCACCATGGCGGCGATCCCGGGCAGCGTCCGATCGGCGCCGACCCGTAACGGTGTCGGATGCGCGCCCAGCGGCCAATTCGGGGCGATGCAGCGGAGATTTCGCCCTGCCAGGCGGGCGCTCAGTGGACCCCACAGCGAGGCCCCCATGGCGTAGCCGTGGATGAACAGCACCGGGCGGCCATCCCGCGGACCCGCGGTGTCGTAGTGGATTGTTCCGGCGTCAATGTCAACGGTCGGCATGGGGAGCTCCTAACATAGTTACGTGCAACCTGCCGATAACTTACCGACAGCCTGTACGGAAATCAAGCGTCGGACGCAAGCCGAGCGTTCCGCCGCCACCCGTGCTGCCCTGATGAGCGCGGCCCGCCGACTGTGGGGTGCGCGTGGTTATGCCGCCGTGGGGACCCCCGAGATCGCCGAGGCCGCCGGCGTGACCCGTGGCGCGATGTATCACCAATTCCCGGACAAGGCAGCGCTTTTCCTGGCCGTCGTGGAGTCCGTGGAAGCCGACGTGATGGTGCGGCTCGCCGAGGCGGTGGCCGCCTCCGCAGCCTCCACCCCCGCCGCCGCGCTACGGGCGGCCGCCGAAAACTGGCTGGTGGTGGCCGAGGATCCGGAAGTGCGCCAGATCGTCCTGCTCGATGCCCCCAACGTGCTGGGGTGGGACGGCTTTCGCGACGTGGCTCAGCGCTACAGCCTGGGCATGACCGAGGCGCTGCTCAGCGAAGCCATGCAGGCCGGACAACTCCCCCACCAGCCGGTCCGTGCACTCGCGCACGTTCTGATCGGTGCGCTCGACGAGGCGGCGATGGTGATCGCGACGGCCGATGATCCCGAGCAGGCGCGCGCCGACGTGAGCACCGTCATTCAACGACTGCTCGACGCCATGCTCACCGAGGGCTGATCTGGGCGCGCCGGCGCTCAGCGGCGGATGAACTTCTCCAGATAAGCGCGATGGTCCGCCGAGAGCCGCACCAGCTTCTGCTCATCGATGCTGAACGTGGCCAACTGCGTCTCGGCGATCACGGCCGGCCGCGAATCCCGGGCCGCGTGCACCGAGCGCACCTCGTAGCCGATGGTGAAGTCCACCGTGCGCAACCGCGGCACCCACATCGTCACCTGCAGTGGTGAGTCGGTCAGTCGCAGTTGCCCCTTGTAGGCGACTTTGACCTCGGCGATCAGCAGTCCCACGCTGGTGATGTCGACCGCGAACGCCGGCGACAGGAAGGGCACCCGCGCCTCTTCGAGCAGCGTCACCATCGTTGCGTGGTTCACGTGCTGGTACATGTCGATGTCTGACCAGCGCACCGGAACCGACGCCACAAAGCCCACCGGCTCCTCGGCGGACTCGCCGGCCGGACTCACGAGGCGGCCCCGCGCCCGCTGGCGCGCGTCATGCTGCGGATCTGCCGCGCCGCCACCGACAGGGTCGCCAGATCCCGCTGGTCGGATTCGTAGATCTGCGTCAGCGTGCGCCGGGCCCGCTGCACGGGTGAGGCGTTGGTCGCTTCCCATTCGATGATTTTCTGCATCCCGTCCTCGTCCGGTTCCCCGACCGCCAGCACATCCAGGCATAGCGACCGCACCGAATTGTAGATGTCGTCCCGGATCGCCAACCGCGCCAAGGCGTGCCAGCGGTCGTCGCGCGGCAGCTGAGCGACCGCGGTCAGCAGCCCGTCGATACCCAGCCGATCCATCAGCGCGAAATAGGTGTCCGCGACCTCGTCGGCGTCACGCTCGGTGATGTCGGCGACATCGATGATGTCGAGCAGGCTGTAGCGGTACAGGCCCAGCGCGACGTCGGATGCCAGGCCACGAGGCACGCCCTGCGCCTCGAACTCGCCGATGTGCTTGGCGACGATGGCGGCGTCGTCGCCGCGCAACCATTCCGACATCCGCGGCGACAGCGCGGAAACCTGCTCGGCGAACCGATTGATCTCGGCGCCCACCGCCAGCGGCTGCGGGCGGTAGTTGAGCAGCCAACGGCCGGCGCGGTCGATGAGCCGGCGCAGGTCCAGTGTCATCCGGTCGGTCACCGCAACCGGCAGACCGTCTTGCTCACCGGCGGCCCGAATCCGGCGCCACAGGTCGCCCACCCCGAAGATGGCGTCGGTCGCGACATAGGCGCGCACCGCGTCGACCAGCTCGACACCGGCGTCCTCGGTGATCCGGAATGCGTAGGTGATGCCCGCGGTGTCCACCACGTCGTTGATCAGCATCGTGGTGACTATTTCGCGGCGCAGTTGGTGCTGGCGGATCTCGGCGCCGAAGCGCTGCTGCAGCACCTGCGGGAAGTACTGCGGCAGCCGGGCGGCGAACACATCCTGGTCCGGGAGGTCGGTGGCCAGCACCGCCGCTTTCAGCGTCAGCTTGACGTGCGCCATCAACGTGGCCAACTCCGGTGAGGCCAGGCCCAGCCCGGCCTCGGCGCGTCGGGCGATCTCCTTCTCCGAGGGCAACGCCTCCAGCTCACGGTTGAGCCCGCGGTCGGCCACCAAGTGGCGGATCTGATCGGCGTGCACCGGCAACAGGCTGGCGGCGTTGGCACGGCTGGTGCCCATCAGGTCGTTCTGGGCGGTGTTGTCGGCCAGCACCAGTGCGCTGACCTCGTCGGTCATCGACGCCAGCAACGCCGGCCGGTCGGCTGCGTCCACCTTGCCGACGGTCACCAGGGCATCGATCAGAATCTTGATGTTGACCTCATGGTCGGAGCAGTCGACGCCGGCGGAGTTGTCCAGGGCGTCGGTGTTGATCCGCCCGCCGGCCAGATCGAACTCGACCCGGCCCAGCGGCGTCACGCCGAGGTTTCCGCCTTCGCCGATCACCTTGGCGCGCACCTGGTTTCCGTTGACCCGCACCTGGTCGTTGGCGCGGTCGCCCACATCGGCGTCGGATTCGGACTCGGCTTTGACGTAGGTGCCGATGCCGCCGTTGAACAGCAGGTCCACCGGCGCCCGCAGGATCGCCCGGATCAGCGCCGGCGGGGTGAGCTCAGTGACGTTCTCGTCGAGACCCAGCACCGCGGCGACCTGGGGGCTGACCGGCACCGACTTCAGGTCCCGCGCGTATACGCCTCCTCCGGCGCTGATCAGCGACTTGTCGTAGTCGTCCCAGCTGGATCGGGGCAGTTCGAACATCCGCTGTCGCTCGGCGAAGGACCGAGCGGGATCGGGGTCGGGGTCGAGGAAGATGTGCCGATGGTCGAAGGCGGCCACCAGCCGGATGTGTTCGCTGCGCAGCATGCCGTTGCCGAAGACGTCACCGCTCATGTCTCCGATTCCGACGACGGTGAAATCCTGGGTCTGGGTGTCGATTCCCATTTCCCGGAAGTGCCGCTTGACCGACTCCCAGGCGCCCTTGGCGGTGATGCCCATCTCCTTGTGGTCGTAGCCGACCGACCCGCCGGAGGCGAACGCGTCGCCCAGCCAGTAGCCGTAGGACTCCGCCACGCCGTTGGCGATGTCGGAGAAGCTGGCGGTGCCCTTGTCGGCGGCCACCACCAGGTAGGCGTCGTCGCCGTCGCGGCGCACGACCTGCGGCGGCGCGCTGACTTCGCCGGTGGCGTGATCGACGTTGTCGGTGACGTCGAGCAGCCCGGAGATGAACAGCGTGTAGCAGGCGATGCCCTCCTCGCGGGTTGCCTCGCGGTCGGCTATCGGATTACCGGTGGGCGTGGGTGGGTGCTTGACCACGAACCCGCCTTTGGCTCCGGTCGGCACGATCACGGCGTTCTTGACCTCTTGAGCCTTGACCAGTCCGAGGATTTCGGTGCGGTAGTCCTCGCGGCGATCCGACCAGCGCAGGCCGCCGCGCGATACGAAGCCGAACCGCAGATGCACCCCCTCGACGCGCGGCGAGTAGACGAAGATCTCGAACTTTGGCCGGGGCAGCGGCAATTCGTCGATCAGGCCGGCATCCAGCTTGAGCGCCAGCACGTTACGAGCGCGAGCCGACTCAGGCCGGGTGACAAAGTAGTTGGTGCGCAGGGTGGCTTGAATGAGGGAGGCCAATGCGCGCAGCACGCGGTCGGTGTCCAGGCTCACCACCGCATCGATACCCGCCGCGACCTCAGCGGCTGCGGCCTGTGCGTCGCGGTTGCGATGCGTGCGCGACGGATCGAACAATGCCTCGAACAGCGCCACCAGCGCCCGCGCGATCCTCGGATAGTTGTTGAGCACCGAAGCGATGTGGTTCTCGCTGTAGGGGAAACGGGCCTGGCGGAGATATTTGGCGTAGCAGCGCAGCACCGCCACCTGTTGCCAGTTCAGTCCCGCGCGCAGCACCAGCTCGTTGAATCGGTCGGGCTCGACACGGCCCTCCCAGATCGCGGTGACGGCGTCGGCGAATCGCTGTTCGGCGTCCTCACGCTCGGATCCGCTCGCCGGGACCTCGATGGTGGGGTGCGCGGACACCTTGAACTTGTAGATCCACACCTGCAGGCCGTCTGCGCGGGTGACGGTGAACGGCCGCTCTTCGAGAACCGCCACCCCCATGCACTGCAGCATCGGCAGCAACTTGCTCAGCGACGCGCCGTGCCCGCCGAGGAACCAGGCCAATTGACTTCCCTCGGACTGGCCGTAGTCGGAGAGCTCCAGCGTGACCGAGTCGTCGGTCAGCCGCTCGATGATCTCGATGTCGCCGACCGCCTCGACCGGGGTGACGGCCTGTTTGTAGATCTCACCGAAGGCGACGGCATAGTGTTCGGCCACCTCGGCATCGAGGGAGTCCTGCGCCGCGGTCTCAAGCAGACGGTCCCCCCAGGTGCGGGTGGCCTCGGCCAGCAGCGCCTGAATCCGGGACCGATTGGCCTCGCCGGTGTCCGCCGGACGGGCATCGGGCTCGTCGGACATCCGGACCATGAAATGCAGCAGGGCCCACGGCGCTTCGCTGACACGGGCGCTGTATTCCAGCCCTACGCCACCCAACTCGTGGATCAGGATGTCCTCCATGTGCAACCGGACCGGGGTGGTGTAGCGGTCGCGTGGCAGGTACACCAGGCACGACACGAAGCGCCCGGTTCGGTCGCCTCGCAGGAACAGCAGGGTTCCGCGCCGCGAACCCAGGTCGGACACCGCCATCGCCATGTTGAGCAACTGCTCGGCATCGATCGCGAAAAGCTCTGACCGCGGCACGGTTTGGATGATGTCAAGCAGCAGCTGACCGGGATGGCCGGGTTCCTTCTCGGCCAGGGCGAGGGCGTGGCGGACGGTGTGTGAGATGACCGGGATCTCGAAGACGTCGGCGTTCATGGCCCCGGCGGTGAACAGTCCCACGAAGCGGTGCGCGATGATGCTGTCGCCGGTGTCCTCGCGGATCACCACCACGTAGGTGCGGGAACTGAACCGCATGTAGCTGGGTACGGTGGCCTGCGCCAAGGTCAGCAGATTGTTGCCGGTGAGCCTGGGCCGCAAGGACTTACGCAGGCGCAGCACTCCCAGCCGGGCGGCGTCCTCAACCAGCACCTGCCCGTCGCGCACCACGCCGCTCTGGTAGCCCAGCAACACGAAATGCCCGTCGGCCAGCCACTGCAACAGAGCGGCGACATCCTGGCGGTCCGGCGCGGTGTAATGGCCGTGTGCATTGGCCTCAACGTCGGCGGCAAGCGCGTTGAGCGCGTTGCGCATTGCCGTGGAATCCACGGCGACCTGGCGGACGTCGGCCATGACGTCGGGTAGCAGGCGTTCGGTCTCGGCGAGGGTGTTGCGGCTGACCGTCGGTGAGAGCTGGACGTGGATCCAGGCCTCGGCTCCGGCCGAGCCGTCGGCAGATCTCGGTTCCACCGAGCGCAGCTCCCCGGCCGCATCGCGCCGCACGGTGAACACCGGTGACATGATCCCGACATAGGCCACCCCGAGCCGATGCAGCAGCACCGCCACCGAGTCCATCAACATGCCGGCGTGGTCGGTGACCACCTGCAGCGCGGGTCCGAACCCGGCCGGATCGTCGGCGGCATACACCGCGACGCGGGTCTCGCCGGCGCGCCGGTGTTGCGCCAGGCGTGCGTGGGCGGCCAGCAGTGCCGGGGTCACCACCGCGGTGGCGGCGGCTCGGCTGGCCGGATCCGTGCCACCCGGCGGCTCGTCACTGACCAGAGAGTCGGTGTGCGATCCGCGGTAGGTCTCGACGTAGACGGACGAGACCCAGTCAGGAATGCCTTGCGGCTCAGAGGGATCGGGAAATGTTGTCCACGCGGTCGATTCCTTGGTGGACTTTGTCATCCCACCCCTCCTGACTATGTGTCAGCTCCGGCAGCACGGCTACCGGACCAACCTTAGTCGCGGGTGAGCTTGCGGTGGGTCACTCGATGCGGACGCGCCGCTTCGGCGCCAAGGCGCTCCACCTTGTTCTCCTCGTAGGCGCCGAAGTTGCCTTCGAACCAGAACCACTTGGCCTCGTTGTCGTCGTCGCCCTCCCACGCCAGGATGTGGGTGCAGGTGCGGTCGAGGAACCAGCGGTCGTGGCTGATGACCACGGCGCAGCCGGGGAACTTCTCGAGGGCGTTCTCCAGCGAACCGAGGGTTTCGACATCGAGGTCGTTGGTCGGCTCGTCCAGCAGGATCAGGTTTCCGCCCTGCTTGAGGGTCAACGCCAGGTTCAGGCGGTTGCGCTCACCACCGGAGAGCACGCCGGCAGGCTTCTGCTGATCGGGGCCTTTGAAACCGAACGCCGAGACATAGGCCCGCGACGGAATCTCGGTCTGACCGACCTCGATGTAGTCCAAGCCGTCGGAGACCACTTCCCAGACGGTCTTCTTCGGGTCGATCCCGGCGCGGTTCTGGTCGACGTAGCTCAACTTGACCGTTTCGCCGACCTTCACCGTGCCACTGTCGGGCTCCTCCAGGCCGACGATCGTCTTGAACAGGGTCGTCTTGCCGACGCCGTTGGGGCCGATCACACCGACGATGCCGTTGCGCGGCAGCGTGAACGACAGGTCCTTGATGAGCTGGCGCGATCCAAAGCCCTTGTCCAGGTGCTCCACCTCGACCACGGTGTTTCCCAGGCGCGGGCCGACGGGGATCTGGATCTCCTCGAAGTCGAGCTTGCGGGTCTTCTCCGCCTCGACGACCATCTCCTCGTAACGCTGCAGGCGGGCCTTGTTCTTGGCTTGGCGAGCCTTGGCACCCGAGCGCACCCAGGCAAGTTCGTCCTTGAGTCGCTTCTGCAGCTTCTGGTCCTTCTTGCCCTGTACCTCCAGACGCTCGGCCTTCTTCTCCAGATAGGTCGAGTAGTTGCCTTCGTAGGGGTAGGCCCGGCCGCGGTCGAGCTCCAGGATCCACTCGGCCACGTTGTCCAGGAAGTAGCGGTCGTGGGTGACCGCGAGGATTGCGCCCGGGTAGGAGGCCAGGTGCTGCTCGAGCCACAGCACGCTCTCGGCGTCCAGGTGGTTGGTCGGCTCGTCGAGGAGCAGCAGGTCGGGCTTGCTCAACAGCAGCTTGCACAACGCCACCCGCCGGCGCTCGCCACCGGAGAGGTGGGTGACCGGCTCGTCGGGCGGCGGGCAGCGCAGTGCGTCCATCGCTTGTTCGAGCTGCGAGTCGATGTCCCAGGCGTCGGCGGCGTCCAGCTCCTCCTGGAGCTTGCCCATCTCTTCCATCAGCTCGTCGGTGTAGTCGGTGGCCATCAGCTCGGCGACCTCGTTGTACCGATTGAGCTTGGCCTTGATCGGCACACCCTCTTCGACGTTCTCCCGAACCGTCTTGGTGTCGTCCAGCGGCGGCTCCTGCAACAGGATGCCGACGGTGGCACCGGGCGCCAGGAAAGCGTCACCGTTGTTCGGTTTGTCCAGCCCAGCCATGATCCGCAGGACGCTGGACTTACCCGCACCGTTAGGGCCGACGACACCGATTTTGGCGCCGGGCAGGAAGTTCAGCGTGACGTCATCGAGGATGACTTTGTCGCCGTGTGCCTTGCGCACCTTCTTCATCGTGTAGATGAACTCAGCCATGCCGGGGTGTCGCCTCCTGGTCTCGCGAAATTGCTCGCCAACCATCCTAGGGGGTCGTCCCGCAGCACCGTCGGCTGCTGTCAGGGCGTCAAGGCCATCGCGGACAGCTCGTCGCCGCTGTCGGATCCGCCGTCCGCGCAGTCCGGACCATCGGCGTCGTCACTGCGGGCAACGACCGGCGGACTGTCCGGCCCGGCGGCGATGATCTTCTCCACCCGGGCCGCGCAGCGCGCCAGGTCGGGCCCGACCGCTGTCGCCCGCAACTCCACCGACGAGCGGCGAACCCCGTCCTTGTCCTCATACTCACTGGTGAAGACGTGGCCCACCACGATCACCGGCAGGCCTTTGCTCAGCGACGCTCCCACTCCGGTGACCAACCTGTCCCAGCAGTTGACGGTCACGAACAGGGAGTTGCCGGTCTCCCAGCTGCCATCGGCAGCGCGCTTGCGCGAATTGCTGGCAAGCCGGAACTTGATGAGCTCATGATCGCCCACCCGCCGCCGAATCGGGTCGTTGACGATGTTGCCGATCACGGTCAGTGTTGTCTCGAACATCGGGGTGTTTCCTTCCTGGTTGCGGCGGGCCGGACAAGCCCGCCGGTGCTGCGCCCATTGGGCCCGGCGGGCCCGACAAGGACGCCGGGCCGGCCCTCGCGCGCAGCGGGACCTGGGGAAGAACAGCGCATTGGGGATAACCCCGCGGCGCCCCGACCCGCCGGGCAGCTCGTGCCGCGGCAACCAGAAGTGGGTGGTCGGTTGGTATACGTTGCTTGCGGTGAGTACCAAAGGCCGGTCCGGCAGCGGTGATCACACGAGCCGCAGCACGTGGGCACGCGACGACATCCGGGTCTCCGACCGTGCGGCCATGCAGCGTTCGATCGCCGGGACCGCGATCGGCAATTTCATGGAGTGGTACGACTTCGGCATCTATGGCTTCCTGGCCACCACGATCGCGCAGGTCTTCTACCCCGGCGACAGCTCCAGCGCCGTCGGCCTGATCGCCACCTTCGGGACGTTGGCGGCGGCCTTCGCGGTGCGGCCGTTCGGCGGCATCGTCTTCGGAGCCCTCGGTGACCGGATCGGCCGCAGACGGGTCCTGATCATGACCATCACCCTGATGGCCGTCGGCACCACCGCTACCGGCCTGCTGCCGCTCTACGAAGACATCGGAATCTGGGCGCCGATCCTGCTCCTGGTCACCCGGATGATGCAGGGGTTCTCCACCGGCGGCGAGTACGTGGGTGCGATGACCCATATCAGCGAACATGCCCCCGACCGCAATCGAGGAGCATTGGCCGGCTTTCTGCCGCTGGGCACGCTCGGCGGCTACATCACGGGTGCGGCGCTGGTGGCTGTGCTGAAGTCCCAACTCCCGGCCGACGAGATGCTGCGGTGGGGCTGGCGCGTGCCGTTCCTGCTGGGAGTCCCGCTGGCAATCGTCACGTTGTATATGCGGTTGCGCATCGACGAGTCGCCGGTCTTCGAAGAGCTGAAGAACAAGGAGAACCACGACCCCGCCCGCGGCCACGGCTGGGGCCAGTTTCAGCGCACCGTGACACGGCAGCGCAGGGCACTACTGATCTGCGTAGGTCTGGTGCTGGCCGAGAACGTCACCAACTACATGCTCACCGGCTACCTGCCGACGTATTTCAAGCAGGTCGGTGGCATCAGCGATGGCGGCGGACTGGAGATGATCGTGGTGGCGCTGCTGGCGATGCTGGTCGCCGTGGTGCCGCTGGCGCGACTGTCGGACCGCATCGGCCGCAAACCGCTGCTGTGGACCGGCAGCGGTCTGCTGATCGTGGGATCCGTGCCCGCGTTTATGTTGATCGGCCAGGGCGGCAGCTATGCGCTGCGCCTGCTCGGTGTGTTGATGATCGCGCTGGCGCTGCTGTGCTTCTACAGCACCACACCGTCGACTCTGCCCGCCCTGTTCCCCTCGGCCGTGCGTTACTTCGCGGTGGCTATCGGCTTCAACATTTCCGTCTCGCTGTTCGGCGGCACCACGCCCCTGGTCTCCGAGGCGCTGGTCTCGGGAACCGGCAACGTCTTGACACCGGCGTACCTGCTGATGGGCGCGGGCGTCGTGGGGGCCGTCACGGTGTGGTTCACCCCGGAGATGGCCGGCAGACGACTGCCGGGATCGGGGCCGTCGGTGGCCACCGAGCAGGAGGCGCAGGCGATCGTCGAAGCGGGCCGGCGGGAGTAGCCCCAACACGGGGTTGACGGCGTCGCCGTCTATGCTGACGTAAGCACTGTTAACATTGCTCGCCCGTCGCCCGGTGGGCGCGCAATTCCTGCGCCGATTCAGTATCGAATCTCGTGTCGTCGAGGAGAAGCGATGAGCACAACCCCCGCCCCCTTCGTGCCCCCTGACACCGTCGAGGCGCTCGCGGGATTGAGCATGCCGCTCGCCGAGGCCATGCGCTCCCAGCGGGCGATCCGCCGGCTGCACTTCGCCCCCGTCGACGAAGAAGTGCTGCGCGAGGTGCTGGCGCTCGCACTGAAGGCTCCGACCAGCTCGAACAGCCAGGACTGGGCCTTTGTCGTGGTCAACGACCCGCAGCAGAAGCGACGCCTGGTGCGCAGCTACCAACGCATGTTCAAGCTGTTCGGGTGGGTCGCCCGGCGCGCTGCCCCCGACGAGCCGACGCGACGCCAGCTGCAGGTGTCCGAGTGGCAACGTGAGCACTACCACGAGCTGCCGACCCTCGTGGTGGTCTGCTACCGGCGCAGCCTGCTCCACCGGCCGGTGGGCTGGCCGCAGATCTCCGTCTCGGCGTTCCACGGTTCGGTCTATCCCGCGGTGCAGAACCTTCTCCTGGCGTGCCGCGCCGTTGGCCTGGGCGCCTCACTGCAGACGCTGCCCGTGGCGTTGGTCCGCCGCACCCGCCGCGTTCTGGAGCTGCCGCCCGAGCTGGTGCCGGTGTGCATCATCCCGATCGGCTGGGCTCGCGGGCGATACGGCCCGACTCAGCGTCCACCGATCGAAGACGTGGTGCACGTCGACCGCTTCGGCCACCAGCCGTGGCGATCAGTCCAGCCCGACCAGCTCGGCGGAGACGGTCCATAGCCCGTCGATGAGCTTGGGGTCGCCGGCTTGTCGGTTCTCCCGGCCGTTGGCCCGGTGGCGATCGAAGTAGACGCCGTTGATCTCCGGGTCGGCGCCGCGGTTGGCCAGTTCGATCAACGGCGTGGCCCCCTTGGCCGGGGTGATGGTCGCGAGGTGACGCAGCGGAGTGCGGTAGAGCAGCCCGACGAACCAGGAGTCGCGACCGAAACTTGAGGCGACCGGACCGGGATGCACTGCGGCAGAGACGATCTTGTCGTCGGCCCAGCGCGCCGCGATTCCCCGGGTGAACAGGATGTTCATCAGCTTGCTCGTCCCGTAGGCCCGCCCCTCAAAGGCGCGCCGGCGCCGATAGTCCAGGTCATCGAGGTCGACGTGCCCCAGGCGGTTGCCGATGCTGGAGGTGTTGACCACCAGAGCGCCACCGGCTGCGGCCAGCCGATCGCGCAGCAGGTTGGTCAGCAGGAACGGGGCGAGATGGTTGATCCCGAAGTTGGGTTCATGATCCTGGGCGGTACGCAGACTCGGCGCGAAGGTGCCACCCGCATTGTTCAGCAGGACGTCGATGTGGCCCACCTGTTCGCGGATCTGCTCGGCCAGGGCGCGAACCTGGTTCAGATCGGCGAAATCGGCGGTGAGCGCGGTGGCACCGGTGTCGGCGGCGACCGGCGCCAATTTCTGGGCCGATCGGCCGGTGACGACGAGGTTGACCTCCGGTCCGGCCAGGGCGCGCGTGGCGACGGCACCGATGCCGTCGCTGGCGCCGGTGATCACGATCGTTCGCGGTGAGCTCACTGCACGGTCTCCTTCGGTGGACGCCGGGCGAGCGCCTCATGTTAGCGACGCTTACACGCGGACGCTGCTAACGTTAAGAGCTCATGTAAGCGCCGTCAACACGGGGTAGTCACAGATGTCAACGTCGGCCAAGGCCTACCACCACGGTGACCTGCCCGGAACCCTGTTGCGCGCCGCTATGGATCTCCTTGAGGAAAACGGCGCCGCGGAACTGTCGCTGCGTGCCACTGCCCGCCGCGCCGGCGTATCGACCGCCGCGCCCTACCGGCACTTCGCCGACCGCAACGCGCTGCTGTCGGCGATCGCCGCCGTGGGCTATCACGAGTTGGCGACCGAGTTGGTCTCGGCACATCCCGCGCCGAAGACCGCCGACGATCTCGCCACCATCGCAGTCGCCTACGTCCAGTTCGCGGTGAACCGCCCAGGCCTGTTCCGGGTGATGTTCGCCGAGCAGTGCGATCCGACCAACCCGGAGCGGGCGGCGGCGGTGACGGCGATCCAGGACTGCCTGCACTCGATGGTCCAGGAGGTTTTTCCCGCGGCCGACCCGGAGGCAACGGCCATCGCCGTGTGGGGCCTGGTGCACGGCCTGGCCTTCCTGCACCTGGACGGCAAACTCGACACCTCCTCGGCACGGTCCGTCGCCGACCAGGTGCGCGCGGCGGTGCTTGCCGCAGCCGGCCAGATGACCTAGGCGCCGTCGCGGCGGGACATCTGGGCCAGCATCGCGTTGTAGGCGGCCAGTTCGGCGTCTTCATCGCGATCAGCGGCGCGGTCGAGTCGCTTGGCGGTACGCCGGTCGCTGCGATGCCATTGCACCAGCAGCGCAATCATCACCATGAGCAGCGGCAACTCGCCTGCCGACCAGGTGATGCCGCCGCCCAGGTGCTGGTCGCCGGCCAGGTCGGTGTGCCAGGGCAGGTTCAGCGCACCGTAGAACCACTCCCCGAGCACCTTGTGCATCCCCATCAGGAAGACCCCGAAGAAGCCGTGCAGCGGTAGCGAGGCGAACACCACCGCCAGCTTGGCCAGCGGCGAGATGGGCCGGGGGGTGGGGTCCACGCCGATCACAACCCAATAGAAGAGGTAGCCGCTGAGGATGAAGTGGATGTTCATCGCGAGGTGGCCGGCGTGACTGCCGACGATCGAGTCGAACAGGCTGCTGAAATACAGCCCGTAAAACCCGACGACGAAGATGATCGCCGCGATGATCGGATTGGTGAAGAACCGCGAGACCCGGCTGTGCAGCGCGGCCAGCAGCCATTCCCGCATCCCCGGCGGTTCGCCGCGACCGGCGACCGGCAGCGCCCGCAGGGCCAGCGTGGTCGGCCCGCCCAGGACCAGCAGGATCGGCACCAGCATCGACAGCAGCATGTGCACGGCCATGTGCATGCTGAACATCGCCGGCATGTAGCGACCGGTTCCCGACGAGGTGGCGAACAGCAGGGTCAGGCAGCCCAGCATCCAGGCGGTCGTGCGCCCAGCGGGCCACGCGTCACCGCGGCGGCGCAGCCGCAGCACCCCAGCCAGATACACACCGGCCAGGACTATCGCAGCGGTCCCGAACACCACGTCGAATCGCCAGTCGAACAGGATGCGCGCCACCGTCGGCGGCCCGGCGAAGTCGTAGCCGATCTTGACCATCGGGACCGACGGGTTGAGGTCCGCAGGCGGGGGCGGCGGGGTCCGGCCCAACCCCACCGCGACGCCGAAGGTGAGCGCGAAGACGACGGCCTCGGTCAGCGCCAGCCGAATCAGCGGAGCTCGCCTGTCCGGGTCGTCCTGCAGCAGGGCCACCCCGCGGCGACGCTGGCCGGCACCCAGGGCGCCGAGCGCGCACAACGCGACGAACTTGGCCACCACCAGCTGGCCATACGCGGTGGTCAGCAGCTCGGCAGGGGTCAACCGAACCAGCGCGTTGAGCACTCCCGACAGGCCCATCGCCACGAAGCACCACAGCGCCACGGTGGAGAAGCGCCGTGCTGCCAGGTCGGCGTGCTCCCCGCCGCGAATCGCGTGGACCAGCAGTGCCAGCAGTCCGCCCGCCCACAGGCCGGCGGCGACCAGGTGGATGAGCAGGCTGTTGGTGGCCAGGTCGTGTGACCCGCCCGCGGCCGAATGCCCGGACAGTCCCAATGGGATCAGGGTCAGCAGCGAACCCGCCAGCAGCGCAGGTGTCCAGGCCCAGCGCAGCACGGGCAGACTCGCCAGAGTCACCAGCGCGGCCAGCAGTGCGGTCCACCGCCAGGCCGACGCGGTGTCAACCAGTCCGGCAAACGACCAGGCCGTCGCCGGGTCCAAGAACTCCGACAACGGGTGACCCGAGACATCGGAGATCGTCAGCGGAACCAGCAGTGCGGCACACACCGCCCACGTTCCCGAGGCCACCGTGCCCAACCGCAGCGCACGGTAGCCGGCGGCGTCGAGTACGCCGCTGGACTGCGGCGGGACCAGAAACGCCGCGAGCAGAAAAGATCCCACCGCCAGCACTGCGGCCATTTCGCCGGCCGCCCGCACAAACGGCAGACCCAGCGTGGTCACGGGCCCGGGGTCGGGCAGGCCGGTCGCGGTGAGGGCATCGGCCAACGACAGCGCCCCGATTCCGGCGGCGACGCACCCCGCCAAAACCGCCAATCCGGCCAACATCGGAACCAGGATCGCCGTGCGGCTGCGGGTCGCCGAAGTCATGGCTCCAAGCGTATGGTGCGCGCCCGCCGCGGCGCATA
Source organism: Mycolicibacter nonchromogenicus (assembly GCF_002101775.1). Classification (GTDB taxonomy): domain Bacteria; phylum Actinomycetota; class Actinomycetes; order Mycobacteriales; family Mycobacteriaceae; genus Mycobacterium; species Mycobacterium nonchromogenicum. Next base: position 19,463 of record NZ_LQPI01000072.1, on the reverse strand, counting down.
CCAGGCGGGTGACGGCGCGGCCTGCCCCGCTACCTGGTCAATCCCCGCCAATGCCGTCGCACCTCCATGTCCCGGGCGGCAAACGCCTCGCGGGCGATGCGGGCGATGTGATCGGAGTCCTGCAGGATCCTTCGCAGTTCCGCCCGGAATGCCTTGCGGCGTTCCGTGAGATCCGGCGCGGGTTCCAGCAGGCCCTGGTCGGCGACCACCTGGCATGCGGTCGCGAACAGCAGGGTGGACACCGACTCACTGCTGCGAACGCGTCCCTGTGCCACGTACTGGCGCCCGACGCCCAGCGCCAACTGCGTCAGCTCGTGCTCACCGATGTCGGCCGGTGCGTCGCACAGCACGTCGGCGATGATCGCGTAGGACTCGAAGAACACCCGCAGCATGACATCGGAGGTCACCGGCGTTTTTTCGGAGAGAATGCCGTCGATCTCAGCGCCACCCGCGGCGACCCGGGCCTGCCAGTCACCGAACCAGGACATCTCCTCGGCAAGGTTGTCGCGGAATGACGCGGAGTCGGCGAAGTAGAAGTCGAACTTGAGCAGGTCGCGCAGTCGCATCGCCTGCATCCAGAACGCGTCCAGCCGATCCCCTTCGCCGCGGCGGGCGTGGGCCAGCGCCAGTTCGACGATCGAGGTCTCCAGGAAGGCGTGGATCACCGAGTTGCGGTAGAACGACGCGGCGTGCTCGTCTTCGGGGGCGATCCGCCACACCGCCTCTCGCCCGCCGTCGACGCGGGTGACCGGATGCCCGTTGGACATCGCATCCACCGCGGCGCGTACCCCGTCACGGGTGCGCAGCCGCAACGCGCTGGTGGAGATCGGGGTCTGCTTGCGTTCCAGGTAGTCCAGACCGGCCTGCAGCGAATGGTGGATCTGGTCGAGGGTCAACGCCAGCCCGTGCGTGGTCAGCAGCAACGCCGACACCAGACCGGTCGCGCTGATCGGGGTGACCCGCTGGATTCGCCAGGCCACCTCGATGGCCATCTTCTGCATGGCCAGCCGCTTGGCGTCCGGGTCGGTCGCCGCCGGACTGTCGGGGGGACCGAGGTACTGGCGCATGGATACGGCTTCGGGGAAACGCACGTGGATCTTGCCGTAGTTGCGTTCGCCCTGGGCTTTGATGAAGCGGTAGAGCCAGCGGATGCCCTCCGGCGTCTTCTCCCCGCCTCGGGCGTATGCGGCATACTCGTCGGTCTCGTGCAGCTGGTCGAAGCTGATCGAAACACCCTGCAGGAGAACATCTTCGGTGCGTCCGTCCAGGTAGGCGTCCGCGACGTAGGTCATCAGCCCGAGCTTGGGGGGCAGCATTTTGCCGGTGCGTGACCGGGTGCCCTCGATGGACCAGCTCAAGTTGAACCGTTTCTCCATCACATAGCCGACGTACTCCTTGAGCACGTACTTGTAGAGCGGGTTGTTGCCGATGCTGCGGCGGATGAAGATGACCCCGGCGCGGCGCAGCAACGGCCCCATCAATCCGAACGACAGATTGATACCGGCGAAAACATGGACCGGCGGCAGCCGATTCTCCTGCATCGCCACCGGCATGACCGCGCCGTCGATGTAGGACCGGTGGGAGAACAACAGCACCGCGGGATGGTTCTCCAGTGCGGTGCGCAACGCGGCGACCTGATACTCGTCGTAGTCGATCTCGGGGTCGAAGCCGCGGCTGAGCAGCCGGGTCAAGACGGCGACCAAGTCGACCGAGACGCGACTCCAGCCGGTGGACAGCTCGTCGAGCATCTTGCCGGCCTCGTCGACCGTGGCGCCCGGAATGGCTTCCAGGCCCTCGCGGAATCGGGCGGACGCCAAGATCTCCGGTTTCACCAGCCGCGGTGACTTGTACTGCGGGCCCAGGATCCGGTTCTCGGCGCGCTCCAGCGCCAGCACGGCACGGCGCGTGACGAAATGCGCAAAGTCCCGGGGGTTTTCACCGGCGGTGCGCTCACTCCACTGGCTGCGCAGGTCGGCCACACTGGCCGGCTCGCCGGCCACCACCCGGGCCAGCGACGGCTCGGTACGCAGGATCTGACGCTGTTGGCGTTCGCTGGGCCGATAGGGATTGCGGCCGGGCAGCAGGGCCGCCACCCGCTTCACGGCGGAGGCTTCGGCCCGGGGCATCCAAAAGACCCGGACCGGCAGGATCGACCGCTGCTCGTCGCGTTCGAGGTGCCCGACCAACCGGGCCATCACCCCGGGTGAGCGCTGCGACGGGTCGATCTCCAGCAGTTCGACGGCTTCGCCGCGCCGACCCTCCCGGAACCGTTCCAGCCACTCGTGAATGAGGTCGGCCTCCAGCGGCGACGACACATAGGCCAAGACCAGCGTTCCGGCAGTTGCCGTCGACCCCGAGGGGCCGGTGGCCGGTGATGTCGTCACTGCTCTCCCTTCAGGTCCGTCGGCTGCGCGGCGGGAGCCTTCTTGGCCGGGGCTTTCTTGGCGACCGCCTTCTTGGCCGCAGCTTTTTTAGCCGGAGTCTTCTTGGCCGCCGCTTTCTTCGCGGGCGCCTTCTTGGCCGGTGACTTCTTTGCCTGAGTCTTCTTTGCCGGAGTCTTCTTGGCCGGAGCGGCCGGCTTGGGCGACCAGGCAGGCAGCTCGTCGACGGGCCAGTCGGCCAGGGTGTCCAGGTACAGCTGGCGGACCTCCTCGATCCGCTCCGGCAGCGTGTCTACCGTCCAGTCCTCGACCGAGATCGGCGGGAAGACCGCGACGTCCACGGTGCCGGGGTGGGCACTCATGGAGTCGCGGGCCGCGACCACCTCAGCGTTGCGGATGATGACCGGCACGATCGGAATCCCGGCCGCCATTGCCAGCCGGAACGGGCCCTTCTTGAACGGGCCCACCCCGGTGGTGTCCACCCGCGTTCCCTCGGGCGCGATCACCACCGACAAACCCCGCTTGACGCGATCTTCGACCTGCTTGAGGGACTCCACAGCCGCTGCCGCGTCGTCCCGGTCGATGAACACCATCTCGGTCAGCTTTCCCAGCGGGCCGGCGATCGGATCTCGCTCCAGTTCACGCTTGCCGACGCTGACCCAGTTGTCCCGCACCAGCGACGCGGTGATCACCGGATCGACCTGGTTGCGGTGATTGAAGATGAACACCGCCGGCCGGGCGGCGGTGAGATTCTCTTTGCCGATCACGTTGAGCTGCACGCCGTTGAGGCCCAACAGCACCTGTGGGAACAGCGCGGTGAAGAAGTTGACGCCCCGGCGGCGGCTGCCGCTGAGCAGGCCCAGCCCGATGGCGCCGGCGCCCACCGGCACGATCGAGCTGAGGCCGGCCAGGTTCCGCAGCTGGCCGACGACGCCGCTGCCACGGCTGCTGAATCGCAGGATCGGCCAGCCGCGCTTGCGGGCGACCGAGGCCATCTTGCCCTCGGGGTTGGTCGGTCGCGGATTGCCGACCAGATGCATCAGCGCGACGTCTTCATCGCCGTCGGCGTAGAAGTAGCTGTCCTGGAGGTCGATGTCGTGTTCGGCGGCGAACTTCTGCACCGCGGCCGCCTTGCCCGGCCCCCACAGGATCGGTTCGACCACCTCTCCGGTGAGCACACCGTTCTCGTCGGTGACGAAGGCATTGGTGAGCGTGTTGGTGATGCCCAGGTAGCGGGCCACCGGTTCGACCTGAATGGTCAGCGCGGAAGAACTCAGCACCACGGTGTGGCCGCGCGCCTGGTGGGCCCGCACCACTGCACGCATCTCGGGGTAGATGCGCTTGGCGATCTTCTGGACGAACAGCCGCTCGCCGATCTCGTCGAGGTCACTGAGCGAACGGCCCCGCAGCGCCGACGACGCCGTCTTGATCAGCTCCTCGAATTCGATACGGCCGAGCTGATGGTTGAGCCCGGCCAGGATCATGCCGAACAACTCCCCCATCCCCATGTCCCGGCTGCGGAAACGCTCCCGGGTGAGGATGACGGCGGTGAAGCCGGCCACCAGGGTGCCGTCGAGATCGAAGAATGCGCCGATCTTGGGTCCGGGCGGGCTGGCGGCGATCTCGGCCACCGTTCCGGGCAGCCGCATGTCGCGTGACTTCGCGTCGTCGGTCATGACTTGCCCCCGGAGCCGAAGGAGGCCGGCACGCAGCGCGGCGCGGGATCACCGGCGAGCGCCAGCACTTCGTCGAAGCCCTCTACCAGGCAGGTGGTGAACAGTTTCTCGTCGCGCAGCGCCGCGCGGTCGTAGCGGACTGTGATGGTGCACTCGCCGCCCCGGGAGATCAGCACCACCATCATCGCGACTCCCGGCAACGGGCCGATCCCGTAGTGCCGCAGCACCTTCGCGCCCGCGATGTAGGTTTCGCCGGGATAGAACGCCACGTTGCTGGCCTGCACGTCGGCGCTGACCACCGACTCGGTCATCTTCTCCAGAATCGGGGACGGAAAGACGCTCACCAGCGGCGCGACGGAGCCCAGGACGTCCATCGCCGGCTCTTCACGACGTTGGGTCATCTGCGCCCGAATCCGTTTCATCCGCTCCACCGGGTCGGCGACTCCGACCGGGGCGGCCAGGTTCACCCCGGTGAAGCGATTGCCGCCGGCGGGATCGGCATCGGCGCGCAGGTTCACCGGGATCGCCATCGGCAGGGTGGCGATCGGCACCCCCAGCGCCCGGTGATAGCGCCCCAGTGCACCGGACAGGGCAGCCAGGTAGGCGTCGTTGATGGATCCACCGCCGGCCTTGGCGGCCCGGTGCAGGTCCGACAGCCGAACGTCGATCGCCTCGGTGCGGCTGGCCAGGCTGCGCCGACGCAGCAGCGGCGAGGGCTCGGCGGCCTGGCTCATGACGCGCGCACCGGATCGGGCGTAGGTGATGGCGCCGGTGACCGCCGACAACGGATCCCGCACGGTGCGGGTCGCCACCGACAGCGCCCCCATCAAGGCATCGCGGGCGCCTCCGAGCATCGCGATCGGCAGGTGGTTGATGCCTTCACGCATCAGGTCGTTGGCCGACAGGTCCTGCGGTACCGGTTGCGGCGGCATCGACCGCGCCGGGGGGTTGCGTTCCAGGTCATAGATCCGGCCGAACATCGCGGCGCCTCCGACACCGTCGGTGACGGCATGGCTCAGATGCATCAGGGTGGCGGCGCGCCCGTCGGCCAGCCCTTCGACCAGCGTCGCCGACCACAGCGGGCGCTGGATGTCCATCGGGGACTGCAGGGCCACCTCGGCCAGATCGAGCACCTCGCGCAGCCCCCCGGGCTCGGGCACCCGGATCCGCCGGACGTGAAAATCGAGATTGAAGTCGGGGTCTACCACCCAGCGTGGCGCAGCCGTCGGCAGCGTGGGCACCACGACCTTCTGGCGCAGCCGCAGGACTTTGCGTGAGACGTTCTCGAACAGGCCCCGGAAGCGGTCCCAGTCTGGGGTGGTGTCGAGCAATTCCAGGCCCATGATTCCTGAGCGGGTACGCGGATTGGCCTCGCCGCGGTGCAACAGGTAGTCGAGAGGACCGAGCTCGGTGGGCATTCCGTCGGCGTCCACCAGGTCACCCACGCCGAGCTCCCGACTCTGCAGCCCTGCCTCGCCCTGCTCGGCGCACCGAGGCGCTCACCACACACCACTCCTGATTCACAGACGTCACGAGCACCATTCAACGCTAGTTGTTGACCCCTGGCGACGGGTGTCGATTGGCGCAGATCCGGAGGCCCGCCGGCATATCGAAATACTGTGTTGGCCGGTTGAATTGGAAACCGGCGTTTCAGCGAGGCTCGACGAAGGAGAGCCGAAGCTGGGAACGCCGCCTGGGTACCGCGTTTCAGCGAGGCTCGACGAAGAAGAGCCGAAGCTGGGAACGCCGCCTGGGTCCCGCGGTCGGGCGGCTTTGCTCGGTCGGCGCGGATCGACCTCTACCAGCGGATAAACTGGACCCGCATTGCCTCCGTAGCTCAGGTGGATAGAGCACATGACTTCTAATCTTGTGGTCGCAGGTTCGAGTCCTGCCGGGGGCGCGTCAGCCGGGGCGAAGCGCTAGAAATCGACCCCGAAGTCGACTTTGTGTCGTCGAACGGCGAAGATACCGGGGAACTCAGGAAAGGTAGCCAATGAGCCACGAACGTACGATCATGCTTTTCACCTTCTTCATGATCGGACTGGTGGCGGCAACCGCAGTTGCCGTCGCCTTCATCGCCTGACCGGTAGCGCGCCCCAGCACCGTCTCCAATGACACGCCCCGACCTCGTCTTATACGACGTCACCGACCGCGTAGCGCTGGTCACTGTCAATGACCCAGACCGGCGTAACGCCGTCACGGGCGCCATGTCCGAGCAGCTGCGGGCCGCCGTCGAGCGGGCCGAGGCCGACCCCGGCGTGCACGCGCTGGTGGTCACCGGTGCGGGCCGGGCGTTCTGCGCCGGAGCTGACCTGTCGGCTCTCGGTGTGGCGACCGAGGACGGGCTGTTGGCGCTCTACGACGGTTTCATGGCGATCGCCCAGTGCACGTTGCCCACCATCGCGGCGGTCAACGGTGCGGCGGTGGGCGCGGGCCTGAACTTGGCGCTGGCCGCCGACGTGCGGATCGCCGGTCCGGCGGCGCTCTTCGACGCCCGGTTCCAGCAGCTGGGTCTGCATCCCGGCGGCGGCGCCACCTGGATGCTGCACCGGGCGGTGGGGCCTCAGGTGGCTCGGGCCGCGCTGTTGTTCGGTATGCGTTTTGACGCCGAGGCCGCGGTCCGGCACGGCTTGGCCCTGCAGACCGCCGACGACCCGGTGGCCGCAGCGTTGGCGCTGGCTGCCGGGCCGGCATCGGCCCCCCGGCAGGTGGTCTTGGCGACCAAGGCGACGATGCGCGCCACCGCCAGTCCCGGTGCGGCCGAGGGTGACCAACACGAGTTCGCCAAGCAGACCGAGCTGGGTCCCCAGGCAGCCAGCGTCGAGTCGCCGGAGTTCGCTGCCCGGCTGGCCGCGGCACAGCGCAGATAGCAGCGCCCGACTAGAGATCCAACAGCGCGGTCTCCGGTTGTTCGATCAGATCGCGCAGCGTGCACAGGAATTCAGCGGCCTGCGCGCCGTCGGCTACGCGATGGTCGAACGCGCACGTCAGCGTCACCTGCGGACGCACCACCACGGCCTCGCCCACCGCCACCGGCCGTGGTTTCAGCGATCCGATGCCCAAGATGGCGGCCTCGGGGTAGTTGATCACCGGCACCCCGTCGTCGAGGCCCAGCGCCCCGAAGTTGGAGACGGTGAACGTCGACCCCTGCAGCTCGGCCGGTGTGAGTGTGCCGGCCCGGGCCCCGGCGATCAGCCGGGCGACGGTGTCGGCGAGTTCGCGCGTGGTCTTGCGGTGCGCATCGAAGACCACCGGCACCAGCAGGCCGCGGGGCGCGGCCACCCCGAAGCCCAGATGCACGCCGTGATGGGTGCGGATCAGCGGGCCCTCCGGTGCTTCGACCCAAGTGGCGTTCAGCACCGGGTGGCGGGTCAGGGCGATGACCACCAGACGCAGGATCAGCACGAACGGGGTGATCGTCGCACCACCCGCCTCGACCAGCCGGTCCCGCAGCTGCAGCAGGTTGGCGCCGTCGACGACCACACTGCCGTGCGCGTCGGGAATCTTGCTGCGCGACAGTGCCATCCGCTCGGCCATGGCCGCCTGTACCGGGCTGGGCCGACGGAGTTCCTCCTCGGGAGCCGGCTGGCCGGCAGCGGCTCGCACGCCGTCGGGGGTGATCACACCGCGCGGTCCGGGCGGCACGCGGCTCAAGTCCACACCCAACTCAGCGGCGAGTTTGCGGGCGGCCGGCTTGGCTTTGGGCCGCCCGGTGGTGGACGTGCAGGTGCGGCGGCTGGTGTCGAAGGTGTCGTCGGCGCCGTAGCCGACCAATACCGGCGCGCGCCCGGTGGGCGCCTCCGGCTGCTCGGCCGGTGTGCCGGTGTCGATGCGCACCAACGGTGCCCCGACCGCGAGGACGTCTCCCACCGCGCCGCCCAGTTCGACCACCCGGCCGGCATAGGGGCTGGGGATCTCCACCTCGGCTTTGGCGGTCTCCACCGAGCACAGCGGCGCGTTGAGGTCGATCAGGTCGCCGACGGCGACGTTCCAGCTGGTCACCGTCACCTCTTCGAGCCCCTCCCCGAGATCGGGGACGGTGAAGGTCTGGACCGTCTCGGTGCTCATGGTGCGTCCCTCACGGCGCCTCCATGACGCGCTGCACGCAGTCCAGCAACCGGTCGGGGCCGGGCAGCCACAGTCGTTCCAGCCGGGCCGGTGGATACGGGGTGTCGAATCCGCTGGCGCGCAACACCGGTGCCTCCAGCTCGTAGAACAGTTCCTCGGAGATGCGGGCCGCCAGTTCGGCGCCGTAGCCCAGGTTGCGGGGGCCCTCATGCAGTACCACGCATCGCCCGGTGCGCCGGACCGAGGCTGCCACGGTGTCGAAGTCCAGCGGGACCAGCGAGCGCAGGTCGACCACCTCCAGGCTCCACCCGTGGTGTTGCGCGGCGATGTCGGCCGCCGACATCGCGGTGGCCACGCCACCGCCGTAGGTGAGCACCGTGACGTCGGTACCGGCCCGGCGTACGGCAGCACACCCGATGCCCGGCGCGGGGTGTTCGGTGTCGACCGGTCCGCGGGCCCAGTATCGCCGCTTGGGTTCCAGGAACACCACCGGGTCGGGGGCGGCGATCGCGTGGCGCAGCAGCCAGTAGGCGTCCGACGGGTCTGCGGGCACCACCACCTTCAGCCCGGCGGTGTGCGCCCAATAGGTTTCGGTGGATTCCGAATGATGCTCGGCCGCACCGATTCCACCGAAGGAGGGAATGCGCACCGTGACCGGCATCGACACCGCGCCGCGGGTCCGGGTCCGGTACTTGGCCAGGTGGCTGACCATCTGGTCCAGTGCCGGGTAGCTGAAGCCGTCGAATTGGATCTCCGGTACCGGCACGAAGCCCCGAATCGCCAATCCGACGGCGATGCCGATCACCGCCGATTCAGCCAGTGGTGTGTCGAAACACCGTTGATCGCCGAAGGATTCGGCCAGGCCCTCGGTCACCCGGAATACCCCGCCCTGCACGCCGACGTCGGTGCCGAACACCAGCACCTTCGGATCGGCATCCATCGCGTCACGCAGCGCCCGGTTGAGCGCCGCCACCATGGTCAGCTCTTCGGTTCCGGTGGTGGATCCGGTCGCCGCGGCGGGGGTGGCCGAGCGGGTGGGCGGTTCCAGGATCTGGGTCATCAGCGCCCCCTGCCCAATTCGGCGCGCAGCGCGGCGCGCTGCTGCTGCAGTTCCGGGGTGATGTCGGCAAAGACCGTGGTGAACACCTCGTCGATGTCGGCATCGGCGGCCCCGACGGTGGCTTCTCTCAGCTCGGTGCGCATGCGCTGGGCCCGAGAGTCGGCCCGGTCCTCCAAGCGCTGCGACCAGATGCCGATAGTGCGCAGGTAGGTGCGGTAGCGCGGGATCGGGTCGAGTGCGGCCCACTGGTCGACTTCGGCGCTGCTGCGGTAGCGGGTCGGATCATCAGAGGTGGTGTGGGGGCCGAGCCGGTAGGTGACGGCCTCGATCAGGGTGGGGCCGTCACCGTGTCGTGCCCGCTCGGCGGCTTCAGCCATCACCGCATAACAGGCCAGCGGATCATTGCCGTCCACCCGGATTCCCGGCATGCCGTAGCCGATCGCCTTGTGCGCCAGCGAGACAGCGGCCGTCTGCCTGCTCAGTGGCACGGAGATGGCCCATTGATTGTTCTGCACGTAGAACACGCAGGGGGCGTTGAACACGGCGGCGAAGTTGAGGGCTTCGTGTACGTCGCCCTCGCTGGTGGCGCCGTCGCCGGTGAACGCGACCGTGACGGAATCCTCGGACAGTCGTTGGGCGGCCATCGCCGCTCCCACGGCGTGCAGCGTCTGGGTGCCGATCGGAACCGAGATCGGCGCACAGTTCTTCTCGGTGAATTCCAGTCCGCCGTTCCATGTTCCACGCCAGGCGGCCGCGACATGGGCCGGCGGGATTCCCCGGGTGACGAACACTCCCAGCTCGCGGTACTGCGGGAACAGCCAGTCGGTCTTGCGCAGGCACGCGGCGGCGCCGACTTGGGCGGCCTCCTGGCCGCGACACGACGCGTAGAGCGCAAGCTCGCCCTGGCGTTGCAGGTTGACCAGTTCGGTGTCGAGTTCGCGGGTGAGCACCATCTGCTCATAGAGCCAACAGAGGGTTTCCTCGGGCAGGTCCCTGCTGTAGCGACTCTCGGCGGTGGGCGCCCCGTCCGGCCCGATCAGCTGCACAGGCTCCAGGGCGACCTGTGGACCGGTAATGCCTGGTAGCTGGCCCATGCGAGCCTCCTTGTGACGCTGATCCCATTATGCCAGCGAACATCGATCGCCCAGGTCATCCGCACCGCGGGACGCACCGTGTCGGGCCGTCAGCCGGTGACCTCGAAGATGCCGTGCGCCCCGTTCTCGGCGTGCCGCATGTCGTGATCCATGAACGGGTAGTGACCCGGTTCGGGGAACGTGAGCTCAACGAAGCCGCCCTGAGCGGGCGCCAGGTCGAGGGCTTGCGATCCCCCGGGCTCACTGGGCCGCAGCAGCCAGGCGCCCTCTTTGTAGACGGTGTCGAACTGCGACCCGACGACATGGAACGCGATCGAATCGCCCGGGCCGGCGTTGACCACCCAGATGCGCACCCGTTCGCCGGTGCGCGCCGGCAGTGGGAAGTGCATGTACTGAGCCGCAGTCCCATTGAACATCCACCCGTCGGGCGCGCCGGCGCGGATGGCCGTGGTTTGGGCCTCGGAATCCGGCGCGTTGGCGTAGAGCTGAGCACCGACCAAGGCATATTCCCGGTCCACTGCGGGCAACCCGGGCGGATCGACGATCACCGCCCCGTACATGCCGTTGGCGATGTGCAACGCCATGGGCGGGGTGCTGCAGTGATAGAGCCAGGCGCCGGCCCGTTGCGCCGTGAACCGGTAGACCAGCCGCTCCCCCGGCGCCAAGGTGCGCATCGGCTGGTCCGGGGCGAGTGCTCCGGCGTGAAAGTCGATGCCATGCCCCATGGTCGCGTCGTTGATGAGCGTGATCTCGAAGGTGTCCCCGACCCGGCCGTGCAGGGTCGGCGCCGGCTCGACGCCGCCGAAGGTCCAGCGGACCTCGCGGCGGCCGGGCGCGATCTCCAGTTCCCGGTCGACGGCGCGTAGTTCCACCCGATGCATGCCCGGGGTCGCCGGTGCCAGCACCGCATCGCGCGGCGCCCAGCCCGGGGACGGATCGGCGGCCAGGTCCAAAACAGTCGGCGCGGGCAGGCCACCGCGTCCCCCACCGGTGTGCGCATGCCGCGGGACGCCACCGAGGGCGCGGATCGCCATAGTCATTCCGGCCGCCCGGTGACCGGGGACGTCACACCACGCTTCCCGGTCCTGGTGCACCACACCGAGATCCAGCACGGCGCTCTGGCCGCGGCTCAACCGCGGGGTGCGCTCGCCGGTGTCGACGTGCAAGTCGTGCGGCAACCCGTCGATGTTGGTGACGCGCAGGACAAGTCGCGTTCCAGCCGGCACGGTGATCACATCCGGACTGAACCGCATGTCTTTCAGCGTGACGTCTACGGTGTGGGCCTCGGCCGAGGTAACGGCACCAGACGGCGCGGGGTCGCCGATCCCGAGCCCCAGCGCCGCCGAAACCGCGGCCACCGCAGCGACGGCCACCGCCCCGGTGACCGCCCGGGAATGCGGCACGATCTTGTCGACATCGAGCGGTCCGCGCAGTGCCACGGGCAACGCGAGCCTCAGGGCCAGCAGGACGAAGCCGGCGACCGCCACCGCGGCCAGCACCCAGCCGATCAATGGCAGCGGTGCTCGCCACGGTCCGGCGACCAGCGGTACGGCGATGTTGATCGCGCACACCCGCGCCTGCCAGCCCTGGTCCAGATAGCCGATGACGGCTTTGCGCACGGGCGGACCGTTGGCCACCAGGATCGGCAGCAGCTGACTCAAGGCGCCCAGCAGGATCTGGGCGACGAAACCGACTGCCAGCAGCGGCAGCAGGGTGTTCTCGACGAATGCCGGAAGCACGTCGGTGGAGCGGGCTGCGATCAGCCGGATCGTCTCGATCATCACGGCGACACCCAGCCAGGCCGTCGCCCCGACCAGCATCCAGGCCGCGGGACCGGTGAAGCTGCGTCCTGGCCACAGCCCCGCGATGGACAGCCCGACGCCGGCCGCATACCCCAGCAGTCCCGCCGCGGTCAGCCACCAGCTGTCGGTGAGTTGACCGGCCACCGCGACCGACAGGCCCACCGCCAGCGTCGGCAGCGCGCGTTTGGCCATCGCGAAGCTGCGTTCACTGATCTTCTCCCGGATTGTGGTGGGCCACAGGGTGAATAAGGTTCCCACCACGGTCAGCCCGATCCACCCGTAGAGCATCACGTGCACGTGGGTGGTCCACAGGCGCGCATACCACCGGGCCTCCCCGAACGCCATGGCAGCACCCGCCGCCGATCCGGCCAGCAGCGCCGCCACAGCGGCCAGGTAGAAGCCGACCAGGTAGTCGAAGCGCGCCGATAAGGCCGACTTCTTCATCGCGATCAAATCGGCACCGTGGGCGACGGCCACCGCGGCCACAGCGGTGCCGCCCAGTCCGGTCAGCGCCGCGGCGTCGAAGGCCACTCCGGCCAGGGTCGCGATCACGGCGAGGTTGAGCAGGGACAGCTTGGCCACCAGATGCCACTGCGGCGGGTCGGGTACCCGGCACAGCGTGGTGGTGAAGTGTCCCGACCAGATCACGATCGCGTTGGTGGCCGCCCCGAGCAGCAGCGCGTGAACCGGCAGCCAGACCGGGTGGGCCAGGACGTTGTGGGCGACCAGCAGCGCGACCGCGACGGCCAGCCAGCCCAGCACCACGATGTTGGCGCCGAGGAACACCGGCCCGCGCGGTCCGCCCCGACGGCGACGTTTGGCGACCGGCGACTGGGGCGGCGGCCCCAACGGAATCATGTTCGCCAGGCTACGGCGAGGGCGTCACCCGAGGTAAGAGACTTTAGGCATCGTCGACGAATCGCCTTCGGTAGTCGCCCAGGCGAGTAGCGATCTCGTCGGCATCCAGCCCCAGATCGGCCGGCTGGTAGTCGACCGCGCCGTAGCGCCCGCGGGGGTGATCGACGCAGAACTGCGCCATCGCTTCGGTGGCCCGGGCATCCAGGGGCTGACCCGCGAGCTCGTAGATGGCGGCCACGGTGGCGTCCTCGTCGGCCATGAAGTCCTCGAACCGCACGTCGACGGACTGGGCTGCCGGTAGCACGTCGCGGTCACGCAGGCAGCCGGTGAGCAGGTCGTCGGCCCGGTCCAGCCAGTACTTCGAGATCTTCACCGGATCGGGACGATCGCATGCCATGCGTGCGGCGTAGCTGATCATGGTCGCCATCGAGCGCGTCACCTCGACCGGGTCGCGGTGGGTGACAACGAAGGTGGCGTCGGGGAAGGTGGCATACAGCGCGGGGAACTGCTCCAGATGCTGGGGCGACTTGAGCACCCATCGGGTTCCGCCGCGCAGCCATTGCAGCGCCTGCAGGGTGCGCTTCATATACGCGTACGACGGGCTCTGATCGTGTGTCTTGTAGTGCTGCGCGAATGTGGGTACGTAGTAACTACATTCGAAAAGCATTCCGGAGATGTCATTGCCCAGCAGCTGGATCTCTTCGTGCGCATGGTCGACGGTCATGTCGTGCATGCGTTTGAACTCGGGCATCGAGGTGTTGATCAGATCCAGGCCCACGGCGCAGCGCTCTCGCCTGGCCTGCGGGTCGGGTTCTCCCGGAGTGGCAATCGGCTCCATGCTCTCCCAGTAGGGCAGGTAGCGCAGTGCCGGGTCTGCGGCGATCAGGTTGTGCAGGTGGGTGGTGCCGGTGCGCGGCAGCCCGCAGATGATGATCGGGCGTTCGATCTCGACGCTCTCGATCTCGGGGTTCGCCGCGATCAGATCTTCCAGCCGAAGTCGATTCACCAGGTGGCCTACCAGTTGTTCGAAGACCATCGCCCGGCCGACGCCGGACAGGTCGGCTTCGGCGACCAGCGACTCGCACAGCACGTCGAGACGGTCGCGGAATCCGCTGTCTCCCCAGTTGTCCAGGCCGGTCCGTTCGGTCGCGGCCTGCAGCAGGACCGCCGGTGAGAGTTGCAGTCCGGCGCCGTAGCCGGCCAGGCCGGCGCGCATCGGGCCGGCGGCCTCGGGAAAGACCGGGTCGGCAAGGTCGTCGAGTCGGATCGGACCCGGGCGCGTGGCGGCGCTCATGAGGCGATCTCGGCGACGTCGGTGACCCGACAGCTCAGGGGGGCTGGGGTGGCCTCGGGCAGGAACCAGCGCAGCCAGATCAGACCTTTCGACCGGCCCGCCGTGGACACCCAGTTCGGGTGTCCGGGATCGGTTTCGCTGATCACGATCTGCCAGGACCCGTCGGGTGCGTAGGCGACGTGGGCGCCGTTGATCGTGACGCGCTCGCGGGTGTAGTCGTAGGTGTGCAGGAACGGATTCCACAGGCACAGATTCCAGAACACACACGGCGGTGAGGTCCCTTCGATGACCAGCGCCTGTCCGGGTTGCAGGTCGTAGGCGCCCATCGCGTAGGCGGCATCGCCGGCAGCCCATCCCACGGTGCGACTCGGCACGGGATACGGCTCCTGCAGGACGTTCGCCGGCAACCGCACCGGCGCCATGGCGGCCTGCTCTCGAATCCAGGTACGCGCCGCGCGCATCCGTCGGCTCAGGTCAGCCCGGCTGTCGGGCCGCCGCGGAGTGTCGTCGAGTGCCTCGATGTTCCACCGCACGCGCCGATCGGTGTCGGGGTCGGTGAAGTAGTCGCGGGTCAGGATGAATACGGCGTCGGGCTCCAGTTTGAGCCAGTTGCCCTGCTGCTCTTGCGCACTGATGATGAACTCGAAGTTGCCGTCGTCGTCCGGAGCCAGGTCGCGATCGTTGATGGTGTCGATGATGCGGTCGCTGTAGCGCCCGTCATCGGGGCCACCGTAGACGGTCATGGACAGATAGACCGCACCGCCGCGGTTGCCGGTGACCCGGTAGCTGCGACTCGGGTCGATCGGCGCCAGTTGGTAGAAGGCATCGGAGTTGTCCCCGCCCCATTTCAGGTACGGGCCGATCACGTCGACCAGGATCGGCTTGTCCGCATCGCCCCAGATGTAGGCCTCCGAGGCGACGCGCAGCAGGCTCAACGCCCATCGGTAGCCGTCGAGGATGTCGGCCTCCTCCAGCGGCGGATCGGCGCTAAGCAGACGCTGCTCGACGGCACGGACCTCGTCGAGCAGGTCGCCGAACGCATCCGACAACTCGTCACTCATCGCGGTTCTCCCTCTTTCTCATCCCCTGCAGCAGCAGGGAGCACAGCCTGTCGGCGGCGGCCTCGACGGTGTCGGTGGCCAGCACTTGGGTGACGTAGAAGCTGGTGCCGACCAGGGCGTCATAGGCGATCTCGATATCGATGTCGGCATCGAGCACGCCTTGGTCGATGCCGGCGCGGACCAGCTCACCGAACGCGGTGCGGGTCGTTTCGTCGAGCAGCTGTTGGGTGCGGATGAACAGCTCAGGATCCCGGTGGCGATCGGCCAGGATGCCCAATGCTGCGGCAGCCACGTCCGGTGCGCGCCAGAACTCGAACACGCCGGCCACGAAGTGGCGCAGGTCTGCTTCGAAGTCTCCGGAGCTGCCCAGCACGTCACCGGCCTCGGCGGCACCGAAGACCGCGTCGAACACCAGATGGGTCTTCGACGGCCAGCGTCGGTAGACGGTGGGGCGGCTGACGTCTGCTTCGCGGGCGATCGCCTCGATGGACACCTGGTCGTAGCCGTCGCGGGCCAGCAGCCGGCGGGCGGCTTCGGTGATGGCCTGTTCGGTGCGCGGATCGCGTGGGCGTCCGCGACCGGCCGGGGTCTGACTCACTGTGGCGTTCGCTGTCGGCAGCTCACCCTCTAAACAGTTACATTACGTAACGTAATTAGTCAACGGTGTCTTGTGAGAACAGCCCTACGAGGTTTTCCACTGGCGTTCAACCGCTTTGACCAGTGCTGTCAGCGTGGCGTTCACGGGGGCCTGCTCGCCCACCTGCGCGGCCGTGCGCACCACGGCACCGTTGATGACGTCGATCTCGCTGACTCGACGGGCCAGATGATCCAACAGCGCAGACGGTTTGGCGTTGGGCATCTGCGCACCGAAAGCCCGGACATGTTCCACCGGGTCTGCGACGTCGATACCGATTCCGGCGGCGCGGGCCACCATCCAGGCCTCGGTTGCGGTGGCTCGGCTGACCGGTCCCATATCCGCGTCGTCCATGACCTGGCCCACCGTCATACCGGTCAGCGCACACGGCGCACTGTAGGCCGCGTTGCAGATCAACTTCTCCCACTGCATCGCTGCGATGTCGGCAACCGCGGCGGCGTCGAATCCCGCCGCCGACCACACTTGAGCGATCTGCTCGACGGTCGAAAACGGCAGCGCCGCATAGGCGCCGAACCGGACTGCACGCATCGCGTTGTGGTGCACATGCCCCGGGGCGGGACGCGAGGCTCCGAATCCACTGGCGATACCCACCGCCACCCGCGCCCCGCCGACGATGTCGGCAACGACGTCGGCCGACCCGAGTCCGTTCTGAATGGTCAACACCGGCGTGTCCTCGCCGAGCAGCGGCAGTGCCTGCTCGGCCCCGGTGGCCACGTCGGCGGCCTTGACCGCCAGCACCACCAGATCCATCGGCTCGGCCGGCGCCGTGGTGGCCGCGCGCATGGGAACCACCTGGTCTGGCTGCGGTCCGCTGATCCGCAGGCCGTTGGCGGCGATGGCGTCGATGTGCGCACTCGACCGGTCGATGGCCAGCACGTCGTTTCCGGCCGCAGCCAATCGGGCGGCATAGATGGAACCCATAGCGCCGCAGCCGATGATCGCGATCTTCATCTGTTCATCCCACCAGGTCGGCGATCACCGCGGCCAGGTCGGGCTTGCACTCCAGCCCGAATCCCGCTGCGTCGGTGGGCGCGATGGTTCCCTCGGCCAGCACACAACCGGGTGCGTAACCACCGAACGGAGCGAACACTCCGGGATAGGACTCGCAGCCGCCCAGGCCCAGCGCGACCACGATGTGCAGATTGATCAGATGCCCGCCGTGCGGGAAGGCGAAGCGCCGGTCAAACCCGTGCCGCTCCAGCATCTCGATCATCCGGGCGTATTCGGTCAGCCCGTAGCTGAGCCCGGCATCCATCTGGAAGATGTCGCTGCCCGGCCGCATGCCGGCGTAGCGAACCAGGTTGGTGGCATCGCGCACCGAGAACAGGTTCTCGCCGGTGGCGATGGCGCCGTCGTAGGCCGCGATCACCGCGGCATTGAGGGCGAAGTCGAGTGGGTCGCCCGGCTCTTCGTACCAGCGCAGTCCATAGGGGCTCAGCACCTGCGCCCACTGCACCGCGGCAGCCTCGTCGAACCTGCCATTGGCGTCGACGGCGACGCGGGCCCCGCTGCCGACGATGTCGATCACGGTCTCGATGCGGGCCAGGTCCTCGCTCGTCGAGGCGCCGCCGATCTTCATCTTGACCGCGTCGTAGCCCAGATCGAGATAGCCGCGGATCTCGCTGCGCAGCCGGTCCAGGGCGGCTTTCGTGTCGTCGCCCGGGTAGTAGTAACCGCCGGCGGCATACACCGGGACGGCGGTCCTGACGGCGTCGCGGTGAAAGTAGTCAGCGATGGTGCGGTAGGCGGGCTCGTCGGCGAGTTTGGCGTTGAGGTCCCAGCACGCCAGCTCCAGTGCGGCCGCGGCGCCGGCCCGGTCGCCATGCCCGCCGGGCTTCTCGTCGGCCAGCGCAGCGCCCAGCACCCGCGCGGGATCGATCCGGCCGGCGTCGTCGAGCAGTGAGTCGGGCTGCGCGCGCAGCACTCGCGGGATCATCCGGTCGGCCAGGATGCCGCTCTGGGCGAATCGGCCGATCGAGTTGAACGCGACGCCGGTCACCGGCTTCCCGTCGCGGATCTGGTCGCTGACCACCGCAACCAATGAGACCGTGTGCCGGGAGAAATCCACTAAGGCGTTGGCGACCTCGCCACGCAGGCGCACCGGTGTCTCGATGATCTGGGTGATGCGCATGCGCTGTCAGTCCTCCTGGTGCGTCAATCCGCTCGCCGCAGAATGGCTTCGGCGTGCCGTAGCACTGGGGAGTCGACCATCTGTCCTTCGAACGCGAACACCCCACGTTCGGTCTGCGCCGCGGCGAGCACCCTGCGCGCCCAGTCCACCCGTTCCGGGGCGGGCCGATAGGCGTCGCGGACCACCGCGATCTGGCTCGGGTGGATGCACACCGTAGCAGCGAATCCGACCGCGGCGCCATCGAGCGCTTCGGCTCGGAGGCCGTCGAGGTCGCCGATGTTGAGATAGACCGCGTCCAAAGCGGCCCGGCCGAAAGTCGACGCCGCCAACAGGACACTCGAGCGCACGTGGCGGGCCACGTCGCGATACCGGCCGTCGGCGTGGCGGCTGGAACCGCCACCCATGGCGGCGACCAGATCCTCGGCGCCCCACATCATCGCGACGCACTGCTCCGCGGCGGCGATCTCGGCGCAGAACACCGCGCCGCGTGGGGTCTCGATCAGCGCCACCACCTCCCGGGGCGCCAGCGCGGCGACCTGTGCGGCGGATTCGGTCTTGGCCAGCATCACCGTGGTGTAGGCGGTGTCGGCCAGGGCCTCCAAGTCACGGGCCTGATCCTCGGTTCCGGCGGGGTTCACCCGCACCACGGTCCGCTCCGGATCCAGCGGCGTGCTGCGCAGCGCCTCGCGTGCGGCGGGCCGATCCGCTGCGGCCACACCGTCTTCCAGGTCCAGGATCACCACGTCGGCGACCGCGGCCGCTTTGCCGTAGCGCTCCGGGCGATCCGCGGGGCAGAACAACCAGGCCGGTCCGACGCTGTTCATCGCGCGTCCTCCGCGGGCCGCTTGCGCACCAGCGTGGTACGGACCGCGCGGGCGACGATGTCGCCGTGCTGGTTACGCCCGATGTGCTCCAGCGTCACGATGCCCTCGCCGGGGCGACTCTTGGACTCCCGCTTGTCGGTGCAGACGGTCTCGGCGTACAGCGTGTCGCCGTGAAAGACCGGCTTGGGGAACGACACCTCCGAGAAGCCCAGGTTGGCCACGATGGTGCCCAGCGTCAGCTGCGCCACCGACAGGCCCACCAGCGTGGAGAGGGTGAACATCGAATTCACCAGGCGCTCACCGCGGAAGCCCGGTTGCTGGGCGGCCCACGCCGCATCCAGATGCAGCGATTGAGTGTTCATGGTCAGCGTGGTGAACAGCACGTTGTCCGCTTCGGTGATGGTGCGCCCGGGACGGTGGGCGTAGATGGTGCCGATCTCGTATTCCTCGAACCACAGTCCACGCTGCTCGACCGTCTTGCTCACGCCGCTTCCCTTTCGCTGTATCCGCTGCTATGTCCCCCGCTATGTCCCCCACCGAGCCTTCCCCCGCCATGACC